>NZ_LS483411.1:611494-1222989 GCF_900475755.1 Haemophilus influenzae
AGATTTTTCGCCGCACTTATCAAAATCCAGTAACCAACATTTTTGCCCTTGTTCAGCTTGTTGAAGCAAAATATTGTGTGCATTCAAGTCTGTATGGCAAATCTGTAAATCATGTAGTTTTCGAATCAAACGACCAATTTGCCTCCAAGTTTCTTTTGGCAATGTTTGTGTTTGTAAAAGTGCGGTTAAATCCTGCGCGTTTTCGATTTTTTCCGTCAAAATATCCGCTTGATAGCAAATACCTAACTTGCCTTTTTGAATACGTGCAGCAATGGGTTTAGGCACAGGTAACCCCGCTTCATACAAACGTTGCAACAAATGAAACTCAGCAAAACTACGGGTAGTTTCAAGATCAGAAAAACGATAACGATCTTTGTTCAGTTTACCCCAAAGTCCGCCGCGATAATAATGACGCAACGCACAATTTACACCAAACCAATCTTCAGTTTGCAAAAAATAAGTGATGCCTCGACCTTTTGCACTTCCTATCACTCGTTCTTGTTTTTGCCAAAATTCCGCTTGGAAAAACTCGGTTGCTTGGTCAAAAGTGCGGTCAAAATTAAAGATAAAATATTGGTTATCTTGTTGGAATTGGTGCATTAGAACGTTGTTATGAATAGAAAATGGGGTCATTCTACTTTAAAATAGGCACAAATTAAATGATAAAGGAACGTTAATGCCACTTTTTACCGAAGCTCCAAAATCCCTTTGTATTCTCCGATTATCAGCTGTAGGCGATGTTTGCCACGCCTTAGCGGTGGTTCAGCACATTCAGGCATATTATCCCCAAACAGAAATGACGTGGATTGTAGGAAAAACCGAAATGGGTTTGCTTTCAGGCATTCCTAATGTCTCGCTCATTCCTTATGATAAAAAAACAGGATGGAAAGGCGTTTTATCACTTTGGAAACAACTAAAAAATAAGCAGTTTGATGCGCTATTAAATATGCAAACAGCATTTCGTGCATCAATCCTTTCTTTAGGAATTAAAGCAAAATTCAAAATTGGATTTGGAGAAAAACGTTCTCGCGAAGGGCAATGGCTATTTGTAAATCGTCGTATCAGAGATCCTTTTTCCCCTCACGTATTAGATGGATTTATGGCTTTCGCTGAATATATTGGCGTACCGAAAGTAGAACCGAAATGGCAATTAGCTATCTCACAAGATGATGATAAATTTGCCGATCAATTTATTGATTTCTCTCGTAAAAATTTATTAATTTCCCCTTGTTCTAGCAAAGCAGAAAAAGATTGGCTAATCGAACGTTATGCAGAGGTTGCCAATATTGCCCATCAGCATAATGTCAATGTGATTTTCTGCAGTTCGCCAGCCAAACGTGAATTAGAAATAGTCGAAAAAATTACCGCACTTTGCCATTTCACGCCAACCAATATTGCAGGAAAAACAAACCTAAAACAGCTTACCGCTTTAATTTCTAAGGTTGATTTGGTACTTTCGCCAGATTCTGGCCCTGCCCATATTGCGACAACACAAGGAACACCCGTTATTGGCTTATATGCCTATCACAATCCTTTGCGGACTGCGCCTTATAATAATTTAGATAACGTGGTATCTGTATATGAAGAAAATGCCCAAAAAGAATTTGGCAAACCGTCATCTGAACTACCTTGGGCAACCAAACTAAAAGGGAAAAATTTGATGGCAGAGATTCAAGTCGAACCCGTTATTGAACAAATGAAAAAATTAGGATTATTTTGAAAAAATGATCTGCATCTCAAAAGTTAGATGGTTAAGTTAAACGTTTTAATATAGCCAACTTGAAAGTTGTTTTTGGAAAGTAAGAGTTTTATTTTTTAAGTTAAAAATCAATAACTTGTTGTTAAATTAGTTTATATTTAGTCATAAAAATCTATACCTTAATCTCTTGCTTATTTAGTCCAATTTTTGCAGGTACAGATTGAAATCCAAAATTAGTTTAAATTTTACGCTACTAAATACAAATGATTATAAATAAATCAATTGATTATTATTGTAATTATCATTATTATCATCGCCATTCTCCTATTTTTAATTATTACAATAAGGAAAACAGATGCGATTTTCTAAACTTTCCCTTGCAATTGCAACAACCTTAGTGACAGCAAATGCACTAGCGCAATCCGTTGAATTAGACTCTATCAACGTTATTGCGACACGAGATCCAAGTAGGTTTGCTTATACGCCAGAAAAACAATCTAAAGATAGTCTTCTTTCTAAGCAAGCGACTAGTGTTGCAGCAGCGTTAGAAGACATTCCAAATGTTGATATTAGAGGCGGTTCGAGAAGCATTGCTCAAAAACCTAATATCCGAGGGTTAAGTGATAATCGTGTTGTGCAAGTCATTGATGGCGTGAGACAAAATTTTGATTTAGCACATAGAGGTTCTTATTTTCTTCCAATGTCACTCATCCAAGAAATTGAAGTAATCAAAGGGCCAAGTAGCTCCTTATGGGGTAGCGGTGCTTTGGGTGGTGTTGTGGCAATGCGTACGCCAAATGCTTTGGATTTATTGAAAAATAATGACAAACTCGGGGTTAAAATTCGCCAAGGTTATCAAACTGCTAATAATTTATCGGAAAGGGATGCTTCTGTATTTGCGGCAAATGACAAATTCGATGTTCTTATTAGTGCTTTCTATAATAATGCGGATAATTTACGCACTGGTAAAGGCAACAAGCTGAATAATACAGCCTATAAACAGTTTGGGGGCTTAGCAAAGTTTGGTTGGCAAATTAATGATGCGAACCGTGTGGAATTATCCCACCGCGAAACTCGTTTTAAACAAACAGCACCAAGCAATAATGAGGTGGAAAACGAACTTACCAATGAAAAAATTATAGATCAAATCAACGAGTTCCACGGACCAAGCGACAGTTTTCCGCCGATAAAAAGAAAACCATCAGAAATATCAGAGTTTTACTCTAAAGTGAAAACACGTTTTGGCAGTGTCAGTTATTTAAGTGATCAACAAATTCCTGATCAAAGCACGGTATTTAACTATTATTTAACGCCTGATAATCCTTATCTAAATACGCATATTGCGCTATACAACAATAAGACTATTGAGAAAGAACAGCGTAAAGTCAGTGGTGTGAAAGATCAGACTAAATTAACTACCCGAGGTATAAATTTACGTAATTCTTCCGAATTATCTCACATTTCCTTTGTTTATGGGGTGGATTATATGCGAGATAAAATTAGTACAGAACGCGGCACAAACAGTAATGATGCGAAGTTTCGAGCGGACCCCTATAATGCGAATTCAAACACTACAGGCGTTTATTTAATCGCCCATATTCCACTATTTGGGGAAAAATTGCTAGTTTCGCCAAGTGTACGTTATGACCACTACGATACCTCAAGTAAAACTGTAAAATATAAGGATAATCATTTATCGCCTGCCACAAAATTAACTTGGAAAGTGACCAATTGGTTAGATTTTTCTGCTAAATATAATGAAGCTTTCCGAGCACCATCTATGCAAGAGCGGTTTGTGAGTGGTGCTCACTTTGGGGCAAATACTCTAGGGCTAGATCAAGTCAATAGATTTGTAGCAAATCCAAATTTGCGCCCTGAAACAGCGAAAAATAAAGAAATTACCGCAAATCTACATTTTGATAGTCTGTTTAAACAAGGCGATAAATTCAAAATTGAAGCGACTTATTTCCGTAATGATGTGAAAGATTTTATTAACTTAAAAATATTTAATGATGCAAAGACAAATACAAATGCAAGTGCAAATCCAAATACAAATACAAATAGAGCATTTTTGCCAACAAAATCCCAGTATCAAAACATAACTAATGCCCGTTTAAGCGGTATTGAGTTGCAAGCTCAATACCAAACAGAACGTTTAACGCTGTTTACTAACTATGGCAGTACCAAAGGTAGAGATAAAGATAGCGGCGAAGCTTTATCAAACATTGCCGCAAGCAAAATCGGCGTAGGGGCAGATTATGCTTTAGTAAAAGACAAATTCACTGTAGGAGCGACAATAACCCATTACGCTGCCCAACATCGAGTGCCTAAAGATCATGGTGTTACCTA
Organism: Haemophilus influenzae; assembly: GCF_900475755.1. Lineage (NCBI taxonomy): Bacteria > Pseudomonadati > Pseudomonadota > Gammaproteobacteria > Pasteurellales > Pasteurellaceae > Haemophilus > Haemophilus influenzae. Next base: position 615,543 of record NZ_LS483411.1, read on the forward strand.
CCCAAGTTATATACTGACCGATCTTCGTGCTACCTATGCGCCATTAAAAGGCGAATGGAAAAACCTGCGTTTAGATTTTGCGCTGGAAAACTTGTTTGATAGAAAATATCAACCAGCGTTTAGTTTAATGGAAGGCACTGGTCGCAATGCGAAAATTAGTGCGGTTTATAGCTTCTAAATTTACTTTGGAAAAACGCCCTAAAGCTGTTTTCCCTCAATTTTTGTAATTTTATCAATTAATAGGACATAAGGAATGAAAATGAGACCTCGTTATTCTGTTATTGCAAGTGCGGTCAGTTTAGGCTTTGTTTTGAGTAATTCAGTGATGGCATTAGTGCCAAATGCTGGATCATTGAACCGTGAACTAGAACAGCGTCAAATTCAACCAGAAGCCAAACCTAGTGGCGAATTATTTAATCAAGCAGCAAAATCGCCTTATACCGCACAGTATAAACAAGAGCTAAAATTTCCACTTACGCAAGTACAGATTTTAGATCGAAACAATCAGGAAGTGGCGGCAGATGAACTTGCGCATATTTTGAAAAATTATGTAGGAAAAGAGGTATCGCTGTCAGATTTAAGTAATTTAGCAAATGAGATCAGCGAATTTTATCGTCATAATAATTATTTAGTGGCAAAAGCAATTTTACCACCGCAGGAAATTGAGCAAGGTACGGTAAAAATTCTGTTACTCAAAGGTAATGTGGGCGAAATACGCTTGCAAAATCACAGTGCATTAAGCAATAAATTTGTATCCCGTCTTTCTAATACAACAGTAAATACGTCCGAATTTATTTTGAAAGATGAGTTAGAAAAATTTGCTTTAACAATAAATGATGTTCCAGGGGTAAATGCTGGTTTGCAACTCTCCGCAGGCAAAAAAGTCGGCGAAGCGAATTTACTGATTAAGATTAACGATGCAAAACGTTTTTCTAGTTATGTTTCAGTAGATAATCAAGGCAACAAATATACAGGGCGTTACCGTTTGGCTGCGGGGACAAAAGTCAGTAATTTGAATGGCTGGGGCGATGAATTGAAACTGGATTTACTGAGTTCTAATCAGGCTAATTTAAAAAATGCTCGTATAGATTATTCCTCTTTAATTGATGGTTATTCTACGCGTTTTGGTGTAACTGCTAACTATCTCCACTACAAATTAGGTGGTAATTTTAAATCATTACAATCTCAAGGGCATTCCCATACCTTAGGGGCTTATTTGTTGCACCCAACAATCCGTACACCAAATTTTCGTTTAAGTACTAAAGTGAGCTTTAATCATCAAAACCTTACGGATAAACAACAAGCGGTTTCTGTGAAACAAAAACGGAAAATAAATAGTTTAACTGCAGGGATTGACGGCTCTTGGAATCTTATTAAAGATGGGACAACTTATTTTTCATTATCTACCTTGTTCGGTAATTTAGCGAATCAAACTAGTGAAAAACAACATAATGCAGTAGAGAATTTTCAACCACAATCGCATTTTACGGTATATAACTACCGCTTGTCTCACGAGCAAATTTTACCAAAATCTTTTGCTTTCAATATTGGTATAAACGGTCAGTTTGCCGATAAAACCCTTGAAAGCTCACAGAAAATGTTGCTTGGTGGTTTGTCTGGAGTACGTGGACATCAAGCTGGTGCGGCTTCTGTGGATGAAGGGCATTTGATACAAACAGAATTCAAACATTATTTACCAGTCTTTTCCCAAAGTGTGCTAGTAAGCTCATTGTTCTATGACTATGGTTTTGGGAAATCTTATAAACATAGCCAATTTCTCGCAAAAGGCGTGAAAAATAGCGTGAAATTACAAAGCGTTGGTGCAGGACTTTCTCTTTCAGATGCTGGCAGCTATGCCATCAACACTAGTATCGCTAAACCGCTTGATAACAATATTAATAATGCCGATAAACACCAATTCTGGCTTTCTATGATTAAAACTTTCTAAGGAGGTATGCTATGTATAAATTAAATGTAATTTCTCTTATCATTTTGACCACTTGCAGTGGTGCGGCATATGCCTCTACACCGGATTTTCCACAAAAGGATAAAGTAGTTGTTGGGGAGGCAGATGTTTCTACAATTGGAAATAAAATGACGATTGATCAAAAAACCCCAACAACTCAAATAGACTGGCATAGTTTTGACATCGGTCAAAATAAAGAAGTGGAATTTAAACAGCCTGACGCAAATTCTGTGGCATATAACCGTGTAACTGGTGGCAATGCTAGCCAAATTCAAGGGAAATTGACGGCAAACGGTAAGGTTTATTTAGCAAACCCTAATGGGGTTATTATTACCAAAGGGGCACAAATTAATGTAGCTGGTTTACTTGCAACAACCAAAGATTTAGAGAAAATCAGTGAAAATGGCAATAGCAATACCAATACCAATAAATTTACCCGTAAACTAAAAGACGGTCAGGTGGTAAAAGAAGGTCTGGTGCTAAAAGACGGTCGGGTGCTAAAAGAAGGTCAAGTTATCAATGAAGGGGAAATTAAGGCGAAAGATTTCGTGGTACTTAATGGCGATGAAGTTATCAATGAAGGGAAAATTGACGCTACAAATGGCAAAGTATATTTATCCTCAGACTATAATTTTACATTTACCTTATCAGATAGCAGCATAAGTGTGGCATTAGAAGATAATGCAGTACAGAGTATTGTTAAAAATGAAGGGAGCATTAAAGCAGGAGAGATTACGTTAAGTGCGAAAGGGCGTAAAGAAGCATTAGATAGCTTGGTTGTGAATAATGGAGTATTAGAAGCAACTAAAGTTAGCAATCGAAAAGGTAAGATTGTGTTATCTGCTGACAATGTTGAGTTGAATAATAAAAGTGATATTAAAGGGGAGAGTGAGACTGTATTTACCTCAAATAACGAACTTAAAGACAATATAAAAATCACTTCTCAAACTGGATCAAAAGTTACCTCGCCTAAAATCAACTTTAAAGGCAAAAGCGTTAATATCAATGGTAACTTTGGACGTGAAAATAGTGGAACGCACTATAATGATGAACATAAAACATTAAATACAGAAGTTAATATTGACGTGCCAGACACTGAAAATATTCGGATTGCAGATGATAAAGATGATACGGGGACGGATTCATTTATACAAACAGAGGCGTTAAGTTCATTACTAGCTAATAATGGAAAAGTAACTCTTAAAGGAAAGGACGTTAATATTTCAGGACGTATTCATATAGATTCCTTTAAAGGCACAGATTCGCTATTAAAGCTGACTAACCAAGGTCATATTAATATTGATCATGCGGATATTCACTCAAAAGGTCGTTTATTTGTTGTAACGAGTTTGCAGAATAAGGAAGATTTTAAATCAGATATTAAAATTACCGACAGCAAAATAAATCTTGGTAACGGAGCGATAGGATTGGGGCGTAGTGTCAATGAAGAGGATTATGAAAACCGATGGAAGAGAGCAGAAAAGTCACAACGCAAGAAGTTTAATGTTGATATGCGTAATGTAGTCTTTAATCAGGTTGATGATGTGGTTTTAGCGGGTGGATTTGAAAAAGTTAATTTAAATAACATCACCGCCACAGGACAGACGAATTTTTACATTGATGGGGGGGTATCCCGTAATAATTCAAAATATGAATACGGTGTATTGGATTTAGACAAGCGTACACAGTTATCTTCGTTAGAACAAGGCAGACGCCGTTGGAAATATTACAATGATTTAGATTTAGATATGAACAAAGCCTATTGGCATCGTTTTGATATGTTTGCCACCAAAAATACAGGGCGAGCAGCTATTAAAGGCACAGAAATTAATATTTCTAACAGTAATATTAATCTGAAAAATGGATTTGTGCATTTACTGGCAGAAAAAATTAAGTTAGATAATAGCAAGATTGATATTACCTTTGATAAAGATAATTCACAAGATATTTCAACTCAAATTAACCGTTTAGGAATGAATGGTAAAGTCTCAATGGTAAACTCACATATCAAAATCGTGGGCGATGAGAAAAGCGATATATCTCCAAAAGCACCTTATGCTACGATGTTTTTAATCGGGGAATTAATAGGGGAAAAAAGTTCTATTTTTGTGAAATCTCATCAGGGTTACACCTTTAGAACTGATGGCGATACAAAAATTGCAGGTAAAAACAGCAAAGATGACTTGAAAATTACTGCAATTAACACAGGTGGAAGAACTGGGAAGGAAGTGATCATTAATGGTGCGCCAGGCTCAATTGATAATGATGCTAATATTGCCAATATGGCATTTACTATTGGTGATAACGCAAATACCAAAACAACCATTGAAAATGCCGACATCACTGCCTTAGCACCAAACGGTGGGACAGCTTATTTAAGCTCCAAAGGGGTAGAAATTGAGGTAAAATCAAATTCAAATTTCACATTCTTTGAACTGCCTCGTGAGAAAAACTTTAATCAAACAAAAATTAACGGCGATTCTACCAAACTCAGTGAACGTGGTTTTGCTAGACTTTATGACAAAATTAACGGTGTGCGAGCCACCAACTTATCTGCTGAGCAATTGAATGTTACGGACGCAAGCGAAAAAATCATTAATACAAAGTTAGTGAGTAGCTTAGATGTTGAAAAACTTGTTTCTGTTGCAGTTTGTGATGCAGGTAACGGTTGCGAAGAACAACAATTCGGCGATAAAGGTAATAATACTAAAGTGAGTGTTGGAGAGTTAGAAGCTGAACAATAACTATTCAGAACACAAGGTAAAAGTGTAAAGCCAATCTGACAGGCACCAATTAAATTGCATGCCTGTCAGATTTATTAATAGCCACTATCGCTACATTATTTTAAACATCCACGTATAACCAATACGCCAACATTTCGAGCTTGCGCGACGGCTTTTGGTTTACTCAGTTTAATTTTTAATCCTTGAAGTTGATAACGTGACTCAAGCAAATCCGCCACTTCATAAGCCACTCGCTCAATCAGCAAGAAAGGTTTACTTTCCACATAATCAATTATCACTTGGCTCACTTCAGCATAATTTAAACAATATGCAACATCATCCGTTTCTGCCGCTTGTTTACAATCCCAAGCCATTTCCAAATCAAACACAAGTTTTTGTTTTATTTGCTGTTCCCAATCATATACACCGATTTGTGCAAAAACAGTCAATTCTTCAATAAAAATACGATCCATAAGGTTTCCTCTAAAATTATTGTAGGCGTATGCTATCAATTTTGGGTAGAATAACGAACAGTTTTTCTTGCTGGAGTGCAAAATGAGCCTTTTCGCCCTTTTTTATATGCTTTTTGCCTATCTTTTAGGCTCTATTTCCAGTGCGATTTTAATTTGTCGCCTTACTGGATTGCCTGATCCTCGTCAAAATGGTTCACACAATCCTGGTGCGACGAATGTATTACGTATTGGAAATCGTAAGTCTGCCTTGGCGGTGCTTATTTTTGATATGTTAAAAGGGATGATTCCTGTATGGGCAGGTTATTATTTAGGTTTAACCCAATTTGAATTAGGGATGGTCGCACTTGGTGCTTGTTTAGGGCATATTTTCCCCATTTTTTTTCAATTTAAAGGTGGCAAAGGTGTTGCAACTGCCTTTGGAGCAATCGCACCAATTTCTTGGGCTGTTGCAGGTTCAATGTTTGGTACGTGGATCTTTGTTTTTCTTATTAGTGGCTATTCTTCATTAAGTGCGGTACTTACGGCGTTACTCGTGCCTTTTTATGTGTGGTGGTTTAAACCAGAATTTACTTTTCCTGTTGCCTTGGTATGTTGCCTATTAATTTATCGTCATCACGATAACATTCAACGCTTATGGCGTGGTCAAGAAGATAAAGTTTGGGCTAAATTTAAAAAGAAATAAAAATTCTACCGCACTTTTTTAATTTCCACTGGAGTTTTCTGTGCATACCAAGCGTTCTGTTTCCACTCGTATTGCTAAATATTTATTTATTATTTTAATTGTTGCTGGCGTGATTAGTTCTCTGAGTTTAGCGATTATAAGTAGTAATAAATATGATGCGAAAGCTATTAATATTTCTGGTTCATTACGAATGCAAAGTTATCGTTTGCTTTACGAAATGCGGACACAACCAGAAAGTATAGAAAATAATTTGCGTCGTTATCAGGTTAGCTTACATTCTTCTGCATTACTGGAAACGCAAAATCAATTTTTTACACCTAAAGCAGTGAAATTATCTTATCAAACCATTTTGCGACGTTGGGCGATAATGGAAAAATATGCACGTCAGTATGATGTGAAAAATTATAGTGAACAGCTCACAGATTATGTTGCAGATGTTGATCATTTTGTGTTTGAGCTACAACGTTTCAGTGAGCAAAAATGGATTTTGGGCGTATCGGTGCTTTTTTTCGCTATGTTGTTAATTTTAGCTATGGTGTCTTATGTGATTTGGTACACACAGCGAGAAGTTGTGAAACCTTTGCATTTAATGACAAAAGCCAGTATGCAAGTGCAAATGCGTCAATTCAATCATATTCCGCTTGACACAAGGAAACAAAACGAACTTGGCACGCTGGCACGTGTATTTACACAAATGTCCACAGAACTAGGACAACTTTATTCACGTTTAGAAGAAGCTGTAAACGAAAAAACGCAAAAGTTACGCCAAACTAACCGCACTTTAAGCACACTTTATCAAAGTGCTCAACTTCTGAATACAAACACAATTAACGATAAAATTTTAAATCAAGTTTTGAATTACATTTTTATTAGCGAGCATTTGAACTTCGTTAAAGTGGAAGTGATGGGAGCTGAGCATTGGGATATTACATTGGGTGAGCGAGAAACCGATAGTGCATTACAAATCGAACCCCTTTCTGTGGATAACGAAGAATTAGGTGTACTCTCTTGGCAAGCGGGACTACCTTGTCCAGATCCCCGCATTATGCAAAATTTAGCGCAAATGCTTGCTCGTGCGCTTTATTTCCATAAAAATTTACGCCAGAAAGAACAGCTTTTATTAATGGAAGAACGCTCAATTATTGCGCGAGAATTGCACGATTCCTTGGCACAAGTCTTATCATTTTTACAAATTCAACTTACTTTGCTCAAACATAACCTGAAGAAAGAAGACGAACAATCAAAAGAAAAGAGTTTGGCAATTATTGCCGATTTTGAACAAGCCCTTTCTGGTGGTTACGCACAGTTACGCGAGCTTTTAGCCACTTTCCGTTTAACCATACAAGAAGCGAATTTACAACTCGCTTTAGAACAGGTAATTAATTCTTTACGCACTCAAACTTCAATGCAAATGAATGTAAAAAGTCAATTACCCTCACAAAGTTTAAATCCTCAACAGTTAGTGCATATACTTCAAATTGTGCGTGAGGCAACAACCAATGCAATCAAACATTCTCAAGGCACAGCAATTGAAATAAGTGCAAGAATTAATGCAGAAGGCGAATATGAAATTTTAGTTGAAGATGATGGGGTTGGCATTCCAACTCTTGAAGAACCAGAAGGGCATTACGGCTTGAATATTATGGCGGAACGCTGTCGTCAGCTTAATGCACAATTGCATATTCATCGCCGTGAACAAGGCGGCACGCAAGTCAAGATTACCTTGCCGCATACATTATTTTAGGACATCAAAATGCAAAATTTACAGCCTTTTCATACTTTCCATATTCAGTCTAATGCTCGTGAAATTATTGAAGCACATAGTATCGAACAACTACAACAAGTGTGGGCGCATTCTAAATCAGAAAATTTACCCGTACTTTTTTTAGGTCAAGGCAGTAATGTTCTGTTTCTGGATGATTTTAATGGCGTGGTGGTTTTAAATCGTTTAATGGGGATTACGCACGAACAAAATGCACATTTTCACTATCTTCACGTCAATGGTGGGGAAAATTGGCATAAATTGGTGGAATGGTCTATTAATAATGGTATTTATGGCTTAGAAAATCTGGCTTTAATTCCTGGCTGTGCAGGATCTGCGCCTATTCAAAATATCGGTGCTTATGGCGTTGAATTTAAAGATGTGTGCGATTATGTGGATGTACTTAATTTAAACACGAATGAAACCTTTAGACTCGACACAGAACAATGTGAATTTGGTTATCGTGAAAGTACTTTTAAACATCGTTATCAGCAAGGTTACGTGATTACAGCGGTTGGATTAAAGCTTAAAAAAGATTGGCAGCCTATTCTAAAATATGGTTCGCTTGTAGCGTTCGATCCAAAAACTGTCACGGCTAAACAAATTTTTGATGAAGTCTGTCATATCCGTCAAAGTAAATTACCTGATCCAAATGAAACGGGTAATGCAGGGAGTTTCTTTAAAAATCCAGTTGTCAGTTCAGAACATTTTGAGGAAATCAAAAAACATCACAAAAATCTACCGCACTTTCCACAAGCAGATGGCTCAGTGAAATTAGCGGCAGGCTGGCTGATTGATCAATGTAATCTTAAAGGTTTTCAAATAGGAGGGGCTGCGGTTCATAAAAAACAAGCATTAGTGTTAATTAACAAAAGTGGGGCAACAGGACAAGACGTAGTCAAACTTGCCCATCACGTTCGCCAAACTGTTGCAGAAAAATTCGGTGTATATTTGCAACCTGAAGTAAGATTTATCAGTGCAACTGGCGAAGTAAATAGCGAGCAAACTATCGCATAATTTTATAAACTAAGGATAACACTATGAACTTTAAAGAAATTTTAGAAACCTTGCCCAACATCGATCATCTAATGGGTTTAAATGTGATGAATGGAGAAACTATTATCCATAACATTCCTGCGATACAAGGTAAATTAGGATCGCTTCGCCTTTATAATGCGTTGGCTGAAAAATTTAACGGGAAATTAAACCGAACTTCCGCACAACAAGGTGTTGAATGGTTTGCAGAACACGTCGAAGATGCAAAAGCGAATCCAGGCAAACATCCAAACATTGATTTACTATTTAAAGTGGTTGATGAAAATCTTAATTTAACCCTCATTCCACTTTGCTAATTAATCAGAGTTATTTAGAATAATTGAACTTTTGATTGATAAACCCTGTCTTATTAACAAATTGGTTCAATAAGATAGCTTATTGTGCTATAACTAAGTACATTGATTGGCAAAAGCCAAAATAAAGAAGGGAAACGATGGATAAAGAAACACAAATGATGTTAGTTCCTCAAGGCAGTATCGAAGGTTATATTCGTGCGGCAAATGAATATCCGATGCTGACCGCAGAGGAAGAAAAGGAATTGGCAGAACGTTTGTATTATCACGAGGATTTAGATGCTGCGAAAAAACTCATTTTGTCGCATCTTCGTTTCGTGATCCATGTTGCACGTGGCTATTCTGGCTATGGCTTGCCTCAAGCGGATTTAATCCAAGAAGGCAATATCGGGTTAATGAAAGCGGTAAAACGTTTTAACCCTGAAGTTGGTGTACGTTTGGTGTCATTCGCCGTACATTGGATTAAAGCGGAAATCCACGAATATGTGCTTCGTAACTGGCGTATCGTAAAAGTAGCGACCACGAAGGCTCAACGTAAATTATTTTTCAACCTACGCAAAACTAAACAACGTTTAGGTTGGTTCAATGAAAATGAAGTTGATATGGTGGCAAATGAATTGGGTGTTTCCAAAGAAGATGTGATCGAAATGGAATCGCGTATGAGCGGTGCCGATGTAGGTTTTGATTTACCCACTGATGATGCAGAAACAGAGACTTACTCTCCATCCCTTTATTTGGAAGATAAAAGTTCTAATTTCGCTGCAGAGCTTGAAAATGAAAACTTTGAAAGCCAAGCCACTGAGCAACTAAGCACGGCATTACAAAGTTTGGATGCGCGCAGCCAAGATATTATCAAAGCTCGTTGGTTAGATGATAACAAAGCAACATTACACGACTTAGCAGCAAAATATAATGTCTCTGCGGAACGTATCCGTCAATTAGAAACCAATGCACTGAAAAAATTAAAAAGTGCGGTCAATTTTTAAATAATTTATAAAAAGAAAACCTGCTGATTAGCAGGTTTTTTATTTATCATTTAAACGTAATTTCAAATCTTCAGCAGTTTGGCAAGTCTTAATCTTATCAAACACTTTGTTCGCCTCATCATATTCCTTATTCAAATAACGTAACCATTGTTTAATTCGTGCCACATGGTAAAAACCGCTGCCATATTCATTTTCAACATTCGCATATTTTTGCAAGATTTTTTGAATCTCACGCCAAGGCATTTTTTCTGTATTTGATTTCAGAACATGACTTAAATTCGGAATATTCAACGCACCTCGTCCCACCATTAAATCCTGACAACCTGTTTGAGATAAGCAATCTTGCCCATCTTGCCAATGCCAAATTTCTCCGTTAGCAATAACAGGAATGGATAAATGCTCTCGAACTTTACCAATTTTTTTCCAATTAATTCGATCAGCACGATAACCATCAGATTTTGTGCGTCCATGAACTGTAATTTCGGTTGCTCCCCCTTGCTCTACCGCATCAGCGATTTCAAAAGCTTGAGAAATATTATCCCAGCCTAACCGCACTTTTACACTAACGGGGAATTCACTTGGCACGGCTTGGCGTAAGGCTTGAGTGGCACGATAAATCAATTCAGGCTGTTTCAATAATGCCGCACCACCATTACTGCCATTTACAGTTTTAGAGGGGCAACCACAATTTAAATCAATGCCATGAGAGCCAAGTTCTATCGCACGAATCGCATTTTCAGCAAGGCATTCTGGATGCTGCCCTAGCAACTGCACTCGCACAGGCGTGCCAGAAGAAGTAAAGCCCTGATTTTTTAATTCAGGGCATAAACGATAAAATACTTTTTCAGGGAGAAGTTGATCAACTACACGAACAAATTCTGTTATACATAAATCGTAGTCATTCACTTCAGTGAGAAGTTGGCGTACAAAGGGATCAAGAACCCCTTGCATAGGCGCAAGAATAACACGCACTATTTCCAGCCTTTTGCTTTACAAATTAAATCGTAAGCAGCTTGAATCTGTTGCGTTTTTTCTTTTGCCATTTCCATCATTTCTGGCGGTAAACCTTTCGCCACGAGTTTATCTGGATGGTGTTCATTCATTAAACGACGATAAGCGCGTTTTACTACTTGTTGCTCGTCGGACTCAGTCACACCCAATACTTTATAGGCATCATTTAAAGTTGGGCCAGAAGCATGTTGGTAACCACCACTATTTTGTTGCTGATATTGGTAGCCACCTTGATATGCACCTTGTTGATATTGCTGATAGAAACCGCCTTGAGTAAAAGCTCGAGCAGCCATTTCCATTGCAATCATTTGTTCAAATTGCATACGAGAAAGACCAAGTTCTTCAGCAATCACATAAAGCACTTCTTTCTCATTTTCGTGAAGTTCTGAATCGGCAAAAGCCGCTTGAACTTGCACTTGTAAGAACATTCGCAATAAATCAGTACGTTGCCCACAACCAATGCGAAATTCACGGATCACTTGACGAATTGGGAAATCAGATTCTTTACCACGACGAAACGCATCCTGTGCTAATTTACGCCCTGCATCATCTAGTTTAAGCTGAATCATTAATTGATTAGCTAATTGGATATCTTCTTCTGTTACACGCCCTTTCGATTTGCTTAAATGCCCTAGCACTGCAAAGGTGGTTTGCATAAACAAGTCTTGACGCGTTGTTTTCTTTTTAAAGAAACTAGAACTTACCGAACCAAGTTCATACAATTTTTTATCTGCGATGGAGCCTAAGATTAGCCCAGCAATCGCACCAAAAAATCCACCAACTTTCCAACCTAAAAATACGCCTATAATTTTTCCAATAAAATTCATTCTTTCCTCTGTTAAGTCAAAGTGCGGTTATTTTTATAATGTTATTTATAATGATAACAAAAATTTATTTCTCAAGTTTTATACGCCAAATTCGGCACGATAAGCACGCATTTCTGGCAAATGGCTACTGTATCGCGGATCTTGTTCAATAAATTGCATCAAATCATCTAAATCAATAATTGATAACACTTGGCATTGATAATCACGTTCTACTTCTTGAATTGCTGAAAGCTCGCCTTTTCCTCGTTCCTTACGGTTTAAGGCGATTAATACTGCCGCAAGCTCTGCCTGATTTGCACTGATTAATTCCATAGATTCACGAATTGCAGTACCAGCCGTAATCACGTCATCCACAAGCAAAATTTTTCCTTGCAATGGACTACCAATTAAATTGCCGCCCTCTCCGTGATCTTTCACTTCTTTGCGATTAAAACACACGGGTTTATCAATACCATAACGATTAAATAACGCCACCGAAACTGAAGTGCCAATTGGAATACCTTTGTAAGCCGGGCCAAAAACAACATCAAAATCTACCGCACTTGCCTGAATTGCCGCAGCATAAAACTCGCCTAAACGCGCTAAATCTGCCCCCGTATTAAACAAACCTGCATTGAAAAAATACGGACTTTTACGCCCCGATTTCAAAGTAAACTCGCCGAATTTCAATACATTTCGGCTTAAAGCAAATTCGATAAAATCGCGTTTATATTGTTCCATTTTTTAATCCCTATAAACTATGTTTATAAGCCTAACGCTTCGCGTTGAGCGATGAAAATTTGATTACAGCCTTGTTTCGCTAAATCTAATAATGTTAATAATTCTTCATGGCTAAATGGCTCGCCTTCTGCGGTGCCTTGTACCTCAATCATGCGACCATCTTCCATCATCACAACATTCATATCAGTTTCTGCTGCAGAATCTTCCACATATTCCAAATCACAAACGGCTTGCCCCTCAACAATCCCTACAGAAATCGCCGAAACTAGACCTTTAATTGGGTTAGTTTTTAACGTGCCATTCTCAATTAAACCGTTGATCGCATCACATAATGCGATAGCAGCACCAGTAATGGATGCGGTACGTGTGCCGCCATCTGCTTGAATAACATCGCAATCTAAAGTAATCGCACGTTCGCCAAGTGCTTTGAGATCCACCATCGCACGCAAAGAGCGAGCAATTAAGCGTTGAATTTCCATTGTGCGTCCGCCTTGTTTACCTTTAGCCGCTTCACGTTGCATACGACTATGTGTTGAACGTGGCAACATTCCATATTCAGCCGTGACCCAGCCTTGTCCTTGTCCTTTTAAGAAACGTGGTACAGCATCTTCCACTGTTGCAGTACAAAGCACTTTGGTGTCCCCAAATTCAACAAGCACGGAACCTTCAGCGTGCTTGGTGTAATTACGGGTAATTTTAATTTGGCGGAGTTGATTATTTTCTCGATTATTTGGACGCATAATTATTCCTTGATATGGTTTCTAACGATGTAATAAAAAAGCGTACTATTCTAGCACGCTTTGATTTTTATTTTTGTTAAAATTCACTAAGATATTGATTATTGATAATAAAAAAGCAAGGTAAGTAACCTTGCTTTATTAATTTGGTGGAGATAATCGGGATCGAACCGACGACCTCTTGAATGCCATTCAAGCGCTCTCCCAACTGAGCTATATCCCCATAAAAGACAGCAATATGATAAAATTTGACTATGTGGCTGTCAATACGATTTTATTATGTGTTTGTTATCCGATTAAATATTAAGCGTTTTGTGCATTAATAAAATCAATTGCGCGCTGAATACGTGTAAGTACACGATCTCTGCCGATACCGACTAGGGTAACATCCATTGATGGAGATTGACCAGAGCCTGTCACAGCAACACGTAATGGCATGCCAACTTTGCCCATTCCTACTTCTAATTCAGCAGCCGTTTGCTCAATCGCTTCGTGAGTAGAATGTAAATCCCAGCTAGAAAGTGCGGTTAATTTTTCTTTTATTTTTGTAAGCGCTTCAACAGCATTGCCTTTGAAATGTTTTTTCGCTGCAGGTTCATCAAAGGTTTCAAACTCTTCAAAGAAATAGCGGCTTGAGCTAGCCATTTCTTTTAAGGTTTTGCAGCGTTCCGCAAGCATAGAGACAATTTCAGTTAATGCAGGACCATTGGTTGTATCAATGCCTTGATCTTTGTAATGCCATTCAAGATGTTTAACCACATATTCTGGCGGTAATTCACGGATATAATGTTGATTCAACCATTGTAATTTTTCAGTGTTGAATGCACTAGCTGATTTGCTAACGTGATCTAATTCAAAATAATTGATCATTTCTTCGCGACTGAAAATTTCTTGGTCGCCATGTCCCCAGCCTAAACGCACAAGATAGTTGATTAAAGCTTCTGGTAAGTAACCATCATCACGATATTGCATTACGCTCACTGCACCATGTCGTTTAGAGAGTTTTTGACCATCATCTCCATTAATCATGGAAACGTGCGCATAGGTTGGAATTGGGGCTCCAATGGCTTTTAAAATGTTAATTTGACGTGGCGTGTTGTTGATATGATCTTCGCCACGGACAACGTGTGTGATACCCATATCCCAGTCATCTACAACCACGCAGAAGTTATAAGTTGGCGAACCGTCTGTGCGACGAATAATAAGATCATCAAGTTCACTGTTGCTGATTTCAATGCGACCACGTACGGCATCATCAAATACTACCGAGCCTTCAGTTGGATTTTTGAAACGTACAACGTGAGGTTCATCTGGAGAGCGGATGTGATCGTGTAAGCAGTGGCGGTCATAACGTGGTTTTTCTTTATTTTGTTCTTGAGTATGACGAAGTTCTTCTAAGCGATCTTTAGTACAATAGCAACGATATGCTAAGCCTTGTTCAATCATTTCATCGATCACTTGGTTGTAACGATCAAAGCGTTTAGTTTGGTAATAAGGGCCATGCTCCCACGGAAGATTTAACCATTCCATTCCTTCAATAATTGCAGCTGTTGCTTCTGGTGTTGAACGCTCTAAATCTGTGTCTTCAATTCGTAATACAAATTCGCCGTTATTATGTTTTGCGTATAACCAGGAATAAAGTGCGGTACGTGCGCCACCTACATGTAAATAACCTGTAGGGCTAGGAGCAAAACGAGTACGCACTTTTACATTTGGATCTAAATTAAAAGGAGCATCTAGTTTCATTTTTATAACCTATCTTCAATAAAATATTAGTCGTTATTCTACTACGACTTGTTTGACTTCTAAATAAAAAAGCGGATTTTATGCTTATTTTTACGACAATTAAACAAAATTTAGTAAAAAGGTATTGACTGAAAATGCATTCTCCCTATAATGCCAACCCACAACATTAAGGGCGATTAGCTCAGTTGGGAGAGCACCTCCCTTACAAGGAGGGGGTCACTGGTTCGAGACCGGTATCGCCCACCACTTCTCTAAAAAGTGTTCTTAATGTTACTAAGTTTGACCAAGCGGGCGATTAGCTCAGTTGGGAGAGCACCTCCCTTACAAGGAGGGGGTCACTGGTTCGAGACCGGTATCGCCCACCACTTTTCTAAAGTGTCCTTTCCGCTCAAACTTTCCCTTTATATTTAAACGCTTTCTAGTGGGCGATTAGCTCAGTTGGGAGAGCACCTCCCTTACAAGGAGGGGGTCACTGGTTCGAGACCGGTATCGCCCACCACTTAAAAGTGTTTAAATAAACCGAAAATTTAGGGTTTTCCTTAATATTATCGGGCGATTAGCTCAGTTGGGAGAGCACCTCCCTTACAAGGAGGGGGTCACTGGTTCGAGACCGGTATCGCCCACCACTTTATTTTCAAATTATCTAAATAATTTTCTTTTCCCGTTCAATCTATTACGTTTACGTGATAAAGTATTCAGATATTGTCATGTCTTATTTTAGTCTGTTATGCATCATAGGGAAAATTTATGATCGCTTATATTTTCTTAGCTTTATTCACGATTGCGGCAGTGATTTTTATCATAAACTCCCATTATCGTTGGACTTATTTCTTTGCTATCGCACTCTTTTCTTTTTTATTTGGCGGTATGCTTATGGTTTCCGGTCAATGGCAACGTGCTTTAAATTTTTCATCTGTGCTTTTTGTGGTACTGATGTTATTTCACCGTTTAAAAATTCATTATTACAAACAACCTTTGCTAATTTCAGATTTCTTTCTTGTGGTGGATTGGCGAAATTGGGAAACTTTAATTCATTATAAAGGTGCATTGTTTGACGTTATTGGGCTACTTGCGTTATTAGGTTATGCGATTTTTGGTTTCAATGATGTCGAGTCTTTAGGGGTATTAGGTAACAGCATTGGAGCGTTATTGTTTATCCTTAGCTTTAGTTTGATGTGGCATTATTCTAAAAAGCCAAGTGCGGTGCAAGTTTGGTTAGATTCTTTGCCTGATGATGGTCGTGATGTGTTTTTAAATTTACCAATGTCTTGCCGCGGTATTTTTTTCAAAGTGCCAAGTTTTGATGGCAATAGCCAAAATTTTATTGAAAAAATGACCGCACTTTCATCTGAAACAAACAACCTATCTGAAACAAACAACCTATCTGAAACAAAACCCGATATTGTTGTAACATTAATGGAATCCACGCTGAACCCTCATCAATTTGCTTTTAGTCAGCAATCTATTCCACCACTTTCCATGTTTGAGCCTCAAAATGATACGGTATTTACTTCGCCATTGCGTGTACATACTTTTGCTGGCGCAACCTGGAAATCAGAATTTGCTTTTTTAGCCGGTGTGCCTTCGACTGATTTTGGTACGTTAGCAAGTGGCGTTTTTTATTCTGTTGTACCGCACTTGCAATCAGGTTTAGTGAAAAATCTAAAAGCACAAGGATATTTTTGTGTTGCCTTGTCGCCTTTTACAAAAGGTAATTACAATGCGAAATCCGCTTATGATCATTTCGGTTTTGATTTGATGTTACAGCCGCAAGATCTTGGTTATCCTGCACCTATTAGTAAAAATCTTTGGGATATTAGTAGTGAAGAAATGATGAAGTACACCCGAATGATTTTGGAAAAGCAGTATCCTGCGTTAGAAAATGTAGATCAACCGATGTTTGTTTATGTATTGACTATGCGTGAACATGGTCCATATGAATTAGGTATGGAAAATAAATTTAACCTTCAAATGCCTAATTTAGGGGCTAAAAGTATTTCTGCATTGAATGACTATACTCAACGTATTGTCGCATTGAATGATGCGATTGAAGGAATGAATAACTATTTACATGAACGTAAAAAGCCTTTTGTTCTAGGTTATTTCGGTGATCACCAAGTGGCATTTGATAATGTTATCCCACCGAAGAAAGGGGATTATGCACAGCCCGATTATGTGACTCAATTTGTTGTAAGAAGTAATTGTGCGAGTCAATTTAAACAAGAACAACGTTTTTTAGATCTCGCTTTTGTTGGAGGTGTTTTGATGAATGTAGCTGGATTATCAGCAGAAGATGAATTTATGAAAGCGAATATGGCAATGTGCAAATTAAGTAATGGAAAATTAGAAGATTCTTCTGATATTCAGCTACTCAATGATTATCGCCATTATTTATATCAAACATTGGCGATTGCCCGATAATTTTCTTAGATCGAGCATTATTGCTCGATCTGCTCGCCAATTTCATCCAAGGTTGAAGCTAATTGCGCACCAACTAATACCACAAGCCAACTTATTTGAATCCACAATAACATAATTGGTAAAGTTGCCATTGCACCGTAAATTAATTGATAAGAGGGAAAAGTAACGATATACCAAGTAAATGCTTGTTTACCAAGAGTGAAAAAAACCGCGGCAAGAAATGCACCGTAAGCTGAATGCTTAATTTTCACTTTTTTATTCGGTACAACCGTATAAATAAGCGTAAAAATAAACCAAGTAAATAAAAAAGGCACAAAACTGAGCAATTTTAAGCCTAATGATAAATGTTCCGATTGCTCAAACATTATTTTAATATACGAACTAATCCCAATGCTCACGCCAATAATAAGTGGGCCAAGTGTCAAAATCATCCAATAAATCGCAAAAGAAGAAAGCGGAGAGCGAGATTGACTATTGTGCCAAATACTATTTAGTGTTCGGTCGATATTATTAATCAACATCAAGGCTACCGCAATCAAGCTAATAATACCAACAGCACTCATTTTTTTGGAATTTAAGACAAATTGATCGATATATTCGCCCACCATATCACTCGCTGATGGCGCAAAATTAGTGAAAATCATTTCTTTCAATTCTCCCGTCACTTCATTGAATACAGGAAAAGCAGAGAAAATAGAAAAAATAACCATAACCAAAGGAACCATTGCTAACATTGTGCTATAAGTCAATGCGCCAGCTACTTGATTAAGTTTATTTTCTGAAAAACGTTTCCAAAAGAGCAGGCTAAATTGTTTCAATGAAATCATAAAAATCCCCCACAGCAATGTTTAAATTTTTTACTCGAACCACATACACAAGGTTGTTTCATTGTAGGCAAGGATACTGTCGGATCAACAAAATACCAACGATCTTTAATTTTCACAAAAATTGACCGTTCTTGATGGGCTTGCTCACATTCATCGCCTTGAAAAATCGCTTTAAATTCCACCGCACTTTGAGTTTTTGTAAGGCTTTCTGTTTTTAGAATTTCTAATCCTAGCCACACGGTGTTGTCCGCCCATTCTTGCAATAACCTAGGCTCTAATAAAGTTTGTTGGCTTGGCACAGTTGTTACAACAATATAGGGAATATTTTTTAACACATAAGCCGTATAACGTGAACGCATAAGTTGCTCTGCCGTTTCGGGAAATGCTTGTTTTAAATGAAATTTTCCACAACAATCCGCATAATGATGACCAGATTGACAAGGACAATTTTCTAAAGAAAGTGCGGTTGAAATTTCTGACATATTTATCTCTGTTGTTTGAATTTCGATACTTGCGATCGAATTGAGCGTTTAAAGGCTTCAGCTAATACTTCAATATCTAATGCTGCTTCTAGTTCAGCTTCATTTTCGGGTGAGGATAACAAGCGATTTAAATGACGAATTGTTATTTGCGGATAAGGACGGGAGAGTAATTTTAGTTCATCGTTTTGCTTAATTATTCCTGTTTCAATAATACGAACATACCATC
Source organism: Haemophilus influenzae (assembly GCF_900475755.1). Lineage (NCBI taxonomy): Bacteria > Pseudomonadati > Pseudomonadota > Gammaproteobacteria > Pasteurellales > Pasteurellaceae > Haemophilus > Haemophilus influenzae. Next base: position 634,481 of record NZ_LS483411.1, read on the forward strand.
CACTAAGCCCCGTTTGATAAATAATATCACGTGTATTTTCGTTTTCTGTATTTTTTGATAAACGTTCGCAAGGTTTGCGTGGCTGGGATACTTCTAAAATGGTTGAACCGATTTGATAACGATCGCCAATACACACATTGTCTTCATTCAAGCCTGACACGACAAAATTTTCTCCGTATGTCGCAGTATCCATATAAGAAAAATCTTTATTTAATAAAGCATTTAATTTATTAAAAGAATCTACCGACATAAAAAAGAGAGCTTTATCTACACCACCGTGATGTTTTTTCAAACCCACATCGTTTCCTTCCGCACCAAGAGAATGAATTTTTACCGATGGCACAACTTTTTTACGAATCGCGCTTTCGTATTGGCTTCCATCTGAAAAGGTTAGGGTTTGAACTTCCCCTACTTTTATAACTAAAATTTTTGCATTCATTTTATTTTTCGCTTGTTCTAGAAAAAATTTACGTGGAATTATAACCGAAAACGTTTAACTTTTTGACCGCACTTCTTTTTTTACTTATTATTAGTTATCAGAAAAATGAAAGAAAAATAATGAAAATGTTTGAAAAAGAAAACAAAATTTTCTAAAAATGTTTTATTTCTTTTCTTTACAATAAGATTTTTCCTAAGGGCGAAATCATCACGTTCAATGATAATAAGGAGATTTATTATGTCAGACGTATTTCACTTAAACCTCACTAAAGCACAACTTAAAGGCGCAACACTCGCTATTGTTCCAGGCGATCCTGCGCGCAGTGAGCGTATTGCGAAACAACTTGATAACCCAGAGTTTCTTGCAAGCACGCGTGAATTTACATCGTGGTTAGGTTATGTCAATGGTCAGCCTATTGTTGTATGTTCTACGGGTATTGGTGGCCCTTCAACATCAATTTGTGTGGAAGAACTGGCTCAACTTGGTGTACGTACTTTCTTACGTATTGGTACAACGGGTGCAATTCAACCGCACATTAATGTAGGCGATGTTCTTATCACAACCGCTTCTGTTCGCTTAGATGGCGCAAGCTGTCATTTCGTACCTTTAGAATATCCCGCTGTGGCAAACTTTGAATGTACAACCGCACTTTATAATGCAGCGAAAGCAAAAGGTATCGAGCCTTATGTGGGTATAACCGCTTCATCTGATACATTCTATCCTGGTCAAGAACGTTATGATACCTATAGCGGTAAAGTATATCGTGATTACCAAGGGCTACTTAAACAATGGCAAGATTTGAATGTAATGAACTACGAAATGGAATCCTCAACATTGTTCACTATGTGTAGTGCATTGGGTTTACGTGCAGGAATGGTTGCAGGCGTGATTGTAAACCGTACTCAACAAGAAATTCCAAATGAAGCAACAATAAAGCAAACGGAAGAAAAAGCTGTGTCTGTTGTGATCGCAGCTGCACAAGCGTTGTTAAGTTAAATTAATATTTATTTGAAGCAATAAAACCTTATTTTATTCTGCACCTTAATTAGATTTATTTTCTAACGAAGTAAGGTGCAGATTTTTTATTAACAAACTGCGATCTTCTGATCAATTTAATCAAAGTAGTCTATTTGCTCGTTGGCATTAAAACCTAAACTTGATATAAGTTCTAAATAAACTATTTCTAAAGGCTAAATAACCTGAAATATTGATGACTAAAATTAGATTTCTGTTAAATCTACATTTTTAGTCTCTTTTGAGGCTAATAATGCCAAGAGAGTCATTAATACATTGATTGCTAAATAAATCCCTACGCCCATTACACCAAATGACGCATTAATTTTTAAAGAAATCATCGCCGCAATTGTTGCACCAATAATTGATGCCAAATTATAGGCGAGAGATGCGCCTGAATAACGCACTTCCGTTGGGAACAATTCTGGTAATAACGCTGCCATTGGACCAAATGTCATTCCCATAATCGCCATACCAATCACTAAAAATGCAAATACGCTAACTGGTGTGCCATTTTCTAAGAATAACGGCATTGCTAAACCAAGCACACCGATAGCAATAGTTACCCAAATTAACCATTTACGACGACCGATTTTATCGGCATAAACACCAGAAATACTAATAAAAATACCAAATACAATCGCACTAATTAATAACAAGCCAGTAAATGTATTTGCTGGGATACCTAAGCCAAGCGCATAACCTGCTTCAGAAAGCTTTGGCGCGGTTCGAGAATATGCCTGTGCAAAAGCCGTCATAATGTAAAACAGAGAATAAGTTGCCACCATAATAAATGTACCAATGATCATTGGTTTTAAGTGTTTGGTAAACACAACACTCACTGGTGCATTCAATTTTTTGCCTTTTTGCTCTGCTTCCACAAATACGTGGCTTTCGTGCAAAGTTAAGCGAACATATAAACCAACTGCAACTAATAAAATGGAAGAGACAAACGGAATACGCCACGCCCATTCAACAAGTGCATTATGACCAAGTAAATAGCTAACTAAGAAGAACGTTCCATTAGCGACAAATAAACCAATTGGTGCGCCTAATTGAGGGAAAGTACCGTACCAAGCTCGTTTTCCTTCTGGTGCATTTTCTGTTGCGACTAACGCTGCACCGCCCCATTCGCCACCGAGTCCAATACCTTGACCAACACGGCATACGCAAAGCAAAATCGGCGCCCAAATACCAATTTGAGCATAGTTAGGAAGTAAACCAATTACTACCGTTGAACCACCCATTAAAACAAGGGAGGCAACCAAGGTTTTTTTACGACCAATTTTATCGCCGAAGTGACCAAATAATGCAGAACCAATAGGGCGCGCAAAAAATGCAAGTGCAAGCGTAGAAAGAGAAAGTAAGTCATTAGAAAGCGGATCATCGCTTTGGAAGAATTGCGTATTAAAAACTAATACAGCGGCAGCCGCATAGATATAATAATCAAAAAATTCGATTGCTGTACCGACCATCGAGGCTAACGCCACTTTCATCGGATTATTGCGAAGTTGTGTAGACATTGTGTTTTCCTAGAAGTTTATTATAAAAAGAAATGGATAAATCCTAGCATTTTAACTAAGGTCTAGCAATTTTTAATATGCAATTTTCTATTTTTTTAGAGAAATATTTTGAATTTTCTAAATGTGAGTTATGCCCAGTACAGGGAATTGTCACTAAATTAATTTGATTTTCTTTCGCAATAGTTTGAAATTTATGATCTCGTTCGCCACAAAAATAAAAAAATGGCAAAGAACTTAACCGCACTTTTTCACTAAAATCAGGTTGCTTGGATAGACTTGTCGCCAACAACATTTTGCCAATATTTTCCCCACAATTTGATTTTCGTTTTTCAACCAACTGTAATCTTTCTTCTGCAGTCAAATAGGAAAACACAGGTTGTTGATACCAATCATTTAACACATTTTCTGGCGATTCTTGTACAAAACGTTGCGACCAAGCAAAATCTTGCTGGAAACGAGCCTGTTTTTCTTCGTCGGTTTTTAAACCTAGATTCGCCCCTTCTAAAATAACGCCTTGCAAATTAGATCGTTCCACCTGAGCTTGCATCGCATAATACAAAGCGATCCGTCCACCTAGAGAATACCCAACAAGAAAATAGGGTTCATTTTTTACCGCACTTTTAATTTGCTGAGATAAATACTCCGCCGTTTCTTCAAAATTTGTAACTTCAACGCCTTTGGCTTGTCCATGAAAAGGCAAATCTAGCGGAATACAATTAAAGTGCGGTAAATTTTTAATGACTTTTTGCCAGTCGTTTTTTGTACCAAGAAGTCCGTGAAGAAAAATGATGTTTATCATTGGAGGGATTATTGATAGAAATAATAAAATATGGCGGGACCAAAGCCCGCCTACAGAATACTTAAGCACCAATCACGGCGTGACTAATTTGCTCGATTAAGCGTTTATACAAACTACTACCATCACTCGGATTGGTTTTAATTTCAATTAACGTTGCCTTGCGACGACTATAAGCCTGTTTAACAACGGAATTAAGATCTGCCCAAGTATAAGGATGAGCGTATTTGAGATCGAACATTGTCGCGATTTGAGAAAAATCGCCATTATGCGGTAATCGATAGAACTGATCTTTGACTTGTTCATCCACAGGTAACATATCAAAAATCGCGCCACCATTATTATTGATCACAAAGATTACTGTTGGTTGCGTAACGTTTTTGAATAATGCGAAAGAATTTAGATCATATAAAGTGGACGTATCGCCAATCACCGCAACAACAGGTTTATTTGAACCTATACCAATTCCAGCTGCCGTAGCCAACAAACCATCAATTCCACTCGCGCCACGATTGGTATAAACAGGATAACTTTCTGGTAATTGCGTTAGCGCATCAACCAGACGAACAAGTAAACTATTACCTAAAAATAAAACACCGTTATAAGGTAAAAGTGTTGGTAAACGTAATGCGAACGAGGCTTCCGTTAAATTTCCGCCTACTTGCTGTTCAATAAAGGTCGCACAGAACTTAGATAAAGCTAATGGCTCAAGCAACCAAGGCTTTTGGCGTAAAGGAGGATGCGCACGCAACCAATGATGTGCTTTAGCATTAAATCTTGTCAGCGAATGATGATAAGGATCTAATGCCTTACCGCTTTGTTCAACCAACCAAAATTCCCCTTTAAACGCCTGTAAGAATTGATTAATGCGTTTACTAATAAAGCGTGCGCCAAATTGAATCACAATATCAGCTTGCAGAAGTTTTTCACGAACAGTTTGGCTTGCCAGCCAAATATCTTCATAAGGCGTCGTTGGAACAACACCAGATTGAATATCCGTCAGTAACACCCAGCCCATAGCACTTGCCCAAGAGTTAATGCCCATCGCTTGTTCTGCAGGTAATTGACCAACCACAACAACACCACGTTTGGTACGCCAATGATCCCAGTTTTCATGCATTAATACTTCGTTCTGTTGAGCTTCCACATTCATCCAAGGCTTAGTTTGAATTAACCAGCGTTGTAATGGCTGCAGCCAACTATGGGAATCTACAGCCTCATCAGTTGCATCATAAAGTGGCTCGGCAAATGGCACATTAATATGAACAACGCCACCTTGTTGTTTTTGTTGGAAGGCAGCCTGTTCAAGTAGAGAAATTAACCACTGCGCAGAATAATCAGCTTTCGGTTTAGGTAAATTAACATTTGCAACCGGATACTGACCAAACATATTTTGTTGCAAAATAGCCTGATTTGCACCGCACTCCCAAAGCTCTGGTGGACGATCAGCAGTTAAAACAAATAAATTCACACCCGTTTGGCGAGCTTCAATAATGGCAGGATAAAGATTTGCTGTTGCAGTACCTGATGTAACAATAATTGCGACAGGGGATTGAGTTGCCTTAGCAATACCCAAAGCAAAAAAACCTAAACCACGTTCATCAAAATGCGTATGACAAGTGACTGAACCCGCATTTTGCAAACGTACAGCTTCAAGAGTTAAAGGTGTCGAACGCGAACCTGGCGCGATACAAACGTGAGAAACGCCTTGACGCACCAAGGTTTCTAAAATCACTTTCGACCAACAACGATTAAACACGCTTACCGACATTTTTTTCTCCGTTATCATTTTTCTTCTGCAAACAAGGAAATCAACCCTGCTGCTTTACGTTCAATTTCTTTCCACTCTTCCAATGGCTGCGAGCCTGCCACAATGCCTGCGCCAGCAAATACACGAATACGATGAGCTTCAATAAAGGCAGAACGAATCGCCACACAAAACTCGGAACCAACATAGCTCATCACACCCAATGTTCCCGCATACCAGCCTCGATCAAAGGTTTCAATTTCTGACAAAATCATTTTGGCTTGTTGCTGTGGCAAACCAGATACTGCAGCTGTAGGATGAATCGCTTTTAATATATTTACATCCGCATAATGTGCGGTCAAATTTGCACGAATTTTACGAATCAAATGTTGTACTTTACGTAACGGCTTCAATTCAACATTGCTTACATCAAAACTTTCTACTTGCTGACGTAAATTCTGCGAAATATCTTCTACGACCAACCAATTTTCTTTTAAATTTTTCTCGTCATTTAACAACCAATTGGCTTGAGATTGCGTTTCTTCCTCACTTTCAGAAACCGATGCTGTCCCCGCCAAAGCTTCAGTTAGCAACAAGTTATACTCACGAGCAAATAGGCGTTCTGGCGTAGAACCAACAAAAACCGAATAAGGATTTTCAGCCCACAAAAAATGATAACAACCTTGATTTTGTTTTTCGCTTTCAGCTAAAAAATCGTACGCATTAATCGCTTGCTTTAAATGAAAAGTGGTTTCATTGGCTAATACAATTTTTGTCAGTTCCCCACTTTTAATTTCTACCAAAGCCTGATTTACCCAATCGCACCAAGTTCTTTCGTTAGCTCGAAGCTCTGTATGCAAAGGAATTTGTTTTGGCAAAGCAGAAAGTGCGGTGATATTTTCAAAAGTTTTTAGGTGGGCTAAAGTATCATTCGCACTTTGCTCATCTTTCACAAAAAATGATACCAATGCACCTTTCTCATCCTGTTCAACAAGAATTTTTGGCAATACAAATTGTGCGATACCTTGAAATTGCAAACCACCTACCAGTGGGAAACCACTTTCTTCAATAAACTCTTGCACTAAATTTAATTGTGAAAATGACTGCACTTCGCCAAGCGCAGCCAATGCTTTTTCTTCATCACGAAAATGTAAATAAAATTGTGGATACGCAGATTGACTTTTCAGCCAAGCCAATAAATCGACCTTGTCCAGTTTCACCTGAAAACGGACAAGTTCATTCGTTGATTGCTGTAAATATGCGTGAATTTTCGATTTTAACTCGCCTATTGCCTGCGCTAAATAACTCATTAGATTTTGTTTTAAATACACAAAAAATTAGCCGTATTCTACCGCAGATTGTTAATGACAAAAAATTTTTTTACAAAATCTTTTCAATATTGAAAATTCAGCGTAAATTAACCGCACTTTTCTCGAAAAATTTATTAGAAACAAAAGGATTTCACTATGCGATTATTCCCAAAATCCGACAAATTAGAACACGTATGTTATGACATTCGTGGGCCAGTGCATAAAGAAGCACTACGCTTAGAAGAAGAAGGCAATAAAATTTTAAAACTTAATATCGGCAACCCCGCCCCTTTCGGCTTTGAAGCACCCGATGAAATTTTAGTAGACGTGCTACGTAATTTGCCATCGGCTCAAGGCTACTGCGATTCAAAAGGTTTATATTCTGCTCGTAAAGCCATTGTTCAATATTATCAATCAAAAGGTATTCACGGTGCGACCGTCAATGATGTGTATATTGGTAACGGCGTATCTGAGCTTATCACAATGGCAATGCAAGCATTACTTAATGATGGCGATGAAGTGCTTGTGCCGATGCCTGATTATCCGCTTTGGACTGCAGCGGTAACCCTTTCTGGCGGTAAAGCTGTTCATTATCTTTGTGATGAAGAAGCAAATTGGTTCCCAGCTATTGATGATATTAAAGCGAAAGTGAATGCTAAAACTAAAGCCATTGTTATCATCAATCCAAACAATCCAACTGGCGCAGTGTATAGCAAAGAATTATTACAAGAAATTGTGGAAATCGCGCGCCAAAATAATTTGATTATCTTCGCAGACGAAATCTATGACAAAATTTTATACGATGGCGCAATACATCATCACATTGCCGCACTTGCCCCTGATTTATTAACCGTTACGCTGAATGGGTTATCAAAAGCTTATCGAGTTGCAGGCTTCCGCCAAGGTTGGATGATTTTAAACGGCCCAAAACATAATGCGAAGGGTTATATTGAAGGCTTGGATATGCTGGCATCAATGCGCTTATGTGCTAACGTACCAATGCAACATGCAATTCAAACCGCACTTGGTGGCTATCAAAGTATTAATGAATTTATTTTACCGGGCGGCCGATTACTTGAGCAACGAAACAAAGCCTATGATCTTATTACTCAAATACCCGGCATTACTTGCGTAAAACCAATGGGGGCGATGTATATGTTCCCGAAAATTGATGTGAAAAAATTCAATATTCACAGTGATGAAAAAATGGTGCTTGATTTACTCCGCAAAGAAAAAGTGTTACTTGTGCACGGTAAAGGATTTAATTGGCATTCGCCAGATCACTTCCGTGTTGTTACTCTTCCTTATGTAAATCAACTTGAGGAAGCCATTACAAAATTAGCAAGATTTTTGTCTGATTACCGTCAATAATGAATGCTTTGACAACATTACAAAGGGGACTGAATGTCCCCTTTTTATCGATATAAATATATTGCACTTTCCTTTTGCACTACTATAATAGTGCAAATTTATTTTAGAGGCATTTTATGACACAACAAAGATCCCCTTCTCTCTTAGGCGGTGCGATGATCATCGCTGGTACAGCTATTGGTGCAGGCATGCTGGCTAACCCAACTTCAACGGCTGGTGTATGGTTTATTGGTTCGATTCTCGCTTTAATTTATACTTGGTTTTGTATGACGACATCAGGATTAATGATCCTAGAAGCTAATCTGCATTATCCAACAGGTTCAAGTTTTGACACCATCGTTAAAGATTTATTAGGAAAAAGTTGGAATATTACCAACGGCCTTTCTGTTGCTTTCGTCTTATATGTTTTGACTTATGCCTACATAACCTCAGGCGGAGGCATTACACAAAATCTGCTAAACCAGGCATTCAGTTCTGCTGAAAGTACGGTGGATATTGGAAGAACTTCAGGATCTTTAATTTTCTGCCTTATCCTTGCAGCCTTCGTGTGGCTTTCAACCAAAGCGGTGGACCGTTTCACAACTGTGTTAATTGTCGGGATGGTGGTCGCTTTTTTCCTTTCTACCATTGGTTTATTAAGCTCTGTAAAAACAGAAGTTTTATTCAATACAGTCTCTCAAAGCGAACAAACATATTTACCTTATTTATTGACCGCACTTCCAGTTTGTCTCGTGTCCTTTGGTTTCCACGGGAATGTTCCAAGTCTCGTCAAATATTACGATCGTGATGGTCGTCGTGTGATGAAATCGATCTTTATTGGTACGGGCTTAGCATTAGTGATTTACATCTTATGGCAGCTTGCTGTGCAAGGTAATTTACCACGCACTGAATTTGCCCCAGTCATTGAAAAAGGCGGCGATGTTTCTGCATTATTAGAGGCTTTACATAAATATATTGAAGTAGAATACCTTGCCGTCGTATTAAATTTCTTTGCTTATATGGCAATTTCTACGTCATTCTTAGGTGTAACTTTAGGCTTATTTGACTATATCGCCGATCTGTTTAAATTTGACGATAGCTTATTAGGCAGAACAAAAACAACACTTGTTACTTTTTTACCGCCATTATTGCTAAGCCTGCAATTTCCTTATGGATTTGTGATTGCCATTGGTTACGCTGGATTGGCGGCAACAATTTGGGCTGCAATTGTCCCCGCACTTCTTGCCAAAGCAAGTCGCCAAAAATTCCCAAATGCGACTTATAAAGTGTACGGAGGAAGTTTTATGATTGGGTTTATAATGTTATTTGGCATATTAAATATTGTGGCGCAAATTGGGGCAAACTTAGGTTGGTTTGCAAGTTTTACTGGGTAAGTTTTAAAGAATGGATTTAAATTTTCAAGATATTTAAATGATTAAATAGTGATCTGCACCTTATAGGTGGGTTATGTAGTCCAACTAATTCATGCAGATCAGCCCCTTAATTATTTTACTTTTTATTAGTTACAAACAATCTTCACTGCCAGTCCGCCTTGCGATGTTTCGCGATACTTAGCGTTCATATCTTTGCCTGTTTCGTACATTGTTTCAATCACTTTATCCAAGCTTACTCTTGGATTAGTGGTACGGCGTAAAGCCATACGTGATGCATTGATTGCTTTAACTGAAGCAATCGCATTGCGTTCGATGCAAGGTACTTGAACTTGACCGCCGACAGGGTCGCAAGTTAATCCTAAATTATGCTCCATTGCAATTTCAGCTGCGATGCACACTTGTAGTGGATTGCCACCCAGAATTTCAGCAAGTCCTGCAGCCGCCATTGAACAAGCTACACCGACTTCACCTTGACAACCCACTTCTGCGCCAGAAATCGAAGCGTTCATTTTATAAAGTGAACCAATCATACCTGCTGCTAATAAATAGCGTTCAATGATTTCAGGTGTTAATGGCGAGATAAATTTTTCGTAGTAAGCTAATACTGCTGGAATAATCCCACACGCACCGTTAGTTGGAGCTGTGACTACACGTCCACCCGCTGCATTTTCTTCATTGACAGCAAGCGCAAACATATTGACCCAGTCGATCACACGCATTGGATCGTTAGATAAATTCGTATTAGCTTGCAACATACGATAAAGTGAAGCCGCACGACGTGGTACTTTTAATGGGCCGGGTAAAATACCCTCTGTGTGAATGCCGTGTTCAATACAAGCCTGCATCGTTTTCCAAACATTCTCTAGATGAGCACTGACAGCCTCTTTGCCATTCAATGCGATTTCATTTTCCAACATCACAGTGGAAAGCATTAAACCGTTATCACTGCAATGTTTCAAAATATCTTCGGCATTTTTGTAAGGATAAGGCACTTGGACTGTGGTTTTTTCTTCTTTGCCAAAATGGGCTTCATCGACAATAAAACCACCACCAATCGAATAATAGGTTTGGCGATAAAGTTCTGTGCGATTTTCATCAAGAGCGGTAATTGTCATGCCATTTTCGTGCAATTTTAAAAAAGTGCGGTGGAAAATGAGATTATTTTCAAAATCAAATTTTACCGTTTTTTGATCAATATTAATGGGTAAAAGCGCAGTTTGTTTCACTTTCTCGATGAAACCTGAAATCATATCGATGTCCACATTATGTGGTAAATAACCCGCTAATCCCATAATGATGGCGATATCTGTACTGTGACCTCTCCCTGTCATCGAAAGAGAACCATACACATCCACATGAATTTCAGCTGTTTGTTCAAACTGATTTCGTTTAATTAAGTCGTCTATAAATTGTTTACCCGCTTTCATCGGACCGACCGTGTGGGAACTGGATGGCCCAATTCCCACTTTAAACATATCAAATACGCTAATCATAAATTTCTCAAAATTCGTTAAAAATTAAAAGCGATTATAATAATCCATAAACAACTGCAGAAATAGCAATTAGTCCCATAATTGTTACAAATACATTACTGAAATGTCCGCTGTAGCGTTTCATTGCTGGGATTTTGCGAATCGCATACATTGGCATAATGAATAAAATCATCGCAATGATTGGGCCGCCAAGAGATTCAATTAAGCCTAAGATACTTGGATTAATAATCGCAACGCCCCATAAGGTTAATAAGAAGAAAAGTGCGGTCGCATAATTGAGTTTTTTACGATTTACAGATTCGCCTTTCATTTTCAAATATAAGCCTTCTAATCCTTCACGTGCCCCCATATAGTGACCGAAGAATGAACTTGTAATTGCTAAGAATGCAACAAGCGGGCCAAAATAAGAGATATATGGATTATCAAATTTATTTGCTAAGAAAGACAAGATACTAATATTCTGTTCTTTTGCTGCCACTAATTCTTCAGGTGTTAGTGTTAATACACAGCTAAATACGAAGAACATTACGAAGAATAATAAAATCGTTGAAGCGCCTTTTTCTGTATGGCTGATATGGCGTTCTGCGCCCTCAAACGTTTTGTATTCACGGAATTGTGAGCAAGTGAACGATGAAGTCGCTGGCGAATGGTTAAATGAAAATACTAATACGGGAATGGTTAGCCATAAAGTGGTTAAGAAACCACCTGCTGTTGGAAATTCATATAATACGGCACTATTCCATTCAGGAATTAAGTAAATAGAAAGAACAAATAAAATTAAGACTAACGGGTAAACAAGCCATTCTGTGATTTTTAACATCACTTTTTCATTAAATAACATCACGGAAATCAATACCGCAATTAATACAAAAGAGAGAATAACTCGATTTGGTGATGCCATACCAAGTTGATTTACAATGAAAGAATCTACGGTGTTCGTGATACCGTTACCGTAAATTAACAGAATAGGGAAAATTGCGAAAAAATAAAGTAAGGTAATAAGTTTACCAGCGGTTTTACCAAAGTGTTCTTCCACTACTTCAGTAATATCGCTGCCAGGCTTTTTAGATGAAAGCACAAAATAAGCTAAGCCACGATGAGCAAAATAAGTCATGGGCCCGACGATAATTGCCATTAAAACTAACGGCCAAAATCCACCCATCCCTGCGTTAATCGGCAAGAACAATACGCCCGCGCCAACCGCCGTACCGAAAAGGTTTAACATCCACGTTGCATCAAATTTGTTCCATTTGAGTTTTTCTGTTGATTTCATAGTTTGCTCCAAAGCATAAATTACTTAAATTTGTCAATTTGTAGAGCAAAATCCGCTCCAACTAAATTTGAGTATTATGTTATGCCGATAAATAGAGAATCTCAAAGAGAAAATTCTAAAATTGTGATCAAGTTAAAATTTTTTTATAAAAAGTGCGGTAATTTTCAGCGACAAAAAAATCGGTGCGATGACGACACCGATTGCGTATAAAAATAAATGAAATTAGAACCGCACTTTTTTCAATCTTAAGGCGTTCATCAATACGGAAATTGAGCTCAACGCCATAGCAGCACCAGCGATTATAGGGCTAAGAAAACCGAAAGCGGCAAGGGGTATGCCGAGAATATTGTAAATCAAAGCAAAAAATAGATTTTGTTTGATATTTTTCAAGGTTGCTCTTGCAATAAAAAGCGCATCCACAAGTTGATTCACCGAATGTTGCATAAGCGTTGCAGAGGCTGTTTGTTCTGCAATATCTGAACCTGATTTCATCGCAAAACTGACGTTTGCAGAAGCTAAAGCAGGCGCATCATTTATTCCATCGCCTACCATTGCGACAATATGACCTAGATCTTTCAGCTTTTGGATTTGTTCCGCCTTATCTCTAGGACTGAGTCCACCAAAGGCTTTCTTAATGCCGAGCTGTTTTGCTATGTAATCAACGACAGATTGTTGATCACCACTCATAATTACGACATCAATATTTTGCTGTTGTAAGCGTTGAATGGCGTGCAAGCTATCGTTTTTTAAAGTATCCGTCAGTGCAAATGCACCGATGGGTTCATCATTTATGGATACTGCGACAATGCTCGCAATTTGCCAAATATCCTCTAAATTTTTAGGCAAGATTAAACCGCAATAATCAGGTTTACCGACTTTTATTGTTCCCACTTGTTCTAATTCGGCTTGAATGCCTTGACCCACTTCCATCTTTGAAAAAAGTGCGGTGGGAATTTCTAACATTTTTTGTTCTGCTGCTTGCACAATAGCTTTTGCAATTGGGTGGTTAGCTTGTCGTTCAACTGCTGCTGCAAAACGATACAAATCGTCTTCAGAATACACCGCACTTTGTGGCTGCCATAAAGCAGAGATTTCAAGCTCTCCTTTTGTTAATGTGCCAGTTTTATCAAGTACAACGGTATCCACGTGGGCGGTTTCCTCCATTGCAGCCGCATCTTTAAACCATACGCCAGCATTGACTGCTTTACCTAAACCAACCATTATGGCTGCTGGTGTGGCTAATCCCAAGGCACAAGGGCAAGCAATCACAAGCACGGATACCGCGTGAATTAGTGAAGACACACTATCATTCGTCAGAATATAAGTGAGTGCGAAAGTAACAAGTGAAATCACTAAAACGACAGGCACAAACACGGAAGCAACTTTGTCAGCAAATCGTGCGATTGGCGCTTTTGATCCTTGTGCATCTGATAATGCATTCATCATATCGCCAAGTAAGGTTTGGCTACCAAGCTGATTTGCTCGATAGATAATAGAACCTTCTGTTACCATCGCCCCCGCTAATACTTTTCCACCTTTCTGTTTTTCTTCTGGACGAGATTCGCCCGTTAAATGGCTTTCATCACACCATCCATTTCCACTTTCAATTATGCCGTCTGCCGCAATACGTTCGCCTTGATTCGCACGAATGATTTCGCCGATATTGACTTGGTCAAGAGCAATTTCACTCCATTTTTCATTACGTAAAACAGTGACTTTTTTCGGTGTCAGTTGCAAGAGCATACTCAAGCTATTTAAGCTATGCTTTTTAGTGCGATCTTCAAGAAATTTTCCAAGACTGACAAAACCAATTACCATTACAGAAGCTTCAAAATACACATGCCCCATTGCATGATCGGCGTGGTAAAACAACATGAAAGCAGAATAAAGATAAATAGTGAGCGTTCCTGTGCTGACCAGTACATCCATATTGGCAAGTCCACCACGAATACTACCGATTGCTCCGCGATAAAATGGAATGGCTAACCAAAGTTGCACAATGCTTGCTAATGCAAATTGCCAAATCGGCGGTAACATCAAGTGATGTGAGCCACTCATCATGCCAAGCATACCAATCAGAAATGGAATATTGATTATCCAAAGTATGATTAATCGCCAAGGGATTGATGTATTTTCTTCTATTGGTAATTCATTGGCTTGTTTGATATGAGCAGAAAAACCTGTTTTATGGATAATCTCGATAATTTGAGTTTCGCTTGCTTGCGTAGCGTCAAATACAACTTGTGCTTCTTCGACGGCAAAATTCACTCCCGCTTGTTGCACAAATGGTTTTTTATTTAAAACTTTTTCAATGCGATTGGCACAAGATTGGCAGGTCATCCCACCAATCTGAATTGAAATTTTTTTACTCTGTGGCGTCAAATCCAGCATCTTCAATGACCTCAATCAGCTGTGCAACATTGACTCGATTTTCATCAAAAGTAATATTTACTTTACCCTCTAATTGCACATCAGCAGATTGTACACCATCTAATTCAGTTAAAACTTGAGTAAGACTTTTTACGCAACAGCCGCAATGTATGCCTTTTATGTTTAATGTGATAGTTTTCATTTTTACTCCTTGTTAGTTGTTTTATTGATGAATGCGATTGGCAGGCCATCCCACCAATCTGAATTGAAATTTTTTACTCTGTGGCGTCAAATCCAGCATCTTCAATGACCTCAATCAGCTGTGCAACATTGACTCGATTTTCATCAAAAGTAATATTTACTTTACCCTCTAATTGCACATCAGCAGATTGTACACCATCTAATTCAGTTAAAACTTGAGTAAGACTTTTTACGCAACAGCCGCAATGTATGCCTTTTATGTTTAATGTGATAGTTTTCATTTTTACTCCTTGTTAGTTGTTTTATTGATGGTTAAACTATAAACCTTTACATAAGGTTAAGGTCAAGAAGTTTTTTATGAATATTAGTGAAGCCGCAAAATTAGTAGGTTTATCTACAAAACAAATCCGTGATTATGAAAAAATAGGGTTAATTAAACCCGCTGTTCGCAGTTTGTCAGGCTATCGAAATTATGGAGAAAGTGATTTAGAAAGGTTGCATTTTATTCGACACTCACGCAATGTTGGGTTTTCGTTACATCAAATCGCACAATTATTAGCACTACAAGATAATCCTAAGCGTAGCTGCCGAGAAGTGAAAGTGCTAACTGCTCAACATATTGCGACATTAAATCAACAAATAGAACAGTTACAAAAAATGGTACAAAAATTGCAGCACTGGCACGACAGTTGTCAGGGCAATGACAACCCTGAATGTTTAATTTTGAATGGCTTGAACGGATAAGTGAAAAGTGCGGTTAATATTCCCAGTTTTCTGGATCGACACCTAATTCACGCATAAGCACTTTGGCATCTTCAGGGATTTCATCATTACGCTCTTTCATTAAATCTGCATCGGTGGGTAAAGGTTGTCCTGTGAATGCGTGTAAGAATGCTTCACAAAGCAATTCACTGTTAGTTGCGTGACGTAAACTTTTTAATTGGCGGCGAGTGCGTTCATTCGTCAAAATTTCCAGTACTTTAATGGGAATAGATACTGTAATTTTTTTTACTTGCTCACTTTTTTTGCCGTGTTCTGCATAAGGGCTGATATATTTTCCGTCCCAATTCGCCATAATTTCCCTTAAGTGCTTATTGATAACCTTACAAATTGTCCGTATTCTAATTAAAAATCAAATAAATAACAATCTAGACGGCTAAACTTCCAAAATAAGTTCTTAAAAAAAGTGCGGTAATTTTTTATATTAAATGCTAATAAAAGCTAGACAGCGTAGGGTTTTAGTGGTAATTTACGCGCCATTCAAAGGGTGCAAGCCCACCATTCGAATAATCAATTCTTATTAATTCCAACATTTATTCATTATGCATTTAACAGAACTTAAAAATACGCCTGTTTCTGATCTTGTGAAACTCGGCGAGGAGCAAATGGGCTTAGAAAATTTAGCTCGTTTGCGTAAACAAGATATTGTCTTTGCAATCTTAAAACAGCACGCCAAAAGTGGCGAAGATATTTTCGGCGGTGGTGTGTTAGAAATTTTACCAGATGGTTTTGGTTTCCTTCGTTCTGCCGACAGTTCCTACCTTGCAGGCCCTGATGATATCTATGTTTCCCCAAGTCAAATTCGCCGTTTTAATCTTCAAACTGGTGATAAAATCGAAGGTAAAATTCGTCCACCAAAAGAAGGCGAACGCTATTTTGCACTTTTAAAAGTTGATCAAGTTAATGATGACAAACCTGAAGTTTCTCGTAGCAAAATCTTATTTGAAAACTTAACGCCATTACATGCTAACTCTCGTTTAAGAATGGAGAGAGGCAATGGCTCAACAGAAGATTTAACTGCCCGTATTTTGGATTTAGCCTCGCCAATTGGTAAAGGCCAACGTGGGTTAATCGTAGCACCACCAAAAGCGGGTAAAACAATGTTGTTGCAAAATATTGCGCAAAGTATCACGCATAATTACCCCGATGTGGAACTTATCGTATTATTGATTGATGAACGCCCAGAAGAAGTGACAGAAATGCAACGTTCAGTAAAAGGCGAAGTCATTGCTTCTACTTTTGATGAACCCGCAACTCGTCACGTTCAAGTGGCAGAAATGGTAATCGAAAAAGCGAAACGTTCTGTAGAGCATAAAAAAGATGTGGTCATTTTGCTTGATTCTATTACTCGTTTAGCGCGCGCTTACAATACAGTCACTCCAGCTTCAGGTAAAATTTTGTCTGGTGGTGTGGATGCTAATGCGTTGCATCGTCCAAAACGTTTCTTTGGAGCTGCACGTAATGTGGAAGAAGGCGGCAGTTTAACGATTATTGCAACAGCACTAGTTGATACGGGTTCGAAAATGGATGAAGTAATTTTTGAGGAATTTAAAGGTACGGGTAATATGGAATTGCACCTTTCTCGTAAAATTGCAGAAAGACGCGTATTCCCAGCCATTGACTTTAAACGCTCTGGTACTCGTAAAGAAGACTTACTCACAACAGCGGACGAATTACAAAAAATGTGGATTCTTCGTAAGATTCTTAATCCAATGGATGAAGTGGATGCAATGGAATTCTTGATTGATAAGCTGATGATGGCGAAAACCAACGAAGAGTTTTTTGAAGTGATGAAACGTTCGTAAAAGCAACCGCACTTTTATGAAGAACAAGGGGAAAATATTATGTTTTCCCTTTTTTAATATCCGTAATATTTGACGAAATAAATGATGACAGCTGATAAGTTCATAAAAGGGGCAAAAGGTATAAATTCTTTTTTCTTTTTATGAATAAGCGAAAAACATATTCCAAGCACTGAGGCTAATAATAAAAAGTGCGGTAAGGTTTCTAAACGAATAAAACTTCCTAATGCCATTGCTAGCCAATAATCTCCCCGTCCAAAGGCTTCTTTTCTGTAATAACATTTTGCAATCCAATAGATTGCGTAGAAAACAATAAAAAAACTAGCCGCACTTTTTATGCTTTCAGATAACGTTAGCAATGAAAAGTTATTGTCTGCTCCAAATAATCCTAGAGTAAGTAACCATAAACAGGGTGTCGTAGAAATAAGTTGATAGTGCCAATCAAGATAACTGATTGTCCAAAGAATAATAAGTGTGAGTCCGATCCATACAGTAAAAATAGAATCTTTGAAGGCAATTTGTAAAAATATAAATCCAACTCCAACACTTAAAAAATACCTCAAAATATGACCGCACTTTTTTTGTTGAATAGAGGCAAAGTGCGGTTGAAATGGAGAACGGTTTTGTGGAAATAATTCAACGTAAGTCGCATAAATCTCTTGCTGCAAATGCGTAATAAAACCAGATAGGTAGAACCACAATGCGATCCCTAAGATACCGCCTAATAAAAACATTATGAAATAAATCATTGAATAACAGAACCCATATTAAAGATAGGTAAATACATTCCCATCATAATAATTCCAATCAGGCTTCCGATGATTACCATCATTAATGGTTCTAGCATTTGTGAGAGGAAGTCAATTTGATGATTAAGTTTTTCTTGGTAATTATCCGCGATATGCTCTAGCATCAAAGCGAGTTTTCCGCTTTGCTCGCCAATTTGTAGCATTTGTTGTGCTTCCATCGGGAAAAGATCGCTACTTACGCTATTAGAAAACGCATAGCCTTGAGAAACCCATTGCAAAATTGACCGCACTTCTTTATCTAATACCATATCGTTTACAAGCGTTTTCTTGGTTTGCCAAGTTTGTGTGCGAGGAAGAAAACTGTCTAGTGCCTGATTAAGCGGTACGCCAGCCTGCAACATAATTTGTAAACTTTGACTAAAGTTCACTAAACGTGAAAGCTTTTGAATTGTGCCAAAAATAGGCGTGATAGAAATAAGTTGATTTTTCTTTTGATGAAACCAAGTCTGGCGTTTTAGATAGAAGTAATAAAATAGAAAAAAACTAAAAGCGAAAAATAGCAAAATGCCAATATTTTGCTTAAGAAAATTAGATATTGAGAGCAATATTGCGGTTATTGTTGGTAACTCAGCATTATTGCCACTGTACATTTCAGCAAATTGAGGCACGATAAAAAGCAGTAATGCGAGTGTCAATAATAGAGAAATTCCCAATACCATTGAGGGATATAACATAATTTTCTGTAATTTACGTTGCAATGCTAAAGATTGGCTACGATGCGTGGCTATTTTTTTACAAACAACGGAAAGTTTTCCCGTCATTTCTCCCACTTGAATCAGTTGAATTTCTTGTTGAGTAAGATATTTCCCTTGTTGTTCAATGGCTTGTGAGAATGCTAAACCAGATTCAATAGATTGAAGTAGTCGTTCAAGCCATTCATTGAGCATAATTTGAGTACAATTTTGTTGCAAAATTTGCAGACTGTTTTTTAACGGAATAGCGGACTGTAGCAACGTGGCTAATTGATTGAGTAATTCACTAATTTCTGAATTTTTGGGCTTTGCCCCAAATTGCCAGTTTTGTTGTAATTTGATGTGAGTAAGCCCGCGGCTTATTAATTGAAAGTGTGCTTGTTGTTTTGTATCCGCAATAATTGAGCCTTTTTGTTCCTGATTTAATGCGTTACTAGCTTGATAATAAAAGAGTTTTTTAGTCATGAGTTTTTACCTAGCACACGTTCAAGTTCTTTATTATCCGTCATTCCTTGATTAACTTTTTCTAAACCACTCGCATGTAAATTTTTAAAATCCGTTTGATAGCCATTCTGCTGCCAATGTAGAAATTGATACACGCCGATTCGACCTTGATAACCTTGATTGCAATCACAAGAATTTATTAAATTTCCACCGCACTTTGGACAGATTTTTCGTACAAGACGTTGCGCAATAACGAGCAGTAAGCTGTTTTCAATTTCATACTGTTGAATACCAAGTTGTTGTAATCGAGAAATGGCAGATATCGCATCATTGGTATGTAAAGTTGAGAGTACTAAATGCCCGGTTTGGGCGGCACGTAGTGCAATCATTGCACTTTCTTCATCGCGAATTTCGCCTAGCATAATAATATCGGGATCTTGGCGTAAGAAAGTGCGCAATAGACGGCTAAAATCTAATCCAATCTGTGGGTTAATTTGGCTTTGAATAATGCCATCCAGCTCAATTTCAATGGGATCTTCAGCAGTCATAATATGTTTATCAGGCGTATTTAGCCACTGAAGTGCGGTGTAAAGTGAGATACTTTTTCCACTTCCTGTTGGACCAGTGACTAAAATTAATCCTTGTGGCTGGCTAAGTGCGCGTTGAAATGCTTGTTGCTGATTTTCGGTCATACCTAATTCAGAAAAGCTAAGTTCTACTGGTTTATTTTGTTGCGCTCGCAACACGATTTTTTCGCCCCAATGGGTTGGTAAGGTTGAAAGACGAAAATCAAGAATATCGGAAAAAGTCGTTTTAAATTGAAATCGCCCATCTTGTGGAAGTCGATTTTCACTAATATCTAATTTAGCCAGTAATTTTAAGCGTGAAATAATACGATTGGCGAATATTTTGCTTATTAAGGGTTGTGGTTGTAAAACACCATCAATTCTAAACCGCACTTGAAACTGATCAGCCAAGGTTTCTAAATGAATATCAGAGGCATTTTTTTGTAAGGCAGATTCAAAAATCTGATTAAGTAAGCGGATAACAGGTTCATCATCTTCTTGTTCAAAATGGGTTTCTTGATGTTGATAGAATTTAACTTGTTCTTCCACTTGCATTTGGCGCGGAGTAAGTTGTTGTAACAGTTCTTTGAGTTGGCTGCTTTCTAACAAAATTGGTTCGACAGGTTTTCCCGTTATAAACGCAATGGTTTCACAGGCGGAAAGATTAGAAAGGGAATCGACACCTAACCAAAGACGATTATTTTCTTCTTTGAGTGGTAACGCAAAATAACGTAAGAGCAGAGACTGTTGTTGCTGATTACGTTCCCATAAATCTGGCGAGATCGTAAATACCTCGCCATTTTGAGCAATTACACGCTGAGTATGAAGTAAAGCATAGCTCGTCATTGTGTGACACTTCCGCAAAAATTTGCAGGAAATAAAGAGGCATCCGTTCCTTTGCAGGTTGTTGTCCAAGTTACACCTGCTGCAGCATTACCTGTAGCTTGCAAAATATATTCTATATTTGCCAATGTGCCATTCCCTTTTACTGTAATGCCACCTGATTGAGTGATAACTGAGGCTACATAGCCTTTTGCTGTCTTTATATCCGCTGCAATACCATTTTTTCCCCCTGTACAGCTTGTTGTTTCATTTGTGCTATATACACATAATTCCACATCAGCCTTATAAGGCGCAGACGCTTGCAGTAATTCGGATACCGCAGCTTTTTTGGTATAATTTTGATAAGAAGGAATTGCGATGGTGGCTAAAATAGCAATAATTGCAATCACAATCATTAGCTCGATTAATGTAAAACCTTTTTTCAAGGTTTGCTGTGTTGTTAGTTTCATTCATTTTCCTTTTATTAAGCCTTTGTTGGCAACGACATTGTGAAAAGGAAAAATTTGTTTGTAAAATTGACCGCACTTTTTCTGCGATCCTGATCGCAAAAAAAGGAAAAATGTATGCGAAAAATAAAAGATATTGAGAAAGGATTGCTGACCGATTGTCGGCAAATTCCATCTCCGCATTTTGATAAACGCCCAGATTTACAAGATATTTCACTTCTGGTGATCCATTACATTAGCTTACCGCCAGAACAATTTGGTGGCGGATATGTGGATGATTTTTTTCAAGGGAAATTAGATCCTAAGATTCATCCTTATTTTGAAGAAATTCATCAAATGCGTGTTTCTGCCCATTGTTTGATTGAACGAAATGGGCGAATTACGCAATATGTCAATTTTAATGATCGCGCTTGGCACGCAGGCGTATCGAATTTTCAAGGACGAGAAAAATGCAATGATTTTGCCATTGGAATTGAGTTGGAGGGGAGTAATGAACAGCCTTTTACCGACGATCAATATTTTTCATTGCAAGAACTTACCAATGTAATAATGAAAAGTTACCCGAAGATTACGAAAGCTCGAATTGTTGGACATTGCGATATTTCGCCGAAACGTAAGATCGATCCTGGTCAATATTTTGATTGGGAACGTTATTTATCCAGTGTGAAATAATCTGTATAAAAATTAAACATCAAATTTTGGGTATTCTGTGTATTCTAAATGCATTCATTCTTTTACTTCTAACCAGTTGAATTAAAAGGAATAAATTTAAAGCTGAAATTTTATTAAAAAAGTTAATTTGAGTTATACAACATTACAGATTTTCTCAACCACAATTTTATCCACAGAAATATTGAATAACTCAAAGAGATGGTAAAAAGATCTTTTGTGAATAAAACCATTTTAAAAATTGTATTTTTTTACCGCATTTTCTTCCATTTTTGTATGTAAAAAGTGCGGTTTATTTTTATTTAAGATCTTTTGGTTACAAATAACCCGATTTATTTTGAAGTTTGATGTGATAAGGATCTTTGCCCTCTTTTTACGAGATCAATTCACAATCAAAAATCCATTATTCACAAGTTATCCACAACATAGATACTTTTCGTCATATAAACAAAATAAGAATATTTTGTTGTCTAGAATTTTCCCCTCTCCGTAAAAATTGTGTATTTTTAACCGCACTTTAGGTTTAAACCCAATGTACGGTTATTTTTATTGATTTTCGTCTTTTCGATTTTTGCGATTTTTTCCAAAATATGATACTTTTTCGCCGTCAATAAGACATCAAACACAAATCAATATGAACGACGAACAGCAAAATTCAAACCAATCTGAAAATACAAAAAAACCTTTTTTCCAATCTTTATTTGGTCGCTTTTTTCAAGGCGAATTAAAAAATCGTGAAGAACTTGTGGAAGTGATTCGCGATTCAGAACAAAATGATTTAATTGATCAAAATACGCGTGAAATGATTGAAGGCGTGATGGAAATTGCGGAACTTCGTGTTCGCGATATTATGATTCCTCGTTCACAAATTATTTTTATTGAAGATCAACAAGATTTAAATACTTGTTTAAACACAATTATTGAATCCGCTCATTCTCGTTTTCCTGTGATTGCCGATGCGGATGATCGCGATAATATCGTGGGGATTTTGCACGCAAAAGAGTTATTAAAATTTTTACGTGAAGATGCGGAAGTCTTTGATTTATCTTCATTATTGCGCCCCGTCGTGATTGTGCCAGAAAGCAAAAGAGTGGATCGTATGTTGAAAGATTTCCGCTCAGAGCGTTTTCATATGGCCATTGTGGTGGATGAATTTGGTGCGGTATCAGGTCTTGTTACTATTGAAGATATTTTGGAACAAATTGTTGGCGATATTGAAGATGAATTTGATGAAGAAGAAGTCGCGGATATTCGTCAGCTTTCTCGTCATACTTATGCGGTGCGTGCGCTCACAGATATTGATGATTTCAATGGACAATTTAATACGGATTTTGATGATGAAGAAGTGGATACCATTGGCGGTCTGATTATGCAGACTTTTGGTTATTTACCAAAACGTGGGGAAGAAATTATTTTGAAAAATCTTCAATTTAAAGTGACTTCTGCAGATAGTCGTCGATTAATTCAACTTCGAGTCACAGTGCCAGATGAACATTTGGCAGAAATGAATAATGTAGATGAAAAATCTGAATAGGATTTTATTATCAATTAAATTTATGAATAAATATTTTACTTATCTTATTGCGATTATATCAGGTTTACTCGGCGTTTTTGCCTTTTCGCCATTTGATTATTGGCCTTTAGCCTATGTTTCTTTACTCGGTTTACTTTATGTCGCTAAAAATCCTAAAAAATCCACCGCACTTTTATCCACTTTCTTGTGGGCGATGGGATTTTTCTGCTTTGGAGTAAGTTGGCTTAATGTCAGCATTCATCAATTTGGTGGTGCGTCTTTAGGGGTAAGTTATTTCCTTGTCGGTTTACTTGCGGCTTATCTTGCGCTATACCCGATGCTGTTTACCTATTTGGTTCAGCGTTTCAAAGTGCAAAGTGCGGTAATTTTTGCCGTGATTTGGACATTGACAGAATTTTTACGTGGTTGGATTTTCACTGGTTTTCCTTGGCTTCAATTTGGTTATACACAAATTGACAGCCCATTTTATGGCATTGCCCCTATTTTTGGCGTAACAGGATTAACGTTCTTTACTGTTTGGGCAAGTGCGGTCATTTTTAATCTCGTTTCCTCTTTGTTTAAAACGAAAAACCTTAAATTAGTTTTAGCGAATGCTTTGTTATTGATCATCGTGGGGGGATTGAGTGCTTATTCATCCCGAATTCACTTTGTAAAATCTGTTGAAGATAAGGCAATTTCAGTCACGCTTGCGCAAGGTAATATTGAACAAAATCTTAAATGGGATCCTAATTATTTCTATTCTACTTTGGCGATTTATCAAAAATTAATCACAGAAAATCTTGGTAAAACCGATTTAATTATTTTGCCTGAATCAGCCTTGCCAACCCTTGAAAATGCGATTACGCCATTTTTTGAGGGATTAGAGCATGCGGCTAAAGAAACGAAAACGGAGATTATGATTGGAACGGTATTCCAAGATACAAAATCTGGTAAGTTATTAAATTCAATTATGACTGCAGGAAACCCAGATTTTCCTTATCAACCAGATACGCCAAATCGTTATAATAAACATCATCTTGTGCCTTTCGGGGAATATGTTCCGCTAGAAAGTATTTTGCGACCACTTAATTCAGTGTTTAATTTACCAATGTCAGCATTTCAAAGTGGGGAGGCTGTTCAGCCCTCTTTAATCGCCAAAAAACGTGCTTTTTCGCCAGCAATTTGTTATGAAATTATTTTCGGCGAGCAAGTGCGACAAAATTTGAAACAAGATACGGATTATTTGCTCACGTTATCTAATGATGCGTGGTTTGGCGATTCTATCGGGCCTTGGCAACATTTACAGATGGCAAGAATGCGCGCTTTAGAGTTAGGCAAACCGCTTATTCGTGCAACGAATACGGGGATTTCAGTTTTTGTTGATGCGCAAGGTAAGGTATTAGCGCAGGCACCACAATTTATTGAAACAACTTTGACTTATAAAATTGCACCTACAGAAGGCAAAACCCCTTATTCTGTATTAGGAAATATGCCTTTGTATGCTTTGTCTTTATTGTTTTTACTCTTACATAGTATGATGGCGTTTATTCGTCGTAAGATGAATATCCGATAAAAAAACCAGTTAAAATGACCGCACTTTTTCACTCATATAAATAAACATTATGCGCATACCAAGAATTTATCATCCAATATCCCTTGAAAATCAAACTCAATGTCAGCTTTCAGAAGACGCGGCAAATCACGTTGCTCGAGTGTTAAGAATGACAGAAGGCGAACAGCTTGAACTCTTTGATGGTTCTAATCATATTTATCCAGTAAAAATTATTGAGTCAAATAAAAAGTCCGTAAAAGTAGAGATTTTGGGGCGTGAGCTTGCGGATAAAGAATCCCATTTAAAAATCCATTTGGGGCAAGTAATTTCTCGCGGAGAACGAATGGAATTTACTATTCAAAAATCTGTAGAATTGGGGATAAATGTGATTACGCCATTATGGTCAGAACGCTGTGGTGTAAAACTTGATGCAGAGCGAATGGATAAAAAAATCCAACAATGGCAAAAAATTGCGATTGCAGCTTGCGAACAGTGCGGTCGTAATAGCGTGCCAGAAATTCGTCCATTGATGAAATTGCAAGATTGGTGTGCAGAAAATGATGGTGCATTGAAATTGAATTTACATCCACGTGCGCACTATTCTATTAAAACCTTACCAACTATTCCATCTGAGGGTGTTCGTTTATTAATTGGCTCGGAAGGTGGATTATCTGCACAAGAAATTGCACAAACTGAACAGCAAGGATTTACAGAAATTTTATTAGGAAAACGTGTTTTACGTACTGAAACTGCATCACTTGCAGCGATAACTGCATTACAAATTTGTTTTGGGGATTTAGGCGAATGATGGAATTACAAGGAAAATTTTTGATCGCAATGCCACATTTAGACGATTATTTTAATCGCACGGTAGTATTTATGTGTGAGCATAATGAACAGGGTTCAATGGGTTTGGTAATTAATCAGCCGACAGATTTAAGCATTGCGGAACTTTATTCAAAACTCAATTTTATGATGAAAAATGACCGCACTTTTGGTAACGAAATGGTGGTCGCAGGCGGGCCTGTGCATACAGAAAGAGGGTTTATTTTACATAAGAATACGCTTAATGCCTTTCAGCATACTTATAAAGTCACAGAGGAACTTTCAATGACAACCTCCGCTGATGTAGTGGAAACGCTCGGTTCAACTTTTGCACCTGAAAAATATCTTGTTGCACTAGGATGTTCAAGCTGGGGGGCAGGTCAGTTAGAAAAAGAAATAAGCGATAATGCGTGGTTGGTGGCGTCATCTAAGGATCAAATTTTATTTGATATGCCCTATGAAGATCGTTATATGGCGGCTAATCAGTTACTTGGTATTCATCCTTATAATTTTGCCTTAGCGCAAGTGGGGCATAGTTAATGGGAATTACTGCTCTAGCTTTTGATTTTGGCACTAAAAGTATTGGTTGTGCCATAGGGCAAAGTATTACAGGTACAGCACAAGCCTTGCCAGCTTTTAAAGCACAAGATGGCATTCCAAATTGGGAAGCGATCGAAAAATGCTTGAAAGAATGGAAGCCAGATGTTGTTATTGTTGGTCTTCCTTTAAATATGGACGGAACAGAACAAAATTTGACTTTGCTGGCTCGTAAATTTGCAAATCGTTTACAAGGTCGTTTTGGGGTTAATGTCCATTTACAAGATGAACGACTAACCACCACGCAAGCTCGTAGTGAGATTTTTGAACGTGGTGGTTTTAAAGCATTAAAAAAAGGCAAAGTCGATGGTATTTCAGCCTGTTTAATTTTAGAGAGCTGGTTTGAATGCACTGAATATTAAATTTACATTGCCAAAATAAACCTAATTTTAGAATGATTAAAGTGCGATTTTATAATCTCGTTTTTTCGCCACCAAATTCATCTAATAAATTTTCGGTGAGTTTGGCTAGAATACCAGTCATCAGTACAAAATCTGCATCGAAACGCTGTGTAAAATCTTCTTTCAGAATATCATCATTTTTTTCACGTATACTATCTGCAAATTTTAAACGTTTGATTGTGCAATCTTCGTTAAAAACGAAAGTTAAGGTGTCTTCCCATTCTAAAGCTAATTTACTTACTACTTTTTTACCATCTTGCAGAAGTGCGAGAATTTCTTCATTTTCTAAGGGTTGTTTTTTACAACGAATAACGCTGTCTTCCTGACTGCCGCGAAGCTCGGCTTCTTCTAATGCAAGTAACCAATGCGGTAAGCTATCTTGAAGGATCCAATTGGTTAAAATCGTGCTGGGTTCATTAGCAAAGGCTAAAGGCACGACAGGAAGCGAGCCTAGGGATTTACGCAGTAATGCAAGTGCATCTTCTGCGCGTTTACTCGATGCGGCATCAATATGAATAAGATTATTTTCCGTATCAATCCACAGTGCCGTATGCTGATTTTTACTAAATGCACGAGGTAATAAACTCATCACAACATCATCTTTTAATGTCTGTTTTTCTACCTTTTTAAGTTTGCGATTTTCTTTTTGTTCGAGGCTTTCAATGCGTTCATCAAGTTCACGTTTGACCACATTTGCCGGCAAGATTTTTTCTTCTTTTTTGGCAATTAATAGAATTTGTTTTCCTACAGAAAAATAGAGTAAATCAGTGCCTCGTAATGGAGCAGACCAGCCAAATTTACTTTGATCTTGAGCACCGCAAGGATGAAATTGACAATCTTCCAGTTGAGTTTGTAGCTGTGCAAGATCCCAATCTAGCGGTTTAGTCAGTCTATAAGTCATTAAATTTTTGAACCACATCGTAACACTTCCTTCAATATAGGGTAGAATATGCAGCATTATAGCCCATAAAAGTAGGAAAAACGATGCAACACAAATTGATTGCCTTTATTGGCGGCGGTAATATGGCACAGGCTATTATTCTTGGTTTATTGAAACAAGGTTATCCTGCCGAGCAAATTATTGTGAATGATCCGAATGAGGAAAAAAGAGCATTTTTTGCCAATCTTGGCGTGACAACTTCTGAAAATAATGTGGAAAGCGTAATCAAAGCGGAAGTTGTATTGCTTGCGGTAAAACCTCAAATGATGGCTGAAGTTTGTTCGCCACTAAGTGCGGTGGATTTTTCCGATAAATTATTAATTTCCATTGCTGCGGGGATTTCAACTGAACGCTTGAACGCATTAATTCCAAGTGCGAACGCAGTAGTGCGTGTTATGCCAAATACGCCTGCATTAGTGGGCGAAGGTATGGCAGGTTTATTTGCACCGAAAAATACGAGCGAAAATCACCGCACTTTTGCACAAGATTTGTTGGGGGCAGTGGGAAGAACGGTTTGGGTGGATGATGAAACTCAAATGCACGCAGTAACTACCGCTTCAGGAAGTAGCCCAGCTTATTTCTTTTTGATGCTGGAAGCGATGCAGCAAGCCTTAATTAAAATGAATATTGATGAAAAAACTGCGCGTGAATTAGTGCAGCAATCA
Organism: Haemophilus influenzae; assembly: GCF_900475755.1. NCBI lineage: Bacteria > Pseudomonadati > Pseudomonadota > Gammaproteobacteria > Pasteurellales > Pasteurellaceae > Haemophilus > Haemophilus influenzae. The sequence goes on from NZ_LS483411.1 coordinate 662,935, forward strand.
ATGCTCGGTGCAGCAAAAATGGTAACAGAAAATCCGCAAATTACACTTTCAACTTTGCGTGAAAATGTCACCTCGAAAGGTGGCACCACTGCGGCGGCGTTAGCCGTATTTGACGCACAACATTTTAATCAAATAATAGAGCAAGCTATGCAGGCTTGTTTATCTCGTTCACAAGAAATGGAAACCTTATTCTGATGCAACTTCGTCCTTTTTATTGGCTCGCACTGAGCTTTCTAGGTTACTACTGCGCTTATGGCGTATTTTTGCCGTTCTTCCCAGCTTGGTTAAAATCACAACAATATGGCGAAGAAATGATTGGTTTAGTTATCGGCAGTGCTTATATTTTCCGATTTGCGGGCGGATTATTTTTTTCATCGCTGATTAAAAAAGCCAATCATATTATTAATTCCTTACGCCTATTGGCGTTAGCATCGGCCATTATTATGGCGGCAATGAGTTTAGTTGCACATAATTTTTGGTTGTTATTTATTGCTATTGGTTTATATGCCTCTGTGAATTCAGCAGGAATGCCAATTGGGGATTCATTGGCATCCACTTGGCAACGCCAAATCGGCTTAGATTACGGCAAAGTACGTTTAATTGGCTCTGCTGCCTTTATCCTTGGCGTAGTAGTGTTTGGTGGCATGATTGGCTGGGTTGGCGAGCAAAATATCGTGTGGATTTTAACCGCACTTTTATCTTTCTATACCATCATTCAGCTTTTAAAACCGACCATTCCCCCAAAAGATGAAATACCTGAAGGCAGCGATCAAAATCATATTGGTTTTATTGCTTTACTGAAAAATCCAATGACATTGCGAGTAATGATTGCAGTAGGACTCATTCAAGGCTCTCATGCGGCTTATTATGTTTATAGCACGATTTATTGGACAAGTATTGGGATCTCCATTTCTCAAACTAGCTTACTTTGGGGCATTGGCGTATTAGCAGAAATTGTATTATTTTTCTTCTCTCGTCGCTTATTTCAAAATATTTCTATCAGCGTGCTGCTTTATATTTCTGCGATTGCGTGCGTTGGACGCTGGGCTGTAATGGGATATATTGAAGATTTTTGGTTGATATTCTTATTGCAACTTATGCATAGTTTGACTTATGCCGTGTGCCATTATGCGATTGTTCGCTATATCACTACGCAACCGCAAAGCCATATTGCGAAATTACAAGGTTTGTATAATGGTTTATCCAATGGCGTGTTAATTGCCATTTTTACCGCGATTGCGGGAATGATTTATCCAACGTCGCCAGCGATGACATTTGTATTGATGAGTATCATCGCGGCTGCTGCATTTTTTGTGATTCCACGCAAGTTAAATGCCTTTTTGATTGTTCAGCATAAATAGGACGCATCGCTTCCTTGTAGAAAAGTAATATGAAAAATCTTGCGTTTATTGATTTGTTTCTTAATGAATATTGGATTGAAAAAGGGCTTTCAGAAAATACCGTTCAATCTTATCGTTTGGATTTAACCGCACTTTGTGATTGGTTGGATAAAAATGACTTGTCTTTGGAAACTTTAGATGCTGTTGATTTGCAAGGTTTTCTAGGAGAGCGTTTAGAGAAAGGTTACAAAGCCACTAGCACCGCGCGAATGTTAAGTGCAATGCGTAAACTTTTCCAATATTTATATCGGGAAAAATACCGAGTGGATGATCCAAGTGCGGTGCTAAGTTCGCCTAAATTACCCAGTCGCTTGCCAAAATATTTAACTGAGCAACAAGTGTCAGATTTGCTCAATACGCCAGATGTGGACGTGCCTTTGGAGTTACGAGATAAAGCAATGTTAGAGTTGCTTTATGCAACGGGGCTTCGTGTGACGGAGTTAGTTTCGCTTACAATTGAAAACATGAGCGTACAACAAGGCGTGGTGCGCGTGATTGGTAAAGGGAACAAGGAACGTATTGTGCCAATGGGGGAAGAAGCTGCCTATTGGGTTCGTCAATTTATACTTTATGGTCGTCCTGTTCTCTTAAATGGGCAGAGTTCTGATGTTGTGTTTCCAAGTCAGCGCGCACAGCAAATGACTCGTCAAACTTTCTGGCATCGTGTAAAACATTATGCCATTCTCGCAGATATTGATGCTGATGCACTTTCCCCTCACGTTCTTCGCCATGCTTTTGCCACCCATTTAGTGAATCACGGTGCGGATTTACGTGTGGTGCAAATGTTGCTAGGGCATACAGATTTATCCACAACACAGATTTATACTCATGTGGCAAAAGAGAGATTGAAACGATTACATGAAAGATTTCATCCTAGAGGATAATTTCGGGGTAAATTTTTATAGTTTTAAAGATTGATTGTGAATTTCTTATTGATTAATTAATTTGACACACATCACAAATTTTGAATAAAAAATTAGACAGCTCAAGCATATTTTGCTATCTTGCAAAAAATTTCGACATTTATTCTATCGAAAAGTAATTTTGGATTCTAAAATGAAAAAAATAACGCTTTTTTTTACTGCACTTTTATGCTTATTTTCAACTTCTGTTTTAGCCGAATCTAATTTAATACCTAAACAATGTGAGCAATTATTTAAAGAAACAGAAAATTTGATTGCCCAAGCAGAAAAACAACCTGGAACCCACATTCAAGTAAATAAAATCAAAAGTAAACTAAACCAAAGCAAACAACAAATTCTTCAAATGGAATTAGCGACTCAGTTAAAAAGTTGTGAAGTGGGTTTAGCAAAATTAAGTAATTTGAAAAGTTATAGTGAGTAATTAAAAAAGCCTTGTTGAATACAATAAGGCTTTTTTAGTAGTTAAATTTATCTAGTCTGATAATTTCTGCAGACCGAAATGGCGATAAGTTTTCGATGTTGCAATACGTCCACGTGGCGTTCTTTGTAAAAACCCCTGTTGAATCAAATAAGGCTCTAAAACATCTTCAATGGTATCACGTTCTTCGCCAATTGCAGCAGCAAGATTATCCAGCCCCACAGGTCCACCATCAAAACGCTCAATAACTGCAGACAACAATTTTCTATCTAAATAATCAAATCCAGCATCATCTACATCCAACATTGAAAGTGCTTGTTTTGCCACATTTACCGAAATTACTCCCCCATTGCGTACATCTGCATAATCACGCACACGTCGTAATAAACGGTTTGCAATTCGAGGCGTGCCTCGTGAACGACGAGCCACCTCGAAAGCGGCCTGCTGTTCTAATTCAAGATTTAAACAGTCCGCACTTCTTGCCACGATAGAGGTTAAATCTTCTACAGAATAGAATTCCAAACGTTGCACAATACCAAAACGATCACGCAATGGCGAAGTCAAAGAACCCGCTCTAGTGGTCGCACCAACCAAAGTAAAAGGTGGCAAATCTAATTTAATAGAACGAGCAGCTGGCCCTTCGCCAATCATAATATCTAATTGATAGTCTTCCATTGCTGGATAAAGGACTTCTTCAATCGCAGGGGAAAGTCGATGGATTTCATCAATAAATAATACATCGTGCGGTTCAAGATTAGTTAGCATTGCAGCCAAATCGCCCGCTTTTTCTAATACTGGCCCCGATGTCGTACGAATATTGACGCCCATTTCATTTGCCACAATATTAGCAAGGGTTGTTTTTCCCAAACCGGGAGGGCCAAAAATCAACAAATGATCTAAGGCATCTTGACGGAGTTTGGCAGCCTTGATGAAAATATCCATTTGCTCGCGTACTTGCGGCTGCCCAACATAATCTGCTAATAGTTTAGGGCGAATAGCGCGGTCAATAACATCTTCATCAACCTTAGCTTGCCCGCTAATAATTCTATCTGCTTCAATCATATCTTTCCTACAGTGCGGCTTTTAACGCTTCGCGGATAACTTGTTCACTGGTTAATTCTGGCTTAGCAACTCGTTTCACCATTTTTTCTGCTTCTGAAGGTTTATAACCTAAAGCAATCAAGGCTGAAATAGCTTCATCAGATGAATTTTCTACACTCGGTTCAATAGATGGAACTGACCGAATATGGGTACTTTCTACAAAGAAATCACTTTGTTTTACACCTTTAAATTTACCTTTCAGTTCAACTAACAAACGTTCAGCAGTTTTTTTGCCAACCCCTGGGATTTTAGTGAGTTTAGAAAGTTCTTCTCTCTCTATCGCATAGGCAAATTGTTCGACCGACATGGCGGATAAAATCGCTAAGGCTAATTTAGGCCCCACCCCATTTGTTTTAATTAATTCACGAAATAAAGTGCGGTCTGTTTTTTGGGCAAATCCAAAGAGTAAGTGAGCATCTTCCCGAACAACAAAATGGGTGAATAAAGTCGTTTCTTGACCAATTTCTGGTAAATCATAGAAACTCGTCATAGGCAAAAGCAATTCATAGCCTACGCCTTGCACATTAAGTAAAATTTCTGGAGGTTGTTTTTCTAAAAGAATGCCTTGTAAGCGACCGATCATAATTCTTCCGAATGATAAAAAATTTAACGCATAGAATAAAATAAAACTGGACGAACATCCAGTTAAATTTTTAATCTAAAGCGTCCTCGGCTATATCTGGTCTTTAAAAGTGCGGTCATTTTTTCTTGCGTTTCTGTCATTTTCACAGAATTGGCAATATGTAAAGAATGTTGAATAGAATGTGCGTGTGTAATCGCGATAGCCAAGGCATCCGCAGCATCGGCTTGAGGTTTATCTGATAACTTCAAAATACGAGTTATCATTTCTTGCACTTGCACTTTATCAGCGGAACCAATGCCCACAACCGTTTGTTTTACTAAACGTGCGGCATATTCAAAAACAGGTAAATCATGATTTACTGCCGCCACAATCGCCGTACCTCGAGCCTGCCCTAGTTTTAAAGCTGAATCCGCATTCTTCGCCATAAACACTTGTTCAATCGCAAACATATCAGGTTGAAATTGCGTGATAATTTCAGCCACTCCAGCATAAATCCGTTTCAATCGGGTGGGTAAATCTTCAACTTGAGTGCGAATTGCACCACTGCCGAGATATTCCAAATGTCTTCCTGTTTGACGAATCACACCATAACCCGTTACGCGAGAGCCAGGGTCAATACCTAAAATAATGCTCATAATTTCTATAAAAAATGGGTAATTAAATTACCCATTTATTGCATCATTAAAGTTGAGATGCCACTTCGTCACTGATTTCACCGTTGTGATATACGTTTTGTACGTCATCACAATCTTCCAACATATCAATTAAACGAAGTAATTTTGGTGCGGTTTCGATATCAAGATCAACGGTTGTTGATGGAATCATCGTTACTTCAGCTTCTTGAACTTTAAAGCCAGCTGCTTCAATGCCATCACGCACTGAACCCAAATCTTCCCAAGCAGTATAGATTTCAAATGAACCATCATCTTGTGGTTGAATATCATCAGCACCCGCTTCGATAGCCGCTTCAGTTAAGGCATCTTCGTCCGCTTCTGCGATTAAGATTAAACCTTTTTTGCTGAATAAGTAGCCTACAGAGCCTTCAGTTCCTAAGTTACCACCACATTTGGTAAAACTTGGGCGAACCTGTGAAATGGTGCGGTTTGCATTATCACTTAAACATTCAACCATAACTGCTGTACCGCCTGGGCCATAACCTTCATAGATTTTGGTTTCCATATTGGTGTCATCGCCACCACCTACGCCACGATCAATAGCTCGGTTGATAGTATCGCGCGTCATATTGTTGCTAAGTGCTTTATCTACTGCTGTACGTAAACGCGGGTTAGCACTCACATCACCACCACCAATTTTAGCTGCGGTAACAAGTTCACGAATTAATTTAGTAAAAATTTTACCGCGTTGTGCATCTTGTGCTGCTTTGCGGTGTTTAATATTAGCCCACTTACTATGGCCTGCCATGTTGTTTTCCTTCTGTTTTGATCTTATTGATCTTGATTTAATTAAACGTTTTGACCTAGGCTAGGTATAGCCTAGGCTAGTAAAAGTGTTACCCCGTTGGGGTAAATATAGCTTTTCCCAAAAGAGAACCGCTATTACCATAATTAGCTGTGAGTATACTTACCTACGGGGATTAAAAAGATATTTTTTAATAGCTTCCGCATTATTCTGGGATTTCGTCATTTCTACTGCTTTTTTCGCCGATACCCAGCAAAAATCTAAATGCTCACTCAATACTGGAATAAATTCTTTTTCCACCTCACACAAAAACCAATGTTCTTTGCAGTGAGTGATATTCGGTGCGTATTTATATCGGAAATGTGGAAAAATTTCAAATTCTATGCTCTCTTTGCAATCGAAAAGTGCGGTGGAATTTTCCGAAATTTCTAACCGCACTTCTTCCCATAGCTCACGAATTGCTGTGTTTTTTGGTGTTTCACCACTTTCAATGGTACCAGTAACAGACTGCCAAAAATCAGGATCATCTTGGCGTTGGAGCATTAAAACTCGGTTTGTATTTGTAGCGTAAATTACAACGAGAACAGATTGATTATTTTTGTATTGCATCATTAAAAATGCGGTCAAATCTGACCGCACTTCATTCCTAATATTTCAAACTTATTCTGCTTTAACGACAGAAATTGCCAACTCTTCCAATGCTTGCGGATTCGCAAAGCTAGGCGCTTCTGTCATCAAGCACGCTGCCGCAGTAGTTTTAGGGAAAGCAATCACATCGCGGATATTTTCAGTGCCAGTTAAAAGCATAGTTAAACGGTCTAAACCAAATGCTAAACCTGCGTGTGGTGGTGTGCCAAATTTTAACGCATCTAATAAAAAACCGAATTTTTCACGTTGTTCTTGTTCGTTAATGCCAAGAATACGGAATACAGTTTGTTGCATTTTCGGATCGAAAATACGTACTGAACCGCCACCTACTTCATAGCCATTGATTACCATATCGTAAGCATTTGCTACCGCACTTGTTGGATCGGCTTCTAATTGCTCTGGGCTAAAATCTTTTGGCGACGTAAATGGATGGTGCATTGCGGCAAGATTGCCTTCATCATCACGTTCAAACATTGGGAAATCAATCACCCAAAGTGGTTGCCATTCGTCTAAACGAGTTAAACCTAAATCGCGACCTAATTTCAAACGCAATGCACCCATTGCATCCGTCGTAGTTTGCCATTTGTCTGCGCCAAAGAATAAAATATCGCCAGTTTGAGCATTGACACGTTCTGCTAATGATTTCCATACCTCTTCATTTAAGAATTTCGCAATCGGGCTTTGTACGCCTTCAAGGCCTGCATTGATATCATTTACTTTCGCCCAAGCCAAACCTTTTGCACCGTAAATACCAACAAATTGTGTATATTCATCAATTTGTTTACGCGTAATTTCATTGCCATTCGGTACACGGATTACAGCCACACGACCATTTGGATCATTCGCTGGGGCTTGGAATACTTTGAAATCTACATCTTTGACAATATCTTCTACATCCACCATTTCTAATGGGTTACGCAAATCTGGCTTATCAGAACCAAAACGACGCATTGCTTCTTGCCAAGTCATCACTGGGAACTTACCTAAATCTACACCAATGGTATCAAGCCATAAGCCGTGTACCATACGTTCCATAATTTCACGTACTTCTGGCGCAGTTAAGAAAGAGGTTTCCACATCGATTTGAGTAAATTCAGGCTGACGATCTGCACGTAAATCTTCATCACGGAAACATTTTACGATTTGATAATAACGGTCAAAACCAGACATCATCAAAAGCTGTTTAAAAAGCTGTGGAGATTGTGGCAACGCATAAAATTTGCCTTTATGTACACGGCTTGGCACTAAATAGTCACGCGCACCTTCAGGCGTTGCTTTGGTAAGCATTGGGGTTTCAATATCAAGGAAACCATTGTCATCCATGAAACGACGTACAAAACTGGTAATTTTCGCACGGGTTTTCAAACGTTGAGCCATTTCAGGGCGACGTAAATCTAAATAACGGTATTTTAAACGTTGCTCTTCAGTATTGTTTTGGTTAAAGTCGAGAGGCAACACATCAGAAGCATTGTAAACACGCAATTCTTTCACTAACACTTCCACTTCGCCCGTTGCCATATTTTTGTTGATTTGGTTTTCAGGACGTGCGATCACTTCACCCTTAATTTGGATACAAAATTCGTTACGTAAACTCGCAGCCGCTGTCAATGCTTCTTGATATTTCGGATCAAAACAAACTTGCACAACGCCATCACGATCACGCATATCAATAAAAATCAAGCCACCTAAATCACGACGGCGATGAACCCAACCGCTTAATGTTACGTCTTGTCCGATATTGTTACGGTTTAATGCTCCGCAATAATGTGTACGCATCATTTCAAAATCCTTTGTACTCTTTTAATTATGCTCAAAAATCTGCCACAATTATAGCGGAAAACCAAGAGAGATAAAAAGGTTATTTATGCTGACAAATCAATCAAAAAAGCAAAGAAAAGTAATAAATGTTCAAAATAAAGGCTTTTTTGTGCCATATCATCAGATTTTTTGTTATATTATGTGGCTTGTTGAGATTAAATTACGTTAAGGATAACCACATGTTATTTATCAATATTACTTTTGCCTGTATTTTAGCGATCCGTTTTTACAGTCTGTCTATTTCAATTCGTCATGAAAAAGCACTCATTGCAAAGGGTGCAATACAGTATGGTAAACGCAATTCCACACTGTTGTCCATTGCCCATGTTGTATTTTATTTTGCGGCGATCATTGAGGCTAATAACCAAAACCTGTCATTTAATAGCACTTCACAAATAGGGTTAGCGATTTTAATTTTTGCTATTGCAATGCTATTTTATGTGATTTATGAGCTAAAAGAGATTTGGACAGTAAAACTTTACATTTTACCGGAACATCACATTAACCGCTCTTTCTTGTTTAAATATGTACGTCACCCGAATTATTTCTTAAACATTATTCCCGAGTTAATTGGTTTATCGCTTTTCTGCCAAGCAAAATATACCGCATTGATTGGATTACCCATTTATTTGCTTATCCTAGGCGTGCGTATTAAACAAGAAGAAAGTGCCATGGCGCATTTATTTCCTAAATCATAATTTATTAAATTTCTTCTAAAATAATGCCCCTTTCTCTCTGCCTTTAACACATTATGGTAAAAGATACTCTATTTTCTACCCCCATTGCTAAATTGGGGGATTTCATCTTTGACGAAAACGTTGCTGAAGTCTTTCCAGATATGATTCAACGCTCCGTGCCTGGCTATTCCAACATTATTACTGCAATCGGTATGCTGGCGGAACGTTTCGTCACGGCTGATAGTAATGTTTATGATCTTGGTTGCTCGCGAGGTGCCGCCACACTTTCTGCACGTCGAAATATTCATCAACCAAACGTAAAAATTATTGGTATCGATAATTCTCAACCGATGGTTGAACGTTGTCGCCAACATATTGCGGCATATCATAGTGAGATACCAGTAGAAATTCTCTGTAATGATATTCGCTACATTGAGATTAAAAATGCCTCAATGGTCATTCTCAACTTTACCTTGCAATTTTTACCGCCTGAAGATCGTATCGCATTGCTTACCAAAATCTATAAAGGCTTAAATCCAAATGGCGTATTAATACTTTCTGAAAAATTCCGTTTTGAAGATACCAATGTTAATAATTTGCTTATTGACTTGCACCACCAATTCAAACGTGCCAATGGTTATAGCGAACTTGAAGTGAGCCAGAAACGCACTGCACTTGAAAATGTGATGCGTACAGACTCTATTGAGACACACAAAGTGCGGTTAAAAAACGTAGGATTTTCACAAGTAGAGCTTTGGTTCCAATGCTTTAATTTTGGCTCGATGATTGCGGTTAAATAAAACAACAGCGATTTAATCTTCTTACTTGCATACAGCAATTGAAATGATTAGTATATACTTATTAAATACATAGTATATACAGGAGGGTAAATATGCTTGCTAAAGTGTTTCAAAGTGGTAACAGCCAAGCTGTTCGGATCCCGATGGACTTTCGTTTTGATGTCGATACCGTAGAAATTTTCCGAAAGGAAAATGGGGATGTGGTATTACGCCCAGTTTCTAAAAAAACAGATGATTTTCTTGCGTTATTTGAAGGATTTGATGAGACCTTTATTCAAGCACTTGAAGCGCGTGATGATTTACCGCCTCAGGAGCGAGAAAATTTATGATTTATATGTTAGACACCAATATCATTATTTATTTAATGAAAAATCGCCCCAAAATTGTTGCCGAACGAGTATCACAATTATTGCCTAATGATCGCTTAGTTATCAGCTTTATTACTTATGCTGAACTTATTAAAGGCGCCTTTAGTAGTCAAAATTATGAGCAATCAATACGAGCAATAGAATTACTTACTGAACGAGTAAATGTACTATATCCCAATGAACAAATCTGTTTACATTATGGCAAATGGGCAAATACACTCAAAAAACAAGGGAGACCTATCGGAAATAATGATCTATGGATTGCTTGTCACGCATTGAGTTTAAATGCTGTTCTTATTACACATAATGTAAAAGAATTTCAGCGTATTACAGATCTTCAGTGGCAAGATTGGACAAAATAGATAATTCTGATTTTTTATTTTACTTATGACATAATCTGTTTAACTCAACTAAAAAAGGACAAACCGATGCAAATTTTACACACTATGTTACGCGTGGGTGATTTAGATCGTTCAATCAAATTTTATCAAGATGTTTTAGGTATGCGTTTATTACGCACCAGTGAAAACCCTGAATACAAATATACACTGGCTTTTTTAGGTTACGAAGATGGCGAAAGTGCGGCAGAAATTGAATTAACATACAACTGGGGTGTAGATAAATATGAACACGGCACAGCATATGGACATATCGCTATCGGCGTAGATGATATTTATGCGACTTGTGAAGCTGTTCGTGCAAGCGGTGGTAACGTTACTCGCGAAGCTGGGCCAGTTAAAGGTGGCTCAACCGTCATTGCTTTTGTTGAAGATCCAGATGGTTATAAAATTGAATTTATCGAAAACAAAAGTACTAAATCTGGTTTAGGCAACTAAAGTGCGGTCAATTTTTATTGTATTTTTAATAACGTAGGGATTCCTACGTTATTTTATTTTTAAGAGATAGATTATGTCCGATTCTCAAGAAATCCCTTATCACAACCAATTAAAAAATCGCTTTCGTGGCTATTTCCCCGTCATTATTGATGTTGAAACTGCAGGTTTTGATGCAAAAAAAGATGCGTTACTCGAACTAGCCGCCATCACATTAAAAATGGATGAAAACGGTTATTTGCATCCTGATCAGAAATGCCATTTTCATATCGAGCCTTTTGAAGGAGCAAATATTAATCCTGAGTCCTTGAAATTTAATGGCATTGATATTCACAATCCATTACGTGGTGCAGTATCTGAACTTGATGCAATCACGGGGTTATTTCAAATGGTGCGTCGAGGACAAAAAGATACGGATTGCCAACGTTCTATCATTGTGGCGCACAATGCTGCTTTTGACCAAAGTTTTGTGATGGCTGCTGCTGAACGTACCGGCGTAAAGCGTAATCCCTTCCACCCTTTTGGCATGTTTGACACGGCAAGTTTAGCAGGCTTAATGTTTGGTCAAACTGTTCTTGTTAAAGCCTGTCTTGCTGCTAAAATCCCCTTTGATGGGAAACAAGCCCATTCAGCGCTATATGATACCGAACGCACGGCGGAATTATTCTGTTATATGGTCAATCATTTAAAAGATTTAGGTGGCTTTCCCCATATTTCTCAAATAGATGAAACAGAAAACACAGCAGAAAATCAGACCGCACTTTAAAAAAACTAAAAAAGTGGTTGCAATCGTTTGATTTTTCCAGTAGTTTAAAAGCAATTCTTATTTGGAGATAAAAAATGAACATTATCCGTCGTCACCATCATCACCATTCAACTGAATAATCTTTCAGGTTTTTGGTGTGCTTGGAAGATTTCTTCCGAGCTGACTGGATAATAAAAATCTTACCCCTCGGAAGGCTACTTTCGAGGGGTTTTGTTTTATTTATGATATAGGAGGCATTAATTTAGCGTTATTATTTATTCAATAAAAATTTTAAAGTAAAGTATTTATCATTTAATTTACAAGGAAAAACACAATGTTATCAAACCCCGTTGTTATCTCGATCATCGTTTTGCTGGCACTTAGTTTGCTACGCATCAACGTTATTATCGCACTGGTGATTGCTGCACTTACCGCAGGATTTATCGGTGATTTAGGTTTAACTAAAACCATCGAAACCTTTACAGGTGGCTTAGGTGGCGGTGCTGAAGTCGCGATGAACTATGCAATGCTTGGTGCGTTCGCTATTGCTATTTCTAAATCAGGTATTACCGATTTAATCGCTTATAAAATCATCACAAAAATGAATAAAACACCAACTGCTGGCAATTTAACTTGGTTCAAATATTTCATTTTTGCGGTGTTGGCATTGTTTGCCATATCTTCTCAAAACTTACTTCCAGTGCATATTGCCTTTATTCCAATCGTTGTACCACCGCTGCTTTCAATCTTTAACCGTTTAAAAATTGATCGCCGTGCAGTAGCTTGCGTACTTACATTTGGTTTAACTGCTACCTATATGTTATTACCAGTGGGCTTTGGAAAAATCTTTATCGAAAGTATTTTAGTTAAAAACATTAATCAAGTAGGTGCGACCTTAGGTTTACAAACAAATGTAGCACAAGTTTCTTTAGCAATGTTGTTACCTGTTATTGGAATGATTTTAGGCTTACTCACAGCCGTATTTATTACCTACCGTAAACCACGTGAATACAATATCAATGTTGAAGAACCAACAACTAAAGATATTGAAGCCCACATTGCTAATATTAAACCAAAACAAATTGTTGCAAGTTTAATCGCAATTGTCGCAACCTTCGCAACACAATTAGTCACAAGTTCAACTATCATTGGCGGTTTAATTGGCTTAATTATTTTCGTACTATGTGGCATTTTCAAACTAAAAGAGAGCAACGATATTTTTCAACAAGGCTTACGCTTAATGGCAATGATTGGCTTTGTAATGATTGCTGCTTCAGGTTTTGCAAATGTGATTAATGCCACCACTGGCGTAACAGATTTAGTACAAAGCCTAAGTTCTGGTGTTGTGCAAAATAAAGGTGTTGCCGCATTATTAATGCTTGTCGTTGGTTTATTAATTACAATGGGTATTGGCTCATCATTCTCTACAGTACCGATTATTACATCAATTTACGTACCTCTCTGTTTATCTTTTGGTTTTTCTCCATTAGCGACAATTTCTATTGTGGGCGTAGCCGCGGCTTTAGGAGATGCAGGTTCGCCCGCATCAGACTCAACATTAGGCCCAACATCTGGCTTGAATATGGATGGCAAACACGATCACATTTGGGATTCTGTTGTACCTACCTTTATTCACTATAATATTCCATTATTGGTATTCGGCTGGATTGCAGCAATGTATCTTTAACGATTATAATCCCCCACTTGGGGGATTTTTTTATGACTGTTAAACAACTTATCCAACGCTTAGATCAAAAAGTTCAACAACTTTATCAGAGCAACTTGCTGCAAGAAGAAAAAATCTTCGCCAAATTTGACCGCACTTTATTTAGTGAAAACGGACAAACTGTTGCCTTTTATCTAAAGGAAATTAATCAAACCCTTGATAAAATAAAATCCCTACAATCAGAAAATCCTGATCATTACATCTTCATTACCAAACGCTTACTTGCCCAATGTACTGCGCTATCAGAAGCACTCACGCATAAAAATAAGCCTTTTATCATTAATACGAACCTCACTCCGCAGCCGCAAAAAAAATCTCAACATAACATTCATAAATTACCGCCAAGAGAACGCCTAGAAAAATATTACGAGGCACGAGAGCAGTTGAATAATCTTTATCGACAACATAAAGATTTAGCACAAGCTGAAAAAAATAATGATGAAAAAATACGTTATGCTCAACTTGCAGAAGTTTATAAAAAACGCCAGCAAAAATGCCAAGAGGCAATCGATCTTTTAGAAGAATATTTGGTGTTTAAAGAAGAATTAGAAAACCGTGAAAATACGGAAAATAGATGATGAGAAATAAAAAACTAATTCTTCCGAATTAGTTAGCTCGTAAAAATTGATGGCGGAGGAATAGGGATTCGAACCCTAGGAGGGCGTAAACCCTCGCCGGTTTTCAAGACCGGTGCCTTCAACCACTCGACCATTCCTCCGTGATTTAATGCGCGTGAATAATACGTTCTCTAATAAAAACCGTCAAGTAGAAATAATCATATTTATTCTAAATGATTATTTTTACTACAGCTTATAAAATAAAAAGAATTGACGTAATTTTGGTTACGCCAATTCTATTTTTATTTTTGATTATTCTGCTTTTGCACGAGTAGGTTCAGAATAAACGTGGCTAATTGCACAATGATGTCCCGCCGCACCTTTTCCATAGAAATAATAACGAGAATCCTGCCAAGCTCTAATTGGGAAAGCCTCTGGCATTTCATCACTCGCTTTCGCCAAAGTCATCTCAGCTTTAGTATGAATCACCGAAGAAATAGTACCTAAACGTCCATTAAATTCATAAGTGCGGACAAATTTTGATACGTTCTCGACCGTTTCAGGTTCATTTACATTAATTGCTGGCTCGATAGATTCAACAACTTCTTGAGGTTTATATGAATTTAAACGCTCTAAAGATTCTTGCACCTTTTTCTGTACCGATTCATTAGCTGGTTGAGTAATAAAATCTAATGCAGGTTTTACATCAAGGGATTTTTCTTCAACGACAATTCCCATTGCTGGCGTGATAAACCCTTTTTTAGTTTTCTCTTGCTCAAGCAATTCATCGACAGATAAGAAATGATTTTCTTTTGGCAGATTTACCGTTGAATAATCAATCCAAGCCTTGCCACTTGCCAATTCAGGTGAAGCCACCGCAGCAAATAATGGCATTGGCGATTTTGGCTCTTGATTACGGCGACGACGCTGATTATTCGCTGTACGCAAATGACGTGGAGTACGACGCTGACGCTCTTGATGTTCAGAACGTTGGTTCTGATGAACGGGTTTTTCATCATTTTGAACCGTAATTACATCCATTTCTGACATTTTTTCAGTCGTGTTCAAATTATTTTCAACAACTGTTTCATTATCTTCAACGCGCACGCGTTTACGTAAATCACGACGTTGGCGACGTTGAGTTACAGGCTCAGTTCTTTCTTCTTTAGCCTCAAAAACAGGTGTAGAATTTACCGCACTTTCAGCGATACTTTCTTCCACTAAGTTACGGCGTGGACGGCGTTGATTACGCTCACGGACATTGCGAACCTGTTCTTCGGTTCTTTCCGCCTCGTTATTTTCAGAACGTGGACGACGAGAAGTGCGACGATCCTGTGAACGGCGTTGATTACGATTAGGATTGCGTGAAGTGCGGTTATTTTTCGGTTTGTTTTCTTCAGATTTAGCAGCAAATAAACCTTTAATCTTCGCAATAATTTTGGCTAACAAAGAGGGTTCATTTGATTTACGCTCAACTGGCGTTGGCGCAGCTTCTGAAATAGAAAGCGCCACTGCTGCACTTTCAACCGCAGGCTGTTCAATAACAGCTGTTGTTTCTATATTACGAGAAACCAGTGATTCTTCAGTATTTTCATCTTTCTCACAGTGAATTTTCGCTAAGTTATAGCTTAATTCATTTACTTCTTCGCCATCACGTAAACGGAAAACACTAAAGTGCGGTGTTTCCATTGCTTCATTTGGGGCAACAATAATATCGACATTATGACGCTTTTCAATATTGCTGATTGCTTTGCGTTTTTCATTAAGAAGATAAGAGGCAATTTGTACTGGCACAATGGTATGAACTTGTTTTGTGTTTTCTTTTAACGCTTCTTCTTCCAGCAAACGCAAAATAGATAAAGAAAGAGATTCATTATCACGCACTTTGCCTGTGCCTTGACAACGAGGGCAAATATGGTGCGAAGACTCGCCCAATGATGGGCTTAAACGCTGACGTGACATTTCCAACAAGCCGAAACGAGAAATTCGGCTAATTTGAATACGGGCGCGATCTGGACGAACCGCATCACGAATACGATTTTCTACTTCACGTTGATGGCGGATTGGTGTCATATCAATGAAATCGATAACAACTAAACCACCTAAGTCACGTAAACGTAATTGACGCGCGATTTCATCTGCCGCTTCAAGGTTGGTATTTAATGCCGTTTCTTCAATATCGCCACCACGAGTAGAGCGCGCAGAGTTAATGTCAATCGCGGTTAATGCTTCAGTTACATCAATAACGATTGAACCACCAGAAGGTAAACGCACTTCACGTTGGAATGCGGATTCAATTTGAGATTCAATTTGATAGTGGCTGAAAAGTGGTACTTCGCCTTGATAAAGTTTCACGCGATTGATGAAATCAGGACGCACAAGTTTGATATGTTCTTTCGCTTTCTCAAAAATTTTTGGGCTATCAATAAGGATCTCACCAATATCACGACGCAAATAATCACGAATAGCACGTACAATCACATCGCTTTCTTGATGAATTAAGAATGGAGCTGGACGGCTTTGTGAAGCTTGTTTGATCGCTTCCCAATGATGTAATAATACTTTTAAATCCCATTGTAATTCTTCTGGCGATTTTCCCACACCAGCAGTACGGACGATTAAGCCTACACCGTCAGGCACATCTAATGAACTTAATGCCTCTTTTAGTTCAGTACGTTCATCGCCCTCAATACGGCGAGAAATTCCTCCTGCCCGTGGATTATTCGGCATAAACACCAAATAACTACCGGCAAGAGAAACAAAAGTAGTTAAGGCTGCACCTTTGTTTCCTCTTTCTTCTTTATTAACTTGAACGATAACTTCCTGTCCTTCAGTCAAAATATCGCGAATATTCGGACGACCTTGAAAAACATAATCATCAGGAAAATATTCACGGGCAATTTCTTTTAAAGGTAAAAAACCGTGACGTTCTGCACCATAATCTACAAAAGCCGCTTCTAAGCTTGGCTCAACGCGAGTAATTTTTCCTTTGTAGATATTCGCTTTTTTTTGTTCGTGTCCTGGACTTTCAATGTCCAAGTCAAAAAGGCGTTGTCCATCGACAAGCGCGACACGCAACTCTTCTTTTTGAGTTGCATTGATTAACATTCTTTTCATTGTCAATTCTCTTATTAAATATTTAAAAAAAACTCAAAATAAACCGCACTTTGCTTCGTTATCGACCTCGTGTTTCTCGCGCCAGTCAATCTCACGACTGTATGTTGCTGGGTGCATTGATAACGTTATTAAGCATAAATATTTGCTTGATAAAACAACGCGATATTCCGCACGCGTTGCAAACGGCTGATTTATTTTAAGAAAAATGTTGATTATCAATGTCTTATGCCAATTGCTGCATTGAGTTTTCACCAACAAAACTTATCCTTTTTTACGCAAATTATTAGGCGCAAAAAGAGGGTCTATTATCCATAGAAAACGATTAATTAGCAAGGCGAATTTGCGTTCATAGAGTGACGTTCATATTACGTTTATAGTGCCTTTATGATATGATTTGCAGCGATTTTCAAAAGGAAAAAAAATGACAAAACAAAATGAAAAAATCATTAATTCATCCGTAAAAATGCTGACAATTAGTGAAGATGAAAGTGGGCAACGAATTGATAATTATTTATTAGCAAAACTCAAAGGTGTACCCAAAAGTTTAATTTATCGCATTGTGCGTAAAGGCGAAGTGCGAGTAAACAAAGGCAGAATTAAACCAGAATATAAACTGCAAACAGGCGATGTTGTACGCATTCCACCTGTGCGTGTCGCAGAAAAAAATGATGTGCCGATTTCAAAAAATCTCAATAAAGTTGCCGCACTTGAAAACCAAATTTTGTTTGAAGATGATTGCTTGATTATTTTAAATAAACCCTCAGGAATCGCGGTGCACGGCGGAAGTGGTTTAAATTTTGGTGTGATTGAAGCCTTACGAGCATTACGCCCAGAAGCACGCTTTTTAGAACTGGTTCATCGTTTAGATCGCGATACATCAGGCATTTTATTAATTGCCAAAAAACGTTCAGCATTACGCAATTTGCACGAACAACTTCGCGTCAAAACCGTTCAAAAAGATTATTTAGCGTTAGTACGTGGGCAATGGCAATCCCATATAAAAGTTATTCAAGCCCCTCTTTTGAAAAATGAATTATCTAGCGGAGAGCGCATTGTGCGTGTCAGCGAGCAAGGAAAACCATCTGAAACTCGCTTTAGTATTGAAGAACGCTATATAAATGCTACGCTTGTGAAGGCTTCACCAGTCACAGGGCGAACCCATCAAATTCGTGTGCATACACAATATGCAGGACATCCTATTGCATTAGATGATAAATACGGCGATAAAGATTTTGATAAACAAATGAATGAATTAGGATTAAATCGTTTGTTTTTGCACGCTTTTTCAATTCGGTTTGAACACCCTAAAAATGGCGAAACACTACGTTTCAATGCGTCACTAGATCATCAAATGAAAGCAATTTTGCAAAAGTTGCGGGAAAGCAAATAGACAATATTTCTGTTTATTGCTACACTTACACACGGAGACAACTCGTTTCTATCAACAAATTTCATAATAACGACAACAAAGGATAGCAAAATGGCAAAAGGACAATCTTTACAAGATCCTTATTTAAATGCGCTTCGTCGTGAACGCATTCCTGTATCAATCTACCTTGTAAACGGAATCAAACTTCAAGGTCAAATTGAATCATTCGATCAATTCGTGATTTTATTAAAAAACACCGTGAATCAAATGGTATATAAACACGCAATTTCAACGGTTGTGCCTGCTCGTTCAGTTTCCCATCACAATAACAATCATCATACTGCTCCAACAGAAGCAGTTGAAAACGTGGAAACTCAAGCAGAGTAATCACAATACCATTAATGGATAATTAATATTTATTAAGTGCGGTTGAAAATTCTCAGGAAATTTCAACCGCACTTTTTTTCATCTCAAATGTGAAAACTACTTTCCAATTCCATATTGTTTCAATTTATTCGCAATGGCAGTATGGGAAACGCCTAAACGTTGAGCCAATTTTCTCGTGCTTGGATATTCTGCATAAAATAATTTTAGGACTTGTGCTTCATAGAAACCAATAATTTCATCTAAGGTTTTATTTTCAAATTCATCCAAAGAAATCACCGCACTTTGTGGCAGAGCAAGATTTAAACTTTCGATAGTTAAATGATTATCTTGTACTAACGAACAAGCACGATAAAGAGTGTTATAAAGCTCACGAACATTCCCTTTCCAATCATATTTCTGTAAATAAAGAAGAAAATCTTTATCGAAAGTTGGTTTTGCAATTTTTAATTCTTCACTGATTTCCTGTAAAAAACCTTGTGCCAGTGGCTCAATATCAGCCATGCGATCTCGTAATGCAGGCACATTAATAGTGAGAACATTTAAGCGATGAAACAAATCAGCACGAACTTTACCTTGCTCAACAAGCAAATGAAGTGGAACCTGTGATGTGCAAATCACTCGCACATTTGCATAATGCTCTTTTTCTTCGCCTACTCGACGGAAAGATCCATCCGTTAAAAAACGTAATAATTTAGCCTGTAAACCCAATGAAAGTTCTGCGATGCCATCTAGTAATACAGTTCCCTCATTTGCGTACTCAAAAAAACCAATGGTTTCACTGTCTCCGACTTTTCGACCAAACATTTCACTTTCCGCATCTTCATCAGGCAAACCAGCACAGTTTACTGCGATAAATTTTTTATCGCGACGCAAACTCTGATAATGGCAGGCTTTCGCTAACAAATCTTTTCCACTCCCCGTTTCGCCTTGAATTAACAAAGGCGCATCAAACATAGCAAAACGTTTCGCGTTTTCTACCGCACTTTTCATCGCTTCACTTTGTACAATAAAACACTCGAAAGGTTTTTGAGGATTAAATTTAGAAATCGGCATATTCAGGGAATGGAAATAATTAAGATATGGCTATGATAATTTCTTTACAACAAAGTGTAAATATTATTTTACATAAGGTAAAAATGCGACCATTTTTGACCGCACTTTATATCGCTAAGGTTTTAACATTTTTTCAGCTTCACGAACACGAACAAGGAATTGTTTCCGTTCAGCTGAAGTCATACCACTGCTAGTACCGGGTAATTTAACAGTAAGAGGATTCACTGCTCGACCGTTAATATGAAATTCATAATGTAAATGCGGCCCCGTAGAAATCCCCGTATTACCAGAAAGTGCAATACGTTCGCCTTTTTTAACTGTTTGCCCTGCTTTTACTAGGGATTTGCTCAAATGCATATAAACAGTTTGATATTCACGCCCGTGACGTAACATAACATAACGTCCTGCACCGCCAGCCTGATAAGCAACTTTTTCAACTGTGCCATCTGCTGGTGCAATAACTGGTGTGCCTTGAGAAACGGAGAAATCCACACCTTTATGCGGACGAATACGTCCTGTTACTGGATGACGACGATTTGGATTAAAAGGGGAGGAAACGCGTGCTTGGCGTTGCAATGGATAACGAGCAAAACCTTTGCCTAAGGTTTCTCCTTGCTGATTATAATAACGACCATTTGCAGCTTGCACAGCATAATAATTTTTACCACCAGATGAAATACGTAACGCCTCAACATTACCTTGACCAGTGAGTTTATCGCCTAAATATTCACGAGAAACTAAAATGGCAAATTGAGTTCCTTTTTTTAGTTTTCGTAAACTCACTTGCCATTGTAAGGCGTTACTAAGTTGGCTAATTTGTCGCGTATCAAGACCTTGTTCTCTTAAACTACTATTTAAAGAATTTTGAATCTCGCCTTTTAATACTTCTTTTCGCCAAATACTTTTCTTTTCAATAACTTGGCGTTTAAATTTCCCATCTTCGAGACGTTCATAAATACGTTCTTCTTTTTCAGAAACCAGCCAATTTAAATATTCCAAGTTATCATTTTTATTTAAAATCCAGTAAAATTGCTGACCTGCTTTTAAGTGGGCTAATTCGGGATCAAGCTTAATCAACGGTTGTACTGATGAATCATCTAAACCAGATAAAACTAAAACATCTTTTAACGTATCTCCTTCGGTTACCGTATAGCTAAATTGATCAGTAATTCTTATGGCTTGATCGGCTGCGTCTAATAAACCATTGAGTGCGTCTTGTGCGTGTTGAGGTAAAGTACCGAGATCATCTGAAGATAGTTTTACTTCATCAACTTCATCATCTTTTGCTTGTAGTTCATCATCATAAGAGGTGGCATCTTCATAAGGTTGAAGTGCGGTGGAATTTTTATTTGGCGATGTATTTAACTCGTGATATTCCCCACTGTCAGAGGTGGAAAATATGGGATTTTCTTCAGATTTGTCTTTTATTGTAAGTAAAATGCCTGTCAAAATAAGCAGAATAGCAACAAAAAACACGCCTACTTTTATATATGCGCGTTTTTTTCTTCTATCTCGAGCTAATTTTACGTGTTGCACTGGCATCCCTAAAATAAAAAAGTTTTCAGCATTCAGACTACAGATTATAAAGAAAATTCATTCCTATGGAAAAAGCATTATTCAAATGCTTAAATATTCGACATTGGATAGAAAATCTTGAGAATTCTATAAAAATGCGTTATTTTCCCCAACCATTGTTGAAAACACGGCGATTTTATGAATATCACAGCCATTCGCAACGAGCAAAACCCACAACCGCTCATTCAATTAAAAAATATCAATGTGGTTTTCGCACAAAAAACCGCTCTGCAAGATATTAATTTAAATATCTATCCCAATTCTATTATTACCATTGTGGGGCCAAATGGTGGTGGCAAATCAACGTTGTTAAAAACCTTATTAAAACTACAAATGCCCACTTCTGGCGAAGTCATTTATAGTAAAAATGTTCGCATTGGTTATGTACCACAAAAAATCCATTTGGATCATAGTTTGCCTATTACGGTTGAGCGATTTCTTTCGCTAAAAAAAGGCATTAAAACCCAAGAAATACTCACCGCACTTGAGCAACTTTCGATTTCACATTTACGCAAAAGCAATATGCAAAAACTTTCTGGTGGCGAAATGCAACGTGTATTATTGACACGTGCAATTTTAAATAAACCGAATTTACTTGTGCTAGACGAACCCACTCAAGGCGTAGATATTACTGGGCAGGCAGAACTTTATCAGCTCATTCATCAAACCCAACAAAAATTAAATTGTGCCGTATTGATGGTATCACACGATTTACATATTGTGATGGCGGATAGTAAAGAAGTATTGTGTATTAACCAACATATTTGTTGTGCAGGTACGCCCGATGTTCTCTCAAATGATCCAACATTTATGCGTTTATGGGGAAATCAGATCGCACAAAATGTCGGCTTTTATACCCATCATCACAATCATCATCACACCTTGCACGGCGATGTGTGCGGTTGTAATTCATCAGCAGTGCATTGTCAAAATAAGGATAAATAATGTTTGAAATTTTATTTCCTGCCCTTTTAACAGGCATTGTGCTTTCGCTTATTACCGCACCACTTGGCGTATTTGTGGTATGGCGGAAAATGGCTTATTTTGGCGACACCCTTTCTCACTCTGCGTTGCTCGGCGTGGCGTTAGGTATTTTCTTACAAGTCAATCCTTACATTGCAATTGTGGTGCTTACCTTAATTCTTGCTATTGCAATGGTGTGGTTAGAAAGCAATACGCAATTTTCTATTGATACCTTGCTCGGCATTATCGCTCATAGCTGTTTATCTCTTGGCGTTGTGACAGTAGGATTATTACGGAATGTACGGGTAGATTTAATGAATTATTTATTTGGGGATTTACTCGCAATTAATTATACGGATTTAATTTATATCGGCATTGGCGTGATAATTGTGCTTTCAACATTAATTTACTTTTGGCAATCCTTACTTTCCACCACCGTATCGCCAGAACTCGCGCAAGTTGAAGGCATTAATATCAAAAAAATGCGTTTTATTTTAATGATATTAACCGCATTGACGATTGCCTTGAGTATGAAATTTGTCGGGGCATTAATTATCACATCATTATTAATAATCCCTGCGGCAACCGCTCGTCGCTTTGCGAGAACGCCTGAATCTATGGTGGGCTGGGCGATTGTAGTCAGTATGTTGTCAATTATAGGCGGGCTAATATTATCAGCCTTTTATGATACCGCTGCTGGGCCTTCCGTTGTGATTTGTTCAGCGTTTTTATTTGTCTTATCACTCTTCAAAAAAGAGCGATTATAAGTTTGCCCAACCAGTGAAAACCATTTGCGCCACAGTTTAATTCTTGATAAAGTGCGGTCAATTTTTACGGTCTTTTTAGGATAACAAAATGAACCAAGAATATTTAGATTTTGAATTGCCGATTGCAGAATTAGAAGCAAAAATTGAAGCATTACATGCAGCATCGGATGATAAAGTTGATTTAACTGATGAAATCAAACGCTTACAAAAGAAAAGTAACGAACTCACTAAAAAAACCTTTGCTAACCTTGATGCTTGGCAAGTTTCACGTATGGCGCGTCATCCAAACCGCCCTTATACATTAGATTATATCGAACATATTTTTACGGAATTTGAAGAACTTGCTGGCGATCGCGCTTTTGCTGATGATAAAGCGATTGTTGGTGGCTTGGCACGTTTAGATGGTCGCCCAGTGATGGTTATCGGTCATCAAAAAGGCCGTACTGTAAAAGATAAAGTGAGTCGTAATTTTGGTATGCCTGCACCTGAAGGCTATCGTAAAGCGTTACGTTTAATGGAAATGGCTGAACGTTTTAAATTGCCAATTATCACATTTATTGATACTCCAGGGGCTTATCCAGGTATTGGTGCAGAAGAACGCGGTCAAGCGGAAGCTATTGCTCGCAACTTACGCGAAATGGCACAACTTACCGTTCCTGTTATTTGTACCGTTATCGGTGAAGGCGGTTCGGGCGGTGCGTTAGCTATCGGCGTGGGCGATAAAGTGAATATGTTGCAGTATTCCACTTATTCTGTTATCTCGCCTGAAGGCTGTGCGTCTATTCTTTGGAAAAGTGCGGAAAAAGCATCGACTGCAGCGGAAGTAATGGGATTAACCGCAAGCCGTTTAAAAGAATTAAATCTCATCGATAGCATTGTGCAAGAACCTTTGGGCGGTGCACATCGCAATTATGCAAAAATAGCTGAAAACTTAAAACTTCGCTTAAAAGAAGATTTATCAGAACTTGACGGACTAAGCAAAGAAGAATTATTAAATAGACGCTATGAACGTTTAATGTCTTACGGTTATTGCTAACTAACATTCTAAAAGAGCGGTGATTTTTGCCGCTCTTTTTTGATCTAAATATACAACAAAGGAGAAAACACAATGAAAAACGTACTTTCAATCCAATCCCACGTGGTCTATGGTTTTGCAGGTAACAAATCCGCGACTTTTCCAATGCAGTTATTAGGCGTCGATGTATGGGCATTAAATACCGTGCAATTCTCTAACCATACTCAATATGGCAAATGGACAGGCATGGTAATCCCACAAGAACAAATCCGAGAAATTGTGACTGGGCTTGATAATATTGAAAAACTACAAGAATGTGATGCCTTGTTATCTGGTTATTTAGGTTCTGCGGAACAAGTCGATCAAATTCTTTTTGCTTTAGAGCAAATCAAACTGCGTAATCCAAATGCGCTTTATTTATGCGACCCTGTAATGCCACATCCGAAAAAAATCTGCGTGGTTGCCAATGGTGTTCGCGAAGCACTTATTGAAAAAGCGATTCCAGTGGCGGACATTATGACGCCAAACTTACACGAATTGCGTCAGTTCACAAAATTCCCAATTAATACCTTTGACGATGTATTAAAAGCGGTGAATGCGTTGATTGCAAAAGGCGTGAAGAAAGTTCTCGTTAAACATTTAGGCAGCGCGGGTAAAATTAACGATCCTGATACATTTGAAATTATTATGGCAACCCCTGAAGGTGTTTGGCATTTAAGCCGTCCACTTTATCAATTCAATTTTGAACCAGTGGGCGTGGGCGATTTAATCGCAGGGACATTCTTAGCAAATTTACTCAATGGAAAATCTGATGTTGAAGCTTTTGAAGCGATGAATAACGAAGTAGCAGGCGTAATGAAAACCACCTTTGAACTGGGTTCTTACGAATTACAAACCATTGCCGCACGTTTTGAAATTCTCAATCCAAGCAGCAACTATAAAGCTGAAAAAGTTGCCTAATGGATTTACTTTCAGACATTGAAAAACAACTCAAAAAAACCACCGCTCAAGGGTTTCTTATCGCCTTGAGTGGTGGTTTGGACTCCACTGTACTTCTTTCTTTATTTGCAAAACTTTGTCAAAAACAACCGCACTTACCGCCTTTATCAGTACGAGCTATCCATATCCATCACGGCTTAAGCCCCAATGCAGACAGTTGGGCTAAACACTGCCAAGACTTGTGCGATCAATTACAAATTCCGTTGATTATCGAGCGCGTACAAGTAGATAAAACCAATGGCATTGAGGCTGGGGCGCGTGAAGCACGCTATCAAGCCATAAAAAAACATCTTCAAACACAAGAAATGCTGGTTACAGCACATCATCTAAACGATCAAACTGAAACCTTTTTCTTAGCCCTAAAACGTGGCAGTGGGCTACAAGGCTTAGGCGCAATGCAACAACAAAGTGTATTGTTCGGCATGCCAATTTTACGCCCTTTGTTAGGCTTTACTCGCACCCAGTTAGAAAATTACGCGCAAAAAGAAAAACTCAACTGGATTACAGATGAAAGTAATGAGGATAACCGATACGATCGTAATTTCTTACGCAATGAAATTTTGCCAGAATTACGTGCACGCTGGGCTTATTTTGATTTAGCCGTGCAACGTTCCGCACAACATTGTTTTGAGCAACAACAGCTAATTAATGATTTATTGAGCGAAATTTTTGCACAACATTGTCAAATTAAAAACCAATTTAAACTGTGTCTGTTCCGCAAATATTCTCTCGCAAAACAGACCGCACTTTTGCGTATGTGGCTTGCCAAAAACCAACTTGAAATGCCAAGTAAACGCCAGCTTACACAACTTATTAATGATGTCATTTTTGCAAAAGAAGAGGCAAATCCTCAGTTTCAGCTTGTAAATAAAGTCATTCGACGTTATCAAGATAGTTTATATTTAACTAAACGGTTTTCTGATCTAACCAAATACTGCCTAAAATTAGAACAAAACATGCTAAGTTTACCTGATAATTTAGGCAATCTCACTGTTCAAGAAAATGAAAATAATCTGATTTTCTACTGGCAGGATTACTCTGTTACGCTGGAAAAAACGAACTTGCCTATTTCTATTCGTTTTGGCTATTCGGGCAAAGTGAAACATCATCCGAAACGACCAAGAGAAGATATAAAAAAAATCTGGCAAGAATTAAGCGTACCACCTTGGGAACGAAATCGGATTCCTTTAATTTTTTATGGCGATAAGCTAAAAAGTGCGGTCGGTTTTTTCCGTGTTTTTGACGCGTTTTAAAATCAAGTTAAAGTGGCTTTACATCTAAAAATGCGTTCAAAATTTGAGCGGTGAATTCTTTTCTTAGATAAAAACCTAAAGGCAAGGTATCTATAATTTCGCCATTTTTTCCTATGCCTTTTGTCACAGCGCGACTATTTGCACCCTTCGGGCGAAGTTGCATAACCTCACCAATTCGAGCGGTAATTTGCTCCAATTTGCCAAGTACAATTAAATCCATCAATTCTTCCCAATCTTGTTTTAATTGACGTTCTTGCTCAGCGGTTGGCTTCCAGAAAATTGGCGCGCCGATATGGCGTTCACGTAATGGAATATGGCGGCTGCCTTCAATCGGCATCCAAAGTACACAAGAAAGTTTATGACGAACGTGAGAATTTTCCCATTTAACCCCTGAATTTTGTACCAATGGAGCAAGGCTCACAAAGGTGGTTTCAAGAGGATAACCCTCCGCATTAATCGGTAACGTTTTAAGTTCAACACCTAAATGAGAAAAATCCTGTTCAGCTTTACTCCCTGCCGTTGCGCCTAAAGCACGCTCTAATAACATGCCGACCCAGCCTTTATCACGTTTTAAATCAATCGGGACAGGAATATGCAGTTCATCAGCTAACTCCCCAAAAGTTAAGCCAGCAATGGATTGCGCTTGGGAAAGTAATTGTTCAAGGGTTTGTGGAATCATTCGTGATATTTCTTAAAAAAGCGAGGCTTCGTGTTTTCAGTGCCTTTATCAATATAGGGAATTTTCTCTAACTGTAATAAAAAACGTTTTGCCTCTAAGCCACCGCCAAAACCAGTTAAAGTACGATCTTTACCTAAAATGCGGTGACAAGGAATAATAATGCTAATCGGATTACTGCCTACCGCGCCGCCCACGGCACGAACAGCTTTAGGATTATTAATACGTAACGCCAGCTCTCCATAAGTTGAAAGCTTGCCATAATCAATTTCTCGCAAGGCTTGCCAAATGGCTTGTTGAAACGCGGTGCCTTCTGGTTTTAAGGGAATGTCTGAAAAATACTCAACTTCCCCATTAAAATATCGTTCAAAAGCTAACCGCACTTTTTGAAAAACAGGCAATTCATCTTGCTTGTGCCATTTTGGATTAGGCGCATATTGCTCTTTTTCAAAATCAATATGCGTAATGCTCTCGCCGTCAGATAAAATCAAAAGCCGTCCCACTGGCGAGGGGTAATAAGTGTAATAAAGTGCGGTCATTTTTCGCCTTGTTTTATAAAAGAAAAGCACACTTGGTGTGGAAGTGTGCTTCATTATGCTAAATTTTTTAACGGATTAGAAACTATAATTTAAGTTTAAGCCGTAAAGATTTGCGTGTGCTTGAGAAGTGTAATTTGCGGTTGTTGTTATGAAGCCACCTACAGCTTTTTGTACTTCTTTAAAGTGAACTTTTTTGCCTTTTAAGTAAGCATAGCCAAGATCAACAGATAAATTCGGCGTGAATTTATAGGTTGCCCCTAAACTATACCAAGTGCGATCGGTATCTGGAATTGCAGCACTACGGTGATGACGAGATGCAGCTTGATCGTAAGCAATACCCGCACGTAAGGTTAATTTTTCATCAAGATTATAACTTGCCCCTAATGCAACACGAGAGTTATTACTGTATTGCAATTCTTTATCAAAAGCTTTCTTACCATCTTCGAAGCTAGCATGTAATTTTGTTAAACGACTCCAATGGGTATATTTATAACTATAATGCACTGCAAATTTGTCAGTTAATTGATGGAAACCAGAAAGTTCTAAGTAATCTGGCAATGTAAGGGTTAAATTACCTTTTTTCCCTGCCTCAATAACCTCTGCTTCTAAACTAGTGGCAGTGCGGTCAGTAAAATCAATGTCCACTTTAGAATGATAGGCTAAACCAATTCGGTTAGCTTCATTAAATTGATACATTACACCTGCATTCCAGCCAAACCCCCAAGCTGCTCTATCTTGTAATGACACAACAGATTTGTCTTTAGAGGTCAAATAGTCAGTAGCTTTATCTTTAGGATTTACTGTTTTGATTGCGTTTTGTGCAATCTTAACACTCTCCGCAATAATACCCGCATTCCGTTCAACTTGGGCTTTAGCATAAACTGCATTTACCCCTAAACCTAGGCTCAAGCCTTCTGTTACTCGATAAGCACCACTTAAATTTAAGTTGATAGCAGTCAAGTCAGTTTTTCCACCAAATACACCAGCATCATAACTATCGTCATATTTACTTTTTAAACCGAAATTGACATTCATTCCTGCGCCCAGCGCGAATTTATCATTCACTGGCGCAACGAAATAAAGATTTGGCACAAAAGCACCAGGAATAACATTACGCGCTGAAGCTGAGCCGTACTTTGTTGTTCTCATTGTAGTAGCTGTTATAGAAGAATCTACATCACCATTCATATTAATTCTAGAATCAACATAAACGCCACCCGTGGAAAACTGTGCAGTTTTAAATAAACTCATCAAAGCTGGGTTAGTTGCCACGACAGAAGCATTATCTGCAATCGCCGCTTCACCCGCATAGGCACGACCAAGCCCAGAAGTAGAAACTTCCGCCAATTGGAAAGCCGCCGCATTTGCACCACCTGCAGCCAACAACATTGCCGTTGCTAATATAGATTGATTAAATTTTTTCATTTGGAACCCTTTGTTATAAATAAAAATTTGGGCAATTGTAAAGCCAGAATCTATTGAGTGCAACTATTTTTATTAGAGCTACGATCAGTTAGCAGGAGTTTTTTGCATTTAATGGATTGTTTTGTTCAATTTTTGTCATTTATGGGGAACAAGAAAAATGATAAAATGTGCCAAAATATTCATATAAGGAAAAGAAAATGACCGTAAAATGCAAAGCAGAAGAATCCTTAACTTGTAGCTGTGTTGATGTAGGCACAATTATTGATGGCTCTGACTGTACCGTAGAAGTACATCAAGTTTATAACACAGAAGCTGATGCCAATGCAGCGCTTGAACGATTAACAAAGAAAGCGCGCAATACAGAAAGCGATCCTTGCGAAATTAAAAGCGAAATCGTGGCAGTTGAAAACGGCGTTCAACTAAATGCTTCTTTCACTTTTAGTTGCCAAGCAGAAGCGATGATTTTTGAACTGGCGAATCGTTAAAAACAATTAAAAATTTGACCGCACTTTTATTGAATTAGAATAGTGGACGTTTTAAAAATACGCACTATGAAAACGATTTTTAAAACGTCCACAAAATTTAATATCCCTCTTCTTGCATATTCGGCAAAAATTCCGCTTGCTGAATACGCTTTACTTCCGTACGAATTGAACCATCTGAATATAGCTCAATTTCACGCCAACCAGGCTGTAAGGTATCAAGAGAAAAATACTGGCAATCAGGTTTAAATTGAATACAAGTTGCTGGCGTTGCCATCACTTGATAACCATTCCATTCACTGTTTACTTCTTGATGAATATGCCCATACAAAATAGCTTTCACATTAGTAAAAGGCGAAAGCACTTCTGCCAATTCGTGAGAATTACGAAGATTATGTTGATCAAGCCATGCGGAATTAGTTGGTAATAAATGATGGTGTAATACAACCAACGTATAGCGTTCAGGATTTTTTTCTAAGGTTTCTTTTAATAAATCGAGTTGATGTTGGCTTAGTTGTCCGTGCGGTACACCGTAAACTTGGCTATCTAACAATACAGCTTGCCAATGTTCGCCCAATAGAAGATGTTTTGCCGCGTTCATTGGTGGTTGATTTAAAAATTCTGCCATTTTAGGCTGAAAATCGTGATTTCCTGGAATCCAAAATACGGGTTTATTGAAAGGCTTCATCATTTCTACAAAACGAGTGTAACCTTCATCACTACTATCCTGCACCAGATCGCCTGTAGCAAGAATCACATCAAATTGGTTATTTTCTTGCTGAATTTCCTTTAATACTTGAGCAAAACTTGCTTGTGTATTTACCCCCAATAATTCCGCACTTTCATCTTTAAATAAATGGGGATCCGTAATTTGTAATAATTTAATAACAGGCTTTTCCGCCTGATAAACAAACGTATTTTTCATTAATGCCCCCTAACTACATTTCCAACTTTGTTGTAACTGAGCATAATTTAATTGAAGCCACTGCAATCCAATCACTGCAATGCCATTATCAATTTTCCCCTCGCACATCCATTGATACGCCTGTTCACGTTTTACTACCTGTACTCGAATATCTTCATTTTCTTCAGCCAAACCGTGAATACCTTTTGCTTGTGAGCTATCCACTTCGCCTGCAAATAAATGAATCCGCTCCACTATGCCACCTGGGCTATCCCACACACTTAAACAATGCGTTAAATTTTTGACTTGAATTCCCGCTTCTTCTTCACTCTCACGCAAAGCAACTTCTTCTGGCTTTTCGCCTTTTTCCACCATACCCGCAATTAGTTCAAGTAACCAAGGCGAACGATTAGATTCTGGATGATAAGCCGCACCAATACGAACTTGTTCGACTAAAATCACAGAATCTTCTTTTGGATCATAAGCGATAACTGCTGAGGCGGCACCTTTAATCAGTAATTCTCGGGTTACGATGCCACTTTGCCCTCCAGCAAAAAGTTTATGTTTAAATTGGATTTGTTTAAGTGTGAAAAAACCTTCATACAAAGTTTGTTCGCCCAATATTTCTATATCTTGTTGGCTAAAATGTTGAATTTCTGACATCTGTTTTCTCCAAAACTGAACGCAAAATCATACGCTTAAAAGACTACAAAAAAATAGAAGGTTTCCACTTTTTGTTGAAAGTTTGAAGTGAGTCACAAAATAAAATACCGTGATAATTTATCAATAATCACGGCATTCTTTTTTCAGAAGTATGTAAGATAATGTTTTACTCCATTTTTACAAAACAGATATTCTACAAAACCTTACTCACAATTTTTCCATCAGCCACTTGAGTTGTAATGAAATCCCCTTGATTGACATCTTTCACACTAACAATGGCTTTACCTTGTGGGTTTTCCGCAATGGAATAACCTCTTGCCAATACTTTCAACGGGCTTAAGCTATCCAGTTTTCCGCATAACGTTGCCAGTTTATTTTGACGCTCCGTCACTTGGCGATTTACGCAAAAATTTAACCGCACTTTTAGCTGCTCTAAGCGTTGTTGATGACGTTGCACTCGATATGGCAATGGATTTTGTTTTAAACGAACAGAAAGTGCGGTGAATTTTTGTTGTGTATTTTCAAACTGACGCAACATTGCAAGTTGCAAGCGATGCGTAAGCTGTGCATTTTTCGCTTGTTGAACACGTAACTGATTCTGTGGATGCTGATTGTGTAATCTTAAGGTTAGCTGTTTCAAACACTGGCTTTTTCGCGTAAATAAACGATCAAATGCCATATCTAAACGTTGCTGTTGATGGCGAAGTTGTTGCAATAATTCATCTTGATTACGACTAACTAACTCAGCCGCTGCGGAAGGGGTCGGCGCACGAAGATCTGCCACAAAATCGGCAATCGTCACATCTGTTTCGTGTCCCACCGCACTGATAATGGGTAAGGTTGAACGAAAAATCGCTCGCGCCACGTTTTCTTCATTAAAACACCAAAGATCTTCTAATGAACCACCACCACGCCCAACAATTAATACATCCACTTCTTGTCGCACATTAGCAAGTTCAATCATTTGCACAATTTCTGCTGTCGCCTCTTTACCTTGAACTGCAGTGGGATAAATAACAACTTTTAAACTTGGATCACGGCGTGCCAAAATATGCAAAATATCTTGCAATGCCGCACCTGTAGAAGAAGTTATAATCCCAACGGCTTTACTAAAGTGCGGTAGATTTTTCTTGAGATTTTGAGCAAACAATCCCTCCGTAGCCAACTTCATTTTTAACGCTTCAAATTGCTGTTGCAATAATCCCTCGCCAGCTGGGTGCATAGAATCAATAATAAGTTGATAATCGCCGCGAGGCTCATATAAACTCACATTGGCACGCACAAGCACTTGCATTCCATTTTGTGGACGAAAAGCAACACGCAAATTTTTCATACGAAACATCGCACAACGCACCTGTGCATTTTTATCTTTCAGCGTTAAATACCAATGCCCAGACACAGGTTGGGTAAAATTGGAAATTTCCCCCGTCAGCCAAATTTGGGAAAAATGCCCCTCCAACATCTGACGTGCGGCAGAGTTGAGTTGAGAGACGGAATAAATATTGTCTGACATATTATTCAATTAACACCCAACCATCATCAACCCAGTTACAAATTGAATCTAACAGCAAATCCATTGAGGTTTTAGGATCTTCGGTTTTATTCACTAAACTTGATAAAAATGCCCAATCTAAACTTTCGCCGTCAGATAAGCGTTTTAATACTTCGCTCTCAATTACATTAAGTTCATCTAACCATTCGCCATTCGCATAAATTCGCAGCGGATTTTCGGTGTAAAGCAATTTACAATTGTTGTCTTGAGAAAGGAACGCGCCATCTTCTTCTAAAATTGACCGCACTTCATCTGGATCGCACATTTCATCAGAAACCAATAACTCATAACGACGAGAACTCACCGCACTTGCCACAGCTTGTTTAAATAACGTATCAAAAGCTTTTGAATTAGCCAATTTATCTAATAAAAGCTGTTTCATTGCTTGAATATTTTCATCTGCCAGTTTACCTGTACGTTGTTCAGATTGGCTTAAACGTAGCGGCAAATCAAATTCACTTAAATTCAAATCAGGATCTTGATGACAGAAACCTTTGCTTACGCTATCAATCAAATTGCTTAAATTTGGATAACGCAAGCCAAAAGAAAAGGTTAAACAATCATCTTCAGCCACGCCATAATGTGCCATACGGGCTGGAATATACAAAATATCGCCTGGATTCATTACTTCATCAATGACTAATTCGCCCATATCATCAAAAATTCGGATCGATTGATTTGGTTTAAATTCAGTGCTTGCATCACACCATTTACCCACTTGCCAACGACGATGACCATAGCCTTGCACTAAAAATACATCATATTCATCATAATGCTTGCCGACAGAGCCACCTTTCGGGGCGTAAGACACCATAATGTCGTCACGTTGCCATTGAGGAATAAAGCCAAATTTGTTCCAAAGTTGCCCTAATTCAGGCGACCATTGCTCCAAATTTTGAACTAATACCGACCATTTTTCTGGTAACTTTTGGAAATCCTTTTCGCTTAAAGGGCTAAAAAAAACTTTCCAATTATCATCAGAAAATGTCTTTACTAAACGAGCAGTAACATCTTCATTTTGTGCAAGTTCAATAATATCTTGTGGCTCAAACTGCCCAACAATTTCAGGTAAACCGTTACGAATTACAAGTGGCTTTTTCTGCCAATAATCACGTAGAAAAATTTCTGGCGTGATATGTTCAGGTAAACAAAAATCAACAGATGAAAGTGCGGTCATTTTTAAGCTCCTTTTTCTTTATTTTTAGCGGCAGCTTGTTCTGCTGCACGTTTACGGCGAATTTCTTTCGGATCAGCAAGTAATGGACGATAAATTTCAATACGATCGCCCTCTTTTAATACATCAGTCAATTTTATTGGACGACTGAAAATCCCAATTTTATTTGTACTCAAATCAATCTCTGGAAATTGGCTTAAAATCCCCGATTGCGTAATCGCCGTTTGCACGGTGATTCCTTCATCAACTTGAAAAGATTTCAAATAATAACGTTCGGGAAAAGCATAAGCGATTTCAATGTTAATCTGATTCATTTTTACTTCTTCATTAAAAAATTTTAACCATTATAACGGAAAAGTGCGGTGACTTTTAATGATAAATCACGTGCAATAAATTACCCCTTTGTTTCCGCCTTATAGATTGAGAATTTAAGGCTTTTTCGCTACAATACGCCACTATTTTTTACATCATCAAATAAAAATGTCAGAAATAAAACTCATTGTTGGTTTAGGCAATCCTGGCGAAAAATATGCCGATACACGCCATAATGCAGGCGAATGGCTTATTGAACGCTTGGCACGTCGTTTTAATGTTTCGCTAAATCCTGAAAATAAATTCTTTGGAAAAACTGTCCGCACTTTATTGAATGGAAAAGAAGTACGCCTTTTAGTGCCAACAACTTTTATGAATTTAAGCGGTAAAGCAGTTGGCGCATTGGCAAGTTTTTATCGTATTAAACCTGAAGAAATTTTGGTTATTCACGATGAACTAGATTTGCCTGCTGGCACAGCAAAACTCAAACAAGGCGGTGGGCATGGAGGGCATAACGGCTTAAAAGATATTGTGGCTCAATTAGGCAATAACAATAATTTCTACCGTTTACGTATTGGCATTGGGCATCCTGGCCATCGTGATTTAGTGGCAGGTTACGTCTTAAATAAACCATCTCCAGCAGATCGCGATGCACTTGAAAAAGTGCTAGATGAAGCCACTGATTGTGTGGAAATGATTTTCAAAGATGGAATGGTCAAAGCGACCAATCGTTTAAACAGTTTTAAAATTTAAAAGTGCGGTTAGTTTTACAACCGTTTTACTCAAAATAAGGGAAAAATTATGGGATTCAAATGTGGTATTGTGGGATTGCCAAATGTGGGCAAATCTACTCTTTTTAACGCACTCACTGAAGCAGGTATTGAAGCCGCAAACTATCCATTCTGTACTATCGAGCCAAATACGGGTGTCGTGCCAATGCCAGATCCGCGTTTAGATGCATTGGCAGAAATCGTTAAACCTGAACGCGTATTACCAACCACGATGGAATTTGTGGACATTGCAGGCTTAGTTGCGGGAGCAAGTAAAGGCGAAGGCCTGGGTAACAAATTCCTCGCTAATATTCGCGAAACCGATGCGATCGGTCACGTCGTACGTTGCTTTGAAAACGACGATATTGTACACGTTGCAGGGAAAATTGACCCACTTGATGATATTGATACCATCAATACCGAATTAGCTTTAGCTGACTTAGACAGCTGTGAACGAGCGATCCAACGTTTACAAAAACGTGCTAAAGGTGGCGACAAAGAGGCTAAATTTGAACTTTCCGTTATGGAAAAAATCCTCCCAGTGCTTGAAAATGCAGGAATGATTCGCTCAGTTGGATTAGACAAAGAAGAATTGCAAGCAATCAAGAGTTACAACTTCTTAACTTTAAAACCAACAATGTATATCGCAAACGTAAATGAAGATGGTTTTGAAAATAATCCATATTTAGATCGCGTTCGTGAAATTGCCGCAAAAGAAGGGGCGGTGGTTGTTCCTGTATGTGCAGCGATTGAATCTGAAATTGCAGAACTTGATGATGAAGAAAAAGTCGAGTTTTTACAAGATTTAGGCATTGAAGAACCGGGATTGAACCGCGTAATTCGTGCGGGTTACGCACTTTTAAATCTTCAAACTTATTTCACTGCTGGCGTAAAAGAAGTACGAGCTTGGACTGTTTCAGTTGGCGCAACCGCACCAAAAGCAGCCGCTGTAATCCACACCGACTTTGAAAAAGGCTTTATCCGAGCAGAAGTTATTGCTTATGAAGACTTTATCCAATTCAACGGTGAAAACGGTGCAAAAGAAGCAGGTAAATGGCGTTTAGAAGGTAAAGATTACATCGTACAAGATGGCGATGTAATGCACTTCCGATTCAACGTGTAAAAATATATAAAAAAATAACCGCACTTTTGACGCATAAATCAAGGTGCGGTTTATATTTTATAAAAGGAATATTATGTCATCTATTAAATATCGTCCAGAAATTGATGGACTACGTGCAATTGCTGTTATTTCAGTCATTATTTATCATCTTAATGAAAACTGGTTATCTGGTGGTTTTCTTGGGGTGGATATTTTCTTTGTTATTTCTGGTTTTCTGATTACGGGTATTATTATCACAGAAATTCAACAGAATTCTTTTTCGTTTAAACAATTTTATACTCGACGTATTAAACGAATTTATCCTGCTTTTATTACAGTGATGGCATTAGTGTCTTTCATTGCGTCTGTTATTTTCATTTATAATGATTTTAATCAATTAAGAAAAACCATTGAATTAGCTACAGCTTTCTTATCTAATTTCTATTTAGGTTTAACACAAGGTTATTTTGATTTAAGCGCAAATGAAAATCCTGTGTTACATATTTGGTCATTAGCCGTAGAAGAACAATACTATCTTATTTTTCCACTTATCCTAATTTTAGCTTATAAAAAATTTAGAGAAATTAAAGTATTATTTATTATAACGCTAATTTTGTTTTTTATTTTACTTGCCACCTCTTTTATTCCAGCTAATTTTTACAAAGAAGTATTGCATCAGCCTAATATTTATTATCTCTCTAACCTAAGATTTCCAGAATTACTTGTAGGATCTTTGTTGGCAATTTATCATAATCTTTCAAACAAGGTTCAATTGAGTAAGCAAGTAAATAATATTCTGGCTATCTTAAGTACATTACTATTATTTTCCTGCTTATTTTTAATGAATAATAATATTGCATATATTCCAGGTATTACTTTAATTCTTCCTTGTATTTTTACAGCATTAATTATTCATACCACATCACAAAATAACATCATTAAATTATGTTTATCTAATAAAGCAATAGTGTTTATTGGGAAAATCTCTTATTCCCTTTATTTATACCATTGGATTTTTATTGCTTTTGCTTATTACATTACTGGAAGCAAGCAGATTCAAGGCATTACAGTTTTAATTGTTGTTATATTAACTATTATTTTTTCTATCACAAGTTATT
Source organism: Haemophilus influenzae (assembly GCF_900475755.1). Lineage (NCBI taxonomy): Bacteria > Pseudomonadati > Pseudomonadota > Gammaproteobacteria > Pasteurellales > Pasteurellaceae > Haemophilus > Haemophilus influenzae. The sequence goes on from NZ_LS483411.1 coordinate 700,166, forward strand.
ATTTAATTGAGCAACCTATAAGAAAATCAAAATTAAACTTTAAACAGGCATTTATCTATTTTTATCTAATTCCATCTCTTTTTATTATTGGTTATAACACTTATGAAAGAAAACAGATTAGAAAAGAAAAAGAACATATTGAACAAGATGTTTTATCTGTTAATTTAGAGAATAACTTCCCAACTACAGTTTTAACAATAGGGGATTCTCATGCTGGTCATCTTACTTATTTTTTAAAATATCTTGGTAAGCAAGAAGGATGGAAGTCAACTATTTTAAGCATAACTGATGGGAAGGATTGTTTTGTTTTAGTGGATAAAAGCAATAGAATAACATCTGAGTGTCAAGAGTTATTTGATGAGATTAATTCACCTAAATATAAAGCTATTTTTATTTCTGGATTTTATGATTTAAGAATGGGAGGACAACCTGTTCCAAGATTTAACGCAGAATCAGCTATTATTCCTAACTTCAAAATAAGATTTAGGGAAACAATAAAATTACTTGCTAAATCAAAATCGGTTTATATCTTTGCAAATAACAGTTCTATTAGCAGATCACCTATTCGTGGATATTTACTAGAGAAATATGGACTTGAAAAGTATTTAGAACCAATTCGTAGAATGGGCGATATTGATGCGAGTAACAAAATCATTCACGATTTAATCAAAGATATTCCTAATGTTTATTGGGTAGATGCTCAACAGTATTTACCAAAAGATAGCGTTATGGCAGAAGGAAAATACTTATATGGAGATCAAGATCACTTAACAAATTTTGGTGCTTACTATATGGCAAAAGAATTTAGTAAATATCAACGAGTGATGACACCTGAACAAGTGAAAAAACTCTACGAGTAGAAACTAAAAGCGTTGAGCTATTTGCCCAACGCTTTTTTATATTTACCTAAGTTCATCAACTAACTTCTCACCAATAGGTTTTCGCCATCCAATCAGCAATTCTGGTAGTTTATCTTGAGAACAATCATATTTCCAAACCCATTTAATTAATTCATCCAAAGTGCGTTTACTCGCAACAATTTCAGGGGATAAACCTGCTGGTGTTAAGCTATTCACTTTTTCTTGTAACAATCGAATTGTTTTTTTATAACGAGGATCTTCAGAAATACGTTCAATAGGTTTTGGGTAATCATTAGGCGAAACACGTCTTACTTGAGCAAGTAATTGTAAAATCTTTTTACCACGCACGCGTACTTCATTTTCAGTTAATCCCATTTCCAACATTTCAGATGTATTACGTGGATTATTTTTTGCCACTTTCCAAAGATTATCGGATTTCACAATATAAGAAAGTGCTAAATCACGCTCTATTGCGACGTTTTGTCGCCACTGAGCCAAAATTCTTAAACGAGACAATTCAAATGGATTTAATTTCCAAGCATTTGGAATATCTAAATACGCTTTTTCTGAATCTCGCTCTTGTAATTTATGTGTTTTAGCAAGAGCCAGTTCGCAATCATCTCTTACTGCTTGTTCCCAAGGTGTTTTCGCTAACTCTTTTTCAAGAATATGATAAAGCGGTAACAAATACCAAACATCGCCTGCGGCATACTGAAGTTGAATATCAGAAAGGGGGCGTTTAATCCAATTGGTGCGAGTTGCACCTTTATCGATTTCTACATTTAAGTATTGTTGTGCTAATTTTGCCAAGCCTGCTGATGTGCCCAGCCCAATAAAGCGTGCCATAATTTGCGTATCAATCATTGGGCGTGGAAGCTGATCAAATTCTTGTAAGAAAACCAATAAATCTTCACTACAAGAATGTAAGATTTTTAATACCTTAGGGTTGGATAACAATGCGACAAAAGGCGAAAAATCCGTAATCGCTAAAGGATCAATTAAAGAGACGCGCTCGCCATCATAAAGTTGGATTAATCCCAACTTAGGAAAATAAGTGGAAACACGCATAAATTCAGTATCTAAGGCGACCGCACTTTGCTGCTGAGCCAAATTACAAATTTCCAATAGCGAAGTATTATCCGTAATGACTGTAAAGTGCGGTGGATTTTGACATTCTTTTATCATAGTGATTTTTTATTTGAAAAGAACAAAAATGGGATATTGCTATCCCATTTTGACATTAATGTTTTGGACGTTTTGCGATCTCTTCATCGCGTAAAACCCGACGTAAAATCTTGCCAACATTAGTTTTTGGTAGTTCGTCTCGGAACTCAATTTCTTTTGGCACTTTATAGCCTGTGAGATATTGACGACAATGGTTGCGAAGTTCATCACGAGTTAAACTATCGTCCTTTTTCACCACAAAGATTTTTATCGTTTCGCCAGAAACTGCGTGAGGAACACCAATTGCCACAGCCTCAGCCACTTTGTAATTCAGCATAACGACATCTTCAATTTCATTTGGATAGACATTAAAGCCAGAAACCAAAATCATATCTTTTTTACGATCCACAATGCGTAAACTATATGATTCATCCATAATGACAATATCGCCAGTTGCCATCCAACCGTCTTTTAACACTTCACTGGTTGCTTCAGGTCGTTGCCAATAACCTCGCATTACTTGATCGCCTTTCACCCATAATTCGCCAGCTTCGCCAATTTTTGCATCAGAGCCATCATCTTTAATGATTTTTATATCTGTATTTGGCACTGGCACACCAATAGTGCCATTATGTTTCACAACATTAATCGGACAAGCAGAGATCAATGGCGAACACTCCGTCATTCCATAACCTTCAATGATGTTACAGCCCGTTAATTCGTGCCAACGTGTTGCTACAGACTGTTGAATAGCCATACCACCACCAACAGAAAGTTTCAACGCAGAAAAATCAACTTCTTTGAAATTTTCATTATTTAACAAGGCATTAAATAAGGTATTTACACCAGTGATTGCTTCAAAACGGTATTTTTTCAACTCTTTCACAAATCCTTCAATATCTCTCGGATTAGTAATTAAGATCGCCGTGACGCCTAATTCCAAAAATAATAAGCAGTTTACCGTTAAGGCAAATACGTGATAAAGAGGCAAGGCTAAAATAGCTGAACGAGTGCGAGAATGATCGCCAATAAATGGCTCTGCAATCCATTTTGCTTGGAATACATTGGTTATAATATTTCCGTGCGTCAGCATTGCACCTTTCGCCACGCCTGTTGTGCCGCCTGTGTATTGTAAAAAGGCTAAATCCTCACGCGATATTTCTGGACGAACATATTGGCGATATTTACCAATACTCAATACTTCACGGAATGTTACTGCGTGCGGTAATTTGTATTTCGGCACGAGTTTTTTCACATATTTCACAACAAAATTAACCAAAGTACGTTTACCAAATGAAAGTTGATCGCCCATTCTGGTAAGAATAACGTGTTTGACATTAGTATTGAAAACAACTTTTTCTAAGGTAGAAGCAAAATTTGATACCACGACAATCGCCACCGCACCACTATCTTGCAACTGATGTTCTAATTCTCTCGGTGTATAAAGAGGATTGACATTTACTGCAATTAAGCCAGCACGCAAAATACCAAAAAGTGCGATGGGATATTGCAGTAAATTTGGCATCATTAATGCCACGCGATCGCCACGTTGAAGTTTAAATTCATTTTGCAAATACGCGGCAAATGCACGACTGCGTTCTTCTAATTTACGGAAAGTAAGTACTTGCCCCATATTAATGTAAGCGGGGCGATCTGGATGTTCACGCACTGCTTTGTCGAACATATCCAAAATAGATTCATATTTTGAGGTATCCAAAAATTTTTCAGAACCTTCTGGATAATTTTGAAACCAAATTTTTTCCATTTTTTATCCTAATTTGTTGGAAAATCTTTAAGATTTTATCATTTAATTCAAATAATAGTGAATTTCAGGCTGAACATACCAAGGGCGATGTCTCCATCTAAAAAATCCCCAATCATCGTCTTCATCCCAATCATCTGTTGGATACTCATAGATGGTACTGAGTGTCCAAATACGGTATTTATCCGCTTGAACAACAGGATAAGTATAATCAGCTTGTTCTATTTTGCCTTTCTCTGTTCCTGCTAATTGACCACCCACCGTAATATAGCGTTCTTTTAAATTTTCAGGCTCCACAAAACCGTTGAAATAGACGATAAAGCGACCATCGGATTGAAATTCAACAAATGGTTTACCTGAAATTGATGATACGGGTAAACTTAACACTTCAATTTTTGTTTGATTTGCTAAAACGGTAGTATTGACAATTTTTCCTCCAAGTCGAACCGTTTTACAATGGCAGGTTAAATCCTGAGGAGAAATCTCGCGATAGGAATTAATAGAGAATCGCTCTTTTTCTAACCCTTTTGGTGGTGCAATACAGCCCGTTAATCCGAAACAAAGTGCGGTAAAAAATAAGGTTATTTTTCCTTTCATTTTCTATTCTCCTATTATTTAAACTTATTCACGTCCTGGTAATTTTTTCCAAGTAACCTCGTTTCGCAAATAAATCGGTTTAATCTCTAAAGCTGAAATTGTGCGTTTTTGCAAAAATTCTACTCGCGCAAGTTCTAACATATATAAGGCATTAGGTAATTCTATATCTGAGCCAGTTAGATTTTTTTCAGTAAATTGAGAATAAGCAGCCCAACCAGTCCCAACTCTAAATGCGTTATCATTTTGAAGCTGGTTAATTGCTTGTTCTGGGGAACAAACTTGTTCGCTAATGATTTCTCGCCATTGAAAAAACTCTGCGAAATCTGACCGCACTTTTTCTCTCACTAATTGAGAAAAATAGACTTCATTCATTCTGGCATCAATTGCGGCAACAACATTTTCTGCTTGATGTAATTCAAATGCCGCCTGTGCCATTGCGGTTAAATTTGAAACTGGAATCACAGGTAAACCCGCCCCAAACGCTAAACCTTGTGCAATCCCAGCACCAACACGAACTCCAGTAAAACTACCTGGGCCACGCCCAAAGGCAAGCGCATCAACTTGATTTAAACCGACCCCCGAATTTGCCAAAATTTCATCAATCATAGGCAAAATTCGTTTAGTATGAGTGCGTTGTGCAAGTTCATTAATATGTGTTTTTTCGCCACGATGAAATAAGGCGACTGAACAGGCTTCAGTAGAAGTGTCCAACGCCAATAAAGTTAAATTTTGCATTATTTATTCTCGTTTATTTATTTTGTAAGAATTGTATCACTTTGTTGAGATCACGGGTACGACTTGAGTTAGGTAAACTTTTCAAAAAAGTTTCGCCATAATTCCGCATTACTAATCGATTATCACAAATAATTACAACGCCACGATCTGTAACATCACGAATTAAACGTCCTACGCCTTGTTTCAAGGCAATTACCGCTTCAGGAATTTGAATGTCGTTGAATGGATCGCCACCTTGTAAACGACAATCCTCAATGCGAGCTTTCAACAAAGGTTCATCTGGCGCAGTAAAAGGAAGTTTATCAATAATGACTAAAGAAAGTGCATCGCCGCGTACATCTACACCTTCCCAAAAGCTAGAAGTTGCCACCAAAACGCTATGCGTTTCTTTTATAAATTGCTCGAGTAATTTGCCTTTTGAGGTTTCGCCTTGTAATAAAATCGAAAGATGACTTTTTTCACGGAAGTATTCTGCTAAACCACGCATCATTGAATAAGAAGTGCAAAGAACAAAGCAACGCCCTTTGTTTGCTTCAATCACGGGTAATAACATTTCGCCTAGTGAATTTAATGTATTCACTTGATTAGTATTTGGCAAATATCGAGGCACACAAAGCAAAGATTGTTCAGGATAATTAAAGGGACTATATAAAATTTTTTGTGTCGCGTTTTCAATGCCTAAACGTTGGCAGAAATGATTAAAAGTTCCCCCCACTTCTAATGTCGCAGATGTGAATATCCAAGCGGCTTCTTTCGCTTCAAGCTGAGCACCAAATTTATCTGCTACTGTCAATGGCGTAATATGTAAACCAAACTGGCGACCATTTCCTTCATACCAATAACAATAACCCACAATATTTGTTTCAGATAAACGCTTAAGCTGAATTTTAATGGATTCAACACGCTCAAAAATACTGTCTAAAGTTTGAGAACGACCAAGCGATAATTTAATTACCTCAGCTAAAAAATCTATTTTCTCTTGTAATAATTCAAAGGCTTTTTTCACCGCACTTTGCCTGTAAAGCTCACGCCAATTTCCTCGAACATTACTCCCATTACCCAGTAATAAGCGAAAATCTTGTACAACCTTCAGTAAGGTATCAGATGTTGTGCCAAGCTGTTGCATATCTTTGAGTTCTGTGCGATAGACAATATTAATATCTTTGCATAAATCAAAAAGCTGGCGTGATGTTAAAGATTGACCAAAATATTGACTGGCAATATCTGGTAACTGATGAGCTTCGTCAAAAATAATCACTTCTGCATTTGGAATAAGTTCGCCAAAACCACTTTCTTTCACAGCCATATCTGCAAAAAATAAGTGATGATTAACCACAACCAAATCAGCATTTAATGCTTTTTTACGTGCATTTGCCACATAACATTCTGAATAATTAGGACAATCTGTTCCTAAACAGCTTTCCGCCGTACTCGTCAGTTGTGGAATAATAGGACTATCTTCTGCAAGCTCAATACATTCTGTGAAATCGCCTGTTTTAGTACTATTGTTCCATTTTCGTACTTTACTTAGTTCAGCTAAAACAGACTTATCGCCAAGCACACCTTGAGCAATTACTTGATCTAAACGCTCTAAACAAAGATAGTTTGCTCGACCTTTTAGCAACGCAATTTTTCCCGTGAAATTAAGGGCTTTTTTAATAGCAGGCAGATCTCGATTAAAAAGCTGATCTTGAAGATTTTTAGATCCTGTAGAAATAATGGTTTTTTTACCAAAAACTAAAGCAGGCGCAAGATATGCAAAGGTTTTTCCTGTACCCGTTCCTGCTTCAATAACAAGGGAAGATTTATTTTGAATTGCTTTACCAACAGCATATGCCATTTCAAGTTGTTCAGTTCGAGGACGAAAACCTTTGATATTTTGGCTTAATTCGCCATTTAGTGAGAAAATATTGGCAATTTGATTTTCGTAATCCATTTAGTAAAACATATTTTTAAAGTCAATAACCGTTAAGATTGTCGCATAGAAACGCTAAATATCAAGAATAAAAATACTGCTGGTTTAAGATTACATAGAGGCTATTTTTAAAGAACGGTTATGCTTTGAATGGTTTTTGCTCAATTCAAAAGGTTAAAAATGATTTGCCATTACCTTATCTTTTGCTAGTCAGGCTAAAAGTGCGGTAAAAATTTTGGATGTTTTAAAATGAATAAAATCTTATTGAGTTTTTTCATAGATATCTTGCTTATCCCAAAAACTGGTTCTAGAATACATGGTTTATTGCAATCAATCGGGTAAGAATATGCTGGGAAATTGCTTTTCTTTTCCTGTTCGTGTGTATTATGAAGATACTGATGCAGGTGGTGTGGTGTATCACGCTCGTTATTTGCATTTTTTTGAACGAGCAAGAACAGAATATTTGCGTATATTAAATTTTACGCAACAAACCTTACTAGAGGAACAACAACTCGCATTTGTTGTCAAATCACTCGCCATTGATTATTGCGTGGCAGCAAAATTGGATGATTTACTTATGGTGGAAACAGAAGTTTCAGAGGTAAAAGGGGCTACAATCCTTTTTGAACAGAGACTGATGCGCAACACCCTGATGTTATCAAAGGCTACTGTTAAAGTAGCCTGTGTTGATCTAGGCAAGATGAAACCTGTGGCGCTTCCCAAAGAAGTTAAAGCTGCATTTAATCACTTAAAATAACTTTTCGGAGTATGCAATGACTGCAGAATTGAATTTTTTAGATCTTTTTCTAAAAGCAAGTATTGTTGTGCAACTGGTAATTGTGATTTTGATTTCTTTCTCAATCATATCTTGGGCAATTATCATTCAACGTAGCCGTATTTTAACGAATGCCTTAAAAGAAGCGCATACATTTGAAGATCGTTTTTGGTCAGGAGAAGATTTAAATAAACTTTATGAAGGGCTATCTAATCGTCGCGATGGATTAACGGGAAGCGAACAAATTTTTTGCGTGGGATTTAAAGAATTTTCACGTTTAAAACAAGTAAATCCAGACGCTCCTGAAGCGATTATTAAAGGCACAACGCGCGCGATGAATCTTGCGATGAACCGTGAGATTGAAAGCTTGGAAAATCGAGTTCCATTCTTAGCCACAGTGGCATCTGTTAGCCCTTATATTGGTTTATTTGGTACTGTTTGGGGAATTATGCACGCTTTTATGGCATTAAGTGGTGCAAAACAAGCAACATTACAGATGGTAGCACCAGGTATCGCCGAGGCCTTGATTGCCACTGCAATTGGTTTATTTGCCGCAATTCCAGCGGTAATGGCTTATAACCGTTTAAGCTTACGAGTGAACGCAATTGAGCAAGATTACGTTAACTTTATTGATGAATTTACGACGATTTTACACCGTCAAGCCTTTGGTAAAGCCCCTCACTAAAAATAGGGAAAATTGACCGCACTTTAAAGAAAAAGTGCGGTAAAAATAAGTTAAAATTTTAGAGGAATATATGGCTCGTCGTCAGCGTAAAGCAATTAAATCTGAAATTAATATTGTGCCTTTTTTAGATGTGCTTTTAGTTTTAGTGTTAATTTTTATGGCAACCGCCCCTATTATTAGTCAAAGCGTTCAAGTTGAATTGCCTGATTCTGTGCAAAGCCAAGAGGTTTCTAATGAAGATAAAGTGCCTGTAATTCTTGAAGTGGCAGGCATTGGAAAATATGCGATTTCTATTGGCGGAGAACGTCAAGAAGGTTTAACAGAAGAAATGGTTACTCAATTATCTAGACAGGAATTTGATAAGGATAATAATACGCTATTTTTAGTAGGCGGAGCTAAAGAAGTGCCTTATGAAGAAGTGATTAAGGCATTGAATTTACTTCATCTTGCAGGCATTAAATCTGTAGGTTTAATGACAAATCCCATTTAGCTAAGTAGGTAACACGTGCAAAATAATCGACAAAAGAAAGGAATCAATGCTTTTGCTATTTCTATCCTTTTGCACTTTATCTTGTTTGGCTTATTGATTTTAAGTTCACTTTATCACACCGTTGAAATTATGGGTGGTGGAGAAGGTGAAGGAGATGTAATAGGGGCAGTGATTGTTGATACGGGTACGGCTGCTCAGGAATGGGGGCGTATTCAACAACAAAAAAAAGGGCAAGCGGATAAACAAAAACGCCCAGAACCTGTTGTGGAAGAAAAACCACCTGAGCCTAATCAAGAAGAGATTAAGCATCAACAAGAAGTTCAACGACAAGAAGAGTTAAAACGTCAGCAAGAACAACAACGTCAGCAAGAACAGCAACGTCAGCAAGAAATCAAAAAACAACAAGAGCAAGCTCGTCAAGAAGCGTTGGAAAAACAGAAGCAAGCTGAAGAGGCTAGGGCTAAACAAGCTGCTGAAGCTGCAAAATTAAAAGCAGATGCAGAGGCTAAACGTTTAGCTGCTGCGGCAAAACAAGCTGAAGAAGAGGCTAAAGCGAAAGCAGCAGAAATTGCTGCTCAAAAAGCAAAACAAGAGGCGGAAGCTAAGGCGAAACTAGAAGCCGAAGCCAAGGCAAAAGCCGCTGCTGAAGCTAAAGCAAAGGCTGAAGCTGAGGCAAAAGCGAAAGCAGAAGCTAAAGCAAAGGCTGAAGCTGAGGCAAAAGCAAAAGCTGATGCAGAAGCTAAAGCGAAAGCCGCTGCGGAAGCAAAACGTAAAGCAGATCAAGCAAGCCTAGATGATTTCTTTAACGGCGGGGATGTTGGTGGCGGCAGTGCATCTAAAGGGGGAAACACTAATAAAGGTGGAACTCAAGGTAGCGGTGCTGCACTTGGCTCTGGCGATGGTGGTAAGGTTGGGGATCAATACGCAGGCGTAATTAAGAAAGAGATTCAACGTCGTTTCTTAAAAGATCCAAGTTTTGCAGGAAAGGTTTGTCGTATTAAAATTCAATTAGGTCGAGATGGCACGATCTTGGGCTATCAAAAAATTTCAGGCCCTGATGATATTTGTTCAGCGGCATTAAGTGCGGTGGCTAGAACGAAAAAAGTTCCAGCTGCGCCATCAGATGAAATTTATGAAAAATATAAATCGCCAATTATTGACTTTGATATTCGATAATTCTTTATAAAAATTTATTGTTAAATTTTAAAGGTAACAAAATGAAATTATTAAAACATTTAGTGGGCGTATTCGCGATTATACTTGCTATTACTCATAATGTATTCGCTGGTGATGAAGTACGCATTGTCATTGATGAAGGGGTTGATGGTGCGCGCCCTATAGCTGTCGTACCATTTGTTGGTTCTGCACCAGAAGATATTAGTAAAATTGTTGCAGATGATTTACGTAACAGTGGTAAGTTTAATCCTATTGCAGTGTCTCAAATGCCTCAACACCCAACTTCAGCAGCTGAAGTAAATCCTGAAGCTTGGTCGAATATTGGAATTGACGCAATTGTAATTGGACAAGTGATTCCATCGGGTAACGGTTATAGTATTACTTATCAATTAATTGATACGGTTGGTGCATCAGGTACGCCAGGGGCTGTATTAATGCAAAATAGCTATACGGTGACAAATAAATGGTTACGCTATGGTGCGCATACTGTGAGTGATGAAGTTTTTGAAAAATTAACTGGGATCCGTGGTGCCTTTAGAACTCGTATCGCTTATGTTGTGCAAAAAAATGGCGGTTCGCAACCTTATGAAGTTCGTGTAGCAGATTATGATGGCTATAATCAATTTATCGTCAATCGTAGTGCTCAACCAATTATGTCTCCAGCTTGGTCTCCAGACGGCCAGCGTTTGGCTTATGTATCGTTTGAAAATAAAAAATCACAACTTGTTGTACAGGATTTGAATTCTGGTACGCGTAAAGTAGTGGCATCTTTTCAAGGGCATAATGGCGCGCCAGCCTTTTCGCCAGATGGTTCTCGTTTAGCTTTTGCTTCTTCTCGTGATGGCGTTCTGAATATTTACGTTATGGGAGCAAATGGCGGTACGCCTACTCAATTGACGAGTGGTGCGGGTAATAATACTGAACCAGCGTGGTCGCCAGACGGAAATTCAATTTTATTTACATCCGATAGAAGTGGCTCGCCACAGGTTTATCGAATGGATGCAAACGGTGGTAGCGTAACCGCAGTGGGTGGTCGCGGTAGCGCACAAATTAGTGCAGATGGAAAAACACTTGTGATGATTAATGGTAACAATAATGTAGTTAAACAAGATCTCACAACGGGCGTTTCAGAGGTACTTAGTACATCTTTTCTAGGCGAAAGCCCAAGCCTTTCTCCAAATGGAATTATGATTATTTATAGTTCTACACAGGGCTTAGGAAAGGTGCTACAATTGGTTTCTGCAGATGGTCGCTTTAAGGCGAGCCTTCCAGGAAGTGATGGCCAAGTGAAATTTCCAGCTTGGTCTCCATACTTAACTAAATAAAAAACTCATTTAGGAGAAATCTAATGAACAAATTTGTTAAATCATTATTAGTTGCAGGTTCTGTAGCTGCATTAGCGGCTTGTAGTTCCTCTAACAACGATGCTGCAGGCAATGGTGCTGCTCAAACTTTTGGCGGATACTCTGTTGCTGATCTTCAACAACGTTACAACACCGTATATTTTGGTTTTGATAAATACGACATCACCGGTGAATACGTTCAAATCTTAGATGCGCACGCAGCATATTTAAATGCAACGCCAGCTGCTAAAGTATTAGTAGAAGGTAATACTGATGAACGTGGTACACCAGAATACAACATCGCATTAGGTCAACGTCGTGCAGATGCAGTTAAAGGTTATTTAACTGGTAAAGGTGTTGATGCTGGTAAATTAGGCACAGTATCTTACGGTGAAGAAAAACCTGCAGTATTAGGTCACGATGAAGCTGCATATTCTAAAAACCGTCGTGCAGTGTTAGCGTACTAATTCTTGGTATTTCTAATACTTGAAAAACAGGATCCATTTTTTATTGGATCCTGTTTTGTTTTCATCGTTTGTAATTTAACCAATTAGCTTGAAAGAATGAATTTATTCTTTTGATTCTAAAATAAATGCGTTATCATTAACTCATCGACACAGTGGGTCGTTAGCTCAGTCGGTAGAGCAGCGGACTTTTAATCCGTTGGTCGAAGGTTCGAATCCTTCACGACCCACCACTCTCTGATTTAGTTGTCCAGTTGGGTTGTTAGCTCAGTTGGTAGAGCAGCGGACTCTTAATCCGTCGGTCGAGAGTTCGAGCCTCTCACAACCTACCATTCTTATTTCTATTCTTCATCTCTAATTTAAATTTCTTTAATTTACTTAAATTCTTGACTATTTTTAGCGGTTATTATGGTAGAATATCCCTAAATTTTAGTCGGGCATCATTATGTTGGAAAATATTCGTATTGTTTTAATTGAAACTTCTCATAGCGGTAATATTGGTTCTGCGGCTAGAGCAATGAAAACGATGGGATTGAATCAACTTTGTCTTGTATCGCCAAAATCTATTGACGAGCAATCTTATGCACTTTCTGCAGGTGCGGAGGATATAGTCAAAAATGCAATGATTGTAAATAGTTTTGATGATGCAGTAAAAAATTGTTCGTTAGTTATTGGAACAAGTGCGCGTTTACGTCATTTGCAAAATACCTTAATTGAGCCGAGAGAATGTGCAGATAAAGTGATCGCACATAAAGGCAAGATAGCTATTGTGTTTGGTCGTGAACGTATTGGATTAACCAATGAAGAATTGTTGAAATGTCATTATCATTTGAATATTCCAGCTAATCCTGATTATTCTTCTTTAAATTTAGCAATGGCTGTGCAGTTGGTAAGTTATGAATTGCGTATGGCTTTCTTAGTTCAAAATAATAAGAAAAATTCACTTTCTTTAATAGAGAAAAACTATCCAACAGCAGATCAGTTAGCTTATTTTTTTGACCACACAGAACGTATATATCAATCTCTTGGATTTATTCAAAATCAAGGAGTTATGCGTAAATTAAAGCGTTTATACTATCGTGCGAAATTAGAGAAAAACGAATTAAATATTTTAAATGGCATGCTAAGTGCGGTTGAAAAACGAATTGATTTAACAAATGAGGATAATTGACTCAATTAGTCAGATATGTAAGTATTGCACCATTAATTTTTAGGGATTCTTTATGAAACTTACTTCAAAAGGTCGTTATGCAGTTACAGCCGTTTTGGATATTGCTTTAAATGCAGATGGCGGGCCTGTAAGCCTTGCGGATATTTCTGAACGCCAACATATTTCCTTATCTTATTTAGAGCAACTTTTTGCTAAATTACGTAAAGACGGTTTAGTCAAAAGTGTTCGCGGACCCGGAGGGGGTTATCAGTTAGGGCTACCAAGTGAACAAATTTCTGTAGGAATGATTATTGCAGCAGTAAATGAAAATATTCACGTAACGAAATGTTTGGGGCGTGAAAATTGTAAAAATGGTGTGGAATGTTTAACTCACGAACTTTGGGAAGATTTAAGTTTACGTATTGAAAGTTTTTTAAACGAGATTACCTTAGCTGAGCTGGTAAATAAGCGTAATGTAAAGCGTCAATCTCATCGTGATTTTAACAATTTGTTAGTTAATCAATAAAAAGGATAAGCCGGATATTTTTCAAATAAAAAAAGTGCGGTTATATTTAGCATAATTTAGGAGTGAAAATGAAATTACCTATTTATTTAGACTACGCAGCGACCTGTCCAGTCGATGAACGTGTTGCGAAAAAAATGATGGCGTTTCTAACCATCGATGGCACATTTGGCAATCCAGCCTCTCGCTCACATAAATTTGGTTGGCAAGCAGAAGAAGCTGTTGATATTGCACGTAATCAAATCGCTGATCTCATTGGCGCAGATTCTCGTGAAATTGTCTTTACTTCTGGCGCAACAGAATCTGACAACCTCGCAATTAAAGGTGCGGCACATTTCTATCAAACTAAAGGTAAACACATTATTACCTGTAAAACTGAACATAAAGCAGTGTTAGATACTTGCCGTCAATTAGAAAGAGAAGGTTTTGAAGTAACTTATTTGTCTCCAGAAGCTGATGGTTTAATTGATTTAGAAAAATTCAAAGCTGCGCTTCGTCCAGATACAATTCTAGCTTCAATTATGCACGCTAATAATGAAATTGGTGTGTTACAAGATATTAAAGCTATTGGTGAGCTTTGTCGTGCAAATAAAACAATTTTCCATGTGGATGCAACGCAAAGTGTTGGTAAAGTTGAAATTAATTTGGAAGAATTAGCTGTTGATTTAATGTCGATGTCTAGCCATAAACTTTACGGGCCAAAAGGTATTGGTGCATTGTATGTTCGTCGTAAACCTCGTGTACGTTTAGAGGCGATTATTCATGGTGGTGGTCACGAACGTGGTATGCGTTCAGGTACATTACCTGTTCATCAAATCGTAGGAATGGGAGAGGCATATCGAATTGCAAAAGAAGAAATGGCATCAGAAATGCCGCGCTTAAAAGCACTTCGTGATCGTTTATATAATGGCTTAAAAGATATTGAAGAAACTTATGTAAATGGTTCAATGGAACATCGTTTAGATAGCAATTTAAATATTAGCTTTAACTATGTTGAGGGCGAATCCTTAATGATGGCGTTGCGCGATATTGCAGTATCTTCTGGTTCTGCTTGTACATCTGCTAGTTTAGAGCCATCTTATGTATTGCGCGCACTTGGCTTAAATGATGAATTGGCGCACAGTTCAATTCGTTTCACATTAGGTCGTTATACTACTGAAGAAGAAATTGATTACACAATTAATTTAATGAAAGGTGCGGTAGAAAAACTTCGTGCATTATCGCCATTATGGGATATGTTTAAAGAAGGTATTGATTTAAATACCATTGAGTGGTCTGCTCACTAATATTTAGTTGCCATTATCTGACAATGGCATTTGCTAGAATTGAAAAAAGGAAAGTTAAAATGGCTTATAGCGAAAAAGTAATTGATCATTATGAAAATCCACGTAATGTGGGATCATTAGACAAAAAAGATAGCAATGTTGGTACTGGAATGGTCGGTGCGCCAGCTTGTGGTGATGTTATGCAACTACAAATCAAAGTAGATGATAATGGCATTATTGAAGATGCAAAATTCAAAACTTATGGTTGTGGTTCTGCGATTGCATCTAGTTCATTAATTACTGAGTGGGTAAAAGGCAAATCTTTAGAAGAAGCAGGGGCTATTAAAAATAGCCAAATTGCTGAAGAATTAGAATTACCGCCAGTGAAAGTGCATTGCTCTATTTTAGCAGAAGATGCAATTAAAGCAGCAATTGCTGATTATAAAGCAAAACAAGGCGAATAATGTGAAAAAGTGCGGTCAATTTTGACCGCACTTTTAGCGGTGTTTGGGGGATAGATGGGTATTACATTAACAGAAAAAGCAGCTCAGCGAGTGAAAGCCTTTTTGGATAATCGTGGTAAAGGTATTGGATTACGTTTAGGTGTGAAAACATCAGGTTGTTCTGGCTTAGCTTATGTACTTGAGTTTGTAGATGTTTTAAATTCAGAAGATCAAGTTTTTGAGCAGCACGGTGTTAATATTATTGTCGATCCAAAAAGTCTCGTTTATCTCAATGGCATTGAACTGGATTATGTAAAAGAAGGCCTAAATGAAGGCTTTAAATATAATAATCCAAATGTAAAAGAATCTTGTGGTTGTGGCGAAAGTTTCCACGTTTAAGGTAATAATCTGATGTTAAATCCTTTTCAAATTTTTGATTTACCCGTTGATTTTCAGCTGGATGAAAAAGCACTAAATGCACATTATTTAAAATTACAAAAGGCTCTACATCCAGATAATTTTGTCTCAAGTAGTGCGTTAGAACAACGCGTTGCGATGCAAAAATCAACCGAAGTGAATGATGCCTTAAAAACGTTAAAAGACCCAATTTTGCGAGCTGAAGCGATCATTGCTCTTAATACTGGTGAGCAGTTAGATCTTGAACAAAAAAGCACGCAAGATGTGGCGTTTTTAATGCAACAGTTACAGTGGCGAGAACAATTAGAAGAAGTTGAAAGCCAGCAAGATGAAAGAGCATTAAATGCTTTTGCGAAAGAAATTAAACAAGAAACTCAATTATTATTGACCGCACTTTTTGAGAGTTTGAAATCTCAAGAATGGGCGAGAGCATCTCAATACTGTGATAAATTACGTTTTACCCGTAAACTTTCTGAAGAAATTGAGCGTGTGGAAGAACGAATTTTTGAATTAGATTAAATGTAGGGGCAAATGTAATTTGCCCCTACGAGATGTGAATAAATAACACTATGCAAACTCTTGAACAGCTCACTAGTCCAGAACATTCTGCTTGGATAATCATTTCCCAATGGATTGATAACGCTCGCAATCATTGTGAAGTAATTAAAAAAGATCAATCCAGTGCGGAGCGTGAGCTTTTTACTATGCAAATGCCAACATCCTCGCCAATGGGCGCAGTAATCTATGAAACAGGTGGAATTTTAATTCATTATGGTTGGTTACGTATTTTAGGTTCTGGAAGTTTTAAATTACCGCGTGGCTTGATGGATTGGAATTTCAGTAAATCTTTTAGTGAGTCAGGCGAAAAACCAAAATATTTATTAGTTGCAGATGATGTGATTGGTGGTTATTTTGCGTTAAATGGTGGTTCGTTAGGCGATAATATTGGCAAAATTTATTACTATTCGTCAAAAGATCTTACTTGGCATAATTTAAATTTTACTTACACAGAATTTTTAGCTTGGGCATTGAATGGCGATTTAGAGGCCTTTTATCAAGGACTATTTTGGCAAAATTGGCAAGATGATGTAAAACAATTAGATGGTAATCAAATTTTTGTATTCACGCCTGATTTAAACCAAGACAGAAAAATAGCAATTGATGAACGCCAAAAACAGGAAGTCAATATTGAAACCCATTACCAAGCAAGCTTTGCAGAAAAAAATAAATTTGATTTGGCGTATTCCGCCGCATAACTAGTAGAAAAAAGTATATGGCATTATTACAAATTGCAGAACCCGGACAAACAGCGGCTCCACACCAACATCGTTTGGCGGTAGGAATTGATTTGGGAACAACTAATTCTTTAGTAGCATCTGTGCGTAGTGGAAAATCCGTGATTCTTAATGATGAACAAGATCGTAGTCTTGTACCATCAGTTGTTCATTATGGCGTTGCAGAAAAGAAAGTTGGTTTGGAAGCTTTTGAACAAGCATCACTTGATCCCCAAAATACAGTGATTTCAGTCAAACGCTTAATTGGTCGAAGTCTTGCAGATGTGCAATCTCGTTATCCTAGTTTGCCTTATGAATTTGTAGCAAGTGAAAATGGATTACCTTTAATTGTTACAGCACAAGGGCAGAAAAGTCCAATTGAAGTGTCTTCAGATATTTTGTCGCGTTTAAATCATATTGCCGAACAACGCCTTGGCGGAGAACTTTCTGGTGTTGTGATTACAGTTCCTGCTTATTTTGATGATGCTCAACGTCAAAGCACTAAAGATGCTGCGCGTTTAGTAGGGCTAAATGTATTACGTTTATTGAATGAACCTACTGCAGCTGCACTCGCTTATGGATTAGATAGTGGGCAGGAAGGCATTATTGCGGTTTATGATTTAGGCGGTGGCACATTTGATATTTCAATTTTACGCTTATCAAAAGGTATCTTTGAAGTTTTAGCAACGGGGGGAGACACTGCATTAGGTGGAGATGATTTTGATCATTTAATTGCAGATTGGGTAATAGAACAAACTAAGCTAAAACCACAAACAGCAAATCAACAGCGTGAGTTAATAACCCTTGCTAACCAAGCTAAAATTACTTTGACTAATGAAAAAAGTGCGGTTATTTCTTGGCAAGATTTTTCAGTAGAAATTTCGCGGGAACAATTCAATGAATTAATTTATCCGCTTGTAAAACGTTCATTGCTAACTTGTCGTCGGGCATTGAAAGATGCCAATGTGGAATCCGAAGAAGTGCAAGCGGTGGTAATGGTTGGCGGTTCAACTCGTGTGCCTTATGTAAGAGAACAAGTTGGCGAGTTTTTTGGTAAAACACCATTAACCTCAATCGATCCTGATAAAGTTGTGGCACTTGGTGCTGCAATTCAAGCAGATATTTTAGTCGGGAATAAAACTGATTCTGATATGTTATTGCTTGATGTTGTACCACTTTCTTTAGGCATTGAGACGATGGGCGGATTAGTGGAAAAAATTATTCCACGTAATACAACAATTCCTGTAGCTCGTGCGCAAGAGTTTACTACTTTCAAAGATGGACAAACGGCAATGACTGTTCATGTGCTACAAGGCGAACGAGAGCTAGTGGATGATTGTCGTTCTTTAGGACGCTTTACTCTACGAGGTATTCCGCCAATGGCAGCGGGTGCAGCCCATATTAGAGTGACTTATCAAGTGGATGCAGATGGTTTATTAAGCGTTACAGCGATGGAAAAATCGACAAAAGTACAGTCTTCAATACAAATTAAACCATCTTATGGCTTAACTGATGAAGAAGTAACCGCAATGATTAAATCCTCTTTTGATAATGCGCAAGAAGATTTGCAAGCACGTGAATTAGCCGAGCAGCGTGTGGAAGCAGATCGTGTTATTGAAAGCGTAATTGTTGCGTTACAAGCAGATGGGGCTGAATTGCTTAGCACAGATGAATTTCATCATATTGAAACTGTGTTAAAACAATTAATGGATGTAAAACAAGGTTCAGATCGCGATGCAATTGCACAAGGAATTAAAGCCTTGGATACTGCTACCCAAGAATTTGCAGCACGTCGAATGAATGCATCGATTAATAAAGCTTTGACAGGCAAAAATTTGTCAGATATTGAAAAACCGTAAAACTGCGGTCAGATATTAAATAATTTTGAGGAAAGTATTATGCCAAAAGTGATTTTTTTACCTAATGAAGATTTTTGTCCTGAAGGTATGGTCGTTGATGCTGCAACAGGAGATAACTTATTAGAAGTTGCTCACAATGCGGGAGTAGAAATTCATCATGCTTGTGATGGTTCTTGTGCTTGTACAACTTGCCACGTGATTGTTCGTGAAGGGTTTGATTCTTTAAATGAAACGAGTGATCAAGAAGAAGATATGCTAGATAAGGCTTGGGGATTAGAAATGGATAGCCGTTTATCTTGTCAATGTGTCGTGGGAAATGAAGATCTTGTGGTAGAAATTCCAAAATATAACCTTAATCACGCAAATGAGGCTGCTCACTAATGAAATGGACAGACGCCCAATTAATTGCAGAAGAACTTTACGATCGTAATCCAGATTTAGATCCAAAAACCGTTCGTTTTACTGATTTACATAAATGGATTTGTGAACTTGAAGATTTTGACGATGATCCGAATAAATCAAATGAATCAATTCTTGAGGCTATTTTATTAAAATGGTTAGATGAATTTGAATAATCAGAAATTTGATTGAAAAAATACCCGCACTTTGATGCGGGTATTATTTTTTAAAGGTTGTTTAATTTCATTTTTGCCATTTGTTGTTCTAATTGGCTACCACTTTGTTGTGCTTGCTCAAAGCTGTTTTTCGCCGCAACTTTATCTCCTTTTGCAATTTGGATATCGCCAGTTAAAATCGCTTTGCGAGCATTAAAACTTTCGCCTTTCACTTGGTTTAATGTGCTTAAAGCATTATCTAATTGACCCAATTGAAATTGCACCGCACTTAGACGTAATGCAACAATAGATGTTAATACTTCATCTTGAGATTGGGTTAATGCTTGGTTTAAATTTGCTTCTGCTGCTGAAAAATCTTGTTTTTCAGTGGCTTTTTTCGCTTCATCTAACAAAGCAAAGACAGCGTATGCCGTTTTGCTGTTAGCTTGCACAAATTGTTCTATATTTGCTTTTTTAGCCTGTTCGTCTTGTTGCACAGAATTAATTAAAGCATCATATTGTGCGGAGGCTTGAGCGATTTGTTCTGCTTGGTGGGCTTGCCAATAACGCCATCCAAACATACCGCCCACACCTAAGATAAAGGCGACAATAATTGTTTTGCCATTCTCTTTCCACCACTCTTTCAACTGGTTAATCTCTTGTTCTTCTTCAATGGAATAAGCCATATTTTTCCCCTTTTAAATTAAAATTGAGTTTGAATATAGTCGATTATATTCACTAAATCTAAGGTTTGCTGATCTGCACCACCTTGTAAGTGTTTAACAACGACTTGTTTATTTTGGACTTCGCTTTCGCCGATAACTAATGCTAATGTTGCACCAGATTTATCTGCACGTTTAAATTGTTTTTTAAAATTGCCACCAGAGCAGTGCAACATAGTATTTAAGTGCGGTAATTCTGAGCGTACTTTTTCCGCTAATTCAAAAGCGGCTAATGTTGTGCCTTCGCCTTGATAAACAACATAAATATCCACCGCACTTTTAACAGGAACATTTGGATTAACTTCTTGTACCAACAAGACTAAACGCTCTAATCCCATCGCAAATCCGATGCTTGGCGTTGCGTGTCCGCCAAGTTGTTCCACTAAACCGTCATAACGACCGCCGCCACACACGGTACCTTGTGCACCAAGAGCAGAGGTTACCCACTCAAATACAGTTTTGTTGTAATAATCTAAACCACGCACGAGTTTAGGATTAATTTCATATTGAATATCAACAGCATCTAATAATGAACATAATTGTTCAAAATGCTCACGGCTTTCATCATCTAGATAATCAAGTAATTTTGGCGCGTTATCCAATACTTTTTGTAATTCTGGATTTTTGGTATCCAAAATACGCAATGGATTTTTTACCAAGCGATCTTTTTCTTCATCGCTCATTAAATCTTGATGGTTTTCTAAGAATCCAACCAACGCAGAACGATAATTTGCTCGTGCTTCTAAAGAACCAATAGAGTTAAGTTGAAGTGTAACATATTGATCGATACCTAATGCTTTCCATAAACGATAGGTAAGCATGATTAATTCTGCATCGATTTCTGGATTTGCAATACCGAATACCTCAACACCTGCTTGATGGAATTGACGGTAACGCCCTTTTTGTGGACGTTCATGACGGAACATTGGCCCGATATACCATAAGCGTTGTTCATTATTATAGATCCAACCGTGTTCAATGGCTGCTCGCACACAACCTGCTGTGCCTTCAGGGCGTAAGGTTAATTGTTCATTGTTATCCCAAAATGTGTACATTTCTTTTGAGACAACATCAGTTACTTCGCCGATTGCGCGCGCAAATAATGGCGTGCTTTCTACAATTGGCATACGCACTTCCGAATAGCCATAACTATTTAATACATTGCGTACTTGTGCTTCAATCCATTGCCATAATGGAGATTCTGTTGGGGCGCAATCGTTCATACCACGAATTGCTTGAATTGTTTTTGCCACGAGCTTTCCTTAAATAATTCTGTTTTTTGGATCTTGTCGTGCGATTTTCGCACGAATTTTTGCTTCTAATTGGTTCACTATATCTTCGTTATCAAAACGCTCTTTTTGACGTTCGCCGTCAAGATAATAACCGCTTTTTTTGTTACCACCCGTTACGCCGAGATCGGAGACGAGTGCCTCGCCAGGACCATTCACTACACAGCCGATAATCGATACATCCATTGGTGTAATAATATCTTCAAGGCGTTGTTCTAGTGCATTTACTGTGCCGATCACATCAAATTCTTGGCGAGAACAAGTTGGGCAAGCAATAAAATTAATGCCACGAGAGCGAATTCTTAAAGATTTCAAAATATCAAAACCGACTTTGATTTCCTCTATAGGATCTGCCGCCAAAGAAACGCGCAGCGTATCGCCAATGCCCTCAGCTAATAACATTCCTAAACCCACCGCAGATTTTACTGCACCAGCGCGTGCGCCACCTGCTTCTGTAATGCCTAAATGTAAAGGTTGTTTAATTGCTTTAGCCAGTAAACGATAAGATTCGACCGCTAAGAATACATCGGAGGCTTTTACGCTCACTTTAAATTGGTTGAAATTTAGGCGATCTAAAATTTCTACATGACGTAATGCGGACTCTAATAATGCTTCTGGTGTTGGTTCGCCGTATTTTTCTTGCAGATCTTTTTCCAAAGAGCCAGCGTTTACGCCAATACGAATCGGAATATTTTTGTCACGAGCACAATCAACAACGGCACGGATGCGATCTTCACGACCAATATTGCCAGGATTAATACGTAAACAATCCACGCCATATTCTGCGACTTTTAACGCAATACGATAGTCGAAATGAATATCTGCTACGAGCGGGACATTCACTTGTTGTTTAATTTGTTTAAATGCTTCTGCAGCATCCATTGTTGGAACAGATACACGAACAATATCTGCACCAACACGTTCTAATGATTTAATTTGAGCAACTGTCGCTTCCACATCAGTAGTGCGAGTATTTGTCATTGATTGCACGGCAATCGGTGCATCCCCACCAATTGGTACATTTCCCACATAAATTTTTGTCGATTCACGACGCTTAATAGTTGGCTGAAAAGCTGACATTATTTTTCCTAAGGTTGTGAAAGTTTGAATTTTGCTACGCGACCATCCACTTTAAGAGGATAATTCTCGCCTTTGTAAGTGATGCGCACATTGCTTGGTGCGCCTACAATTAATGAAAATTCATTGCCATTAAAGGTTAATATTTCGCCTTGTTTATATTCTTTTTGTGCTAATACGTGACGGGCGTTATCTTTTACACTAATCCAACTGCTATTTGTCAAAATTTCAATCATTAAATCGCCTTTTGCTATAGGTAACGTTGGAGAAATACTTGGATTTTCGACCGCACTTTGAATGTCTGAAACTGATTTTTCATCGTTTTTGAGTAGTGAAACGCTATTTTCTTGTGCTATTTCTGGTAACACATTATTTGTTATTTCTACTGGTTGTGAGACTGGTGCTGCTGTTTCTGGTGCAGATTTATTACTTTCTTCTGTTGTCACAAGAGCGGTGGCAGGCTGATTGTTTTCGGTAGAGGCAACATAGCTTTGCACTAAATCATCGCGTTCTTGAGTATTTTGTTGATAACTTTGCCACCACCAAAGCCCAGTCATACCAATTACAATCACGAATACTATTGCGGTTAAACGCCCGATCCAACGATTGTGAGAAGAATATTGATTAACGGCACGGGTTGAACGTGCATTTTTCCCTAAATCATTTTTTTCGGTTTCAGCAAAAACAATATTTTCCCACACAGAATCTGGCAAACGTAAGAATTTTGCATAGCTGCGAACATAACCTTTGACAAATATAGAAGGCGTTGATTTTTGAATAAATTCATTATTTTCAAGTTGCTCTAATATAGAAGGGCGTAGCGTGATTTCTTTAGCGACATCTTCAAGAGAAAGATTTAAGGCTTCGCGTGTTTGACGAAAAATCTCACCAGGAGAAAGCACTTGCTCAGTAGTTGGATTCATAAATTTAATCAAATAATTAGGCGGTAAATAAGGGCTAAATTTTAAAGTCCAATACTTGATTTGGCAATGCTTTATTTTAGGCTATTGAATTTTTCCGCACGTTTTCCATCGATTTGACGTAATTTTTCTAATGTTTGCTGATAAATATCCATTTTTTTCGCGGAATAAGCACAAAGCGCGATATTTTCAAATGTATCTGCTTGATGATAATAATTCGGCGAATTAAGGGCTAATTCAAATTGTTGCTGGGCTTGCTCAAATTTCTTTTGACTACATAGAAACGTACCAAAATTATTATGTACATCGCCTTGTTTATGATTAAGTTTTACGGCTATTTCATACTCACGAAAGGCATTTTCTATTTGCCCTTGTTGTTGATAATAATGTGCAAGTGCTGAATGTACGAGATAGTAATTTTTATCGTGTTGAAGTGCTTTGTCTAAATTGATTTTAGCCAGTTGAGGATTATTTTGCTGAAGATAGCTCAAAGCGAGTTCCACTCGCGCTTTGGCGGCAGCTTGATGATCTAAGCTAGACGCAGATTGTGAAACGCAGGCAGAAAAAATGAAAGGGAAAATAACCGCACTTAGTTGTTTACTTATTGTTTGCATTTTTCTCCTTTTAACAGGGGCAGTCGAAATATTTAATATGCTTTAATTTGTATGAAAACATAGGGCATGTGAACTTGATTAATTCACATGCCTAGAATATTAATTAACTTCTGTTACCCCAATATTTTGTCCAAATTGGCGTTTCATTGCCGTACGTTTAGTACGATCGATCACATCTCCAGCTAGCTGTCCGCAAGCCGCATCAATATCATCGCCACGGGTTTTACGGATAATCACGGTAAAGCCATATTCCATTAATGTTTTTTGGAAGCGGTCGATACGCGTATTCGAGCTTTTTGCATAAGGTGCCTCTGGGAACGGATTCCACGGAATTAAATTAATTTTACAAGGTGTATTTTTTAATACTTCTGCAAGTTGATGAGCGTGTTCAATGCCATCATTTACATGATCGAGCATCACATACTCAATCGTCACTTTGCCGTGGTTTGCATTTGATACATTTAAATAACGATTTACTGAGTCAATCAAGGTTTTGATATTATATTTTTTGTTGATTGGCACAATTTCATCACGTAATTCATCATTTGGTGCATGTAATGAAATTGCCAGTGCCACATCGATCATTTTGCTCAAATTATCTAGTGCTGGCACAACCCCAGAAGTTGATAAAGTGACACGACGTTTTGATAAACCGTAAGCAAAGTCATCTAACATAATTTCCATTGCAGGAACAACGTTTGCGACATTTAATAAGGGTTCGCCCATTCCCATCATTACCACATTTGTAATGGGTCTAACGCCAGTTACGCCAAAGTTACCAATAATTTTAGAGGCTCGCCATACTTGACCGATAATTTCTGAAACCGTTAAATTGCGATTAAATCCTTGTTGTGCTGTTGAACAAAATGTACAAGCTAAGGCACAGCCAACTTGGGAAGATACACAAAGCGTCGCGCGATCTGCTTCGGGAATATACACAGTTTCAACTTGCTGCTCGCCCACTTGCATTGCCCATTTTATCGTGCCATCGGCTGAACGCTGTTCAACGGCAACTTCTGGGGCTTTAATTTCTGCAACCGCCTTAAGTTTTTCACGTAATTTTTTATTAATGTTTGTCATATTGTCGAAGTTATCTTCGCCAAAATGATAAATCCATTTAACTAACTGATCTGCTCGAAATGGTTTTTCGCCGAGTTCTTTAAAAAATTCGCGCATTTGTTGGCGCGTTAAATCCATTAGATTAATTTTTTTAGCGGGTGCATCTGATTGCACTGACAATAATTCTGACATTTTAGCCTCGTTATTACACATTGTGGCGATAGCATTGTGCAGGTGTTTTTATCAAAAACTCACAACGAAAAATTCGCAATTAAAAAATGAACGGCGATTGTACAGATTTGTCGCCGCATAATCTAGCGGAATTGAAAAACGATGGAAAATCTTACCGCACTTTTTTGCGATCTAGATCGCAAATATTTTCAATTACAGCGGAAAAAGTGCGGTAAAATATCAGCCTATTTTTTAAGGTGACCAATAATGTTTAAAAAAGCTTTATTTATTTTATCTTTGTGTCCTTCTTTTGCGCTGGCACAGTCTTATGTTGTGTATGATTTTACCCATAATCGAGTGTTGGAAAGCCATGCGCCTGATAGTATTCAGCCTATTGCCTCTGTAACAAAATTAATGACGGCTAATGTATTTTTAGAGAATAATAAAAATCCTAATTGTCGAATCGCAATCACAAAAGAGGATACGGATCGAATTAAAGGTACAGGAACAAAATTACCTAAAAATATTCCTATCTCTTGTAACGAATTATTGAAAGCAATGCTTGTCCATTCTGATAACTATGCTGCCCACGCGCTTTCTCGTGCAGCGGGAATAAGTCGTCGCCAATTTATTAATAAAATGAACGAAAAAGCCCATCAACTTGGCATGTATTCTACTCGTTTTCACGATAGTTCAGGGTTATCTAGCTATAATATTTCCAGCCCGATGGATTTGGTTAAACTCGCTAAATATTCATTAAATAAATCGGACATTAAACGTTTATCTAATCTTAATGCAACTTATATCCAAGCAGGGAAACACAAACTTTATATTAAAAATACTAATAAGTTAGTGCGTGATGAAATCTTTGATGCGGCAGTGAATAAAACGGGCTACATTCAAGAGTCTGGTTATAATCTCGTTTTCATTAATAAACACCTATGCAAAAATGCAACTATTGGCGTAATTAGTTTAAATAACACTTCCTCTGCGTATCGTTCTAGCTTTACTAAAAGCAAATTAGAAAAATTCGGCTGCACAGCATTAAATGGAAGAACAATTCGTGATGTAGCTGGAGAAGCTCAATATGAAGATGGCTATGATGAAGTGGGATTTAATACGCTAATTCAGCAATTATCAAAATAATGTTCATAAACATAAAAAACGCGAGATAACAGTTTGTTTTATCTCGCGTTTTTCATATTTTATTCTCAAAAGGTAAATCTATAATAATTTCAATATTCTAGACTTAATTTGATAAAAAGTCATTCTAATGACAGAAAATACCTTTATTGCTTGTATGATTAAGAAAATTTTTTGTTTTATGCTTTTTTCATAAAAGCAATACATTTTGTATGAAATAATTATAAATAAATTTATCATTTTGATAATCATTTCCATTCCAAAACAACATAAAAAGTAGTACTATTATTTCCGATGAATAATTGTTGTGCTGTTGAACAATTATTCAGGCATTCAATCTATCTTTTTTAAATAAGGACATCTTATGCGAAATTCATTCAAAATTATGACCGCACTTGCACTTGGTTTATTTGCAATGCAAGCTAACGCAAAATTTAAAGTCGTCACCACTTTTACCGTGATTCAAGATATTGCGCAAAATGTGGCAGGCAATGCAGCAACAGTGGAATCTATTACCAAACCAGGTGCTGAAATTCACGAATATGAACCAACGCCAAAAGACATTGTAAAAGCACAATCTGCCGATTTAATTTTATGGAACGGCTTAAATTTGGAACGTTGGTTTGAGCGTTTCTTCCAAAATGTTAAAGATAAACCTGCTGTGGTAGTAACAGAAGGTATTCAACCATTATCTATTTATGAAGGCCCGTATAAAGATGCGCCTAATCCACACGCTTGGATGTCGCCATCTAATGCTTTAATTTATATTGAAAATATTAAGAATGCGTTAGTGAAATACGATCCACAAAATGCAGCTGTGTATGAAAAAAATGCCGCTGACTATGCTCAAAAAATTAAACAACTTGATGAACCGCTTCGTGCAAAATTAGCACAAATTCCTGAAGAGCAACGCTGGCTTGTAACAAGTGAGGGTGCTTTCAGTTATTTGGCGAAAGATTACAATTTAAAAGAAGGTTATTTATGGCCAATCAATGCTGAACAACAAGGCACACCACAACAAGTGCGTAAAGTGATTGATTTAGTTCGTAAAAACAATATTCCTGTTGTGTTTAGTGAAAGTACAATTTCAGCCAAACCTGCACAACAAGTAGCCAAAGAAAGTGGCGCAAAATACGGCGGTGTGTTGTATGTTGATTCACTTTCTGCGAAAAACGGCCCTGTGCCAACTTATATTGATTTGCTTAACGTTACTGTATCAACCATTGTTAAAGGATTCGGAAAATAATGGACTCTTTCTCGACATCAATTTGGGTTAATGATGTAACTGTTCGTTACAACAATGGTCATACTGCAATTCACAATATGACGTTCTCACTCAATAGTGGAACTATTTGTGCATTAGTGGGTGTGAATGGCAGTGGCAAGTCCACATTATTTAAAAGCATAATGGGGCTTGTGAAGCCACAACAAGGTGAAATTAAACTTTGTGATTTGCCAATTTCCCAAGCACTGAAACGTAATTTGGTTGCTTATGTACCACAATCAGAAGAAGTGGACTGGCAATTTCCAGTGTCAGTGTATGATGTCGTGATGATGGGGCGTTATGGGTATATGAATTTTCTTCGTATCCCCAAAGCGATTGATAAACAAAAAGTTCAAGAGGCGATGCAGCGAGTAAATATTGAGCATCTTGCGCATCGTCAAATTGGCGAGTTATCTGGCGGGCAGAAAAAACGCGTGTTTTTAGCCCGCGCTTTAGCACAACAAAGTCCAATTATTTTATTGGATGAACCTTTCACTGGCGTTGATGTGAAAACTGAAAATGCCATAGTTGATCTTCTTCAACAGCTTCGAGAAGAAGGTCATCTGATTCTTGTCTCAACTCATAACTTAGGTTCTGTTCCTGATTTTTGTGATCAAGTGGTAATGATTAATCGCACGGTCATCGCCGCAGGAAAAACAGAAGATACCTTTAACCAACATAATTTGGAAATTGTATTTGGTGGGGTGTTACGTCATATTAAATTATTGGGCGAAAATTTACATAATGATGAAGATAAACGTTCTGTTACCGTCTTAACAGATGATGAAAAAGCCGTTGTATTCTATGGCGAAACTAAGCAAGATCCACCTGCGCCAACAACACAGGATTGCCATTTTGAAGATTGCCCTTATAAAAGTGCGGTTAAAAATAAGAGGGATTAGGTAATGTTAGATTTATTGCTCGAACCTTTTTCCTATGATTATATGCTCAAGGCGATGATTTTGAGTACCGCAGTGGGTGGCATTTGTGCTTTTTTGTCTTCATATTTAATGCTTAAAGGCTGGTCTTTGATTGGCGATGCGCTTTCTCATTCCGTTGTGCCTGGTGTTGCAATTGCCTATGCTTTTGCGTTGCCTTATGCACTTGGTGCATTTTTTGCAGGTATTTTTGCCGCACTTTCTATTCTTTGGATTAAATCCATTTCTAAACTGAAAGAAGATGCCATTATCGGGTTTATTTTCAGTACTTTCTTTGCATTAGGTCTATTGCTCATTTCTTTAAATCCAACCGCAGTAAATGTGCACAATATCATTTTAGGTAATATTTTAGGCATTGCTGATGAAGATATTTACCAAGTCGCAATTATTATCGGTGTTTGTTTAGTATTGCTTTTATTGTTCTGGAAAGACTTATTACTGATCTTTTTTGATGAAACACAGGCAAGAACAGTAGGGCTTTCGCCATTATTTTATAAGGTTTTATTTTTTACTTTATTAAGTGCTTGTGTGGTAGCTGCATTGCAAACTGTGGGTGCTATTTTAGTGATTGCGATGGTTATTACCCCTGGCGCAACGGCATATTTACTCACTGATAAATTCAAAACTTTGTCAATCATCGCTATTATTTTAGGCGCAGTGACAAATTTTGTTGGGGTCTATATTAGCTATTATTTAGACGGTGCCACTGGCGGTGTGATTGTGACATTGCAAACATTATTGTTTTTAGTCGCTTTCTTATTTTCACCAAAATATGGCTTACTCACACGTAATAAAAAGGCGGTAGAAAATGTTTGATTGGCTTTTAGAACCGCTACAATTTGAGTTTATGCAAAATGCCTTATTGACCGCATTGATTGTTTCGATTATCTGTGCATTACTTTCTTGCTATTTAGTCTTGAAAGGTTGGTCATTAATGGGCGATGCAATTTCTCACGCTGTATTACCTGGTATTGTACTCGCTTATTTGGCAGGAATTCCTTTAGCCATTGGTGCATTTTTCTCAGGCATTTTTTGCTCCCTTGGTGTGGGATATTTAAAAGAAAATAGTCGCATAAAAGAAGATACTGCAATGGGCATTGTATTTTCTGGAATGTTTGCCATTGGTCTTGTTATGTTCACCAAAATTCAAACAGAACAGCATTTAACCCATATTTTGTTTGGTAATGTGTTGGGTGTAAGTCATCAAGAGGTTATTCAAAGTGCGGTCATTTCTGCGATAATTTTTTGTCTGATTGTTTTCAAACGTAAAGACTTTCTGCTTTATTGTTTTGACCCAAGCCACGCCCGTGTTGCAGGGCTTTCTCCAAAAGTTTTACATTATGGTTTATTAATTCTACTTGCTTTAACCATTGTAAGCACGATGCAAGTGGTAGGTGTTATTTTGGTGGTGGCAATGTTAATTGCGCCAGGAATTACCGCACTTACGCTTACTAAATCTTTTGATAAAATGCTATGGATTGCTATTGTCAGCTCCATCACATCAAGTCTAATTGGCGTAATATTGAGCTATCATTTTGATGCCTCAACTGGTGCTTGTATCATTCTTCTGCAAGCCGCATTTTTTGTTATAGCGTTAGCTTATAGCAAGATTAGAACAATATGATTTCCTATCTTTTGAAAACGGTGCAAGCTTAATGTTTGTGCCGTTTTTATTCGATGAAATATTCTTTCAACTTCCACAAGGTATTTATTTTATATAAGCCATTCTTTATCTTATTTGATATTCCTAATATTAAATCCTTATAGTAAACCCTCACAAAAATTTTGCTTAAAAGAGAAACATCAAAATTAATAACGATAAACTCAACGCAGTGTACTTTTTAATATCTACTGTTTTAACTATTTTAAAAAAGACTTTAGATTGTTTTATTCGATTTTAGAACAAACAAAAAAGCGAATCTTTCGATTCGCTTTTTTAAGTATGCCTTCTAACAAATAATTAGAAGTAAACGCGTAAACCTACACCAACTGATTTTTCTTTTTCAGTTCTTACTTGACTCTTATTAGCATCCTTTGTAGTTGTTCTAGTTCTAGAGTAAGCACCTTCAATATAGGTTAATACTTGTTTGTGAAGTTTATGATCTATACCGAATAACACTGCGTGTTCACGTTCTTTCTCACCTTGATCTACTTTATGTTCATATTTGAAGTTACCATAGAAATTAGTATCTTCCATTAATTCATATTGGAAACCTGGAGATACGAAATAGCTTTTTTCGTGTTTAGCTTTATACTTTTTAGTTTTTGCATAGCCGCTATCTAGAGAGACTAATAAGCCTAAATCACTAAAACGGTAACCTAAACTAGCTAAAGCACCATTTACTTCTTGTTTTTTACCTTGGTAGTCGTAAGTTGTTGTTGTTGTTGTTGTTGTTGTCTTATCAGTGTCTTTATAATTTGTAAGACCGTAAGCAATAGCTACAATAATGTTGTTAGCATCATATTTTGCACCAACTTGAATTCCGTTACTGACTTCACCTACAGTTACTTCACCAGAGTTCAACCCAATACGAGGAGCCGTCTGTACATCACGTTCTTGTGCTAATAAATAATTAGCGCCTAATACTAAACCATCAATACCATTAAAAGTATAGCCAACGGTGTTACCATTAGTAGGGATATATTTTTTAGAGTTGAGAAGACCATATTCTTTATCTTCTGCGGTTGTAATTTCATCAGCAATAGTTTTTGCGCGACCAAGTTTTACTTCACCGAATGTGTTATTTCCTAAAGTAACATAAGCATATTTGGTTGCAATATCAGCGAAGTGATCTGACTTCTTTTTAGTGTAATCTGAAACAAAACGAGTTTCTAAATAACCTTGTGCATAGAAGCCGTCACCAAGGTTATGCGTTGCTTTAATATGGAAACGTGAACCCTGATTACGTAATGTACCGTGTTGCTGTTTTTGATCATCTTCAGTGCTAGTGCTTTGTTCCGCAATAACGCTTAAACGACCGCCTAATTCTACTTTAGTCCCTTCGTTGTTATAAACAACAACTGCGTTTGCTGCTGAAGCTGCGAATGCACCAACGATTAATGCTGCAAGTGTTTTTTTCATAATTTGTATTCCTTATGCTTGTTTACTATCTATGATTGAACTTTTCTCCAATAGAATTGTCCAATCGCCAAAATAGACGAGCTGCATCTTTGCAAAAAAAATTTTTGATGTCAATACTCCAAAATTTTAATTTTCTTGAAATCTGATCGAGATCACACTTTTCAAATGAATTTGATTGTTTTTTATTCTGTTTTAGGTTTAAGTATTACCTATAAATATTTTAGGTATCGAAAAATATGACGTTATATCAGTTGTATTATTCTTCTATGTACCCCATATCTTCCTCCGTGGGATTTTCTGCCCCTTTTTTTGCTAATTCATCGCAAATTTCATTTTCTCTATGCCCTGCGTGTCCTTTCACCCATTGCCAATTAATTTTATGACGTTGGATGGATTCATCTAAGGCTTTCCACAAATCTTGGTTTTTTACAGGCTTTCCAGAACTTGCTTTCCAATTATTTTTTTTCCAATTAAAGATCCATTTTGTGATGCCATTTTTCATATATTGGCTATCACTATAAAGCGTGATCAAGCAAGGTTCTTTTAATGCATTTAATGCTTCAATGACAGCGCGTAATTCCATTCGATTATTGGTGGTTTTGAAATAACCTTTGGAGAGCATTTTTTCATGTTGTTTATAGCGTAATACGGCGCCAATTCCCCCCGCCCCTGGATTACCTAAGCAAGAGCCATCAGTAAAAATTTCAATCTGTTTTTGCATAACAAAAAGGTTGTTGTGTAGAATGACAAGTATTTTAATGGAAAGAGATAGGTTGAACAAATGATTAATCCCAATCGCCAAATTGTATTAGATACTGAAACTACAGGTATGAATCAGCTTGGCGCGCATTATGAAGGACACTGCATTATTGAAATTGGTGCAGTTGAATTAATAAATCGTCGTTACACAGGTAATAATTTCCATATTTACATTAAGCCAGATCGCTCTGTTGATCCTGATGCGATTAAAGTTCATGGCATAACCGATGAAATGTTAGCGGATAAACCTGAATTCAAAGAAATTGCCCAAGATTTTTTGGATTATATTAATGGTGCGGAATTGCTTATTCATAATGCGCCCTTTGATGTTGGATTTATGGATTATGAATTTCGTAAACTTGACCTCAATGTGAAAACTGACGATATTTGTTTGGTGACAGATACGCTACAAATGGCGCGTCAAATGTATCCTGGAAAACGTAATAATTTGGACGCACTTTGTGATCGTTTAGGTATTGATAATAGCAAACGTACTTTGCACGGTGCGTTACTGGATGCCGAGATCTTGGCGGATGTTTATTTGATGATGACGGGGGGGCAAACAAATTTATTCGATGAAGAAGAATCGATTGAGTCTGAAGTTATCCATGTTGTGCAAGAAACAGTGGCAGAAGAAATAAAAAGTGCGGTAGATTTTGCACACAATTTAAAATTACTTCAACCTACTGATGATGAGCTACAAGCGCATTTAGAATTATTAAAGATGATTAATAAAAAAAGTGGAAATAATTGTCTTTGGGATAAACGATTTGGCAATGACAATGTTCATTAATCGTTTGGAATTTAAGCAGGTAAGTAAAATTTAATAAAAAAAGATTGACGAGATTTGTGTTCATCATTAAGATACGCACCACTTAGCGGAGTGGTAGTTCAGCTGGTTAGAATACCTGCCTGTCACGCAGGGGGTCGCGGGTTCGAGTCCCGTCCATTCCGCCAATTTAAAATTAATATCTTATCTCGGAGTGGTAGTTCAGCTGGTTAGAATACCTGCCTGTCACGCAGGGGGTCGCGGGTTCGAGTCCCGTCCATTCCGCCAATTAAGATAAATAAAGATAGCACCTAATGGTGCTTTTTTGTATCTGAAATTTGCTTCATCCTTGACAAAAATAAAGTAAACTTTTAAGATTTGAAGAACTAGGGAGCTGCATACTCCCTAGTATGTTGTCTTATTAGTAAGCGTGCTGGCTCACTAATAATAAAACGACAACAAGGATAATGAGTTTAATCATTTTCTTATCCTCTTCAAACGTTGCGAAAAAGCGCAACACTCGCTTTCAAGTTGTATTCTTGAAAGCGAGATTATTATAACGTTAAGTTATAGATAAATAAACAGTGTTTAGAAAGCCATAGGATTGTATCCTGTGGCTTTTTCTTTTCTTTATGAAATCATTTTTTACCAATCCTTTAACTTCCGATATAATAGCCGCCATTTTTGACAAAATAAGAGATTTTTTATGGCAACTCCAGTCGTCGCCCTTGTTGGTCGCCCGAATGTGGGAAAATCCACATTATTTAATCGCCTTACTCGTACACGAGATGCGTTAGTCGCTGATTTTCCAGGTTTAACTCGTGATAGAAAATATGGTCACGCACATATTGCTGGCTATGATTTTATTGTTATTGATACTGGCGGTATTGATGGAACGGAAGAGGGCGTAGAAGAAAAAATGGCGGAGCAATCTTTGCTTGCTATTGATGAAGCGGATATTGTTCTTTTCCTTGTGGATGCTCGTGCAGGTTTAACGGCAGCTGATATGGGTATTGCTAATTATTTACGCCAACGTCAAAACAAAATTACTGTGGTGGTGGCAAATAAAACTGATGGTATCGATGCGGATTCTCATTGTGCTGAATTTTATCAGTTAGGTTTAGGGGAAATTGAGCAAATCGCAGCTTCACAAGGCCGTGGTGTCACTCAATTAATGGAACAAGTGCTTGCGCCTTTTGCGGAACAAATGGAAAACGTTGATGAAAATGACCGCACTTCTGAGGAAGAACAAGACGAATGGGAACAAGAATTCGATTTTGATTCAGAAGAAGATACGGCATTAATTGATGATGTGTTAGACGAAGAACTTGAAGAAGAACAAGATAAAAATATCAAAATTGCCATTGTTGGTCGTCCAAATGTGGGTAAATCTACTTTAACCAATCGTATTTTAGGTGAAGATCGTGTGGTGGTTTTTGATATGCCAGGTACGACACGCGATAGTATTTATATTCCAATGGAGCGTGATGGGCAGCAATATACCTTGATTGATACGGCGGGTGTGCGTAAACGCGGTAAGGTGCATTTGGCAGTGGAAAAATTCTCCGTGATTAAAACCTTGCAAGCGATTCAAGATGCTAATGTTGTGTTATTGACTATTGACGCGAGAGAGAACATTTCTGATCAGGATTTATCTTTGCTCG
Organism: Haemophilus influenzae; assembly: GCF_900475755.1. Lineage (NCBI taxonomy): Bacteria > Pseudomonadati > Pseudomonadota > Gammaproteobacteria > Pasteurellales > Pasteurellaceae > Haemophilus > Haemophilus influenzae. The sequence goes on from NZ_LS483411.1 coordinate 735,088, forward strand.
GCTTTATTTTAAATGCAGGTCGTTCTTTAGTGATCGTCGTGAATAAATGGGATGGTTTGGATCAAGATGTGAAAGATCGTGTGAAATCTGAGCTTGATCGTCGTTTAGATTTTATTGATTTTGCTCGCGTGCATTTTATTTCCGCCTTGCACGGCAGTGGTGTAGGTAATCTTTTTGATTCGATTAAAGAAGCCTATGCTTGTGCAACTCAAAAAATGACGACCTCGCTTTTAACTCGTATTTTACAAATGGCAACGGACGAGCACCAACCCCCGATGATTGGCGGTCGTCGAATTAAATTAAAATATGCCCATCCAGGTGGTTATAATCCGCCGATTATAGTGGTTCACGGTAACCAAATGGATAAATTACCAGATTCTTATAAACGTTATTTATCTAATTATTATCGTAAGAGTTTGAAAATTATTGGTTCACCGATTCGTCTTCTTTTCCAAGAAGGCTCAAACCCATTTGCAGGACGCAAAAATAAACTCACTCCGAACCAATTGCGTAAACGTAAACGTTTGATGAAGTTTATTAAGAAAGCGAAACGTTAAATTCGAGATAGATAAAACTTAGACAGATTTAACCGCACTTTTAAAACTCTTTTTGGAGAACTAAAGTGCGGTTATTTTTTTATTTGTTTTGCAGAAGAAAGGTATGGCGATATTTTAAGTGCGTTGTAATAAAAATGATGAAACCGATTAAACCTAATGCTGCGCCCGTATAACCGATTTCGTTTAATCCTAAATAGGTTGTCGCAAGATTTCCAAATAATGCGCCTGCACCAATTCCTGCATTGAAAATTCCCGAGTAAATAGCCGTAGCAATATCGGTTGCATCTGGTGCAAGTTTTAGTACGCGCATTTGTAGGGATAGTCCGATACAAGAAATGCCAATCCCCCAAATAAACACAAGACAGAACATTGCTATCATTGTTTCGGTTGAAAATAACAGGAGTAATAGAGAGAACACTAATAAACCCATTGAAAAAACAATAAATTTTGTCGGCGCAAATCGGTAGAATCTGTTAAATAATAGACTTGCGGCAATACCTGAGAAACCAAAAACTAATAAAACCACAGTGGCAAAATTTGGATCTAAATGCCCTACATCAATCATGAATGGTTCGATATAAGTATAAGCGGTAAAGTGTGCTGAAATGACGATTGCCGTTGTTACATAAAGCCAAAGTAATAATGGGCGTTTTGCAAGCAAGGGTAAACTTGCAATAGAGCCAGCATTTTTACTGGGTAAATTTGGCAATAATCGAATAATTAAAAACATGATGGATAATGCCAGTGCGGCAATGATTCCAAAAGTGACCCGCCAACCGACGAGTTGCCCGACAATGCGTCCAATAGGTAAGCCTAAGATGGTGGCAAGTGCGGTGCCAATAGCGAGCATTCCTAATGCTTGAGTTTTCTTGTGTTTAGGTGCGATGCGCATCACAAGTGAAGCGGTAATTGACCAAAACACTGAATGGGCTAATGCAATACACATTCGAGCGAGAAGTAATATCCAGAAATTCCAAGCAATGACCGATAAAATATGCCCAACGATAAATATAATGAAAAGTTTGATTAGCAGGCTTTTACGTTCCATATTGCCGGTGGCAAGCATGGCTGGTAAAGACATAATTAGCACCGTCCACGCATAAACTGTCATCATTAAACCAGTATTGGCGGTTTGCATATTAAAACTTTGTGCAATATCGCTTAACATTGCAACGGGTACAAATTCTGTAGTATTAAAAATAAATCCTGCGCAAGCCATAATAAACACGCGCCACGATTGAATTTTTTCAGCTTTTAAATATAACGACATTAACGTAACTTTTCTTTAATCGCATCAATTAATTGATGGCGGAATTTTTTCGTAAAATTAATTTTATATTGTGGAGAATTGCAGTTACCAAAAAAATTGATTGGCAGGGTTAAATTTTGATAGCGTTGATCCGTAGAATTTAAATTAATATCCACATTGCATTCCATTCGATTTAAATCAATGATTCCTTTCCCTTGCCCCAAAAGTGCGGGTGTTTTTAATTCAATTTTTTCAGCAATAAGTTGATTTTGTTGGAGAAATAATTGTAAGTGAAATTGTTCAAAGCGAGTGTTTAACTCTTTGTTTTTTAACAAATCATTGTTGTAATTAATCGGGAAATATTGCGCTACCATATCCAATAGATTTACACCAAGAATTTCGCCATTTTGCGCTAAAAAATTTAATTTGCCTTGAATAAGCGAGGAAGATGAAAAGCTGAAATCAAGATCAAAATCAGCGTGTCCACTTAACACTTCTGGCAAATTTAATAGTGCGAACAAGCGTTTAACGGGGAAAGTTTTGCCTGAAAAATTGACCGCACTTTGGTTGCCAATTTGTTGATATTTCAATACAGCTAAACAATCGTTATCGCATTGTGGTTTTATATAGGTCACTATTTGTTGGTGGGCTGTGTGGGTTTCAATATAACCGATAGGCTGATTATTTAGGTTTGCATCTACAAATTGAAGTAGGGCTGATTCTGATGTTGAGAAGTCTAAATTTGCTTTATGGAAAGAAAAATGGAAAGTTTTTGTTTTTCCATAAATAGGTTTATTAAATTCAATGCGAATATGGTTTTCGCCATTCAATATTACTTTTTTTGATAAAAGCTGTTTTAACGAAAAAGGCGAAACCTCTATGGATACATTGGCAGGATTTTGTGTGTTTTGAGTTAATTTGAGCTGTTGAATATTCAGTGAATGAAGTGCGGTATTACCATACAAAAGAGGCAAAAAATTAAATTTAGCTTCAATTTTTTGAGCTGAAAATTGCGTAGTTTTTATATTTTCAAGGGAAAGTGCGGGAGAAAATAATGATAAATTGACGGATTGAACGGCAATGTTTTGTTGTGCCAGTTGTTCACTAATGGAACTTTGCACTCGATAAAGTTGAATATATAAAAAAGAAAAGATCGCCAAAGCGACGATCCCTACGACAAGCACGAACTTTTTCATTGATTATTCCTTGTCTTCGTCAATTCGACTGGCTACCGCACTTTGTTGATTTTTATATTTTGCATCTTTGCGGCTACTGTATGGTCGTTTTGCTTCGCCACTTAATACTTCAAAACTTAACGCACCAATGACCATATTTGGGCGTAATGCTAATGGTAATTTCCCTGAATTATAAAATTCCAGCACGATTTTTCCTTCCCAACCTGGGTCAATGCGGTGTGCTGTGACGTGTACCATTAAGCCTAAACGGGCTAAAGAAGAACGACCATCTAACCAACCGATAATATTGGCGGGTAATTTCACGGATTCAAGTGTTGTTGCTAACGCTAAAGTACCAGGATGCAAGAAAAATGCTTCCCCCTCTGGAATAATAATTTCATCGCTCATTACCGATTCAAGCTGGGCGGATACTTCTTCTTTCGGGCCACTTAAATCAATAAAAGGCGCAGAATGTTCACGAAATACACGGAAAGAATTACCCAAGCGAACATCAATCGTCGCACCGTTGATTTTGTCATTATTTGGACGAGGTGTTAAAGAAATAATGCCATCATCGAGATAGCGTTCAATATCAGTATCGCAAAGACGCATAAGATTTCCTATTTTTGATTCAATAAATGAAGAATTTGAGCTTTTAACATATTGATTGCAATGCGGTTTTTGCCACCGCGAGGAATGACAATATCCGCATATTGTTTAGACGGCTCAATAAATTGTAAGAACATTGGACGCACGGTTGCACGATATTGATCAATCACCGATTGTAGAGAGCGACCACGTTCTTCCATATCGCGTTGTAAACGGCGGATGAAGCAAATATCAAGTGGTGTGTCTACGAATACAGAAATATCGGCTAATTGACGTACTCTTTCGTCTGTGAGCAATAAAATCCCTTCTAAAATTACGATTCGTTTTGGTGTGAAATGCGTTGTTTCGTTGGTGCGAGTATGTTCTACATAGCTATAAACAGGCACATCTACGGCACTGCCATTTTTTAGATTTTTTAAATGTTGGATAAGTAAATCGCGATCCATAGAGTTTGGATGATCGTAATTCGTTTTTACGCGCTCAGTCATTTCTAAATGACTTTGATCTTTATAGTAACTGTCTTCAGTAATGATACCAATTTCTTGGCAGCCTAATTCATTGCAGAGTTCTTTGTGAACGGTGGAAGCGATAGAACTTTTGCCTGATGCAGATGCACCTGTGATGGCGATAATGATACAAGAGGGATTTGACATAATCGTGTTTCGATGTAAGGAAAATTCGTGCAATTATAAAGAAAAGTGCGGTGAATTTCACGTTTATTTTTTTATCCAAATTTCAAAAAGTGTGAGCTTCATCACGGTATTATTTCTATTTTTCAAGTAGGATTCGAGCATCCTATCCAATAAGGAGTATGTATTATGAAATTCAACAAAATTTCTCTTTCTGTTTCTACCGCACTTTTAGCAGCAGGATTGGCTATTTCTGGTTCTGCTAACGCTAAAGGTCGTTTAGTTGTTTACTGTAGTGCCACCAATATTTTGTGCGAAACCACCACGAAAGCGTTCGGCGAAAAATATGATGTGAAAACATCCTTTATTCGTAATGGTTCAGGCAGTACTTTTGCCAAAGTTGAAGCTGAAAAAAATAACCCTCAAGCGGATGTTTGGTTCGGCGGTACTTTTGACCCTCAAGCTCAAGCTGCAGAATTAGGCTTAATTGAGCCTTATAAATCCAAACACATTGATGAAATCGTAGAACGTTTCCGTGATCCTGCGAAAACCAAAGGTCACTATGTTTCCTCAATCTATATGGGAATCTTAGGTTTCGGTGTGAATACTGAACGTTTGGCAAAATTAGGCATTAAAGAAGTGCCAAAATGCTGGAAAGACCTAACAGATCCGCGCTTAAAAGGCGAAGTTCAAATTGCAGACCCTCAAAGTGCGGGTACTGCTTATACCGCATTGGCAACTTTCGTCCAATTATGGGGCGAAAAAGAGGCATTCGATTTCCTAAAAGCGTTACATCCTAATGTTTCTCAATATACCAAATCGGGTATCACGCCATCACGTAACTCTGCGCGTGGCGAAGCGACAATTGGGGTAGGTTTCTTACACGATTATGCTTTAGAAAAACGCAATGGTGCGCCATTAGAATTAGTTGTGCCGTGTGAAGGAACGGGCTATGAATTAGGTGGTGTGAGTATCTTAAAAGGTGCGCGTAATATTGATAATGCAAAATTATTCGTCGATTGGGCGTTATCAAAAGAAGGTCAAGAATTAGCTTGGAAACAAGGGGATTCGTTACAAATCTTAACTAACACGACTGCAGAACAATCGCCAACTGCATTTGATCCAAATAAACTTAAATTAATCAATTATGACTTTGAAAAATACGGTGCAACAGAACAACGCAAAGCCTTAATTGAAAAATGGGTACAAGAAGTTAAATTAGCGAAATAGTTTTCGTGATAATCATAGCCGTGGGTAAGTATACCCACGGCTAATTATCGTAATAGTAGTTCCCCTTTGGGGAACAGCTTTTTACTCCCCGATAGGGGAGTTTCTGTAATTATCCTAGGGCCTACTTACCCTAGGCGAAAGTCGTGTTTTCTTTACTGCGAGGTTGTATGAACGCAAAAAAACTTTCCATAATGCATTCCGCTTATTTTTGGATTATTTTATCCTTGTTGGCGTTTGCGCTTCTGCCCTCCAATGCACTTGATTACGGTTTGTTTGAAAGTACTTCAGATGAATATTTAGAGGCAATGGGTTGGGCTTCTTTCAATTTAACTTGGGCTTGGTTTCTGCCTGTTATTGTGTATGGTGCTTTGCCGTTATTGAGATTGCCACGGCAAACCCAAGCAAAAACAGAGCTATTTTTGACCGCACTTTCTGTACTGTTTATGTTTATCAGTGCGACGCTGTACAAAATTAGTATGGGCTATTCTGTGATTGTGTTGCTTGTGGGATATACCGCATTGGCGACACTTTCATTGGCAAAACTGAAAGTAATGCAAGGGGATAAGTTTATTATTGCTTCTTTACTTTGCATTATTTTGTTGATTTTCTTCTTTATTGTTTATCCAACATTGGCAATTTTCGTTTCAATGTTTTATGACGGCGATACCTTTTCGCCACAGCAAGTGATGCGTATTTTAACGCAGAGCTATATTGTTCGTGTAATTACCAATTCGCTTTTCTTATCAGGCTTTGTGGGCATCGTTTCTACTGTATTTGGTTTAGCCTTTGCACTTTATACCACACGTATCGCTCGTAGAACGGCATTTATCGGAAAAATTTTCTCTATTTTGCCAATTGTTACGCCCCCATTTGTTGTAGGACTTGGGGTTACTTTAATGCTCGGACGTTCTGGTTATGTAACAGAATTTTTAAGTGAATATTTTGGTTTTTCTAGTCATAACTGGCTTTATGGTTTTAATGGGATTGCGATTGCGCAAATTCTCGCATTTACCCCGATTTCTTTTATGATTTTAGACGGTGCATTAAAATCAGTTCATCCTTCTATTGAAGAAGCCTCTTATACGTTGCGTGCTAATCGTTATCAAACTTTCTATCAGATTATTTTTCCGTTACTGCGTCCAGCATTAGCAAATTCTTTCTTAATTGTATTCATTCAATCATTGGCGGACTTTAGTAATCCTTTAGTGTTGGGTGGCAGTTTTGATGTAATTGCCACACAAATTTATTTCTATATTGCGGGTTCACAACTTGATTATGCTTCAGCCAGTACTTTAGGTTCGATGTTGTTAATTTTCTCGTTGGCGATTTTTATCATTCAATATCTTTGGATTGGTAACCGCTCTTATGTCACTGTTTCGGGGAAATCTTATCGTGGAGATGTGCAAGAGCTGCCAAACGGCTTGAAATATACTATCATCGGTATGCTTGGCTTCTGGGTAATCTTTAATATGGCACTTTACGGTAGCATTTTCTATGGAAGCTTCACTGTAAACTGGGGCGTAGATTACACTTTAACCTTGAAAAACTATGCCATGTTATTCGGGCAAGGATTGAGCGATGGGGCGTGGCCGTCACTAATCAATACCTTAATTTATGCAGGTATTGCTGCGCCATTAACCGCATTCTTTGGATTATTAATTGCCTATATTGTGGTGCGTAAAGATTTCCAAGGTAAAAAATCCCTTGAGTTCTTAACCATGCTTTGCTTTGCCGTGCCTGGGACTGTGGCAGGGGTATCTTATATTTTAGCGTTCAACAATGCACCGCTTTATATTACGGGTACGGGCATTATCGTGATTATTTCAATGGTAATGCGTGATTTACCAATTGGTATGCGAGCAGCGATTGCAGGGCTAGGACAACTTGATAAATCCCTTGATGAAGCATCGCTTTCTTTAAAAGGGAGTTCGTGGAAAACATTGTGCTTTATCGTCTTGCCATTATTAAAACCAGCGTTGCTTTCAGCGCTTGTGACTAGTTTCGTTCGTGCAATGACGACAGTAAGTGCAATTATATTCTTAGTGACAGCAGACACTCGCGTTGCTACCGCATATATTTTAAATCGTGTGGAAGACGGAGAATACGGCATCGCAATTGCATACGGTTCTATTTTAATTGTTGTGATGATGGCAATTATTTTATTCTTCGACTGGATTGTAGGCGATACGCGTATCTCTCGTTCTAAAGCGAAAAAAATGAATTAACTCGTTAAGTTGTAGGTAAAAATTATGAGTAATAATGATTTCTTAGTATTAAAAAATATCACAAAAGCATTTGGTAAAGCGGTCGTCATTGATAATTTAGATTTAACGATCAAACGTGGCACGATGGTAACATTGTTAGGGCCATCAGGCTGTGGTAAAACCACCGTATTACGTTTAGTGGCAGGGTTAGAAAATCCAACTTCAGGTCAAATTTTTATTGATGGCGAAGACGTAACAAAATCCTCTATTCAAAATCGAGATATTTGCATTGTCTTCCAATCTTACGCACTTTTCCCGCATATGAGCATTGGCGATAACGTTGGCTACGGCTTAAAAATGCAGGGCATTAGCAAAGAAGAACGCGCCCAACGTGTAAAAGAGGCTTTAGAATTGGTGGATTTAGCAGGCTTTGAAGATCGTTTCGTGGATCAAATTTCGGGTGGGCAACAACAACGTGTCGCATTGGCTCGTGCTTTGGTATTGAAACCAAAAGTCCTATTGTTTGATGAACCATTAAGTAATTTAGATGCAAATTTACGCCGTTCAATGCGTGAAAAAATCCGTGAATTGCAACAACGTTTAGGCATTACCTCGCTTTATGTGACACACGACCAAACAGAGGCCTTTGCGGTATCTGATGAAGTTATCGTTATGCATAAAGGTAAAATTATGCAAAAAGCGCCAGCGAAAGAGCTTTATTTACGACCAAATTCTCTGTTCTTAGCAAACTTTATGGGCGAATCCAGTATTTTCGATGGAAAATTAGAAAATGGCGTGGTGGATATTAATGGCTATCATGTACCTTTAAAAGACGCTGCACAGTTTAATTTACCCGATGGCGAATGCTTAGTTGGTATTCGTCCAGAAGCAATTTATCTTGCTGCAGAGGGCAATGATGCTCAACGTTGCGAGATTAAAAGTGCGGTCTATATGGGCAACCATTGGGAAGTGGTTGCAAACTGGGCAGGAAAAGATTTATTGGTAAATTGTAAACCAGAAGATTTTAATGCCGATTTAAAACAAGCTTATGTCAATTTATCTGATCATGGAATTTTCTTATTGAAGAAAGAGTAGTATGGAATATAAAGAGCGGTGAAATTTCACCGCTCTTTTGAGATTACAATTAAGGGGAAGGATTTTCCCCTTTTTTATTTCTGTTATTAAATCGCCCAACCGGCTGCATAGAATGCAACGAGTACGATTGCAATAATCACAGTGCCTACATTTAAGCGTTTAATATCGCCACTCACAATTCTTCCAATCACTAATGCCGCAAAACCTAACATAATACCAGTTACGATGTTAGCGGTAAGCACGATAAATACTGCGCAGATTAATCCGCTCATCGCGCCAACGAAATCATCGAAATCTAATTTGCTTACGTTACTCAACATTAATAGACCAACGTACATTAATGCTGGGGCAGTTGCGTAGCCTGGCACTAAGAAAGCTAATGGTTGGAAGAAAAGCATTAATAGGAATAACACACCAACAACGATAGCGGTAATACCTGTTTTACCGCCAGCAGCTGTTCCTGCTGCTGACTCAATATAAACGGCAGCTGGTGCTGTACCGAATAAACCTGAGAATAAGCTACTGATTGAGTCTGAAGTTAGGGCTTTACCGCCATTGATAATTTGACCATCCTTATCAAGCAAGTCGGCTTGACCTGCCACTGCACGAATTGTACCAGTCGCGTCAAATACTGCGGTCATCACGAGAGCAAATACCACTGGCAAGATTGCAGGTTGTAATGCGCCTATAAAGTCTAATTGTAAGAAAAGAGAGTTTTCGCCAAAAGTTGGCATTTTGAAAATTTCTCCGCCAAATTTTACATTTGGATCAAAAATTAAACCGACGATAGTAATAGCGATAATGACCCATAAAATACCGCCTTTAATTTTCATTTTTTCAAGACCAATAATTAACGCTAAACCAATTAAGGACATCATTACTGGGAATGAAGTAAAATCGCCTAATTTTACTGGCAAGCCAGCTTGGTTGCTGACAACTAAACCAACGCCGTTTGCCGCAATTAAAAGTAAAAAAAGTCCGATACCAATGCCTGCTCCGTGAGCGATACTGGCTGGTAAATTACGCAAAATCCATGCACGGATACCTGTGGCAGAAATTAAGGTAAACACAACCCCCATTAAGAATACTGCGCCTAGGGCAACAGGAATGGCGACCTTTTGACCGATTACTAAGCTAAATGCTGTAAAAGCAGTAAGAGAAATTGCACAACCAATTGCCATTGGTGCATTTGCCCATAAGCCAATTAAGATAGAGCCTAATCCTGCAACTAAACAGGTGGCAATAAAGACAGATTCCGCAGGAAAACCTGCAGCACCGAGCATATTGGGTACCACAATTACAGAATAAACCATTGCTAAGAACGTGGTTAAACCCGCGATAATTTCTTGACGAACAGTTGAACCACGTTGTTTGAGTTCAAATGTTTTTTCTAAAGTTGGCATAGTGTTCCTTGAAGTTAAGTAAAAAATTGGAAGTAATAAGGTGCGCTATTCTACATCATAAAAATAAGAAGTAAACGTTTGCGTAAGTTTTATTTAGGGGAAAGTGCGGTCAAAATTATGAATAGTTATAAAATAATCTATTTGCTGATTTTCTCTACAAATGAGACTGCGAGTCAGCAGAAAAACTGCTATACTTGTTGCGTTTTTTAACTTGATAAAATGAAGGAAACAAAATGGCTGATTTTAATCAAATTTTAACGCCAGGCGATGTAGATGCTGGCATTATCAATGTAGTAAACGAAATTCCAGAAGGTAGCTGCCATAAAATCGAATGGAATCGTAAAGTTGCGGCATTCCAATTAGATCGTGTTGAGCCAGCAATTTTCGCAAAACCAACTAACTATGGTTTTATTCCACAAACTTTAGATGAAGATGGCGATGAGTTAGATGTGTTATTAATCACTCGCCAACCATTAGCAACGGGTGTATTCCTTGAAGCTAAAGTAATTGGTGTCATGAAATTTGTTGATGATGGCGAAGTGGATGACAAAATCGTTTGTGTTCCAGCAGATGATCGTGATACAGGCAATGCCTACAATTCATTAGCAGATTTACCTGCGAATTTAATTAAACAAATTGAATTCCACTTCAATAACTACAAAGCACTTAAAAAACCAGGTTCAACTAAAGTGACCCATTGGGGCGATGTAGAAGAAGCGAAAGAAGTGATTCGTGAGTCTATTAAACGTTGGAATGAGCGTTAATTAATAAACACATTTGATTGTAAAAGTCCCTGATTCTTTGAGTCGGGGATTTTTTATAATGAGTTTCAAGAATTTAGACAATAAAAAAACACCTTTCGGTACTTGCTTTATTTGTAAGTGGTGGGTCGTGAAGGATTCGAACCTTCGACCAACGGATTAAAAGTCCGCTGCTCTACCGACTGAGCTAACGACCCAATTAGATGATTTTAAAGTAAATTTTAAAACCTTTGGATTGGTGTTTAAATGGTGCCCGAAGCCAGACTTGAACTGGCACGCCTCGAAAGGCGAGGGATTTTAAATCCCTTGTGTCTACCGATTCCACCACTCGGGCAAATTGGAGCGGGAAACGAGGCTCGAACTCGCGACCCCGACCTTGGCAAGGTCGTGCTCTACCAACTGAGCTATTCCCGCATTTATCACTAATCAGCATTGCTGCGTGACAACGGGGCGTATTTTACGGATTTATATATTACTGTCAAACGAAAAAAATAAAAAATATTTTATTTGCTTAAAAATAACTCAAATATAGATGGTTATCATAAAAAATAACTGTGTTTTATTTAAATTTATAATTGAATATTATCTAGCAAGCTTCCTTTTGCTGCTTGTAAATATTGGATCATTGACCATATAGTTAAAATAGCGGCGATATAAAGCAAGATAATTGCTGCTATTTCCATATAGTTGTTATAACGCCATAATAATCCACCTAGTGCTAACATTTGTGCTGTGGTTTTCCATTTTCCCCACCAAGATACTGCAACTTTATTACGTTCTCCAAGTTCAGCCATCCATTCACGTAATGCGGAAATTATAATTTCGCGAGAAATCATAATAATAGCAGGAATCGTAATCCAAAGAGAGTGTTTATATTCAACGATTAGCACTAAGGCTGCAACAACCATTACTTTATCAGCAACAGGATCTAAAAAAGCCCCAAATCTTGTAGTTTGTTTCCATTTACGAGCCAAATAGCCATCAAGCCAATCAGTAACGCCAGCAATAAAGAATATGAATGTAGTAATAAAAGGGGAAGATTCGATAGGTAAATAAAATGCAATCACGAAAAACGGAATCAGAATTACGCGAAACACCGTTAGGAAAATAGGAATATTAAATTTCATAGAAATGAACCGCTCTTGGGGTTAGGGATGCATCTATTCTAAAGTATCTAAGAATATAAAAAAAGCCACATTATGTGGCTTTCTTGTAAATAATTATGGATTAAAGTTTATCTGTGTTTTGTTTTAAGTATTTTGCAACGCCTTCTGGGTTATCTTTCATCCCTTCTTTACCTTTTTCCCATTGTGCTGGGCATACATCACCGTGTTCTTCATGGAATTGTAATGCATCAACCATACGTAACATTTCATCAATGTTACGACCTAATGGAAGATCGTTTACTACTTGGTGACGAACTACGCCATTTTTGTCGATTAAGAATGAAGCACGCAGTGCAACGCCAGCTTCTGGATGTTCAATACCGTATGCTTGAGCAATTTCATGTTTTACGTCTGCTGCTAATGCATATTTAACTTGACCGATACCACCATTTTCAGTTGGAGTGTTACGCCATGCATTGTGAGTGAATTGAGAGTCGATAGAAACACCAACTACTTCTACGTCACGTTTTTTGAACTCTTCATAACGGTGGTCAAATGCGATTAACTCAGAAGGGCAAACAAAGGTAAAGTCTAACGGATAGAAAAAGATTACTGCAGCTTTTCCAGCAATGTGTTTTTTAAAGTTGAAGTTATCAACGATTTCGCCATTGCCTAATACAGCAGATGAAGTAAAATCTGGTGCTTGACGGGTTACTAATACCATAGTCATTATTCCTCTATAAAGTGAAGTTAAAATTTTGCTAAAAAAAATAGCAGTAAGATTCTAATGAAAATGACCGCACTTTTATAGTCGGTTTTGTCTATTGAAGAAATTAATTTAATTTAAAGTAAGGAAATATATGCGAGCAAAATATCATCTTTCAACAACATTTATTCATTCAGGTCGTCAGAAGCGTTTTTCTCAGGGCGCGGTAAATCCTGTATTACAGCGAGCTTCTTCATTAGTATTTGACAGTATTGAAGATAAAAAATATGCAACAAAAAATCGTGCTAAAGGCGAGTTATTTTATGGTCGTCGTGGGACGCTAACACATTTTGCGTTACAAGATTTAATGTGCGAAATGGAGGGGGGAGCAGGCTGTTATCTTTATCCTTGTGGTGCAGCAGCTGTCACTAATTCGATTCTTTCTTTTGTTAAAACTGGCGATCATGTATTGATGAGCGGAGCCACTTATGAGCCAACTCAGGATTTCTGTAATATTGTGCTGAAAAAAATGCAGATCGATACAACTTATTACGATCCACTTATTGGTGCTGATATTGCAACACTTATTCAACCGAATACAAAAGTACTTTTTTTAGAAGCACCGAGTTCTATCACAATGGAAATTCCCGATATTCCGACTATTGTGAAAGCTGCAAGAACGGTGAATCCTAATATTGTGATTATGATTGATAATACTTGGTCGGCAGGTGTTCTATTTAAAGCGTTAGAGCATGACATTGATATTTCTATTCAAGCGGGGACGAAATATTTAGTGGGGCATTCTGATATTATGATTGGTACTGCCGTTGCGAATGCGCGAACTTGGGATCAACTTAGAGAACATTCCTATTTAATGGGGCAAATGGTGGATGCGGATTCTGCTTATACGACTGCTCGTGGTATTCGTACATTGGGTGTACGATTAAAACAACATCAGGAAAGCAGTATTAAAGTAGCAAAATGGTTGAGTGAGCAACCAGAAGTAAAAACGGTGTATCATCCAGCCTTACCAAGTTGCCCCGGTCATAAATTCTTTTTACGTGATTTTAGTGGAAGCAGTGGTTTATTTTCTTTTGAATTAACCCAGCGATTAACCTCAGAGCAAGTATCAAAATTTATGGATCATTTTGAGCTTTTCACTATGGCTTATTCATGGGGAGGGTTTGAGTCTTTGATTCTTTGCAATCAACCAGAAGAAATTGCACATATTCGTCCAAATATTAAACGTAACCTTACGGGTTCATTAATTCGTGTGCATATCGGCTTTGAAGATGTAGATGAATTGATTGTAGATTTAAAAGCTGGATTTGAGCGAATTGCCTAAAAGTGCGGATAAAAAAATGCTTGTTTTACACAGGCGTTTTTTATAGGATTATTTTTGCTCTGAAACTAAACCAATTTGGGAACCGTCAGCAAAATGAATTGAAGTCCCAATAATATCGACTTGAATACTTTTTCCTTGTTGTAAGTGAGGACGAATTTGAGAAAGCACGGTTTCTTCATTGGTTGATAAGGTAACGGTTTCATTTGCTTTCGGTGCAATTGTTTTTCCAAATTGTAATGCGGGAAGATTTGCTATATAGAACGGTTGGTTATTTTCTTTATAAATAGTTAGCCATTGTGCTTCTGAAATTGCTTTATCGCTTAAATTTGTAATTTCATAAGTGATAGAAAAGGATTTTAAATCATCAGTAACAGAAACATTAGTAACTTTTATGTTTGCAACTTTTTGAAATTCTTCATTAGCTTGAGCAACTAATTCATCTATTTTTATTTGTACCTGTTGTTCTGATTGGGTGGTTGCTGGTTGTGCAGCTTCTGTTGTGGGTTGAGCTTTTTCTACAGCAGGTTGAGTTGTTTCTACTGCGGGTTTTTCAGCTTGTTTTTGCTCTTTATCGTTACAAGCGGTTAAGGTAATAGAACTTGCGATGATAGTTGCGAAAAGAAAAGATTTATTAAATTTCATTGTAAATTCCTTCATTATGTTTTATCAGCTAGGTTGTACTCACCTTTAAGGGTTATAATTATAGCTTATGTGGGTCCTTACGACAGTCTTTTCTTTTGAAAGTTCATAGAAGTTGTTTTATCATATTTTTCGTTTTCCTTAATCAACAGAGAAGCACAATGAAACATATTCATATCTTAGGTATTTGTGGCACATTTATGGGCGGTGTGGCGATGATTGCTAAACAAATGGGCTATCACGTAACGGGTTCCGATACTAATGTTTACCCTCCAATGAGCACTTTTTTAGAAGAGCAAGGTATCGAGATTATTCCAAATTATGATGTTGCACAATTACAACCTGCGCCTAACATGGTAATTGTTGGTAATGCGATGAAACGCGGTAATCCTTGCGTAGAATATGTGTTGGAAAATAATTTGAAATATACATCTGGCCCTCAATGGTTACATGATCATTTATTGCGAGATCGTTGGGTATTGGCGGTTTCTGGTACGCATGGAAAAACAACGATAACAGGCATGCTAACTTGGATTCTGGAACAAAATGGTTTAAAACCTGGTTTTTTAATCGGTGGCATTGCGGGTAATTTTGGTATTTCAGCTCGTTTAGGGGACAGTCCTTATTTTGTTATTGAAGCTGATGAATATGATACGGCTTTCTTTGATAAACGTTCAAAATTTGTACATTACAATCCGCGTACACTTATCGTAAATAACATTAGTTTTGATCATGCAGATATTTTTGATGATCTCAAAGCGATCCAACGCCAATTTCATCATATGATTCGCACTATTCCGGCAAGTGGCTTGGTATTAAGTTCGGCGAGTGAACAAAGTGCAAAAGAAACGCTGGCATTGGGATGTTGGTCTCAACAGCAATTTTTAGGCAAAGATAACGAGTGGTTTGCTGAACGTATTACAAATGATGCTTCACATTTTGCGGTCTTCCATTATGGAAAAAAAGTGGCAGAAGTAAAATGGAATGTCGTGGGACAACATAATATGCACAATGCATTAATAGCAATAGCTGCTGCTTATCATACTGGCGTTGCTATTGAAAATGCGTGCAAAGCGTTGGGATCTTTTGTAAATGCTAAACGTCGTTTAGAAATAAAAGGTGAAGTTAATGGCATCACTGTTTATGATGATTTTGCTCATCATCCAGAAGCTATTCTTGCTACGCTAACTGCTTTGCGAGATAAAGTAGGTGGCGGAGTGCGAATTCTTGCCGTGCTTGAGCCTCGTTCTAACACAATGAAAATGGGGGTTCATAAAGATGAAATTGCGCCTGCGCTTGGTCGAGCTGATGCCGTGTTTATGCTTCAACCTGAACAACTTCCTTGGGAAGTGGCAGATATTGCAAACCAATGTGTACAACCTGCTTATTGGCACGCAAATTTGGATCGATTAGTGGATATGATTGTTGCAGAGGCTCAACCTACGGATCATATTTTAGTGATGTCTAACGGCAGTTTTGGTGGCATTCATCAAAAAATTCTTGATAAACTAAAACTGAAATAATAAAAGTGCGGTTAATTTAGAAAATGTTTTTAAATGAACCGCACTTTTTATTTATCTGACTTTAATTTGTAATTCATAAAAAGGAACATTTATACAATGGCTGATCCACATATTAAATCACCGATGGATTTTTTAGATAATCTGACTGTTATTATTTACCGCACTGGTTTTGTGATAGCAGCGTTGGCTGTTCTTACAGTAAGCTGGTATCCAGATTTGTCACTTATATTTATATTAATTGCGGCAACCTGTTGTGCCTCTTCGTTACATATTTATCTCAAATCCTTCCGATTGCTTTTTCAATTTGCTACTTGGATAGGATTACTTTTTTATATTAATCATTATCCTGCTTTGGCTCTTGGTGGTGTGTTACTTACTTTAGGTGGTTTGTGTTTTAAAGAATATTTTTGTTTCCGCGTACCTTTGCTAAATTTACAGCCGATATTTGTGGCTTGCTTGTGGTTTTCATGGGTGTTAAATAATCTTATCGCATTACGCATTTTTTCTATTATTTCTGGCGTATTACTTTTCGTTTTAGCGATACAAAAATGGCGAATGCCTTTGCATTTTGATATTGGAGATAAAACTAAATATCAAATTTAGAAAAGAAAATGACCGCACTTTTATTATGTGCGGTCATTGTTTTTAGAAAGGTTTATTTAGCTAAACATTCCATGTAACTATCTGCGGTAGATTGCAAGAATGTTGCATAAGAATTTTTGCCTAAAGTGACTTTATCGCCAATTGGGTCGAGTTGTCCTACATTGACTTTAGTATTTTTCGCTAAAGACTCGATCACTTTTGGTGTAAATTGAGGCTCTGCGAATAAGCAATTTACTTTATGTTCATCAATTTCTTCTTTAATGTGTGCTAAAGTTTTTGCACCCGGAGCAACTAATGGATTGATGGTAAAGTAACCCGTTTGTTTTAATCCATAAGCATCGTTGAAATAACCATAAGCATCGTGGAAAACGTAGAAACCTTTGTCTTTTACATTCGCCAGTTGTGCTGTGATTTTTTCACTTTGTTCTGCCAAAGTGCGGTTAAAATCTGAAAGATTTTTTGCAATCAAATCTTTTTTGTCTGGGAATTGTGCAGTTAATTTATCCGCTACTTTTTGTGCAACAATTTTGCTGATAGCGGGAGAATACCAAACGTGCCAGTTTGTTGTTAAACCCTCGTGATGATCGTGATCATGATGTTCGTGATCGTGTTTATGGTCGTGATCGTGTTCGTGTTCGTGCTTATGATCATGGTCGAGTTTATGATCATGTTTGTGTTCGTTCTTATGATCGTGATCATGGTCGTGTTTATGATCATGTTTGTGTTCGTGCTTATGGTCATGATCATGATCGCCATCTTCATGGAAATGCTCGTGGTGAGCTTGAATTAATAAAGGTTTAACATCCGCAAGATCGGCAATGGTAATCACTTTTTTACGTTCAATTTGACTAATTGGCTTGTCTAAAAATGAATCAATGTCTTCACCAACCCATACTACTAAATCTGCAGATTTTACTTTTTGAATATCAGATAATTTCAAATTGTAGTCATGCGGAGATGCTCCAGCAGGCACAAGAATTTGTGTGCCAGTTACACCCTCTGCAATAGACGAAACAATAAAGCCCAAAGGTTTTACTGATGCCAATACATCGGCATTTGCCATCATTGGTGCGCTTAAAAGTGCGGTAGAAATGGCACTAATTTTTAAAAGTTTTTTCATATTTCTGTTTCCTTACTTGTTGATAATCATTAGTAAAGGGCAAAAGCCTACGCTCTTTTCTGTAAATTGCAATGATTTTATAGTGAAAAAGGGGGAAAATTTTTCATTTTTAAAGTAAATGGATTTCATTAGATAAAAAATGCACATTCATAGTTAATGTGCATTTTCAAAGGATTAAGATTTCTTCTTGAGTAATTTATCTATTACGCGAGAAACAGCAAAAAAACCAAAAGTTGCAGTTATCATTGTGGCTGCACCAAACCCGTTTGCGCAATTCATTGTGGCTGAAATTGCACAACCTTCAGTCATTTGTGGAAATATTAAAGGTTGTGTTGAAAATACCGCATCGATACTAAATTTGCGTTTTGGATTTTGGCTAAAATTGTAATCCTTGCGTAAAACTGACCGCACTTTAGCAAGGAGCGGATCTTGAATGGTTTTACTCAGATCGGCAATTTGAATTTGGGTTGGATCAGTTTGACCACCAGCACCACCAATAGTAATCACATTAATTTTGTGACGTTTACAATAAGCAATCAGCGACGCTTTAGTTTTCACATTGTCAATAGCATCAATTACGTAGTCATAGCCTCGATTGAGGTAATCTGCTTGATTTTCTGGCGAGATAAAATCATCAATAATATTGACGGTACATTCTGGGTTAATTAATTTTACTCGCTCTGACATCACTTCAGTTTTTAATTTGCCGATTGTGCCGCTCATCGCAGGAAGTTGGCGATTGATATTCGTGACGCAAATATCATCCATATCAATTAATGTGAGTTTGCCAATGCCAGATCGTGCTAAGGCTTCAACAACCCAAGAACCTACGCCGCCAATGCCAATTATGCAAATATGGGCTTGGCGTAAGTGCGCTAAGCCATCGGGTGTATAAAGTCGTCCAATACCGCCGAAACGTTGTTCGTAATTATCTATTCTAGACATTATTGTAATACCCATACTCTACCGTAGTGTTTTGAAAGCCCTGCAATATGTCCTGCTCTAGCACCGATACCACGATATAAGTCAAAGTGATGACCTTTCACTGCACCGCCTACATCAAGTGCAACCATTAAGTGTAATTTGTGTGTGCCAAGCCAGTTTCCATTATTATCAATATCTGGTACTTCGACTAAAAGTACAGAGCCAGATGGGATAACATTGCGATCTGATGCCACTGAAGCCATTGCTACAAGAGGAACGCCCGCAGAGCCTTTCACTTTGCCACTTGGATCATTTTTAAAGAAGACATAAGCTTCATTGCGCTCTAACAAGCTTTGTACACGCGATGGATTACGATTGCCCCACTCTCGAATTGCTTGAATAGACATTTTTTCTTTTGGAATTTCGCCATCTTCCACTAATAAACGCCCGATAGCCGTGTAAGGGAAACCATTTTGTCCTGCGTAAGCAAAATAGTTAAGATTGCCATCGCCAAAATCTACATAACCACTGCCTTGTACCCCAAGTAAAAAGTTTTCCAACATGGAATCGCTATATGCTAACTCTAGTCCTTTCCCCACTAATGCTCCCGCGTAAATTTGCACTCGACTTAGACGTTTTTTCACAGGCATACGATAAATTGGATTTTTAAATTGACCTTGTGGGGTATGACGAGCATAAAGTATAGGCGAATAATAGCCTGTCATCAGTACATTTTGATACCCATCAAATCCACGCATAATTTGCGGATGGATATTAAATTGAGTGAGTTCATTAATATTTGCCCCAGAAAGAACCCAATTTGTAATCTTTTCATAATTGTCGTAAAAATTGGTGGAAAGTTTACTCGAATAATTTTTTATATTGGAAAGCTGTGTTAAAAAATCGCCTTGATTTATTACCGCACTTTGGTTTTCTATGTTGGATACAGGCACAAGCGCTGCTTGCTGATAAGTCCGATTGGTATATTTTGCACCGAATTGTTGAGGATCACTACCATTTAAGGTGGTGGGAATCTGAATGTTTTTTATGTTAGAGGTACAAGACACCAAAAGTGCGGTAATAATTGAGATAGAAAAAGTTTTGAACCAAAATGGTTTACACACCGACATTTTCAATCCTAAAGTAAGCAGAAATAAGGTCGCATACGCTATCAAAATTTACAGAAAACAACCAGTGTTATTTAGTGAAATTGCTTAATAAAACTACACATTGAACATTTTATTAACAAACAATTGATAAAGTTTTGTTTAATTCTTGCAATTAAATTTGAAGCGAGTATAGTACGCCTCATCAGACGCGGGGTGGAGCAGCTTGGTAGCTCGTCGGGCTCATAACCCGAAGGCCGTCGGTTCAAATCCGGCCCCCGCAACCAACAAATTTTGAAGCCCTGATTTAGAAAATCAGGGCTTTTCTTTTTACAGTTTAACTCGCTATGATGATCTCAATTAGATCATCTTTTTCTATGCTATAATCCCTCAAAATTTTCAAAATCGGTACCTAAATGAAACAATTATTTGCAACGACTTCTCGTGGCTTTGAAGAATTATTAAAAGTTGAACTCACTGAACTTGGTGCGCAAGAGGCAAAAGTGGTTCAAGGTGGCGTTCATTATCAAGCTGATGACGAAACTTTATACCGCACTTTGCTTTGGTCACGCCTTGCTTCACGCATTTTATTTCCTTTGATTGAAACCAAGATTTACAGTGATTTGGATCTTTATGCAGCTGTTTCAGGCTTTAATTGGTTAGCGCAATTTGATGAAAGAGTTACATTCTTTGTCGATTTTAATGGAACCAACCAAGAAATTCGTCATACTCAATTTGGTGCGATGCGTGTTAAAGATGGAATTGTCGATTACTTTGAACGTCAAGGTAAAACTCGTCCCGATGTAGATAAAATTCAGCCAGACGTGCGTATCCATGCTTATTTGAATCGTGAAAATTTAGTGATTTCTTTAGATTTAAGTGGGGAAGCATTGCATTTACGAGGCTATCGTGAGGATGCTGGTCAAGCGCCTTTACGTGAAACTCTAGCGGCGGCAATTGTTCTGCGTTCAGGTTGGCAAGCAGGTTCTCCATTAGTGGATCCAATGTGTGGTTCAGGTACGCTTTTAATTGAAGCGGCACAAATGAAAGCCAAAATTGCACCGCAACTTTATCGTTTACATTGGGGATTTGATTTTTGGAAAGCGCATAATCAATCGGCTTGGGAAAAAGTAAAAAATGAAGCGATTGAGTTAGCAGAAGAAAAACAACGTGAAATTCAACCGCACTTTTATGGATTTGACCTCGATCACCGCGTATTAAAAAAGGCGCAAAAGAATGCACAAAATGCAGGTGTTTCACATTTAATTAAATGGCAGCAAGGTGATGTTGCAACGTTGAAAAATCCTGGCGTAAATGAAGTCGGTACGGTTATCTGTAATCCACCTTATGGGGAACGCTTAGGCACAACCCCAGCATTGATCGCGCTCTATTCTGTATTTGGGCAAAGACTTAAAAAAGAATTTTGTGGTTGGAATGTTTCTGTTTTTAGTAGCGAATCCACATTACTTGATTGTTTGAGAATGCGTGCCAGCCGACAGTTTAAAGCCAAAAATGGCCCATTAGATTGTGTGCAGAAGAATTATCAAGTTTCAGAACGAAAATCTGACGAAATTACCGCTGAAAATGAACTAGAATTTAACCGCACTTCGGAGGTTGCAACCGATTTTGCTAATCGATTACAAAAAAATATTAAGAAAATTAGTAAATGGGCAAAGCAACAAGGATTAGACGCTTATCGTTTATATGATGCCGATTTGCCAGAATATAATTTAGCCGTTGATCGTTATGCAGATTACATTGTTGTGCAAGAATATGCAGCACCGAAAAATATTGATGAAAATAAAGCACGTCAGCGTTTGTTAGATGCGGTTACTGCAACTTTGCACGTTACAGGTGTAGAAACGAATAAGTTGATCCTCAAAGTTCGTCAGAAACAAAAAGGTACTAACCAATATGAGAAATTAGCCAATAAAGGCGAATACTTTTATGTGAATGAATATGGCGCGCAGCTTTGGGTAAATTTGACAGATTATTTAGACACGGGCTTATTTTTAGATCACCGTTTAACAAGAAAAATGATTGGAGCGTTGGCAAAAGGTAAAGATTTCTTGAACTTATTTGCTTATACTGGTTCTGCAACTGTTCACGCTGCCCTTGGTGGTGCTAAATCGACAACGACCGTTGATATGTCCAATACTTATCTTAATTGGGCGGAGCAAAATCTTATTTTGAATGATATTGGAGGTAAACAACATAAATTAATTCAAGCAGATTGCCTTCAATGGTTAGAAAAATGTGATCGTCAATTTGATTTGATATTTGTGGATCCACCGACGTTTTCAAATTCTAAACGTATGGAAGACAGTTGGGATGTGCAACGAGATCATGTGAAATTAATGCGCAATTTAAAACGAGTTTTGTCGAATAATGGCACAATTGTTTTCTCGAATAATAAACGTGGATTCAAAATGAATTTAGTTGCGTTGGAAGAATTAGGTTTAAATGCGGTAGAAATTTCGCATAAAACGTTACCTCTAGATTTTGAACGTAATAAACAAATTCATAATTGTTGGATGATTCAACATATATAATAATTTGCCAAGTTGTAAAAATAGTCGAAAAAATAGTGAATTTTAAACAAACTGAATAAAAAACTATCGCTCAAACATTTTTTTTCAAAAAGTGCTAGACAAGATTTTATTAAATCATTAATATACGCCACCGCAACGACGCAGTAACGCGTTCGTAGCTCAGTTGGATAGAGCGTTGGCCTCCGGAGCCAAAGGTCGCAAGTTCGAATCTTGTCGAGCGCGCCAGGTCAGTGCAATAACAACTTTTAATGGTGGCTATAGCTCAGTTGGTAGAGCCCTGGATTGTGATTCCAGTTGTCGTGGGTTCGAATCCCATTAGCCACCCCATCTTATCTTTATAAGATCTGACGGCGAGTAGCGCAGCTTGGTAGCGCAACTGGTTTGGGACCAGTGGGTCGTAGGTTCAAATCCTATCTCGCCGACCACTTTATTTTGCTCTTTAACAATATATCAGACAATCTGTGTGGGCACTTGTTGATTGACTTGTTTTAAAAATATTTTTTAATTTTGAAGTCTTAATAGGTGCTTAACTGAAAATTCATAATTACTTTTTTAAGTAGTGTTTATTTATAGCTAAGCAGTATATTGAGCGATTGAACTTGAATTGAAGAGTTTGATCATGGCTCAGATTGAACGCTGGCGGCAGGCTTAACACATGCAAGTCGAACGGTAGCAGGAGGAAGCTTGCTTTCTTGCTGACGAGTGGCGGACGGGTGAGTAATGCTTGGGAATCTGGCTTATGGAGGGGGATAACGACGGGAAACTGTCGCTAATACCGCGTAGTGTCGAGAGACGAAAGGGTGGGACTTTTAGCCACCTGCCATAGGATGAGCCCAAGTGGGATTAGGTAGTTGGTGGGGTAAAGGCTCACCAAGCCTGCGATCTCTAGCTGGTCTGAGAGGATGACCAGCCACACTGGAACTGAGACACGGTCCAGACTCCTACGGGAGGCAGCAGTGGGGAATATTGCGCAATGGGGGGAACCCTGACGCAGCCATGCCGCGTGAATGAAGAAGGCCTTCGGGTTGTAAAGTTCTTTCGGTATTGAGGAAGGTTGATGTGTTAATAGTACATCAAATTGACGTTAAATACAGAAGAAGCACCGGCTAACTCCGTGCCAGCAGCCGCGGTAATACGGAGGGTGCGAGCGTTAATCGGAATAACTGGGCGTAAAGGGCACGCAGGCGGTTATTTAAGTGAGGTGTGAAAGCCCCGGGCTTAACCTGGGAATTGCATTTCAGACTGGGTAACTAGAGTACTTTAGGGAGGGGTAGAATTCCACGTGTAGCGGTGAAATGCGTAGAGATGTGGAGGAATACCGAAGGCGAAGGCAGCCCCTTGGGAATGTACTGACGCTCATGTGCGAAAGCGTGGGGAGCAAACAGGATTAGATACCCTGGTAGTCCACGCTGTAAACGCTGTCGATTTGGGGGTTGGGGTTTAACTCTGGCGCCCGTAGCTAACGTGATAAATCGACCGCCTGGGGAGTACGGCCGCAAGGTTAAAACTCAAATGAATTGACGGGGGCCCGCACAAGCGGTGGAGCATGTGGTTTAATTCGATGCAACGCGAAGAACCTTACCTACTCTTGACATCCTAAGAAGTTTGCAGAGATGCGAATGTGCCTTCGGGAACTTAGAGACAGGTGCTGCATGGCTGTCGTCAGCTCGTGTTGTGAAATGTTGGGTTAAGTCCCGCAACGAGCGCAACCCTTATCCTTTGTTGCCAGCGATACGGTCGGGAACTCAAAGGAGACTGCCAGTGATAAACTGGAGGAAGGTGGGGATGACGTCAAGTCATCATGGCCCTTACGAGTAGGGCTACACACGTGCTACAATGGCGTATACAGAGGGAAGCGAAGCTGCGAGGTGGAGCGAATCTCATAAAGTACGTCTAAGTCCGGATTGGAGTCTGCAACTCGACTCCATGAAGTCGGAATCGCTAGTAATCGCGAATCAGAATGTCGCGGTGAATACGTTCCCGGGCCTTGTACACACCGCCCGTCACACCATGGGAGTGGGTTGTACCAGAAGTAGATAGCTTAACCTTTAGGAGGGCGTTTACCACGGTATGATTCATGACTGGGGTGAAGTCGTAACAAGGTAACCGTAGGGGAACCTGCGGTTGGATCACCTCCTTACAGAAGACGAGAGACAGCGAGTGCTCACACAGATTGGCTGATAGTTGTAGACAAGATTAAAAGCGAAGCGAAAGTAACGTTGAAAATAAACGTTAAAAGATAAAAAGAAGATAGAGTATCTTTAATTGATGTCCCCATCGTCTAGAGGCCTAGGACATCGCCCTTTCACGGCGGTAACCGGGGTTCGAATCCCCGTGGGGACGCCAATTAAAGATAACTTTGTTAGATTATCTTGTTGTTCTTTAAAAAATTGGAAACAAGCTGAAAACAAGAGATTTTCGAGAGAAAGTCTGAGTAGGCAAGACAGGAAAGTGAGAGGAGGGAACTGAGAAGGAAACTCTAAAAACAAAACCTGTTTTGCATAAAATCTTGATTGAACAAAAGCAATCAAGTGTTTAGTTGAATGAAAATACGCATCAAATTGACCGTACTTTGAAGTGAAAACTTAAAGTGATTGAAAACATTTGAGGTTGTATAGTTAAGTGACTAAGCGTACAAGGTGGATGCCTTGGCAATCAGAGGCGAAGAAGGACGTGCTAATCTGCGAAAAGCTTGGATGAGTCGATAAGAGGCGTTTAATCCAAGATATCCGAATGGGGAAACCCAGTAGATGAAGAATCTACTATCAACAAGTGAATACATAGTTTGTTGAGGCAAACCGGGAGAACTGAAACATCTAAGTACCCCGAGGAAAAGAAATCAACCGAGATTTCGTCAGTAGCGGCGAGCGAAAGCGAAAGAGCCAGTAAGTGATAACAGTATGGTTAGGAGAATGTGTTGGGAAGCACAATCAAAGAGGGTGATAATCCCGTATCTAAAAACCATATTGTGGTACTAAGCTAACGAGAAGTAGGGCGGGACACGTGATATCCTGTTTGAAGAAGGGGGGACCATCCTCCAAGGCTAAATACTCCTGATTGACCGATAGTGAACCAGTACTGTGAAGGAAAGGCGAAAAGAACCCCGGTGAGGGGAGTGAAATAGAACCTGAAACCTTGTACGTACAAGCAGTGGGAGCCCGAAAGGGTGACTGCGTACCTTTTGTATAATGGGTCAGCGACTTATATTTTGTAGCGAGGTTAACCGAATAGGGGAGCCGAAGGGAAACCGAGTCTTAACTGGGCGAATAGTTGCAAGGTATAGACCCGAAACCCGGTGATCTAGCCATGGGCAGGTTGAAGGTTGGGTAACACTAACTGGAGGACCGAACCGACTAATGTTGAAAAATTAGCGGATGACTTGTGGCTGGGGGTGAAAGGCCAATCAAACCGGGAGATAGCTGGTTCTCCCCGAAATCTATTTAGGTAGAGCCTTGAGGTGACACCTTTGGGGGTAGAGCACTGTTTCGGCTAGGGGTCCATCCCGGATTACCAACCCGATGCAAACTACGAATACCAAAGAGTGATACTCAGGAGACACACGGCGGGTGCTAACGTCCGTCGTGGAGAGGGAAACAACCCAGACCGCCAGCTAAGGTCCCCAAGTCTATATTAAGTGGGAAACGAAGTGGGAAGGCTTAGACAGCTAGGATGTTGGCTTAGAAGCAGCCATCATTTAAAGAAAGCGTAATAGCTCACTAGTCGAGTCGGCCTGCGCGGAAGATGTAACGGGGCTGAAATATAGCACCGAAGCTGCGGCATCAGGCGAAAGTCTGTTGGGTAGGGGAGCGTTCTGTAAGCGGATGAAGGTTAATCGAGAGGTTAGCTGGACGTATCAGAAGTGCGAATGCTGACATAAGTAACGATAAAACGGGTGAAAAACCCGTTCGCCGGAAGACCAAGGGTTCCTGTCCAACGTTAATCGGGGCAGGGTGAGTCGGCCCCTAAGGCGAGGCTGAAAAGCGTAGTCGATGGGAAACAGGTTAATATTCCTGTACTTGGTAAAGCTGCGATGTGGGGACGGAGTAGGTTAGGTTATCGCACTGTTGGATATGTGCGTTTAAGTTGGTAGGTGGGAAGTTTAGGCAAATCCGGGCTTCTATTAAACACTGAGAGATGATGACGAGGCTCTACGGAGCTGAAGTAACTGATACCACACTTCCAGGAAAAGCCACTAAGCGACAGGCTTTACTAAACCGTACTGAAAACCGACACAGGTGGTCAGGTAGAGAATACTCAGGCGCTTGAGAGAACTCGGGTGAAGGAACTAGGCAAAATAGCACCGTAACTTCGGGAGAAGGTGCGCCGGCGTAGATTGTAGAGATTTACTCTCGAAGGTTGAACCGGTCGAAGTGACCCGCTGGCTGCAACTGTTTATTAAAAACACAGCACTCTGCAAACACGAAAGTGGAGGTATAGGGTGTGATGCCTGCCCGGTGCTGGAAGGTTAATTGATGGTGTAATCGCAAGAGAAGCACCTGATCGAAGCCCCAGTAAACGGCGGCCGTAACTATAACGGTCCTAAGGTAGCGAAATTCCTTGTCGGGTAAGTTCCGACCTGCACGAATGGCATAATGATGGCCAGGCTGTCTCCACCCGAGACTCAGTGAAATTGAAATCGCCGTGAAGATGCGGTGTACCCGCGGCTAGACGGAAAGACCCCGTGAACCTTTACTATAGCTTGACACTGAACATTGAATTTTGATGTGTAGGATAGGTGGGAGACTAAGAAGTAGTCACGCCAGTGATTATGGAGTCATCCTTGAAATACCACCCTTTAACGTTTGATGTTCTAACGAAGATTGCGGAACGCGGTCTCGGACAGTGTCTGGTGGGTAGTTTGACTGGGGCGGTCTCCTCCCAAAGCGTAACGGAGGAGCACGAAGGTTTGCTAATCACGGTCGGACATCGTGAGGTTAGTGCAATGGTATAAGCAAGCTTAACTGCGAGACAGACAAGTCGAGCAGGTACGAAAGTAGGTCATAGTGATCCGGTGGTTCTGAATGGAAGGGCCATCGCTCAACGGATAAAAGGTACTCCGGGGATAACAGGCTGATACCGCCCAAGAGTTCATATCGACGGCGGTGTTTGGCACCTCGATGTCGGCTCATCACATCCTGGGGCTGAAGTGGGTCCCAAGGGTATGGCTGTTCGCCATTTAAAGTGGTACGCGAGCTGGGTTTAGAACGTCGTGAGACAGTTCGGTCCCTATCTGCCGTGGGCGTAGGAGAATTGGTTGGGGCTGCTCCTAGTACGAGAGGACCGGAGTGGACGCACCACTGGTGTTCCGGTTGTGTCGCCAGACGCATTGCCGGGTAGCTAAGTGCGGAAGAGATAAGTGCTGAAAGCATCTAAGCACGAAACTTGCCAAGAGATGAGTTCTCCCTGTCTTTAAGACAGTAAGGGTTGTTTAAGACGAAGACGTAGATAGGTCTGGTGTGTAAGTGATGTGAGTCATTGAGCTAACAGATACTAATTGCCCGAGAGGCTTAACTATACAACGCTCAAGTGTTTTTGAGAAAAGAGCGAAAGAGAAGAGTAGACAAACAACTTAAATATAGAAGACTTAATAGAAAGGAAAAATAGAAAGAAAATCGAGTTCAGCTTGTTGCCGATAAGAAGAAGAGAGACGAAAAGCGAAAAAAGTGAAGTCGTAAAAGAGAAGAAACAAAGAGAGAAGTTATTAAAGAATTATCCCGGCGGCGATAGTGCGGTGGAACCACCTGAGACCATACCGAACTCAGAAGTGAAACGCTGTAATGCCGATGGTAGTGTGGGGTTTCCCCATGTGAGAGTAGGGCACCGCCGGGTTATCAAATAAAAATCTAAATCACATAAAAAAAGAAGAACCCCAGTCGAAAGGCTGGGGTTTTTTCTATCTTTAAATTTTAAAAAATTAGTAGAACACTCTTTGTGTCTGCCGATATCTCAATAGCAATACTGGGCAGGGATACCTCTTATCCTTACATCAGTACCTTATTTACTAAGATAGAATAAAAAATAATCAATTTGCTCTCATTATAATGAGAGTGTTTATTCCTGTAAAGGAATAAACAAACATCTTGTAAATAATGAACTTAAATCAGGAGAAAAGTGTACGTCGTTTATCTTTTGATGCGGTTGCGCGTGTTGTCGAGAGAGAAAGTGAAGAATGGCATTCTGGCGTTGAGGCACTCAAAGCAAGACATGGTGCATTAATGGATGAATTGTCTCGGATGAAAGATTTTCATTTGTTTAGTTTCAAACCCTCACAAGGGTTATTTGTAAAAGGTTTTGGTCAAGCTTTCCAAGTGAGTAATGATGATTTAGTGAGCTTTGTTTACTTGGTTGAAGGACACCAAGAATAAGTTTTGTCAACTTTTTAGGGTATTTACGTGAGGTTAGGAAAATGCGTACAACAACAGTAAAATTTTCTGCAATTACATTAGCATTATTGAGTTATTGTGGGGTCATTTTGGCGGATAGTCATCAAGAGACGACTGAACTTGATACGATTACCGTTTCTTCTCAACAAGGTGAGATGAATATTAAAGAGAAAAAAGTCGGTGAAACTGTGAAAACGGCGAGTCAATTGAAACGCCAGCAAGTACAGGATAGTCGTGATCTTGTGCGCTATGAAACCGGAGTGACTGTGGTAGAAGCTGGACGTTTTGGTTCGAGCGGTTATGCCATTCGTGGTGTGGATGAGAACCGAGTGGCAATTACAGTAGATGGCTTACATCAAGCAGAAACCCTTTCTTCTCAAGGCTTTAAAGAATTATTCGAAGGTTACGGCAATTTTAACAATACCCGAAATAGTGTGGAAATTGAGACGTTGAAAGTCGCTAAAATCGCGAAAGGTGCTGATTCTGTAAAAGTAGGTAGTGGTTCTTTGGGAGGCGCTGTACTTTTTGAAACAAAAGATGCCAGAGATTTCCTGACTGAAAAAGATTGGCATATCGGCTATAAAGCGGGCTACTCAACGGCAGATAATCAGGGATTAAATGCTGTGACTCTTGCAGGTCGCTATCAAATGTTTGATGCATTGATTATGCATTCTAAGCGACATGGACATGAATTAGAAAATTATGACTAAAATGGCAGAGATATTCAAGGGAAAGAAAGAGAAAAAGCGGATCCTTATACAATTACGAAAGAAAGTACATTAGTGAAATTCTCTTTTTCGCCAACAGAAAATCATCGTT
Source organism: Haemophilus influenzae (assembly GCF_900475755.1). Classification (NCBI taxonomy): domain Bacteria; kingdom Pseudomonadati; phylum Pseudomonadota; class Gammaproteobacteria; order Pasteurellales; family Pasteurellaceae; genus Haemophilus; species Haemophilus influenzae. The sequence continues at coordinate 764,826 of NZ_LS483411.1, forward strand.
TTACAGTCGCTTCTGATACTTATCTTCAGCATTCCTGCGGACATGATCTTTCATATAATCTTGTTGCAACAACATATATTCAGTTAGATGAGAAAGAATCTCGTCATGCAAATGATTTGACAAAACGTAAAAATGTTTCTTTTACTTATGAAAACTATAGCATAACTCCATTTTGGGATACGCTAAAATTGAGTTATTCACAACAAAAGATCAGAACAAGAGCAAGAACAGAAGATTATTGTGATGGTAATGAAAAATGTGATTCTTATAAAAATCCATTAGGGCTTCAGTTGAAAGATGGCAAAATTGTTGATCCAGAGGGAAATAAGATTACTTTAAAAGGAACAGGATTTAATACAGAAATAGTTGATAAAAATGGTAACCCATTTCCTACGACATCTGGTACTAATAATGCAGCATTTAGTAATAATATTCAGTTAGGACCTAAAGAATTTTGGTTAGATTGTTCTCTTTTTGATTGTACTCAGCCATTTACTGTTTATAACTATTAAAATGGTCAATATACGCCAAAACAAGTTGAGTTATCTGAAGAAATCACTGTCAATGGTAAATTATATAAAACAGCTAAAGAAGAAAGAGGTGTTAGGAACTATTTAATTTTACCTAATTCAAAAGGTTATTTACCATATGATTACAAAGAAAGAGATCTTGATTCAAATACAAAACAAATCAAATCAATTTGGATTTAACAAAAACATTTTCGACTTTTAATATAGAAAATGAATTATTATACGGTGCCATTTATTCACGTACAGAGAAGAAAATGGTTAATAAAGCAGGTTACGATGGGAGAAATCCTACATGGTGGGCTGATAGAATTTTAGGGAATAGTACGAATTGTAACTATAATGGACTGAAATGTCCTCGTCATGAACCTTTAACTTCTTTCTTAATTCCAGTAGAAGCGACAACCAAGTCTCTATATTTTTCAGATAATATCAAATTACACAACATGTTGAGTGTAGATTTAGGTTATCGTTATGACGATATTAAATATCAACCAGAATATATTCCTGGTGTAACACCTAAAATTGCAGATGATATGGTGAAAGGTATTTTTATTCCATTACCTAAAGGAGAAAAAGTTAAAATAGGAAATTATGAAACAACAAAAGCATTGACCCCAGAACAAATTCGTAAGAATGCGGAGGAAAATATTGCTTATATTGCACAAGAAAAACGCTTTAAGAAACATTCTTATTCTCTTGGTGCAACGTTCGATCCTCTGAATTTTTTACGAGTACAAGTAAAATATTCAAAAGGGTTTAGAGCCCCGACTTCAGATGAACTTTATTTTACCTTTAAGCATCCAGATTTTACGATTTTACCGAACCCCGTGTTGAAACCAGAGGAAGCAAAAAATCAAGAGATTGCATTAACAGTGCACGATAATTGGGGATTTGTTAGCACAAGTGTTTTCCAAACAAAGTATCGTCATTTTATTGATTTAGCGTATTTAGGTCCAAGAAATTTATCTAATTCTGTAGGTGGTCAAGCACAAGCAAGAGATTTCCAAGTCTATCAGAATGTAAACGTAGATCGCGCAAAAGTGAAAGGCGTTGAGATTAATTCTCGCTTGAATATTGGTTATTTCTTTGAGAAGTTAGATGGTTTTAATTTAAGTTATAAATTTACTTATCAAAGAGGACGTTTAGATGGTAATAGACCAATGAATGCAATTCAACCAAAAACCTCTGTTATTGGATTAGGGTATGATCATAAAGAGCAGATATTTGGTGCAGACTTATATGTAACCCATGTTAGTGCGGAGAAAGCTAAAGATACTTATAATATGTTTTATAAGGAACAAGGTTATAAAGACAGTGCAATTAGATGGCGTAGTGATGACTATACGTTGGTTGATTTTGTTACTTATGTAAAACCAGTTAAAAATGTGACTTTACAGTTTGGTGTATATAACTTGACTGACCGTAAATATTTAACTTGGGAGTCTGCTCGTTCAATTAAGCCATTTGGGACAAGTAACTTGATTAATCAACAAACAGGTGCAGGTATTAATCGTTTTTATTCACCAGGTAGAAACTATAAATTGAGTGCAGAAATTACGTTTTAATTAAACTAGAGAAAGCCTGTTTAGCAGGCTTTCTTTTTTTGCTCAAAGTTTACGGTGAGTTTTTATAAAGATTTTATTGCTTTTATCCTCATCAATGCTAAAATTCATACTCCTTGTCGTGGCTGAATTAGAGATCGGCTAGCGATGTATGTTTAACTTAATTTTTAGGAGTTATCAAATGTCTCTAAGTACGGAAAAAAAAGCAGCAATCGTTGCTGAGTTTGGTCGTGATGCAAAAGATACTGGTTCATCAGAAGTGCAAATCGCTTTATTAACTGCACAAATCAACCATTTACAAGCTCACTTTGCTGAACATAAAAAAGATCACCATGGTCGTCGTGGTTTATTGCGTATGGTTTCTCGTCGTCGTAAACTTTTAGATTATTTAAAACGTACTAATCTTGAGCTTTACACTTCAACTATCGCTCGTTTAGGTTTACGTCGCTAATTTCGATTAGGATATATACCCTAAAAAAGCCCTCAATATTGAGGGCTTTTTTTGTTATCTTGTATTAATAAAATTTTTATAAAAGTCACCGCACTTTTCTGGAGTTAAATGTAAGTGCGGTCGATTTTAGCAAATTTTATTTCACTTCCTTAAACATGATCTCACTTGGAATTACTGAACCTTGCCAGTAAAGTTCTGAGGCAACTTTTTCGGCTAATTGCATAAACGATTGGGCAATATCGCTTTCAGGTGCGGCGACAACGGGTGATAATCCCGTACGCGAAAGTATGGTAGTGGAACTAAGCTAACCAAAGAATACTAAAATTAGTATAGGGGATTATACCTATTATCTCTACATTCTTTAATGATGTATTTATCTTAATATATCTCCTATATTAAGATAAATTTTCTGTAAATTTTTTTCAAAAAAGTATATTTATGATTAATCTTGTATAATGGACATTATAGTTAGGTTTTGCCTAATTATAGTTATGATAAAGCCCGATTAGATTCAATCGGGCTATTATTTATTCTAAAATTTCTGAGATAGGCTAAATTTGATATTCCTACCTGTTCCAGAAGCCAATTCGCCTAGATAAGGGTTGTATGCTCGATTGAATAAATTATCCACTGTAATCTTAATATTCATACCTTTAATTTTTGCAGGGCTCCAAGAAAGGAATAGGTTATGTAGGCTGTATCCTCTTGAAGCTGGTAATGACCAATATGATGCTTTGGGGTCTCCAGACGATGGCGATCGATCTTGTTTTCTTACAAACTCAGCACGCCAACCTACTGTGAGATAATATTTTGGAACATTGAAACCTAAAGTAGCAGTTGCCTTTCTAGGGGGAATTTCTGCAATCCATGTTGAGGTTTTACCCCATGGGTTTCTTGGTGAGGTGTCACGTTTTCCTTTTACATAAGAATATGTTAGCTCACCAAATAAATAAGTGGATTGATAATAAGCTTCTAACTCTACGCCTTGAATAACATAACCTGGCAAATTACGATAATTTCCAATGATTTTAGGACAAACACTATTATTGGTATCTGCAGCATTGCCTACACAATTAACTCCTCTGGTTTTAAATATTTCATTTTTACCACGGTGGTAAAAATAAGTAGTTCTAAATTGAAAAGCATCATTTTCCTGAAATAGATGATTGAGAGTAATAATTCCACCCACTCTGGTTTGATTAATCATTTCTTTTTCTAAATTTAAAGAGGTTGCAGGCACAGAAGATTGCTTAGATTGCGTCTCATACTGTTCATCAATAACAGGTGCACGCCAAGTTTTACTAAAATTCGTAAATAAACTTAAATAATGATTTACATCATACTTAAGACCTAAATAATAAGACCAACCATTATAATTTTTCTGGCTATAATTATGCCCTGCAGAGATATCATTATATCGTGGCGCTAAATTTTTCTGCCCTATATTATTGATATGGTCATATCTTATCCCTCCTGTAAAGAGGAAATTCTGCCATTTTATTTGATCTTGTAAATAAAATGCTTGTGTATACTGGCGTCCAGAAGGCATATAATAAGGCTGAAAATAGCCATAATTATAGTCCACTTTTTTCACTTTACCTTTATCGTATATTAAAGTATTTCTTGTGTTTTTTAACCATTGTAAACCATACAATAGTTCATGCTCAGAAGTTTTGATATTAAAAGTACTTGTGTTATTTATATCAAAAGTAAGATCTGAATAAGCTATCCAGCTTTGATTACCTAAGCTGCTACCAAATACTGAAGATGCTTCTTTGGGACGCATATCATTTTGTATGGTTTTACTATAGCTGAATTGAGTAGATAAGTTAATCCATGGATTATTTTTAGGTAGGTAGTGGTATTTTAATGTGTAATTTTTATCTTTTTGATCTCGATAAACCAGTTTACGTTTCCAAGCAATATCAGTGCCATAACGCATTATATCATCTGAACTTGGTTTAGGTAAAATATCTCTTTTCGCTGCGAAAGGTTCCCACCCTTTATGAATGCCATAAACACTGGATAAAGTTAATAAATGTTCAGGAGTAATTTGCCAATTTACTTTTATTAATCCAGTTTTTTGATTATTTTTTGAAAAAAGAATTTTGCTATTGTCTGGTCTTTTATAATCGCCAGCATTTCTTACAGAACCAAATAATAATAAATCAATATTTTTTTGTTCATTTTGTAAAACTAGTGCAGTGCTATAAGTTTTTTGGTTATTATTGCTATTATTTCCATACTTTAACAAACCACCTATTTTCTGGTTTTCTTGCAAGAAATCCCTAGCATCCTTAGTTTCAAATTTTACAGTTCCAGCAAAACCACCATTACCATATTGAGGAGAATAATTTCCTTTATCCACAGTTACTTTTCTTAACAATTCGGGTTCAATAAAAATAGAACCCTGTTGGTATTTTTCAAAACTTTTTGTAGCTCCATCTAACTGAACTCTAACATCTTCAGCGTCACCCATTCCATTAATATTTAATGTTTGTCCGCCAGGGCGAAAACCACCTGCCATATTCACACCTGGCAAAATATTAATTAAATTCGCTGCATTGTCAGCTTGTTGTTGTTCGATATTTTTCTGTTTTAATACTGAACGACCAGGTAGTTTATTACTATCCTCGTCAGTGTTCACAATGATAGGTAATAACTCCTCTCTATTAGAATTAGAAGAATTTTGCTTTGCGGTTACATTGAGTTGAATACTTACAAAGGTGACTAATAAAAAGATACGTTTATTAATTATAATATTCATATGCCCCTTAAATCTTAATAATAATTATTTATATTTATTATAAATTTAACGATGATAAAAAACAAGATATTTTTACTTATATAAATTAATTGTAAGATGACGGATAAAAAAGATAAATGTCATAATCTATGAACAATGGATTTAGTTGTAAAAGATGTATTTAAAAATGAATTTCTAGAAAAATAGTGAGTTTACAGATAAAAATACCATATAAATGGTAAAATGACCCATATTTGATCTGCACCCAAAAAATTAGACTAAATCAGCAACTAACTAAGATGCAGATTTTTTATAGCCAAATACAACACTCTTTTCAAACAACAAGTCATCGAATTTTATATTCAAAATGGTAAAAATCATTCACTCATCCGTAAAAATTTTCAACTTGACAGCAGAACATTGCGAGATTAGATTAACCAGTTTAATCATAGTAGAATCAATGGGTTAGCTGTGCTGGGTAAGAAGCGAAATTACTCACTTAAATTTAAACTTAACGTGATACAAACGGTTAAAAATGGGCAATTTTTTGTAGAAACTTCCTGTTTATACTTTGGTATTGCTAATCAGCTTGTTATTATCCGATGGTTACAAGTCTTTGAAAAAAAGTATAAATGGCTTAATACCCAAACATGGAGGTTTCTTAAACATGGAACCTAAATACCTTAAAATTGCCATCCAAACCGAACCACTGAAGATGAACGTTTGAAATATTGGATTTTGGAGCTGGAAGCAAAGAATGTCATTCTAAAAAAGATGAAAGGCATCTTTGGATGATTAAAAACGGAATGTATTACGGTGAACGATTTGAGACGTTTGAAGAACTGGAAAAAACGCTCTAGGAGTATATTTATTATTACACCATGAGCGTATTCAGGATATACTAAAAGGACTAAGTTATGTGAATGATAGAACTCAGTCTTTGAATTAAATAAGTCTAACTTCTTGTGGAAGATCAAAGATACGGGGCATTATTGTTTATACTTTTAGTTCTTCAATTTTTCTCACATTTTCGATAGCTTGATCAGCCTCAATGCGTTGTATAAAAGCTGAAAGTTGAGTTAAGTGGCTGAAATCTATGCCTACTGCTCGACACCAATTTAGCATAATGTAAAGATACGCATCGGCAACTGAAATCGATTCGCCAAAATAGATATGGCTTTCTAAATGTTCATTTGCGACTGCAAGTTGATCTAAAATTTGCTCTACTGATAGCTGGCGAATAGTGTGTGAGAGTGTTTCGTTATCTTTCGCATAGTTTGGTAAACGGAATAGAGGCACAAAAGATTTATGAATATCCGCATTAAAAAATGCTAACCAGCGAGCGGCTTTGGCTTTATCACGTACCGTTTTGCTACCGAATAATTTTGAATTCGGATAAAGTTCATCTAAATAGTGCAAAATTGCTTGATTTTGCGATAGAACTAAATCGCCATCAACTAATACGGGTACTGCCCCGCGTGGATTCAATGATAAAAATTCAGGTGATTTAATTAACTCACGCGTGACAGCTTCAAATTCATAATCCGCATTTTCACGTATTTTTACCCACTCTAATGCCACATGTGGAACAAATGAGCACGCACCAATTAAACCATATAATTTCATAAAATACTCCTGTTGGTTTATGATCTATTGATGGAATTATACTGTTTTATACGAGGAATATCTAATTTATTGAAATTGCTTCTTACTATTTTTTTAATCGTAAAGTGAACTAATAATTTAGTTACTTTGATATATTTTTTAGAGTAATGCCTTAGATATTGATGTCAATTGAAAGATAGATTTTTATGATTTAAGCACGAAAAATAAGGATTGAGGGAGTATAATAATTACATATTTATGAGTATTTGGAATATTTGCTAATTATTTTTGAATTTATAAGATGATAGTATACGGAATGTTAATGGAGTTCATGATATATAGGTGATACCTTTAGAAGACAGAACGTTAGGATACTAAAAAAACCTTGGGACATCCCAAGGTTTTTTAGATTATCATTAAATATAATGAATTATGCACCCAAACGCTCTTTAATACGAGCTGATTTACCTGAACGTGCACGTAAGTAGTAAAGTTTAGCTTTACGTACCGCACCTTTACGTTTAACTGCGATAGAATCTACAGCTGGAGAGTGAGTTTGGAATACGCGCTCAACGCCTACGCCATTAGATACTTTACGTAAAGTGAATGCTGAGTGCAAGCCTCGGTTACGAATTGCAATAACCACGCCTTCGAATGCTTGCAAACGACGTTTGCTACCTTCAACTACCCATACTTTAACTTCTAAAGTATCACCTGGGCGGAAGCTAGGTACATTTTGTTTTAATTGTTCTTGTTCAAGTTGTTTGATAATGTTAGACATTGTTTGATCCTTTATTGATCCTAGATGTAACTGAAACTAACTGTTATGCTCGGCTTGCACCTCTTTTAACAGTTTACGTTGTTCGTCAGTCAGAGCTAGGCTTTCTAAGAGCTCAGGGCGTCGGAGCCACGTTCTTTGTAGCGATTGTTTTAATCGCCATTTCCGAATTTCTTCGTGATGTCCCGACATCAGCACGGACGGTACAGTTAATCCTTCTAACACTTCTGGTCTAGTGTAATGTGGGCAATCTAATAAACCATCTGCAAAAGAATCTTCTTCTGCGGAGGCTTGCTTGCCTAATACACCGGGAATAAAACGTGCAACAGCATCAATTAATGTCATTGCCGGCAATTCCCCACCGGTCAGAACGTAATCGCCAATTGACCATTCTTCATCGATTTCAGTTTGAATCAATCGCTCATCAATACCTTCGTAACGTCCACATACCAAAATCAATTTCTGATTTTGAGCAAGCTCGGTTACGCCGCCTTGATCGAGTTTACGTCCTTGTGGCGAAAGGTAAATCACCTTTGCGCTTTCTCCTGCCGCTGCTTTCGCAGCATGAATCGCATCCCGTAAAGGTTGCACCATCATCAGCATTCCCGGACCACCACCATAAGGACGGTCATCCACGGTTTTATGCTTGTCGAATGTAAAATTTCTAGGATTCCAACATTCTACTTGCAGAAGATTATGTTTTACGGCTCTACCTGTAACCCCAAATTCCGTAATCGCTTTAAACATTTCGGGGAATAATGAAATCACCCCTATCCACATAAAAAGCCTACTACATTACGTTTGTGCATACTTGAGATTAGAAACCAGCGTCCCAATCCACTTCAATTGTTTTCGTGGTGAGATCGACTCTTTTAACTACTTGTTCATACAAGAACGGAATTAACCGCTCTTGTTTTCCAAAAGCATCTTTGGTATTGGCTTTAACCACTAACACATCATTAGAACCTGTTTCCATCATCTCTGTTACCATTCCCATTGTATAACCTTCTAAGTTTACGACTGAACAACCGATTAAATCGTGCCAGTAATAATCGCCCTCTTCCAGTTTTGGGAATACAGATAAATCCACACCAATTTCAATATTCGCTAAAATTTGTGCTGCTTCACGATCATCAACGCCTTTTAATTTAACGATGATTTCGTGATTATGATAACGCCAGTTTTCTAATTCAATTGATTGCCATTCGCCTTTGATTTTTAAAAACCAAGGTTGATAATCAAAAATGCTTTCAGCTTGTTCTGTTGATGAATAAATACGTAACCACCCACGAATACCGTAGGTTGAGCCTAATTTGCCCACAACTTCAATATGTTGTTGTTCCATATTTCTCACCTATCTTCGTTTAAGAACTAAATCAAAAAGCAAAATTATGCTGCTTTTTGAGCTTCTTTTACCAAAGTTGCAACACGATCAGAAAGTGAAGCACCTTGAGCAACCCAGTGATTTACACGCTCAAGATTAATGCGAAGACGTTCTGCGTTACCCTGTGCGATTGGGTTGAAGAAACCTACACGCTCAATGAAGCGACCGTCACGAGGTGAACGGCTGTCAGCTACTACGATTTGATAAAATGGACGTTTTTTAGCTCCGCCACGAGATAAACGAATGGTTACCATAACCTTCCTCTAAATGTTTAATTACTAAAAGAATATTCTCAAATTCGAAAGTTATTTAAGAATATAGCTTACTTTTTTCTCTGTATATATAGACAAAAAGCCTGAGAATTTTATACTTTTCAAGCAAAATTGCAAGTTTTGTGTGCATAAAAGTAGGTTATATTCCTCTTAATTATCATTCACAATTTATTTTATTTTGCGATATAATACGAGGCATTCAGCTGTTTTAGGTTAAATTTACGCGTATAGCGGTATTTTACATTAATAAAATATCAGTTAAATGAGGTTTATTATGAAAATTGGTTTTCATTCTGTGTTAATTGGATTGGCATCATTTATTGGTGTTCAACAAGATGTCATAGCTAATCCATCTTCTCATCAATCAATATCTACTGAATCAGCTGAGGCTTTGAAGCAACAATTTTCAATAGCTTTAGCTAAACAAGACAAACAACAAATTACAAATTTACAAAAAAAACTGACCGCACTTTTTTCTTTACCTCCCCAATTTCTTGATAATCAGATCCAAATAAGCGAAAAAATCCTCACTCGCATTTTTAAAACAGATAAAAATCTCACTCCTAAATTTCTTGATTACTTATATTTTGAGCCGATAAATACTGGCGATGCTAATTTAATTCAGGAAATGAAGAAAAACTTATTGGTATCTTTTTTAGCAAATGAGCAAGCAAAAATTTATATTCGTCAAACAGATAATTCGGAGCAATTTGTTCAGGCTTTAATGGAGCGGGGAGCGAAAGCAGATCAAATTATATTATTGTCTTTGAATGCCAAAGATATATTTCAAAAAATGATTGAACAAATGCGTCAAGATTTTCCTAATCAAACTATTTTTCCGATTACTGAAAATCGTGTAAGTTTGATTACTCCTTCTTCTGAAATTAAGCCTCGCCTTGCTTTAGCAAATATGATGTTCAATCTCCAATTTAAAGGTGTGGAAGTTGATGATTTTTCGTATCTAGATCAACCTCGAGAAAATTTACAGCACAATAATGATGCAATTCGTTACAAAACCTTTCAAGCAATGCTAGAAGGTTTAAATTAATCCCTTATCAACAGGAGTTTTTATGCTTTTATCCAAAAAATCAGCCACCTTTGCACTCAGTGCATTCGCGATGCTTTTCACTAGTGCAGCTCTTGCCAAAGAAGCACCACAAGCTCACAAAGCTGTGGAATTAAGTATTTTGCACATTAATGATCACCATTCTTATTTAGAACCACACGAAACACGGATTAATTTAAATGGTCAGCAAACCAAAGTGGATATTGGTGGTTTTTCTGCTGTCAATGCAAAACTTAACGAATTGGGTAAAAAATACAAAAATCCATTAGTACTGCATGCAGGTGATGCCATTACTGGTACACTTTACTTTACGCTGTTTGGCGGTTCTGCAGATGCTGCAGTGATGAATGCAGGTAATTTCCATTATTTTACTTTGGGTAATCATGAATTTGACGCGGGTAATGAAGGGTTATTAAAACTGCTTGAGCCATTAAAAATCCCTGTGCTTTCAGCTAATGTGATTCCTGATAAAAGTTCAATTTTGTATAACAAATGGAAACCTTACGATATTTTCACAGTGGATGGAGAAAAAATTGCCATTATCGGTTTAGATACCGTGAAGAAAACAGTGAATTCCTCTTCTCCTGGTAAGGATGTGAAGTTCTATGATGAAATTGCTACCGCACAAATTATGGCAAATGCTTTAAAACAACAAGGCATTAATAAAATCATTTTACTTTCACACGCTGGAAGTGAAAAAAATATCGAAATTGCTCAAAAAGTAAATGATATTGACGTTATTGTTACTGGCGATTCACATTATTTATACGGAAATGATGAATTACGTGGTTTAAAATTGCCAGTAATCTATGAATATCCCCTTGAATTTAAAAATCCAAATGGCGAACCAGTATTTGTAATGGAAGGCTGGGCTTATTCTGCTGTTGTGGGTGATTTAGGTGTTAAATTCAGTCCTGAAGGTATTGCGTCTATTACTCGTAAAATTCCTCACGTGTTAATGAGCTCTCATAAACTTCAAGTGAAAAATTCTGAAGGTAAATGGGCTGAATTAGCTGGCGATGAACGTAAAAAAGCACTTGATACTTTAAAATCAATGAAAAGTATTTCACTTGATGATCACGATACGAAAACCGATAAGCTTATTGCTAAATATAAAAGTGAAAAAGATCACTTAGCACAAGAAATTGTGGGCGTCATCACTGGTTCTGCAATGCCAGGTGGTTCAGCAAACCGTATCCCAAATAAAGCAGGTTCAAATCCTGAAGGTTCTATTGCAACACGTTTTATTGCAGAAACAATGTATAACGAACTCAAAACGGTGGATTTAACCATTCAAAATGCAGGTGGTGTGCGTGCAGATATTTTACCAGGCAATGTGACTTTTAATGATGCTTATACTTTCTTACCTTTCGGAAATACGTTATATACCTACAAAATGGAAGGTTCGTTAGTGAAACAAGTGCTTGAAGATGCGATGCAATTTGCTTTAGTTGATGGCTCTACAGGCGCATTCCCTTATGGCGCAGGCATTCGTTATGAAGCGAATGAAACACCAAATGCGGAAGGTAAGCGTTTAGTGAGTGTTGAAGTCTTGAATAAACAAACCCAACAATGGGAACCGATTGATGATAACAAACGTTATCTTGTCGGAACAAATGCTTATGTTGCAGGCGGTAAAGACGGTTACAAAACCTTTGGTAAATTATTTAATGATCCAAAATATGAGGGCGTTGATACCTACTTACCTGATGCAGAAAGTTTCATAAAATTTATGAAAAAACACCCGCACTTTGAGGCTTATACTTCATCAAATGTGAAGTTTAATGCTTCAACTGATGCGTTACCTAAAAAATAAAATTGAAAAATAGGCTAAAAATAGCGCGTACTTAATGCGCTATTTTTGTTATTAGTCTGAGGCTTGAAGACTTCATAGATGATTGAGAATTTTAACTATTCCATATTTAGATGATTTCTCGTAGAAAATAAATTCCCTATAAAGGTTGAAAAATAGGGTAATTTATTGCGATAATCTACCCCATTTTTTGGGAGATCTTTCTATCTTCTGCATTTTTACGCAGTTTATTTTCATTAGAAATGATCGCATTTTATTTCACTTTTATTAGATAAAGAACAATGGCGGAAAAACGTAATATTTTTTTAGTAGGGCCAATGGGGGCGGGTAAAAGCACTATCGGTCGTCAATTAGCACAACAGCTTAATATGGATTTTATTGATTCCGATGCAGTGATTGAAGAGCGTACGGGCGCGGATATTAGCTGGATTTTTGATTTGGAAGGCGAAGACGGCTTCCGCAAACGTGAAGAACGCATTATTAACGAACTCACACAAATGCAAGGTATCGTTCTTTCAACTGGTGGTGGCGCAGTGCTTTCTAAGGAAAGCCGTAACTATTTATCAGCACGCGGTATTGTGATTTATTTAGAAACGACGGTGGAAAAACAATTCCAACGTACTCAACGTGATAAAAAACGTCCATTGCTTCAAGATGCAGAGAATCCTCGTCAAGTATTGGAAGATTTAGCAAAGACTCGCAACCCGTTTTATGAAGAAATTGCGGACATCACGTTGCCAACCGATGAACAAAATGCCAAAGTAATGGTAAATCAAATTGTTGATTTAATTGATAATATGACTGGACTAAATGGTTCGCTTTAAACACACCTAAGGATAAATTATGTTGTGCGTCAATGTGGAATTGCAAGAGCGTCGCTATCCTATTTTAATTGGTAGTGGCTTATTGCAAGATGAACGTAGTTACCCGATTAAACGTGGGGATCGCGTGATGATTGTAACGAATCCCACGGTTGCACAGTTTTATCTTGATACAGTTATCTATGCGTTAGAAAAACGTGGTTGCGTGGTCGATCATGTTTTATTGCCAGATGGCGAAAAATACAAAACACTTGAATCTTTAAACTTAATTTTCACCGCACTTTTGCAAGGTAATCATGGACGAGATACCACGATTATTGCATTGGGAGGCGGCGTAATTGGCGATGTTGCTGGATTTGCTGCGGCAAGTTATCAGCGCGGCGTCCGTTTAATTCAAATTCCAACCACATTGCTTTCACAAGTGGATTCTTCAGTGGGCGGTAAAACGGCGGTTAATCATGAATTAGGCAAAAATATGATTGGCGCGTTCTATCAGCCATCAATGGTTATTATTGATACGCTCACGCTTAATACCCTTCCTAAACGTGAAGTAAACGCGGGGCTTGCCGAAGTTATCAAATACGGTGCCATTTTAGATTACGAATTTTTTGAATGGCTAGAACAACATATTGATGAACTTGTCGCTTTGCATCCTGAGGCACTTCAACATTGTATTTCTCGTTGTTGCCAAATTAAAGCAGATGTGGTCGCGAGAGATGAAACAGAAAAAGGCGATCGTGCATTGCTCAATCTTGGACATACTTTTGGGCATGCCATTGAAACTCATCTAGGTTATGGAAACTGGCTTCATGGAGAAGCTGTTTCAACGGGAATGATGATGGCAGCGGCGCTTTCTGAAGAACTTGGAGATATTTCTATTGCAGATGTGTCTCGCCTTGAAAAATTACTTGCTCGTGCCAATTTGCCCACCGTATCACCGGATACAATGCAGCCAGAAGACTATTTACCGCATATGATGCGTGATAAAAAAGTTCTAGCGGGTAAATTGCGTCTGGTGCTACTCAAATCTCTAGGTCAAGCTTATGTGGCGAATGATACCGATCATACCCTCGTGTTAAATGCAATTCGTCGTTGTACTCAAACGGATTAAGATGTTACGTCCGAAAAAACAATCTTTAAAACCTAAGTTAAAACACCGTCCATTTTTAAAATGGGCGGGGGGAAAATTTCGCTTAACGGACGATATAAATAAAGCCTTTCCAAATAAAAAAAACTGCTTAATTGAGCCATTTGTGGGTGCTGGAGCAGTATTTCTTAATTCTAATTTTGAACGCTATATTTTGGCAGATATCAACCCAGATTTAATCAATCTATTCAATATTATTAAAGAAAATGTAGAGGGGTATATTGAAGCTTGTAAACCGATTTTTTTTGCTGATGATGCCAATACACCCGATTATTACTATGATAAACGTCGTCAATTCAATGCTTCTACGGATCCTTTCGAACGTTCGATTATTTTTTTATATTTGAACCGTTTTGGTTTTAACGGATTATGCCGTTATAACAACAAAAATGAATTTAATGTGCCTTTTGGGGCTTACAAAACTCATTATTTTCCAGAAGATGAATTACGTTATTTTGCGCATAAAGCGCAAAGTGCGGTGTTTTTATGCTGTGATTTTCAAAAAACTTTTGAATTTGCCGATAAAGATTCGGTGATTTATTGCGATCCACCTTATGCTCCGCTACAACAGGATACTAATTTTACTGGTTATGCGGGCAATGAGTTTGGTTTGATACAGCAACGTGCTTTGGCAGATTTAGCGAAATCTATACAAAAAGAAAAACAAATTCCGATATTGATTTCTAATCACGATACTAAATTTACCCGTGAAATTTATAACGGTGCAAAATTTAAACGGGTAAAAGTTCAACGTTCTATTAGTCAGAATTCAGAAAAACGCGTAAAAGTGAAAGAATTGATTGCGATATTTGGTGCTCGTAAATAATAAAAATAAACCGCACTTTTGTTAGTGTTTGGTTAGATGACTGTTTTCTTTAAATCATCCAGCGTATTAAAATTCTCGAAGTTGCCTTCTTCTTGCGCAAAATTTACTGAAATCCCGTCATTTTCTTTCATAAACTGTAAAAGGCGTCGTTCACCCGATGCTAAATAGTGTCGTAATTGTTCTTTTAGTTGAACGGACATTAAACAAAAAACGGGATGTTCACGTTCCTCATCGCAAGCATAAGCAATGAAAGTGCGGTGATTTTCAACCGCACTTTTAAGTTTATCTAAAAGATTAGTTGGGAAAAAAGGCGTATCACAAGGTGTAAAAAGGATGAAGTCGCTTTTTGTCTTTTCTAGGGCTGTTAGCATGCCGCTCAATGGCCCTTGAAAATCGGGCAGTTCATCGGAAAAAACAGGAAAGCCAAATTTTGCATATTCTGTTTGACTTCGGTTAGCGTTAATTGAAATATCATGAACTTGTGGCTGCAAGCGATTAATAACATGTTGAATTAAAGATTGTTTACCTAAAATCTGTAATCCTTTATCTTGCTCGCCCATTCTGCGTGCTTTGCCACCTGCCAAAATTACCGCACTTATTGTAATTGTCATATTTTAATCTATCGTTATTTCAAGTATCATTTGCCTATTTTTTACGATTAAAAAGGAAATAGCAATGAAATGTAAGCGTTTAAATGAAATTTTGGAACTTTTACAGCCTTATTGGTCTAAAGACCCAGATCTGAGCTTAATGGAAATTTTGCAAAAAATTGCCAATGAATCAGGTTTCCAAAAGCCATTACATGAATTAACCGATGAAGTGATTATTTATCAGTTAAAAATGGATGGTACAGATAAACATGAGCCAATTCCTGGTCTCAAAAAAGATTACGAAGAAGATTTTAAAACCGCATTGCTCTGTGCTCGCGGTATCATTAAATAAGAAGGAAAGCAAATGAAAAAAGTATTACTTGCGTTAGGTTTAGGTGTTAGCACGCTTATGTCTGTAAATAGTTTTGCCGCAGATTTACAAGAAGGCAAACAATATGTTCAAGTGAGCCAACAAGCTTCACAACAAAAAGAAGTGATTGAGTTTTTCTCATTCTACTGCCCACATTGTTACGCCTTTGAAATGGAATACAAAATTCCACAACAAGTCGAAGATGCTTTACCAAAAGATGTGAAATTTAAACAATATCATGTAAATTTCTTAGGTCGTCAATCTGAAAACTTAACGCGCGCTTGGGCGTTAGCAATGGCATTAGGCGCAGAAGGTAAAGTAAAGGCTCCATTATTTGAAGCAGCTCAAAAAGATGCCTTGAAATCAATGGATGATATTCGAGCTATTTTCTTATCGAATGGTGTAACCGCCGAGCAATTTGATGGTGGCATTAATAGTTTTGCAGTAAATGGTTTAGTTAATAAACAAGTAAATGCCGCAGAACAATTTAAAGTGCATGGCGTACCTGATTTTTATGTCAATGGTAAATTCCGCGTAAACCCTGAAGGGTTAAATTACGATGATTTCGTGAAAGATTATGTGCAAACCGTAAAAGGTTTATTGCAAAAATAACGAAAAATTGGTTTAATGCCAGCCCTATTTTGTAAATATTAATGAAAGAAGAGAGAATATTATGGCTGCAAGTTTTAGCGTAACGCGTCGTTTCTTTGACGACAAAAACTACCCACGTGGTTTTTCCCGTCACGGTGATTACACAATCAAAGAATCACAGGTGCTTGAGCAATATGGTCAAGCGTTCAAAGCATTGGATTTAGGGGAACGTGAGCCAG
This sequence comes from Haemophilus influenzae, assembly GCF_900475755.1. NCBI lineage: Bacteria > Pseudomonadati > Pseudomonadota > Gammaproteobacteria > Pasteurellales > Pasteurellaceae > Haemophilus > Haemophilus influenzae. The sequence continues at coordinate 781,617 of NZ_LS483411.1, forward strand.
CGACTAAAGAAGAAAAAGATTTCGTCGCTTTTTGCCGTGGCGAGCGTGCAGCAGAGACTTTCTTTGAAAAAACTTGGAATAAATATCGCTCTCGTATTAACACTAAAAAACGTGTTTACACCTTATCTGGTGATGTGAGTGAAGCTGCTTCTAGCGGAGATGATTATTCCGGCGAATAAGATACATTAAATAAGGCAGGCGGAAGTCTGCCTTTTGTTTTTGAATAGCTTGTGAAATATCGCGTAATTCACGGCTGATAACTTTATTCTCCTATCTTTGTATGAAAGATTCGTCTTCATACACCCTATGAATACTAATTTCTATGCAATTACCGATTTCTCAATACAACGAACTGCTACAAAAAAAACTTGAAAAATTAACCGCACTTTTGCGTCCTTTCAATGCACCTGATATTCAAGTGTTTGACTCTCCAACAAGTCATTATCGTATGCGTGCGGAGTTTCGTATTTGGCACGAGCAAGATGATTTTTACCATATTATGTTTGATCAAGCGACCTTGCAGCGTTATCGCGTAGATGAATTTCCAATCGCTAGCACACTGATTAATCGAATGATGCAAACCTTATTACCCTTGTTAAAACAACAAGAAGTGCTACACAAAAAATTATTCCAAATTGATTACCTTAGCACCTTGAGTAATAAGATTATTGTGAGCTTGCTTTATCATAAAACACTCACTGAAGAATGGGAAAGTGCGGCTAAAAATCTGAAAGATTTACTCGAAAAGCAAGATTTTAATGTGCAAATAATCGGGCGTGCCAGCAAACAAAAAATCTGCTTAGATCAAGATTATGTAGATGAAATTTTATCTGTGAATGGCAGAAATTATGTTTATCGTCAAGTCGAGAATAGTTTTACCCAGCCAAATGCAACGGTAAACTGCAAAATGCTTGAATGGGCAATTGATTGTACGAAAAATAGTAAAGGGGATTTGTTAGAACTTTACTGCGGAAATGGTAATTTTTCTATCGCACTTGCACAAAATTTCCGTAAGGTATTAGCAACAGAAATCGCCAAACCTTCTGTAGCCGCCGCACAGTTTAATATCGCTGAAAATAAAGTCGATAATTTACAAATTATTCGTATGTCAGCAGAAGAATTTACGCAGGCTATGAATGAGGTTCGAGCCTTTAATCGATTGAAAGGGATCGATTTAAAATCTTATGAATGTAATACCATTTTTGTCGATCCACCTCGTGCAGGGCTTGATCCTGATACAGTGAAACTTGTACAAAATTACGATCGCATTTTGTATATTTCCTGTAATCCACATACGCTGTGCGATAATCTTATTGAACTATCAAAAACGCACCGCATTGAAAAAGCAGCGTTATTTGACCAATTCCCTTATACAGATCATATGGAAAGCGGCGTATGGCTCATTCGCAAGTAGGTATTCAACTAATTTCTGGATCTCCAGAAAAAACATTAGCAGAATTGACCGCACTTTGTGCTGAACACAACATTATTCATGATGAACAAAGCCCACTTGCACTTGTTCAAACCGATGAACGTTTAGAGCTTCGTAAACTAGACGAACCTAAACTCGGGGCGGTTTATGTTGATTTTGTAGGAGGCACAATGGCTCATCGTCGTAAATTTGGTGGCGGACGTGGAGAAGCCGTAGCAAAAGCAGTAGGGATTAAAGGTTCGGCATTGCCAACCATTATTGATGCAACAGCAGGTTTAGGACGTGATGCCTTTGTGCTGGCGTCGATTGGCTGCCAAGTCCGTTTAGTAGAACGTCATCCTATTGTTTTTTTACTTCTACAAGATGGTTTAAATCGTGCTTATCAAGATGAAGAAATCGGCGAGATGTTGCAACAAAATTTGCGCTTGCTAAATATTCATCATATTAATGAACTTGATCCTAATGCTGATTATGCCGATGTGGTTTATCTCGATCCAATGTATCCGCATAAACAAAAATCTGCGCTAGTAAAAAAAGAAATGCGCGTATTCCAGTATTTAGTCGGAGCTGATTTAGATGCTGATGAATTGCTTTTACCTGCACTACAATTAGCTAAAAAACGTGTGGTCGTGAAGCGTCCTGACTATGCAGAATTTCTTGGTGGAAAACAACCGCACTTTAGCCGTGAAACGAAAAATCATCGCTTTGATGTTTATATGGGAGCATCCCAATGCTAAGAGAAAGTGCCGTTGTTATTAGCTATGAAAATGGCATTGCCAAAGTGAAATGCCAATCTCAAAGTGCTTGTGGACAATGTGCTGCCAAAAACAGTTGTGGAACATCAAGCCTTTCCGAATTAAACGGTAAACGTGGCGAGCATATTTTTCATGTGGAAACATTAATGCCATTACGCGAAGGTCAAATTGTTGAAATTGGATTAGAAGAAAAGTCGATGTTGTTGTCCGCATTATTGATGTATGTTGTACCGCTTCTAACTTTACTGATTGCGACGATGTTGTCCGATTGTATCAGCGATAATGAAATCCTGCGTTCCATTTTAATCTTTGGATTAACCGCACTTTCTTTTATTTTTGTAAAATCTTATAGTAGAAAATTAGGGCAACAAACAGAATTTCAGCCTGTTTTATTGCGCATATTATCTTAAGTTTTTTATTCGCTTTTTATTATTTCTGCGATCTAGATCGCAAACTATAAAGCTAGTTGAGTAATTCTCTTTCTATTCCAGCAAAATTTCTCTTTTATTCATCGGAGAAACTATGCTGAATTTATTTAAATTGCCCATTGAAAAAAGCTCTTTAGAGGTTTGGTCAAAACTCAGTGATGATGTGGCAAAAGTTGCTATTCTAGCAATGCCTGTTATACTTTATGGCGAGCAACCGCTTTTCCTAAAAGGATTAAATATTAGTTTTTTGCTCATTATTGCTTATGCTTGTCTTGTGATGGGGCGTAAATTTCGTCAATTAGTGGAGGGGAAATAATATGTGGCTTACTATAGGGCTTGGCATTGTTGCACTTCTTGCTATCGGCGGACTTATTTTTGCCAATTATGTAGCAAAACATTCTTAATTTATTAACCCCGATCTTTCGGGGTTTTCCGTATCTAAAGTGCGGTTATTTTTAAGGTTATTTTTATGAACAATCAGATTCCTTTACTTGGAATTACCGGTTATAGCGGTAGTGGTAAAACAACGTTGTTAGAAAAACTTATCCCAGAACTTATCGCTCGTCACATTCGCGTTTCAGTGATTAAACATAGCCATCACAATATGCAAGTTGATAAAGAAGGCAAAGATAGTTGGCGTATGAAAGAGGTGGGATCATCTCAGGTCATTCTAGCGAATGATGAACGCTGGGCGATCATGACGGAAACACCAAAACCTGTTTCATTGGATTATTTAGCACAACAATTTGACCGCACTTTAACAGATTTAGTGTTGGTGGAAGGCTTTAAACAAGAGCCAATTTCAAAGATTTTGCTCCATCGTCAGGAAATGACAAAACCTTTACCCGAAATTGACGAATATGTAGTGGCGGTTGCGACGAATTATCCCCTTGAAATTGATCGCACTTTGTTGGATATTAACTGCATTCCGCAAATTGCCGATTTTATTGAAAATTGGTTGCACCATTTTCACGGAGCACGATGACTGAATCCAATGCCTATCGCGGTTTAGCTTGGGTAGCAGCAATGGCGCTTTTTATGCAAAGCCTTGATGCCACCATTCTAAATACAGCTTTACCCGCGATATCTTCCGATTTACATAAACCCGCCTTTGAAATGCAAATGGCGATTATTGCTTATTCTTTAGCTGTTGCATTATTTATTCCTCTTACCGCTTGGGCTGCAGCAAAATTTGGAACATTGAGCGTTTTTCGTGGTGCAGTTTTTACGTTTATTTTAGGATCTATCGCTTGTGCTGCTGCGCCTAATTTAGAAAGTTTAATTTTAGCCAGAGTGATTCAGGGGATGGGCGGTGCTTTTATGATGCCCGTTGCACGTTTAGCTATTATTCAAGCGGTACCTAAACAACAATTAGTGAATGCTTGGAATTTAATGGCAACTGCAGGTTTGATCGGGCCAATTCTAGGGCCTATTTTAGGTGGATGGTTAGTCATTCACGCCAGTTGGCACTGGATTTTTTTAATCAATATTCCAATTGGTGTGCTAGGGATTTTGGCATCGGGTAGCGTGATGAACAATATCAAAGGCGAGGCAGAGAAATTAGATTGGACAGGTTTTTTACTCTTTGCATCAGGGCTAGTTGGCATTACGCTTGGTTTGGATTTACTCGGCGAAAGTCAGCATAATTCAAGTGTAACTTATAGCATATTAGTTGTTGGTATTTTATTACTCGTGGCTTATTGTGGTTATGCCAAAAATAATGAAGATGCTATTTTACCTTTATCCCTTTTCCGCACTCGTACATTCAGATTAGGCATTATTGCCAATATTTTTATCCGATTATCTGCATCTGGTGTGCCCTTTTTATTGCCTTTAATGTTTCAATTATCTTTCGGTTATAGTGCGGAAATGTCAGGCTGGCTCTTAGCACCGATTGCGTTAATTTCTGTGATGTTGAAAATATTAATTGGACGAATTTTAAATCGTTGGGGCTATAAAACCACGTTAATTTCATCCGCACTTTTGATGGCAGGTTCTGTGATTTCAATGGCTTGGTTAGATAAACAAAGTTCTCTGACTTGGATCATTTGTAATCTTATGTGGTACGGTGCCTGTATGTCGATAATTTTCACTTCAATTAATACGCTGGTTGTAGGCGATCTTTCAAAACAACAGTCTGGCACAGGCTCTACCGTATTAAGTATTGTGCAGCAAGTGGGGATTGGATTTGGTATTGCTGTGTCATCAATAATCTTAAATCTTTATCGACATTTCTTTAGCACAAATGATGGCTTACAACAGGCATTCAGCTATACTTTTTTAACTTCATCACTTTTTGCAATCGCCTTAGTTTGGTCGCTTATGAAATTACATAAAAATGATGGCGATCATTTACGAAAAATGCCTTAGATTAATTTGTTATAATCCATAGAATTTTTTTATTTAAAAAAAGGGAAATTTGCTTATATCTTATTGATATTTCTTGTTGGTGGAGATAGCTCCATCGTTTAACCATAAATGGTGGGGCATTCCCTGCCTAACATTGAGGTATGCTTATGAAACTAAAAGCAACATTAACTCTCGCCGCTGCAACTCTTGTTTTGGCAGCTTGTGATCAATCTAGTTCGACAAATAAATCTACCGCTCAAACTGAAGCAAAATCCTCGTCAAATAATACTTTTGTTTATTGTACAGCGAAAGCTCCACTGGGATTTAGCCCTGCGTTAATAATTGAAGGTACTTCTTATAATGCAAGTTCACAACAAGTGTATAACCGCTTAGTTGAATTTAAAAAAGGCTCAACGGATATTGAACCAGCTTTAGCTGAAAGCTGGGAAATTAGCGATGATAGCTTAAGTTATACTTTTCATTTGAGAAAAGGGGTTAAATTCCATACAACAAAAGAATTTACCCCGACACGTGATTTTAATGCAGATGATGTTGTATTTTCATTCCAACGTCAGTTAGATCCAAATCATCCATATCACAATGTATCTAAGGGGACTTATCCATATTTCAAAGCAATGAAATTTCCAGAATTGTTGAAGTCAGTGGAGAAAGTAGACGATAACACAATTCGTATTACCTTGAACAAGAAAGATGCGACTTTCTTGGCTAGTCTTGGTATGGATTTTATTTCTATTTATTCTGCAGAATATGCTGATGCAATGCTGAAAGCAGGTAAACCAGAAACGCTTGATAGTCGCCCAGTGGGGACTGGCCCTTTTGTTTTTGTGGATTATAAAACAGATCAGGCGATACAATATGTTGCGAATGAAAATTATTGGAAAGGTAGAACACCTTTAGATCGTTTAGTTATTAGTATTGTGCCTGATGCAACAACACGTTATGCAAAATTACAGGCAGGTACTTGTGATTTAATTTTATTCCCAAATGTAGCGGATTTAGCCAAAATGAAAACAGATCCAAAAGTACAACTTTTGGAACAAAAAGGTTTGAATGTGGCATATATCGCATTTAATACCGAAAAAGCACCGTTTGATAATGTCAAAGTGCGTCAAGCGTTGAATTACGCAGTAGATAAAAAAGCAATTATTGAAGCGGTTTATCAAGGCGCAGGAACATCAGCTAAAAACCCACTTCCTCCAACAATTTGGAGTTATAACGATGAAATCCAAGATTATCCGTACGATCCTGAAAAAGCAAAACAACTTTTAGCTGAAGCGGGTTATCCAAATGGTTTTGAAACTGATTTCTGGATTCAACCTGTTATTCGTGCTTCTAATCCAAATCCAAAACGTATGGCTGAATTAATTATGGCGGATTGGGCGAAAATTGGTGTAAAAACTAACCCAGTAACTTATGAATGGGCTGATTATAGAAAACGAGCAAAAGAGGGAGAATTAACTGCGGGTATCTTTGGTTGGTCTGGTGATAATGGTGATCCTGATAATTTCTTATCCCCATTATTAGGTAGCTCAAATATAGGTAATTCTAATATGGCACGTTTCAATAATTCAGAATTTGATGCTTTACTTAATAAAGCTATTGGATTAACCAATAAGGAAGAACGTGCGGAACTTTATAAACAAGCTCAAGTTATTGTCCATAATCAAGCACCTTGGATTCCAGTTGCCCACTCCGTTGGCTTTGCACCACTTAGTCCTCGAGTAAAAGGTTATGTACAAAGCCCATTCGGCTATGATGCTTTTTATGGTGTGAGTGTTGATGGTAAATAATTCATATTGATTTACTTATTCTAAGCCCTTATTTATAAGGGCTTTTTATTTATCAAAGGATTATTCTGTAAAAAATATGTTAAATCACTTTAACTTGAGTATAATGCTCAGCATTATTTCTATCGGATATGATCCCGTAGAATAATAAAAATTAATTGTTAATATAAGGAATAAAAATGGATTTCAATCGAATTATCACTCATATGAATGATCATCATCAAGATGATATGGTTGCCCTTTGTAAAAAATTTGGTGGCGAAAAGGAAATCACAGATGTGACGTTAGTTAATGTAGATTTTGCTGGTTTAGATTTTAAATATAATGGTGGCAAAACATTACGTGTGGAATTTCCACAACAAGCTGACGAAGGTTCAATTAAACAAGCGATTATCAATCTTTGTGTAGAAAATAAACCAGTTGCAAATTACGATCGTATCAAAGCTAAAATTGATGAATTTCGTCAAGAGTTCAAAAGCTGTGTGCTTGTTACTTTAGATAAAGATGGCTTACCGATGGCGTCTTATGCACCAATTATTTCGCTTGATGGAAAATATTATATTTATATCAGTGCCATTGCAGAGCATTATGACAATTTAAAACGCAATCCAAATCAAGTGGAAGTGATGTTTTTAGAAGATGAAAACAAAGCGAAATCAATTATTGTGCGTACTCGCTTACGTTATAAAGCAAGTGCACGTTTTATTCCTCGCAAAGATCCAATTGTTGAACAAGTCTTAGATAAATTAGCGGAAACGATGAATGATGTAGGCGGAATTAAAACGATTCGTGAATTTACTGATTTTGATTTAGTTGAACTTACATTTGGAACAGGTCGTTTTGTAAGAGGTTTTGGCCAAGCCTATTTAATTGATGCTAATGGGGAAATTTCTCATATTGGCGTCAAAGGCAATCCACATGAAAAAGAAAGCGATAAATAATATTGTCTCTTAATATGTAGATAATAAACATGAGAGTTTCCTTTTTTGTTTAGATTGATTTTGACAGTCATATTCTAAATGGGAATCTCTCACTTTTTATTGTGATTTGTCTGATTAAGACTGATCTTCTGCAGTATAGTTAGATTTTCAGATTCCTATTAATCACAATGGCGTATTTACCTTCTTTATAAGCCATATTTAAAACCCAATATGCTTTATTCTTCACTTTTTAATGAATCTTGGATGTCTAGTTTTATATCCCCTAATCTTGTGTTTTTTAAGGGATTAGCTGCTGATATAATAAAGTATTTTTGAATGAATTTTTGCTTTTTTCAACTCAAATTAGTCTTTGTATCCCTTTCTGGTTTTCTAACCAGTATGTATTGATCGATAAGGCTTGGTAATGACATTCATCAATTTGGCTTCTTTTACTGCTTACTTATTGAAAATTAAGGATTTTTTCGTTGCCTCTTGTTATTTCATGAAAATAAGATTCTATTTTAGTTTTAAATTGATAGTAATTATTCTTTAAAGTAAGTTCATAATTCGCTTTTTTCTCTTTGATTTGTTTTTACGCATTATTTCTAATACATTTGATTGTGCATTTTTCTTCCCAACTAATTTTTTTACACACGTAATGTTATATAAGGCACGTTGCGTTTCAGAATTAAAACCGTGCCTTAAGTTTTTTCTATCTACAAAGATTGATTATTACAATCCTATCTTATTGATAAATTTAATAAAAATATCATTAAAGGATTAAGGCTAAATTCGTTTCATAATTTGCTCTATTCTATTATCAACAGGAATACTTTGTTCAAAAGAGCGATATTTTTCAACCAATTAAGATGATAATTACCAAAGAATTTAAAGTGTTTACTCCTAACATAACGGCAGTCAAGATAAGAAAAACAATATCAAGGAAATTGTTTTTTTATTATGGGGTATAGGGCTAAGGAAGTTTATAAATCATTGAAAAACTAAAGATATTCATATAATTTTCAAAATTATGATATTGAGGATATATTGATCATAAATTTAGGAGAAAGTTTAATCTTGTTAGTTTCTTAAGACCTATGATTTATATTTGAGTTTGAAAGTGTTAGAATGCTGAAATTTTTATTTGAGAGTTTTTAAAAAATGATGAAAGAAAATATTAATGATTTTCTCAATACCATTTTAAAAGGTGATTGTATTGAGAAATTAAAAACAATTCCGAATGAAAGTATTGATTTAATCTTTGCGGATCCACCTTATTTTATGCAGACAGAAGGCAAATTATTACGAACTAACGGAGATGAATTTTCAGGTGTTGATGATGAGTGGGATAAATTCAATGATTTTGTAGAATATGACTCCTTTTGTGAATTATGGTTAAAAGAATGCAAAAGAATCCTTAAATCAACCGGGTCTATTTGGGTTATCGGTTCGTTTCAGAATATTTATAGAATCGGCTATATTATGCAAAATTTGGATTTTTGGATTTTAAATGATGTGATTTGGAATAAAACGAATCCAGTACCAAACTTTGGCGGTACAAGGTTTTGTAATGCTCACGAGACTATGCTATGGTGTTCGAAATGTAAAAAAAATAAATTTACTTTTAATTATAAAACAATGAAGCATTTAAACCAAGAAAAGCAAGAACGGAGTGTTTGGTCGTTATCATTGTGTACAGGTAAAGAGAGAATTAAAGACGAAGAAGGCAAAAAAGCCCATTCTACTCAAAAGCCAGAGTCGTTGCTTTACAAGGTAATTTTATCATCTTCAAAGCCAAATGATGTAGTGTTAGACCCATTTTTTGGGACTGGTACAACTGGGGCGGTGGCGAAAGCATTGGGACGGAATTATATAGGAATCGAGCGAGAACAAAAATACATTGATGTAGCCGAAAAAAGACTCCGAGAAATCAAGCCAAACCCTAATGATATTGAATTACTTTCTTTGGAAATAAAGCCCCCAAAAGTGCCAATGAAAACGCTTATTGAAGCCGATTTTTTGAGAGTGGGGCAAACTTTGTTTGATAAAAATGAAAATGCAATTTGTATTGTTACACAAGACGGCAATGTAAAAGACAATGAAGAAACCTTATCAATACATAAAATGAGTGCCAAATACCTAAATAAAACGAATAATAATGGCTGGGATTATTTTTATTTATTTAGAAATAATAATTTTATTACCCTTGATAGTTTAAGATATGAATACACTAACCAATAAGGCAAATCCTATGAATGATGAAATTTCCGACCTAATAAACCAAGCGGTTTCTAATATTTTAATCAATAGTAGTAGTGAAAACAAACTAAAAAAATTGATTAAAACGCATGATGTAAAAATTCATTTTGTACCGAGAAATTACCGTATTTTTGGCGGAATTTTGCAAAGTATGAACATTCAATTTGGTAATTTTTTAGAAGAATTTATGACTCTTCTAATAAAATCTGATGGGCGTTATGATATTTTGGAAGAATACAGTGGTAAAAAAAGTAATAAATTTCAATTGTCTACAAGTAATGACAATCGAATTGACCAATTCATAAGTTTTTGTCAGCGTAGTGACTCAATTAATCTCGATGAAGAATTTCCAAAACTTCTAAATGAAGTAAAAAATGATAATGATACAAATCTTTCTTCAATTAGCCACGATATTGACATTTTATTTAGAAATAAAGAAACTGGCGTTATTTATTATTTAGAAGTGAAATACAATGACGACCACGACACAGGAAAATTTGTTGATATAAACAGAAAATTTATTAAAACATACGCTTATTTGGTGCGTGAATTTCCAAACACAGAAATTAAACCAATACTTTTCTTTTTCAATAACAAGAAAATGAAAGGGAATATTTATGTTCCAGAAAATACTAATATTAGGCGTGGTAAATCGTTTTTTGATGAATTTTTAAAAATCAAATATGAAGATGTTGACTCGTATATACGAAACCTTTCAGAAAGTCCCGATAATATTAAAGCCTTTGATGATTTATACAGAAAAATAATGGCTATGAAATAGAGGAAACAAAAATACTCATATTTTAATTAATGAAAATTTTGTAGTGTCCTAAAAAGGTTCTATAAAAAATTCCAAACAAAAAGTAGCGAGAATAATGTGTATTTGAGTTTTAAATACATAATTTATCGTTTATTACTATTACGGCAACAGTATCTCAAAATTATTTGTCATTCGTCATTGGATTAGAATGCGGTAAGCTAAAGTTGTTATTTTCCCACATAGCTGTTTTATCACATTAAGGTTTTTAATATTGGTTTTATCTACATTAATGCTTGTCATTGGAGTAAAAGTTAGAAAAACAAAATTTAGATTTAGCTCCTTTTCCAAGAGACATACTTTATTTTTATTAAGGACAAGGTTTACTCACCATAATTTCGATAACTTGTCTGTCGATATGTTGCATACTTTTTGATGCAATAGCGCAGAGATTATCAATGGTTCGATCAAGATCATGTTCGACAATCCCTTCGTTGCCCGTAACGTGGGTTTCATCCATTGCCATAAGTACTGATTTATAGCCCGAGGCAACGCTGGTGGAGACTTTCATTGCACAGCTATTGGCTGCGCCATCACAGATAATGCCACTAATATCGCCAATCATGCTACAGATACCCATACTAGCTGTTTCAAATTTGCCAGTGAGTAAATAAGCAATACCAGCACAACTTCCCATTGATGCCGTAGTTACAGTACAAAGAGCGGAGAGTTTTGGCAATTTACTATGAATATAAATAGCCATTAAGTGGGATAAGAAAAGTGCGCGGATTCGTTTTTCTTCACTTACTTTGAGATAATCTGCAACGACAACAACAGGCATCGTTGCCGCAATACCTTGATTGCCTGAACCAGAATTGCTCATCGCTGGCAAGGTTGCGCCGCCCATTCTTGCATCTGATGCGGCTGTGGTTTCAATCATAATTTTGCTTAGCAAATCATCAGAAATTAAACCACTACCTACTTGTTTTCTCAACGTGCGACCAATATGCAAGCCATAATTTTCTCGCAAACCTTCATCTGAAAGTGCTCGATTAAGCTCTGCAGCTTGACGAATAAAACGAATTTTTTCTAATTCAACAGCATTGGAAAATTCAAAAATCTCTCGTGCAGTAATTTGTTTGAAGACTTCATAGGGATCGCAATTGGTACACTCACTAATTTTTGTTCAAGCATATTTTTGGCGGCAGTAACTTGCTCTGGCGTAATATGTTTTAATACTTCCAAACCGCCATCTGGATTACCGCCTAATGCGCCAATTGCCGCAGCTATGGGCAATCTCACCATACCTGTTCCAGGCACGGCAACGCCCAATCCATTTTTCATTAAGTTAGGAGATACTTTGGCTTCAATGTGTTCAGGTTTTTTGCCTAAATATTTCGCTGTTGTAGCAGATGCGAACGCAAGAGAAATCGGTTCGGTACAGCCTAAGGCTGGCACAACATCATTTTTAACGATTTGGAGTAATGGTTTTTCAATTTCGTTAAGTCTTTCTAAATTCATTCTTACTTATCCAATTAATGCGCTTCATCCCAATTTTGACCTACACCGACTTCTACGATCAACGGAACAACTAATTCCGCTGCATCTTCCATTTGTTGTTTAATTTGTTCACGGAAAAACTCGACTTTTTCTGACCGCACTTCAAACACTAATTCATCGTGTACTTGCATAATCATTTCAATGTCGGGATCGTGATAGATTACTTCATCAAGTTTAATCATCGCTCGTTTAATAATATCCGCAGCTGTGCCTTGCATCGGTGCATTTATCGCTACGCGTTCTGCCCCTTTACGACGCATTGCGTTGCTAGAATTGATATCAGGTAAATATAAACGGCGACCAAATAACGTTTCCACATAGCCTTGTGCTTTCGCTTTTTCACGGATATCGGTCATAAATTGCTGTACACTCGGATAGCGTTGGAAATATAAATCCATGTATTTTTTTGCATCAGGACGGGAAATACCTAGTTGGCGTGAGAGTCCAAAGGCGGACATTCCATAAATTAAGCCGAAATTAATTGCTTTAGCATTGCGACGTTGCTCGCTGGTGACTTCATCTAATGATACACCGAAGATTTCAGCAGCCGTGGAGCGATGAATATCCTTGCCTTGAGAGAAGGCGTTAATTAAGCCTTGATCGCCAGAAAGATGTGCCATAATGCGTAGCTCAATTTGAGAATAGTCAGCGGCGACAATAGAATAACCTTCACGTGCGATAAATGCTTGTCGAATACGACGACCTTCTTCATTCCGAATTGGGATATTTTGTAAGTTTGGATCACTTGATGATAAACGTCCTGTCGCCGTGACCGCTTGATGATAAGAGGTATGCACTCGGCCTGTTTGTGAATTGACCATTTGAGGCAGTTTATCCGTGTAAGTGGATTTAAGTTTACTCAACCCACGATGTTCGACCAAAATTTTGGGTAATTCGTGGCTATAGGCTAATTCTTCCAATACTTCTTCATTCGTTGATGGCGCACCTTTTGGCGTTTTTTGTAAAATAGGTAGGCCAAGTTTATCGAACAAAATTTCTTGTAATTGTTTGGTGGAAGCCAAATTAAATGGCTGACCTGCTAATTCGTAAGCTTGTTCTTCAAGTGCGGTTAATCTTGTGGCAATTTCGTTAGATTGCATAAAGAGGGCATTACTATCAATCAAAACGCCTGTACGTTCCATGCGAGAAAGCACATGAAGTAATGGTAATTCCATTGTTTTATACAATTCAACAAGCGTTGGTTCTTGTTGCAATTTCAACCACAGTGCTTGTTGTAATTTCATTGTCACATCAGCATCTTCTGCTGCGTATTCAGTGGCTTGTTCTAATGGAATTTGATTAAATGTAAGCTGACTTTTTCCTTTTCCAGCGATGCTTTCAAATGCGATAGTTTCATGACCTAAATAACGTTTGGCTAAATCGTCCATATTATGACGACCCGTACTATTTAGCGTATAAGAAAGCAACATCGTATCAAATTCAACACCTTGTAATTCAATGCCATGACGGGCAAAAATGCTTTCATCAAATTTAATATTTTGTCCAATTTTGTGAATATTAGGATTTTCTAAAATGGGTTTGATAGCCGCAAGTGCGGTCGATTTTTCGAGTGTTTTTGGCGCATCCAAATAATCCAATTGCAATGGTAAATAAGCGGCTTCGCCATTTTCAAGAGCAAAAGATATACCCACTAAATTAGCAGACATATAATCGAGGCTATCTGTTTCAGTATCCACTGCAATGAGTTTTGCTGTATTGAGTTTTTCAATCCAGCGTGTTAAATCCGCTTGAGTGAGTAAGGTTTCATATTTAGTACGATCAATTTGAATTTTAGGCGTATTTTCTACCGCACTTTGATCTAGTGATGTCGCCTGAAACTGATTGATTTTCACTGGTTGTTCAGCAGTTTGAGTAAGGGAATCTGAGCCATTCATCACTTCATTAAGCCAGCGTTTAAATTCGTAGCGAGCAAAATATTCAATAAGTTGATCCTTTTGGCTTTCTCCAAGCAACAATTCATCTGTTGTCACGTTAAGTTCAACATCCGTTTTGATGGTTGCCAACGTATAAGAAAGATCGGCATTAGTTTTTTCTGCCAATAATTTTTCGCCTAGTTTTTTCGCCCCTCGAATTGGCAATTCTGCTACTTTTTCAAGATTGGCATAAATTTCAGCCATACTCCCGATGCCTTGTAGTAAACCCAGTGCGGTTTTTTCGCCAACGCCAGCAACGCCTGGAATGTTATCTGCACTATCGCCCATAAGTGCTAGATAATCAATGATAAGTTCAGGTGGAATACCGTATTTTTCAATCACACCCTCGCGATCTAACAGGCTGTTATTCATAGTGTTGATGAGCATAATATTGTCATCAATTAACTGTGCCATATCTTTATCGCCAGTACTAATAAGCACTTTTTTACCCAAACGAGAGGCTTGTAGTGCGAGTGTGCCGATCACATCATCTGCTTCAACACCTTCCACTACTAAAAGCGGAATGCCTAATGCGCGAATCATATCGTGCAAAGGTTGAATTTGTTTGCGTAAATCATCGGGCATTGGGGGGCGATGAGATTTATATTGTTCAAACATTTCATCACGAAATGTTTTCCCTTTTGCATCAAAAACAACAGCTATATGAGTGGGTTGAACTTGTGAGATGAGGCTTTTTAGCATATTTAAAACGCCATACATCGCACCCGTTGGCTCACCTGCGGCGTTAGTTAAAGGAGGAAAGGCATGAAATGCACGATATAAATAAGAAGAACCATCCACTAGCACAAGCGGATTTGTTGCAATTTGGGCCATAAAAATCTCGTTTTAAACTGAAAAAATGTGGGCATTATAACGTAATTTATGATGATGAGCGAATGGCGGATTCAATGTAAAATTTGTGACGAACGTTTTTTGCTATGGCATAATATCAGCAACTCAAATATTTAATTTAAGGAAATCAAATGTCGTTAAAATTGGTCGAAATTTTAGTTTTGGGTCAGGTCTTACGTTTAAATGTGCCAGTTGAACAAGAAGAATTATTGCGTCAAGCTGCGCGCAATTTAGATATATTGGTTTCCGAAATGAAAGAAAAGACAGGTCTTATTCAGCTTGATCGTGTGCTTTCTATTGTGGCACTCAATTTGAGTTTTGAATTAAGCCAAGAAAAAAATAAAACCGCTCAAATTGAAAATGTATTGAGAACTCGAATTCAACAATTAGATCATTCATTAGAAAATATTAGAGTTACAAAAGAACCGCGTTAAATTAATGATCAAATTAGAGTAATTTTGTCGTTTTATAATCAACTCGTTAAAATTGACAAATAAATGCTAGTCAATGCCGAGAATTTGGGCTAGTATAAACCCATAAGAATTACCTAGAGTGTTCGTCAGTAGGCTATGTCCCTGAGCCGATACTTTAAATCTTATAAATTGGTTTCCTATCGTTGGTGTGTAGGCTTAACCTTTGACTCGTTCATTGGGCTAAGAAACCTGAAAACGGTATCAACTGATTTCCTTGAACCGTCGGGTTCAAGGACTATTGCCCACAGCGGCACTCTGGGTCCTATCTTCTCTTTCCATTTCTATGAATACTCAAAAACGCCAGCAAATCCGCAATGAAATCCGAAAAATACGTGCAAATTTAACTGCACTTCAACAGCAACAAGCTGAACAATCAGTTACTCAACAGGCGTTAAATCTTATCGAGCAACGACAAGCCACAAACATTGCATTATATTTTTCTTTTGATGGTGAAATTTCTACGAAAGCGTTAATCCAATCTCTTTGGATACAAAACAAAAATGTGTATTTACCTGTTTTACATCCTTTTACTAAACATCATTTATTGTTTTTACGCTATTTACCCGATACGCCAATGAAACAAAATCAGTTTGGTATTTGGGAGCCAAAGCTGAATGTTCAAAATGTTTTGCCATTAAATGAACTGGATATTTTATTTACGCCGTTGGTCGCCTTTGATACACAAGGAAATCGCCTAGGAATGGGCGGTGGGTTTTATGATCGCACGTTGCAGAATTGGCAAAATAAGCCTTTTATTCCAGTTGGTTTAGCGCATCAATGTCAGCAAGTAGAAAATCTTCCCACTGAGCATTGGGATGCCCCACTATTCGATATTTTGGTAGGTTAAAACCTATCATCAAATTTTTATTGATAGATAAAATCAAAAATATTTCAATTTTTCTCTTGAAATTTATCCAACCGAGCTTACTTAGTTTATGCGAATGGCGAAAGACGAAACTCAATTAAGGAAAGCGTATGAACATTGAAAAATTTACGACAAAATTCCAAGAAGCGTTAAGCGAAGCACAATCACTTGCTATCGGAAAAGATAATCAATTTATTGAACCCGTGCATTTATTGACCGCACTTTTAAATCAACAGGGCGGCTCTATTGCGCCAATTTTGACAGCAAGTGGTGTAAATGTGGCGTTATTGCGTAATGAATTGAAGACGGAACTAAATAAATTACCACAGGTTATTGGCAATGGCGGAGATGTGCAACTTTCACGTCAGCTCATTAATTTACTTAATCTATGTGATAAATTCGCACAGCAAAACCAAGATAAATTTATTTCGAGCGAATTGTTTTTGCTTGCAGCTTTAGAAGAACGAGGAACGATCAGCGATATTTTGAAAAAGTGCGGTGCAAAAAAAGAACAAATTTCGCAAGCCATTCAACATATTCGAGGGGGGCAAAACGTGAACGATCAAAATGCAGAAGAAAGCAGACAAGCATTAGAAAAATATACGATTGATTTAACCGCTCGTGCAGAAAGTGGCAAACTTGATCCTGTGATTGGGCGTGATGAAGAAATTCGTCGAGCCATTCAAGTATTACAACGTCGTACCAAAAACAACCCAGTGTTAATTGGTGAACCAGGTGTGGGGAAAACAGCGATTGTCGAAGGCTTGGCACAACGTATCGTAAATGGCGAAGTGCCAGAGGGTTTGAAAAATAAACGTGTGCTTTCATTAGATATGGGCGCATTGATTGCTGGTGCAAAATATCGTGGAGAATTTGAAGAACGTTTAAAATCGGTGCTCAATGAACTTTCTAAAGAAGAAGGTCGCGTTATCCTCTTTATTGATGAAATTCATACTATGGTCGGCGCAGGTAAAACCGATGGTGCGATGGACGCAGGTAACTTATTGAAACCAAGTTTGGCACGAGGCGAATTACATTGCGTGGGTGCAACCACTCTAGATGAATATCGTCAATATATCGAAAAAGATGCCGCACTTGAACGTCGTTTCCAAAAAGTCTTTGTGGACGAACCAAGTGTGGAAGATACCATTGCGATCTTACGTGGTTTGAAAGAACGTTATGAAATTCATCATCACGTGGATATTACTGACCCTGCGATTGTCGCAGCGGCAACGCTTTCACACCGTTATATTTCTGATCGTCAGTTACCAGATAAAGCGATTGATTTGATCGATGAAGCAGCGTCCAGCATTCGTATGGAAATAGATTCTAAACCTGAACCGCTTGATCGTCTTGAACGTCGAATTATCCAATTAAAATTGGAGCAACAAGCGTTACAAAAAGAAGAAGACGAAGCAAGTCGCAAACGTTTAGAAATGTTAGAGAAAGAATTGGCTGAAAAAGAACGTGAATATGCTGAACTTGAAGAAGTGTGGAAATCTGAAAAAGCAACGCTTTCTGGTTCTCAACATATTAAACAAGAACTAGATACTGCAAAAACCGAACTAGAACAAGCTCGTCGTGCGGGGGATTTAGCTAAAATGTCTGAGTTGCAATATGGCCGCATTCCTGCGCTTGAAAAACAACTCGAGCAAGCTGAAACCAGCGAAGGAAAAGAAATGACGCTTTTACGCTATCGCGTCACAGACGAAGAAATCGCAGAAGTGCTTTCTAAAGCCACTGGCATCCCAGTATCAAAAATGATGGAGGGCGAGAAAGAAAAACTCTTACGTATGGAAGATGAACTACATAAACGAGTGATTGGTCAAGAAGAAGCGGTTGATGCTGTCGCTAATGCAATTCGTCGTAGTCGTGCTGGTCTTTCCGATCCTAATCGCCCAATTGGTTCTTTCTTGTTCCTAGGGCCAACAGGTGTAGGTAAAACAGAGCTTTGTAAAACTCTAGCTAAATTCCTCTTTGATAGTGAAGATGCAATGGTGCGCATTGATATGTCAGAGTTTATGGAAAAACATAGCGTATCTCGTTTAGTCGGAGCGCCTCCAGGCTATGTCGGCTATGAAGAAGGCGGTTATTTAACTGAAGCTGTTCGCCGTCGTCCGTATTCGGTGATTTTGCTCGATGAAGTTGAAAAAGCCCATACGGATGTGTTCAACATCTTGTTGCAAGTGCTAGATGATGGTCGTTTAACTGACGGACAAGGCAGAACCGTAGATTTTCGTAACACGGTTGTGATTATGACCTCTAACTTAGGTTCTGATTTAATCCAAGGTAACAAAGAGGAAAGCTATAGCGAAATGAAGGCCTTAGTGATGTCTGTAGTAGGCCAACATTTCCGCCCAGAATTTATCAACCGTATTGACGAAACCGTGGTATTCCATCCACTTGGTAAAGAGAATATCCGTGCGATTGCAAGCATCCAATTAGAACGTTTAGCAAAACGTATGGAAACTCGTGGCTACGAATTGGTATTTACCGATGCTTTATTAGATTTTATTGGCGAAGTTGGCTATGACCCAATTTATGGCGCACGTCCATTGAAACGCGCCATTCAACAAGAAATTGAAAATAGCTTGGCGCAACAAATTCTATCTGGTGCGTTGTTACCGAGTAAGGTTGTTACTATTGATTATGTCAATTCAGAAGTTCAAGCGAGACAATAAGCATTACAAAAGTGCGGTAAAATTTACCGCACTTTTTTATGAACCTAAACGCTGACGTACAATTTCAAATAAACATACCCCTGTTGCGACAGATACATTTAATGATGAAACTGAACCAGCCATTGGAATGCTAATCAGTTGATCGCAATGTTCACGTGTTAAACGACGCATTCCTTCGCCTTCAGCTCCCATAACAAGTGCTAGTGACCCTGTCAGTTTGCTTTGATAAATGGTTTCAGTTGCTTCGCCAGCAGTGCCAACCACCCAAATATTATGGTTTTGCTGTAAATCGCGTAGTGTGCGAGAAAGATTGGTTACACGAATTAACGGCACAGTTTCTGCTGCACCGCAAGCAACTTTACGCGCGATAGATGTTAATTGTGCCGATTTATCTTTCGGTACGATCACTGCCACTACGCCCGCTGCATCAGCTGTTCGCAAACAAGCTCCCAAGTTGTGTGGATCAGTCACGCCATCTAAAACTAATAAAAGCGGGTTTTGTTTATTGGCAAGAATTTCATCAAGATCATTTTCATTAAGTTCTTTTGCTGCTTGTACTCGAGCAATAACACCTTGATGAACTTCGCCATCGGCTTTTTTATCAAGAGTTTGGCGATTAACAAATTGCACACCAATTCCTAGGGAATAAAGTTCGTTTAAGAGTGGCTGTAGGCGTTTATCTTCACGTCCTTTAAGTACGAAAACTTCAATTAGACGCTCTGGCGAATGGGTTAAAATACTATTAACAGCATGAATGCCGTAGATTTGTTCTGACATAAATTTCTCTTTTTTTATTTGAATTTTTAATTCATTCTTAAAATAGGAAGTGAATTATTTTCGTTTTCTAGATGTTTTCTTAGAAACTTCTTTCTTTTTTACCGCACTTTTTCGTTTCTGGGATGTTTTAGACGGTAGTTCTTTAAAGACTTTCTTGGCTTTTTCTTTCGCGGTTTTTCCAGCATGACGAGGCTTACGTTCACTCCCCATCAGAGAGAAATCGACCATTTTATTTTCTAAATGTACCGCTTCAACTTTGATGCGAACTTTATCGCCTAAGCGATATTGCATTCCGCTATTTTCGCCAATTAAACGCTGTTTTGTTGCATCGAATTGGTAATAATCGTTTTCTAAAGTCGAAATATGGACTAAACCATCGATGAATAAATCATCTAAGCGTATAAATAAACCAAATCCCGTCACAGATGAAATAACACCGCTAAATTCTTCGCCAATATGATCTTGCATATATTCACATTTTAGCCAATCTGCCACTTCACGAGTGGCGTCGTCAGCACGGCGTTCCGTCATTGAACAATGATTGCCAAGTAAATCCATTTCATCAAAAGAGTAATGATAACCGCCAGTATCCGTTGTTTTACGTTTTGCGCCTTGTTCTTTAGCGAGTAAATATTTGATGCCTCGATGAAGTGTTAAGTCTGGATAACGGCGAATTGGCGAAGTAAAGTGTGCATACTCTTCCAAAGCCAAACCAAAGTGTCCAATATTGTCAGCATGATAGACAGCTTGGCTTAAAGAGCGGAGCAACATTGTTTGAATAAGTTCATGATCAGGTCGTTCCTTAACTTTTTCTAAGAGAGCAGCATAGTCTTTTGTGGTTGGTTTTAAGCCACCTTCTAAAGTTAAACCAAACTCACTTAAGAAAGTGCGGAACGATGTTAATTTTTCTTCGCTCGGGGTGGCATGAATGCGATATAACGCAGGCTCTTTATGTTTTTCCATAAAATTAGCAGCTGCGATATTCGCAAGAATCATACATTCCTCAATGATTTTGTGGGCATCGTTACGAACAACGGGTTCAATACGCTCAATTCTCCCCATTGCATTAAAAATAAACTTAGTTTCAATGGTTTCAAAATCGATGGCACCACGTTGTTTTCGGGCATTAAGTAATGCTTTATAGAGATGATGCAATTCTTCTAAATGTGGAATAAGTCCTTGATAACGAGTGCGTAATTCTTCATCGCCTTCAAGCATTTTGGCTACTTTGGTATAAGTGAGGCGGGCGTGAGAATTCATCACCGCTTCATAAAAGCGATAATCTGTGAGCTTACCTTTAGCTGAAATTTGCATCTCACACACCATACATAAACGATCCACTTGTGGGTTAAGAGAGCATAAGCCGTTCGATAAAATTTCAGGTAGCATTGGTACAACTCGGTTCGGAAAATAAACTGAGTTACCACGATTATGCGCTTCTACATCCAAAGCGGAACGTAAACGTACGTAATAACTGACATCCGCAATCGCTACCCAAAGTTTCCAGCCTTTGCCATGTTTTTCACAATAAACAGCATCATCAAAATCCCGCGCATCTTCGCCATCAATGGTAACAAGCGGTAAATGACGTAAATCCACACGACCTTTTTTGGCTTCTTCTGGGACTTCTTCAGTGAATTTTTTTACGTATTTTTCCACCGCACTTGGAAACTTATGGGGAATATCGTGGTTACGCAAGGCGATTTCCACTTCCATTCCTTTCGCCATATTATCGCCTAGGATTTCAGTAATTACGCCAATTGGCTGGTTAAAACTAGCAGAGCGTTCTTGCAATTCGACAACCACAACTTGCCCCATTCGTGCGCCATTACGATGTTCATTTGGCACGAGAATATCACGACCAATTCTGCTGTCATCAGGCACCACATAGCTGAAACCGTTTTCTAAGAAAAAGCGACCCACAATTTGTTTTTTACGGCTTTCTAATACGCGCACAATTCGCACTTCACGGCGACCACGACGATCTAATCCAGCAGGTTGCGCTAAGACAAAATCTCCATGCATGACTCTTTGCATTTGATGGTTCGGAATGAATAAATCATCTTTTTTGCCATCGACCTGTAAAAAACCAAAACCTTCGCGATGACCAATTACCGTACCTTTAAATAAATCTAATTTTTCTGGTAAGGCATAGCGTTTACGTTTAGTGAACACTAATTGCCCATCATTTTCCATCGCGCGTAATCGGCGACGCATCGCTTCTATTTGATCTTCATTTCGAATGGAAAGTGCGGTCAAAATTTCATCCCGATTCATTGGCGCATTATTGTCTCGAATAACGCTTAAAATAAATTCACGGCTCGGGATTGGATTGCCGTATTTTTCCAATTCTCGTTTGTAATGAGGATCTTGGTTGATTAAGTTTTTACGTTTTTTTGTCATTATTTTTTACAGTTTTAAAAAGTGCGGAGAGTTTGACACTGTAAGGGGGATAATGCAAGATGGGGGATAGGTTTATTTATCGGCAAAACCAATGAACTTTTAACGTACATATAAAACAATGCCTTTCTTTTTTATTTTCTGTTAGAATGACTGCCCTCAATTATTTTCTTGACAAAGGAGCAAAACAATGAAAATCATTAAGCAAGCAAAATAGTCTAACCCGCCTTTCTTTAATCACTCTACTTATTTCCACATCTTTTTATTCTGTTCAGTCTTTTTCACAAGATCTAAAATGGATCGCTACTTATGGTATGGTGCGCGATGGTGGATATAATGTTGCCATTGGAGATGGTAGTAAAGTAACTAATTCTACAGAAAGTGGAGCTAAACCATCCATTGGAGCAGTTGCTATCGGTGGAGATACTCACGTAAAAAGCATAGGTTCTTTAGCTATAGGCTATGGGGCTAAATCTGGATCAGATGGTCAAAAAGGAAAATTTAGTACTGCTATTGGTATAAATTCTAATTCAGAAAAGGGAGGTGTTGCAGTTGGTCATTATGCTGAAGCTTTCGCGTATAGGTCTATTGCAATTGGTTCTTTATCTACAAGTAAAGATGGAGACTATTCGATAGCTTTTGGTGTACATAGCTTGGTGGAAAAATTAGAAAAAGGTAAAAATAACAATAAAATCGGCAAAAATATTGATATTAATGCAAGTGGAACTACGACAAAAATTGACATGGCTCACGATAGTGAGCAGAATTTAATTGATAAATATGGTCAAACTTACGGTGCGATGGCACTAGGATTTAGATCTTCTTCACACAATCTTTTTGCCAGTTCATTTGGGGCGTTTTCTACAGCCACAGCTATTGAAAGTCTAGCAGTCGGCGACAGCAGCCAATCAACGGGCTACCGCAGTGCTACTTTTGGCAGCCACAGCAGGGCTTTGGCAGAAGAAAGTTTGGCATTAGGTTATGAAACTCGGGCAAATGCTTATGGTTCTGTTGCTTTAGGTGCAGAGTCTGTGGCGAATGAAGAAAATACCGTATCAGTGGGTTCTGATACATTGAAACGGAAAATCGTTAATGTCGCCGATGGCACAGAAGATTATGATGCAGTAAATGTCCGTCAGTTAAACCGCTTAAGCAAACGTGTAAACCGCGTCGGCGCAAGTGCTGCGGTGTTGGCTTCATTAAAACCTGCACAATTAGGCGAAGATGATAAATTTGCGTTGTATTTGCCGATGTTGGTATGGCGTACGAGATCTTTTCTTTACGTTTTTTACGCCAAGTAGTAAATGATGCCTTGTTGCCTTTACAGGCATTTGCTAATGGTTGTAAGCGTAAACCTCAAGCAGGTTCCTTATTAATTTGGCAAGAAGGGGGGGGAATTTAAACACACGGGGCATGTGGCAATTATCACTGAGGTGTTGCCTGATAGGGTTCGAATCGCCGAGCAAAATGTGATTCATTCTCGCTTGCCAAGTGGTCAGCAATGGACGCGTGAATTGCCGATGATTGTTTCAGAACAAGGTTATTTTCTACAAGATACTTTTGATGATACTAAAATTCTTGGTTGGATGATTCAAACGAACGATACTGAATTTTCAGAACCCCAACCTTTCCCAAAATCAACCGCACTTCTGTTACAAGCCCATTATATTAACAATCACGGTCAATTTAGTGGGAAATGGCTAAATGAAAATAAGCCATTTTATTCCCTAATCATCGTTATTTGTTAGAGGCAAGTTTTCATCTCGCGCCAAATTTAATTCAAAATGGCTATGTGCAAAAACCAATTGCAGGTCGTCGGGGAGATAATGTTAAACTTATTGGCAAAAATAATGCCACTTTAGGTGTCACAAAGGGTAAATTTGGCAAACAAGAAAACATTTATCAACAACTTTGGTGCTTACCACAAGTGGAAGAGCAATACTTGCAAGTTTGTACTTTTACCGTGGGAGGGCATTATGGCAGCACTTGCCTACGCTCTGATTCTAGTCGAGTGATTGTAGGCAATAGTGATATGCAACCATTGAGAGTGTTGAAAGATAAATAAAACACTTTGTGAGATTAAGAATGGGTTTTATGCAATGCTTTTCCAATAAAAATGCTTGCAACTAACATTACTAAAGTCGGAACCAACCAAGCCATTCCTTCAGATGAAAGAGGGAAGTGTTTCAATAATGAATTGATGCTTTCTGGTAACATTTTAACGTTATTTAAGCTGTCACATAAACTAAAACAAACCGTAACGAGCAATGTACTATTGTATGTAAATTTTATTGATGGAAGTTTTTTTCGTAAGAATTGCAATAAAACAAGCACAATAGCTACTGGGTAAATTAATAACAAGGCTGGGATCGTTATGCGAAGTAGATCCGTTAAACCATATTGTGAAACAGTGATTGTTATCGCGGTAAAAAGGGCGATCCAAAATGGATAGGAAAAGCGAGAGGAAAATTTTGCGAAATAATCAGCAGATGCGCTAGTTACACCAACAAGTGTTGTTAAGCTCGCTAATACAATAATACCAGCCATAATCCAAGTCCCAGCTGAACCGAATAAGACATTTACATAACGAGAGAAAATTTGTCCACCATTCATTGCCCCTTCTGCAACTGCAGCACTGGTTGCACCTAGATAGAAAAGCGAAAAATATAAACTGGCGAGTAAAATGACAGAAACAAATCCTGCTGAAATGGTGTATTTCACAATATCTTTGGTTTTTGTCACATTTTTCGCTGATAATGCTCGGGCGACAATTCCACCAAAAGCAATGGCTGCAAGTACATCCATGGTTTGATAACCACTGGTTAAGCCGATTAATAAAGAATGGCTATTTTCATAAGCATTACTTGGCGCTTGAATTTCAGATAAAGGCGAAATAAATACGGTAATTGCTACAGCAATAAGTAACACTAATAAAGCGGGTGTCATAAATTTACCCACGCTTGAAATGATCGTATTTGGGCTAATCATAAAGCCCATCGCGATTAAGTTAAAAATGAGTGAGAATACAAAACGAACATTCGCATTATTTTCTGTTAAGTCTAAAGGCAACCACGCCATTTCATAAGCAACATTAGTGATGCGGGGCATTGCAAAGGTAGAGCCAATGGTTAAATAAAGTATAACGAGGAAACCTGTGCCAGCCCATTTTGGTAAATCTTTAGTAAGTTCTTCGCCACGACCTAAAATCGCTACCACAACAAGCGTAATAAATGGCATTAAAACGCCAGTTAAAACAAAGCCTAAGGAAGCACTCATCCAATGTTGTCCTGAGAAAAATCCTTCCATAGGCGGAAAAATGATATTACCCGCACCTAAAAATAAGGCGAAGATCATCATTCCTAAAACGATAATATCTTTACGTGAAAACATAATTTTTGACTCTAAAAATAAAAAGGCCTGCATTCTACTACAAAGTAGATAAAATCCCTATTGCGTAAAATTAAAAATGTGAATTTTGTCACAATATATGGCATTTTATCGACAATTCGCTAAAAATCCCGACAAAATCTACCGCACTTTTTCCTTTAACTTCGAAAATATGCTAGGATGCCCCTTTGTGAATTTTTTGCTATTTATTTTTAAAGGGGTTTATGTGATAAAACTGATCCAACGTTTTTTTAAATTAGAATCTGCTGGTGGTATATTATTGCTTTTTTCAGCTGTTGTTGCGATGTTGCTGGCTAATTCGCCGTTAAGCAACCAATATAATGATTTTTTAAATTTACCTGTAAGTTTACAAATTGGTAGTTTCTCAATTAATAAAACCTTAATTCACTGGATTAATGATGGTTTTATGGCGGTGTTTTTTGTATTAGTGGGAATGGAAGTAAAAAAAGAATTATTTGAAGGTGCGCTTTCAACCTATCAACAAGCTATTTTCCCTGCTATTGCAGCTATTGGCGGAATGGTTATACCGGCTGTAGTTTATTGGTTTATCGCTAAACAAGATCCAAGCTTAGCTAATGGCTGGGCAATTCCAATGGCAACAGACATTGCTTTTGTGCTAGGGATTATGGCGTTATTGAGTAAACAAGTGCCACTTCCATTGAAAATATTTTTACTTGCCCTTGCTATTATTGATGACCTCGGTGCGATAGTTGTTATTGCATTATTTTTCTCGCACGGATTGAGTGTACAAGCACTAATTTTTTCTGCTGTGGCAATTATTGCACTGATATTACTAAATCGTTTCAAAGTTTCCGCACTTTGCGCTTATATGGTTGTAGGTGCAATTTTATGGGCTTCCGTATTAAAGTCTGGCGTGCATGCTACTTTAGCAGGCGTTATTATTGGTTTTAGCATTCCATTGAAAGGTAAAAAAGGAGAACGCCCATTAGATGATTTCGAGCATATTTTAGCCTCTTGGTCATCTTTCGTTATTTTACCGCTCTTTGCATTTGCCAATGCAGGTGTGAGTTTTGAGGGCATAGATGTGAATATGATTTCGTCGCCATTATTATTGGCTATAGCAAGCGGTTTAATTATTGGTAAACCTATCGGTGTTTTCGGATTTAGTTATATTTCTGTTAAATTGGGATTAGCTAAATTACCAGATGGAATTAATTTTAAACAAATTTTTGCCGTTGCGGTTTTATGTGGAATCGGTTTTACGATGTCAATGTTCTTGGCAAGCCTTGCGTTTGATGCTAATGCGGGAGAAAGTGTCAATACTCTTTCTCGTTTAGGTATTCTACTTGGATCAACGGTTTCGGCAATACTTGGGTATTTATTCTTAAAACAAACGACAAAACTAAGTTAATCATACACAAAGTGCGGTAAAAATTTACCGCACTTGTTCTATAAGATAATTCCACTATCTGCTTTGGTAAAATTCATTACAAATAAACTTTTATAAGTTCTTACATGAAATTCACCCGTCAATACTCGGCGTGTGAATGCGTGATAGCTTTCCATATCTTTTGCATGGAGTAGCAACATAAAATCATAGTCCCCTGAGATTTCGTAACAGCTCACCACTTCGTCTTCTTGACGCATTTTCCGTTCAAATTGCTCTTGATAATAAGAATGTTGATTATCCATTTCGACCATGACAAATACGCTAATCGTACGCCCAACGGCTTTTGGGGAAACAACTGCAACTCGTTTTGTAATAACGCTTGAATCAGTTAATGCTTGCACACGTCGTTGACAGGTTGCAACGGAACTATTCACTTTCTCTGACAGTTCTTTTAACGGAATCATGGCATCTTGTTGTAATACATTCAAAATATGACGATCTAATTTATCCAGTGTTTGCATAAGATAATTTCTCAAAAATGTAATAATTGGGAGAAATATTATCACAATAAAAATAAAGTTGAGATTTTTTATTGTCTTGGGATTTTATAATAATCATATTGATGAGATGAGGTCCAAGATGAAAGTAGTCACTCAAGGCGTATTATTGTGTATTTTTTCACAATGTTTATTTGGCATATTGTATTTATTTAGCATATGGCTCCAACCACTTAGCGGAACAGATGTGTTTGCGTGGCGTATGCTGACCATGATCTTTGGGCTACTTTTAATTTTATTCCCGACTATTGGTTGCCGCTCTATTTTGTCTCTTATCACGACAACTTTAGGAAAAAGTTGGAGGAGTTGGGTTTTATTTTTACTGGGGACATTAGATGCGGGAAGTCAATTCTGGCTCTTTATGTGGGCACCGCTAAATGGTGAAGGGATAAATATTGTAATGGGATATTTCCTTTTTCCTCTGATCATGGCTGTTTTAGGATGGGCTTGGTTAAAAGAACGCTTATCATTTATTCAGAAAATCGCGCTTTTACTGGCTGCCTGTGGTGTTGCACATGAATTATGGCACACTCAAAGTTTTTCATGGACAAGCTTGTGGGTTTGTACGGTTTATCCATTTTATTATCTAAGCCGTAAATTGATGAAAATCCCTGCTCTACAAGGGATTACATTGGATATTATTTTAATTTCGATTCCTTGCTTTATTTATATTCTTTCTCAAAGCGATACACTTTCTTTAGTTACGCAAGAATATCGTTATTGGTTATTGCTACCAGCACTTGGCATGGTGAGTGCGATTTCGCTTTCAACCAACTTAAAATCCAGCCAACAAATTCCAGTCAGTATTTTTGCGGTGTTGAGTTATATCGAGCCGATATTGCTTTTTTTAATAGCTGTCTTTGTGCTGGATAATCAAATGACCACAAGCGACTATTTTACTTATGTGCCTATTTGGTTAAGTCTCATTGTTATTGGCATAGAAGGGCTTTTAAACAAAAATAAAGTGCGGTGAAAATTAACCGCACTTATTAAAGTTACTGAAATAATTAGAAAGTATCTGAAATAGAGATTTTCTATTCCCACTCGATTGTCGCTGGCGGTTTCCCGCTAATGTCATATACGACGCGGGAAATGCCGTTCACTTCGTTGATGATGCGGTTAGATACTTTACCTAATAAATCATAAGGCAAATGTGCCCAATGTGCGGTCATAAAATCGATGGTTTCTACTGCGCGTAGAGAAATAACCCAATCGTATTTACGCCCATCGCCCATTACACCAACAGATTTCACAGGCAAGAATACACTGAAGGCTTGGCTGGTTTTTTCATACCAACCGCTGTTGCGTAATTCTTCGATAAAGATTGCATCCGCACGGCGTAATAAATCGCAGTATTCTTTTTTCACTTCGCCTAATATACGTACGCCTAAACCTGGACCAGGGAATGGGTGGCGGTTGATCATTTCAGCTGGTAAGCCTAATGCTAGACCGATTTTACGTACTTCATCTTTAAACAATTCACGTAATGGTTCAACTAAGCCCAGTTTCATATAGTCTGGTAAGCCACCTACGTTGTGGTGTGATTTAATCACATGTGCTTTACCAGTTTTGCTTGCTGCAGATTCGATCACATCAGGGTAGATCGTACCTTGTGCCAACCATTTCACATTAGTGAGTTTTTTCGATTCATCATCGAATACATCAACGAATACTTTACCGATAATTTTACGTTTCGCTTCAGGATCTGATACCCCTGCAAGTTCGCCTAGGAAGCGGCTTTCTGCATCAACACGAGTGATGTTTAAACCGAATTTATCGCCAAACATTTCCATGACTTGATCGCCTTCGTGTAAGCGAAGCAAACCGTTATCCACAAATACGCAGTGTAAGTTTTTGCCGATAGCACGGTGTAAAAGTAATGCAACCACAGAAGAGTCCACACCACCAGATAAGCCTAAAATCACTTCATCATCGCCCACTTGTTCTTTGATGCGAGCAACGGCATCTTCGATAATGTTTTCAGCTGTCCATTTGGTTTCGCAACCACAGATGTTTACTACGAAGTTGGTTAATAATTCCAAGCCTTTTTTAGTATGCGTTACTTCAGGGTGGAACTGCACACCGTAGAAACGACGGCTTTCGTCTGACATTGCTGCGATAGGGCAGGTTAGCGTTGTGCCAGTTACTTTGAAGTTTTCTGGTAAGCGCGTTACCTTATCGCCGTGGCTCATCCAAACGTCTAATTTTGGCTCAGAAGCGGTCGAATTATCGTTTAAATTTGCAAAAAGTGCGGTGGAATTTTCAAGAGAAACTGAAGCATAGCCGAACTCTCTGTGATCAGATGTTTCGGTTAAGCCGCCAAGTTGCATCGCCATAGTTTGCATTCCATAGCAAACGCCGAGCACTGGAACGCCTGCGTTAAACACATATTCAGGCGCACGTGGGCTGTTTTCTTCAGTTGTGCTTTCAGGACTGCCAGAAAGAATGATACCCGTTGGAGCAAATTCACGGATTTGTTGTTCGGTTACATCCCAAGCCCAAAGTTCGCAGTACACACCAATTTCACGCACACGACGCGCAATCAGTTGAGTATATTGTGAACCGAAGTCGAGGATCAGGATTTTGTGATTGTGGATATTTGTCATTTATAATGCTCTTATTATTGATAGTGTGGACGGTTAATTTCCTCTAAAACTTTGCAAAAACCAACCGCACTTTAAACAGCAAAAGGCAGGCTAAAGCTCACCCTACAGTTACCCCATACGATAGTTCGGTGCTTCTTTAGTAATAGCAACATCGTGAACGTGGCTTTCTTTAATGCCTGCACCACTGATGCGAACAAATTCTGCTTTTGTGCGTAATTCTTCGATGGTTGCACAGCCAGTTAAACCCATACAAGAACGTAAGCCTCCCATTTGTTGGTGAATGATTTCTTTTAAATAACCTTTATATGGAATACGGCCTTCAATACCTTCTGGTACGAGTTTATCTGCCGCGTTATCCGATTGGAAATAACGATCTGATGAGCCTTTCGCCATAGCACCTAATGAACCCATACCACGGTAAGATTTAAATGCACGCCCTTGGTAAAGTTCGATTTCGCCTGGTGCTTCTTCAGTACCAGCAAGCATTGAGCCAACCATTACACAGCTTGCACCTGCAGCGATGGCTTTTGCAATATCGCCAGAGAAACGGATACCACCGTCGGCAATAACTGGAATACCACGATCTTTTAATGCTGATGCTGCATCTGCGATAGCCGTGATTTGTGGCACGCCTACACCGGTTACGATACGAGTTGTACAAATTGAACCAGGGCCAATACCTACTTTCACTGCACTAGCTCCTGCATCTGCTAATGCGATTGCACCTTCAGCCGTTGCTACGTTACCCGCAACGATAGGTAAGTTTGGATATTTCGCTCGAGTTTCACGAACGCGTTGTAATACGCCTTCTGAGTGACCGTGAGAAGAGTCGATTAACAGTACATCTACACCAGCTTTCACTAATGCGTCAATACGTTCTTCATTGCCAGCACCTGCGCCAACCGCAGCACCAACACGTAAACGACCAAATTCATCTTTACACGCATTTGGTTTTTGTTCTGCTTTTTGGAAGTCTTTAACGGTAATCATTCCTTTCAGTTTAAAGCTGTCATTGACCATCAATACTTTTTCAACACGATGTTGGTGCATTAATGCTAAGATTTCTTCGCGAGTTGCCCCTTCTTTTACCGTTACTAAGCGGTCTTTTTTTGTCATTACTTGCGAAACGGTTTGATGTAAATCTTTTACGAAACGAGTGTCACGCCCAGTGATGATACCGATTAAGTTATTTTCGCTATCTACAACAGGGTAGCCTGCGAAGCCGTTTTTATTTACTAATTCCGCTAATTCAGCAAGGGTTAAATCGGGAGAAACAGTTACTGGTTCAGAAACAATACCGCTTTCAAATTTTTTCACTTTACGAACACGATCTGCTTGGCGTTCGATCGTCATATTTTTATGAATAAAGCCAATACCGCCTTCTTGTGCTAAAGAGATCGCAAGTTTGGTTTCAGTTACGGTATCCATTGCTGCTGAAAGCATTGGAATATTTAGGCGAATTTCTTTGGTAAGTTGAGTTGAAAGGTTGGCAGTATTTGGAAGCACAGTTGAGTGAGCTGGGACGAGTAGAACATCGTCAAAAGTAAGGGCTTCTTGTTTAATGCGTAATGACATTGCAATATTCTCGCTAAGTTGAAGTTAAAAAATATTGCGGCGGGATTATACAGATTTTACTTGATTTTGAAAACGAAATTTTAGGATTTATGCTATGATTTTCGCTCCGTTTGGTACAAGGAATAAATAATGAATTTCGCTTTATTGACATATTTAGCTGACTGTCAGCCGAAAGTGCGGTTTGAATTGGAAAAGTTTTCTAAAAATCTAGAGGAAGATATTCAACAATTACGTGAAATTGGTTTGGATATTCTCGTTGATGGACAAGATTATCGCTTAGTACCAATGCTTCCTTTATTAAATTCTCAGCAAATTTCAACCGCACTTTTTCCTTATGGCATCCATTATCAGCCGATAATTTCCTCTACAAATGAGTGGATACTACAAAATATTCTTTCATTAAAAAAAGGCGATCTTTGTGTGGCTGAATATCAAACTGCAGGGCGCGGTCGGCGTGGTCGCCAATGGTTATCGCCTTTTGCTGGGCAAATCATGTTTAGTTTTTATTGGACGTTTGATCCTAAAAAATCAATTGAGGGGTTAAGTTTAGTCATCGGTTTGGCGATTGCGGAAGTGCTAAATGTACAAGTGAAATGGCCAAATGATATTTTGTTTGATGAAAGAAAGTTAGGTGGCATTTTAGTCGAAATTGCTAATCATAAAAATGGCATGCTCAATTTAGTGATTGGCGTAGGTATTAATGTGTCGTTGTCAAAACAAACAGAAATTAGTCAGCCTTATGCGGAAGTGTGTGAAATTGATCCTGATGTAGAGCGACAAACTTTATTACCCAAACTTATACAACATTTATATACACGTTTAAATATCTTTGAGCAAAATGGTATTGATGAGGAATTTCAACAAGCATGGCAATCATATAATGCGTTTTCAAATAGTGAAGTAAAGGTGCTTACTGAGCAAGGTGTTATTTCAGGTATTGAACAAGGCATAGATGAACGTGGTTATTTAAAAGTATTATGTGGCAATAAAATTCAGATGTTTAATGGTGGAGAAGTTTCATTACGTAAGAAATAATAGCAATAAAAGTTTGACTATTCTAACCGCACTTTTTAATAAAATGCTTATATTTCCATCAAAAGATCATTTTTTTAAATATTTTTACAAAAAGTACTTGCAAGGGATTTGAAAATCCCTATAATGCACCGCACACAACGACGCACTGTTGTGAAGTTTTTAAGTTTCCAAGTGCGTCGTTCTTTTTTGCTCTTTAACAATATATCAGACAATCTGTGTGGGCACTTGTTGATTGACTTGTTTTAAAAATATTTTTTAATTTTGAAGTCTTAATAGGTGCTTAACTGAAAATTCATAATTACTTTTTTAAGTAGTGTTTTATTTATAGCTAAGTAGTTTATTGAGCGATTGAACTTGAATTGAAGAGTTTGATCATGGCTCAGATTGAACGCTGGCGGCAGGCTTAACACATGCAAGTCGAACGGTAGCAGGAGGAAGCTTGCTTTCTTGCTGACGAGTGGCGGACGGGTGAGTAATGCTTGGGAATCTGGCTTATGGAGGGGGATAACGACGGGAAACTGTCGCTAATACCGCGTAGTGTCGAGAGACGAAAGGGTGGGACTTTTAGCCACCTGCCATAGGATGAGCCCAAGTGGGATTAGGTAGTTGGTGGGGTAAAGGCTCACCAAGCCTGCGATCTCTAGCTGGTCTGAGAGGATGACCAGCCACACTGGAACTGAGACACGGTCCAGACTCCTACGGGAGGCAGCAGTGGGGAATATTGCGCAATGGGGGGAACCCTGACGCAGCCATGCCGCGTGAATGAAGAAGGCCTTCGGGTTGTAAAGTTCTTTCGGTATTGAGGAAGGTTGATGTGTTAATAGTACATCAAATTGACGTTAAATACAGAAGAAGCACCGGCTAACTCCGTGCCAGCAGCCGCGGTAATACGGAGGGTGCGAGCGTTAATCGGAATAACTGGGCGTAAAGGGCACGCAGGCGGTTATTTAAGTGAGGTGTGAAAGCCCCGGGCTTAACCTGGGAATTGCATTTCAGACTGGGTAACTAGAGTACTTTAGGGAGGGGTAGAATTCCACGTGTAGCGGTGAAATGCGTAGAGATGTGGAGGAATACCGAAGGCGAAGGCAGCCCCTTGGGAATGTACTGACGCTCATGTGCGAAAGCGTGGGGAGCAAACAGGATTAGATACCCTGGTAGTCCACGCTGTAAACGCTGTCGATTTGGGGGTTGGGGTTTAACTCTGGCGCCCGTAGCTAACGTGATAAATCGACCGCCTGGGGAGTACGGCCGCAAGGTTAAAACTCAAATGAATTGACGGGGGCCCGCACAAGCGGTGGAGCATGTGGTTTAATTCGATGCAACGCGAAGAACCTTACCTACTCTTGACATCCTAAGAAGTTTGCAGAGATGCGAATGTGCCTTCGGGAACTTAGAGACAGGTGCTGCATGGCTGTCGTCAGCTCGTGTTGTGAAATGTTGGGTTAAGTCCCGCAACGAGCGCAACCCTTATCCTTTGTTGCCAGCGATACGGTCGGGAACTCAAAGGAGACTGCCAGTGATAAACTGGAGGAAGGTGGGGATGACGTCAAGTCATCATGGCCCTTACGAGTAGGGCTACACACGTGCTACAATGGCGTATACAGAGGGAAGCGAAGCTGCGAGGTGGAGCGAATCTCATAAAGTACGTCTAAGTCCGGATTGGAGTCTGCAACTCGACTCCATGAAGTCGGAATCGCTAGTAATCGCGAATCAGAATGTCGCGGTGAATACGTTCCCGGGCCTTGTACACACCGCCCGTCACACCATGGGAGTGGGTTGTACCAGAAGTAGATAGCTTAACCTTTAGGAGGGCGTTTACCACGGTATGATTCATGACTGGGGTGAAGTCGTAACAAGGTAACCGTAGGGGAACCTGCGGTTGGATCACCTCCTTACAGAAGACGAGAGACAGCGAGTGCTCACACAGATTGGCTGATAGTTGTAGACAAATGAGCAGAAGAAAACATTACCCTTGGGTCTGTAGCTCAGGTGGTTAGAGCGCACCCCTGATAAGGGTGAGGTCGGTGGTTCAAGTCCACTCAGACCCACCACTCTGAGAGTGGATAAAGGCGTAATGGTCAATCATTTATTATAAAAATATTAACTAATTAATATAATAAATGATGAATGATAAATGGGGATATAGCTCAGCTGGGAGAGCGCCTGCCTTGCACGCAGGAGGTCAGCGGTTCGATCCCGCTTATCTCCACCACTTATCATCGTTAAGTAAATTAGAAAAAGACAAAGTAATAAGGTATTGAGATAGTATTAAGCTATTTTAAATATTAGGTTATTTTATTCTTAGTTTTAAGTTTAATTTTAAATTTAATTTTTTTAGTTTATTTAACGATGATAACTGAAAAGTTTTATCAACTGTTCTTTAAAAAATTGGAAACAAGCTGAAAACAAGAGATTTTCGAGAGAAAGTCTGAGTAGGCAAGACAGGAAAGTGAGAGGAGGGAACTGAGAAGGAAACTCTAAAAACAAAACCTGTTTTGCATAAAATCTTGATTGAACAAAAGCAATCAAGTGTTTAGTTGAATGAAAATACGCATCAAATTGACCGTACTTTGAAGTGAAAACTTAAAGTGATTGAAAACATTTGAGGTTGTATAGTTAAGTGACTAAGCGTACAAGGTGGATGCCTTGGCAATCAGAGGCGAAGAAGGACGTGCTAATCTGCGAAAAGCTTGGATGAGTCGATAAGAGGCGTTTAATCCAAGATATCCGAATGGGGAAACCCAGTAGATGAAGAATCTACTATCAACAAGTGAATACATAGTTTGTTGAGGCAAACCGGGAGAACTGAAACATCTAAGTACCCCGAGGAAAAGAAATCAACCGAGATTTCGTCAGTAGCGGCGAGCGAAAGCGAAAGAGCCAGTAAGTGATAACAGTATGGTTAGGAGAATGTGTTGGGAAGCACAATCAAAGAGGGTGATAATCCCGTATCTAAAAACCATATTGTGGTACTAAGCTAACGAGAAGTAGGGCGGGACACGTGATATCCTGTTTGAAGAAGGGGGGACCATCCTCCAAGGCTAAATACTCCTGATTGACCGATAGTGAACCAGTACTGTGAAGGAAAGGCGAAAAGAACCCCGGTGAGGGGAGTGAAATAGAACCTGAAACCTTGTACGTACAAGCAGTGGGAGCCCGAAAGGGTGACTGCGTACCTTTTGTATAATGGGTCAGCGACTTATATTTTGTAGCGAGGTTAACCGAATAGGGGAGCCGAAGGGAAACCGAGTCTTAACTGGGCGAATAGTTGCAAGGTATAGACCCGAAACCCGGTGATCTAGCCATGGGCAGGTTGAAGGTTGGGTAACACTAACTGGAGGACCGAACCGACTAATGTTGAAAAATTAGCGGATGACTTGTGGCTGGGGGTGAAAGGCCAATCAAACCGGGAGATAGCTGGTTCTCCCCGAAATCTATTTAGGTAGAGCCTTGAGGTGACACCTTTGGGGGTAGAGCACTGTTTCGGCTAGGGGTCCATCCCGGATTACCAACCCGATGCAAACTACGAATACCAAAGAGTGATACTCAGGAGACACACGGCGGGTGCTAACGTCCGTCGTGGAGAGGGAAACAACCCAGACCGCCAGCTAAGGTCCCCAAGTCTATATTAAGTGGGAAACGAAGTGGGAAGGCTTAGACAGCTAGGATGTTGGCTTAGAAGCAGCCATCATTTAAAGAAAGCGTAATAGCTCACTAGTCGAGTCGGCCTGCGCGGAAGATGTAACGGGGCTGAAATATAGCACCGAAGCTGCGGCATCAGGCGAAAGTCTGTTGGGTAGGGGAGCGTTCTGTAAGCGGATGAAGGTTAATCGAGAGGTTAGCTGGACGTATCAGAAGTGCGAATGCTGACATAAGTAACGATAAAACGGGTGAAAAACCCGTTCGCCGGAAGACCAAGGGTTCCTGTCCAACGTTAATCGGGGCAGGGTGAGTCGGCCCCTAAGGCGAGGCTGAAAAGCGTAGTCGATGGGAAACAGGTTAATATTCCTGTACTTGGTAAAGCTGCGATGTGGGGACGGAGTAGGTTAGGTTATCGCACTGTTGGATATGTGCGTTTAAGTTGGTAGGTGGGAAGTTTAGGCAAATCCGGGCTTCTATTAAACACTGAGAGATGATGACGAGGCTCTACGGAGCTGAAGTAACTGATACCACACTTCCAGGAAAAGCCACTAAGCGACAGGCTTTACTAAACCGTACTGAAAACCGACACAGGTGGTCAGGTAGAGAATACTCAGGCGCTTGAGAGAACTCGGGTGAAGGAACTAGGCAAAATAGCACCGTAACTTCGGGAGAAGGTGCGCCGGCGTAGATTGTAGAGATTTACTCTCGAAGGTTGAACCGGTCGAAGTGACCCGCTGGCTGCAACTGTTTATTAAAAACACAGCACTCTGCAAACACGAAAGTGGAGGTATAGGGTGTGATGCCTGCCCGGTGCTGGAAGGTTAATTGATGGTGTAATCGCAAGAGAAGCACCTGATCGAAGCCCCAGTAAACGGCGGCCGTAACTATAACGGTCCTAAGGTAGCGAAATTCCTTGTCGGGTAAGTTCCGACCTGCACGAATGGCATAATGATGGCCAGGCTGTCTCCACCCGAGACTCAGTGAAATTGAAATCGCCGTGAAGATGCGGTGTACCCGCGGCTAGACGGAAAGACCCCGTGAACCTTTACTATAGCTTGACACTGAACATTGAATTTTGATGTGTAGGATAGGTGGGAGACTAAGAAGTAGTCACGCCAGTGATTATGGAGTCATCCTTGAAATACCACCCTTTAACGTTTGATGTTCTAACGAAGATTGCGGAACGCGGTCTCGGACAGTGTCTGGTGGGTAGTTTGACTGGGGCGGTCTCCTCCCAAAGCGTAACGGAGGAGCACGAAGGTTTGCTAATCACGGTCGGACATCGTGAGGTTAGTGCAATGGTATAAGCAAGCTTAACTGCGAGACAGACAAGTCGAGCAGGTACGAAAGTAGGTCATAGTGATCCGGTGGTTCTGAATGGAAGGGCCATCGCTCAACGGATAAAAGGTACTCCGGGGATAACAGGCTGATACCGCCCAAGAGTTCATATCGACGGCGGTGTTTGGCACCTCGATGTCGGCTCATCACATCCTGGGGCTGAAGTGGGTCCCAAGGGTATGGCTGTTCGCCATTTAAAGTGGTACGCGAGCTGGGTTTAGAACGTCGTGAGACAGTTCGGTCCCTATCTGCCGTGGGCGTAGGAGAATTGGTTGGGGCTGCTCCTAGTACGAGAGGACCGGAGTGGACGCACCACTGGTGTTCCGGTTGTGTCGCCAGACGCATTGCCGGGTAGCTAAGTGCGGAAGAGATAAGTGCTGAAAGCATCTAAGCACGAAACTTGCCAAGAGATGAGTTCTCCCTGTCTTTAAGACAGTAAGGGTTGTTTAAGACGAAGACGTAGATAGGTCTGGTGTGTAAGTGATGTGAGTCATTGAGCTAACAGATACTAATTGCCCGAGAGGCTTAACTATACAACGCTCAAGTGTTTTTGAGAAAAGAGCGAAAGAGAAGAGTAGACAAACAACTTAAATATAGAAGACTTAATAGAAAGGAAAAATAGAAAGAAAATCGAGTTCAGCTTGTTGCCGATAAGAAGAAGAGAGACGAAAAGCGAAAAAAGTGAAGTCGTAAAAGAGAAGAAACAAAGAGAGAAGTTATTAAAGAATTATCCCGGCGGCGATAGTGCGGTGGAACCACCTGAGACCATACCGAACTCAGAAGTGAAACGCTGTAATGCCGATGGTAGTGTGGGGTTTCCCCATGTGAGAGTAGGGCACCGCCGGGTTTTATTTTTTTAGTTTATTCATTGAGTAAATTAAAAAAATAAAGAATCTTTGGCAGAGATAGTGCAATAGGTCCACCTGATACCATACCGAACTCAGAAGTGAAATGTTGTAACGCTGATGGTAGTGTGGGGTTTCCCCATGTGAGAGTAAGGCACTGCCAATTGTCATTTTTAGCGGAGTGGTAGTTCAGCTGGTTAGAATACCTGCCTGTCACGCAGGGGGTCGCGGGTTCGAGTCCCGTCCATTCCGCCAATTATTTATATCATAATTTATCTATACCAATAGGGGCGTAGTTCAATTGGTAGAGCACCGGTCTCCAAAACCGGGTGTTGGGAGTTCGAGCCTCTCCGCCCCTGCCATTAAAAAGCCTATCATTTTCAATAATTTACTACATTGTAAAAATTTTCTTGTGAGAAATCATTGTCTTCGTGTGGCGTAAATGTGACATTTATTCACAAACTTTATTGTGTGATTGCGTTTAAATGTGTAGGAATCTAATAGTTTCTGATAATTAATTTTGTTTAAGATTATAAATAATCGTTTTTTGAACATTATCTTTAAATAATTTTGACCAGTTTTCTAATTTTACATTAGAATACGAGCCTTAGTTTTGTTGTAAGGAATAAAAATGGAAGAGTCTCCAGAAATTGCCACGAATTATTACTGATGTATTGAAAATCGTGCTTTGCACAGCGTTGATTGCGCTAGCGATTGTGCTTATTATTGCCCTTGTAAAAATAACTTATACTTTATCTATGATGGTGCTTAATACTTCGTCTGTTGTACCTTATGATGTTGCTGAACAAGCAGTAATGTTTTTCTTATATTTCGGGTTTATTGGTTTGATTGTGCAGTATTTTAAAAGCGGCTATCATTTCCCTTTACGCTATTTTATTTATGCAGGGATTACTGCGATGTTACGTTTAATTATTGTTAATCACGAAAGCTCGGTAGATACTATCTTATTTGCTGGTGCAATATTAATTATGGTAATTGCACTTTGTTTGGTGTTATATTCTAATAAATTGAAAAATTTATAATTTAGACTACAACTAATAAAAAACGCACTTCAATTGAAGTGCGTTTTGTCTTTTAAGTTGAGTTACTCAGATTTACTTTCTAAAAGTGCGGTTGAATTTTCTTCTGTTTTTTCTTCCGCACTTTCTGGCACAACATCTTGAATTGCCATCACTGATTTCAAACTCTCTTGGCGAACTTGCTCAGCTAACGCTTTATCGCCCGCTTGTTCAAATACATAGGATGCCATCATCAAATCATTTGGCTCTAACTGTTCAGGGCAAGCCATCACGTTTTTGAATACATCTGCTGCTTTAACAAATTCATTGTTACGAACATATAAATAACCCAAAGCACGATTGATACAGCATTTTTGTTTTTCATCCGCACGTTTTGCACGTTTTTCTATTAGCTTGAGAAGCTTGCTGTTATCTTCTGGTTGTAAACGTGTAATTTGAGTACAAAGAGGTAAACTGATTGCTGTATTGTCACTGAGTTTTTTCAGTATTTCAAATGTCAATTCAGTAGCTGATTCATGATCATTACAGTCAATTAAACGTTGAATAAGGCTAATTTTAAGTTCAATATTGCTACGGCGATGACGAGGTTGCTGACTCCACCAAGTTAGCAAACCATCAATTCCTTCTTCATTCATTTTCTCGTCGAGTAAACCATTTTCGGTTTTAGAGCGAAGATCTTTGAGTTCTTCATCATTGAATAAACCGCTATTCTCAACATTATCCAAAATTTTATCTAGAGCTTGATAGGCTTTAGAACGAAGATAAATATCTACCGCGAGTTTTAATACTTCTTTATTACGACGAGCCATTTCTAATAAGCTATCTACAGAACTGCGCGCTGCAGGTAATTTATTTTGTTGCAATAAAATGCGAGTACGGGCAATTTCCACGAGCAAATTATCAGAACCTGCTAATTCTGTTGCTTCAATTAAATAGCGATTTGCACTAAATTCGTCGCCACGTTGTTGAGCGGCTTCGGCTGCTTTGATTAGGTTTAGTACAGGTTCAGCAGAATGTTTAGCATTTTTGCCAATTAATTTTTCTGCTTTAGCATAATCCCCTTCATTCATTTTTACCAGGCCTTCAAGGGTTTGTTTTTGTGCTTTTACACGTTTTCGATTAGAAAACCATTGATAAGAGCTACGACTTAAACGAAAGAAACGAGTGATGCCCCATTCAAAAGCATAAATTATCGCTAAAGAAATAATGAAAAAAATCACTAAGGTAGTGATGGACATTTCTATAATACGATTTGCTGTCTCAATGCGCACATAACCTTGCTGACCAGAAATATAAGGCCCAGCTACAAGTCCTACAAGCAATGTCAGCATTAAAAAAAGCACTCTAAACATAGACTTATCCTTATTGTTGTGATTCAGATTGTGTTGGTTTAACAGCGTCTGCTTTAGGCATTGTATCAATCGCCTTGTCTGCTTCAATTTCCACTTTTTGTACATCTAAAGCGGTACGATTAAGATATTTGTCAAGTAATGTTAAACTTTTTAATTGCTCTGGTACATCTACATAAATAGAAGTATCAGACAATCCATCTACTAATTTTAAGAAATTTTGTGTTACTTCAGAGTTTGTATCAAAATAGCTACGAACCCAAGAAGAAACAGCTTCTAAAGATTGCTTATAAAGTTCATTTTGCTGACGAGGAACTGCCATAATTGCAAGCTGTAAACGTAGACGAATGTTCTCACGAAGATAAATATCTTGATTTGGTGCAAGTAATTCTTTTTTATTTGAATTTTGTTTTGGCGAAATACGAATAAAATGATTTAGGAAAGAGGTTGCACTTTTTTCAATATTTTGTTGCCAGTCAGTAATGTTGTTCGATAATTTATCATTATTTTTAGATGTTTCATCAAAATTTACATTCAAAGCTTGTAATTCATCGACTGTGTTTGCAAGCTGTGACAGTTTTTGCATTACCGCATTTTGATCCACACTTGAAAGTGAAAGGAGTTGTTTTAAATCTTGATTGATTGCACTACGAATTTCATTTGCCTGTGAATTATTAACCTTGACGAGGGCTTCATCAGCTAATTTTAATAAAGAAACCGCTGTATCAACATCGTTATCTAAAACAAGTTTACGCAGGGCATTATTTAGTAAAAAATCAGCTTCGGAAAATAACCAATCGCTAGGTTGCTGTGCGATGGCAAGCTGATTTATTTGTTTCATTTGAGTTTGTAAGGATGTTATTTCCCCTGTTTTGCTCACAATCAATTGTTCCAGTTGCGCTATATTTTCTTGTGCAGTTTTTAAACCCTGTTCTAATTGTGTAAGTCGTTTATTGTTGTTGGTATTATTTGAGGAAAGATCTGCTCCCGTTTGATTTTCAAGTGCGGTTAATTTCTGTTGAATTTTAGCCATTTGCTGCTGACCAAAATAGTATCCAGCTCCACCAATACTTAGCGCAACAAGTATTGCGAATAAACTTAATGCTGTACCTGTTTTTTTCACAATAGTTTGCGGAACAGACTGCATTGTTTCAGTTTGTTCAACTGCTTTTTTTTGCGTATCTGTGAGTTGTTCAGTGAGGTTGTTAGATTGCTCTTTTGCCATATCAATTCCTTAATAAGTGATATTGAGTAAGGTATTTTATAATACTTTTGCGTTGATAAGAAAAATATCAAGCTATCCACTAATAATAGAAAATATAGATTTTTATATCGGTAGAATTAAGTTATTTACGCAATAAAATTAGGCATTATTCTACCACTCTTAGGTAAAAAAGTCATTTTGATTGTTGATAGGTAAAACTTATAGTATTTTTCAAAAAAAATTGTGATTTATGTCACATTTTTTTGCATTTATACTCCCTAAGTGGTAAATTGTTCGCCAATTTTTGTTGTTCTGGTAGGGACACCGCGTGGAATGTAATCTAGCACAAGCAAAACAATGGGTTAGTGCCTTGGATCAACGCCGTTTTGAGCGTGCATTACAAGGTTCAGGCGATGCATTCCAACACGTTTTAGCGGTTATTCCTTTACTTTTACACCTAAACCATCCACAACTTCCGGGCTATGTAATTCACGCCCCCTCAGGCATTGCAAGTTTCCTCGCATCTGATTATCAAAAAAAATGGCTCATCAATGAATACAGTATTCACTATGCCGATCATAAGCCTTCAACACTCAAAAGTGCGGTGGATTTTCACGAAGTTTTGCCACCAATTCTAGGCGTTTATGTAATGGGTAGCTTTGGCTCAATAAGCCAAACCTCTTCTTCAGATCTTGATACTTGGATTTGTGTCCGTGATGGCTTGAGTTCAGATGAATATGCACTTCTTACTCAAAAAGCCAAGCGGATTAGTGAATGGGCAATACAATTTAATGTGGAAATTAATTTTTATTTGATGGATCAACAACGTTTCCGCAATGAACATT
Organism: Haemophilus influenzae; assembly: GCF_900475755.1. Classification (NCBI taxonomy): domain Bacteria; kingdom Pseudomonadati; phylum Pseudomonadota; class Gammaproteobacteria; order Pasteurellales; family Pasteurellaceae; genus Haemophilus; species Haemophilus influenzae. Next base: position 824,662 of record NZ_LS483411.1, read on the forward strand.
ATGCTGACCCACTGACTATTGAAAATAGCGGATCTGCGCAATATATGTTATTGCTTGATGAGTTCTATCGCTCCGCCGTACGCTTAGCAGGTAAACCTCTACTTTGGTTGCATTTATGGGTGGAAAATGAAAAAGACTATGAAAAAGAGGTCGCTCGTTTAATTACGGAAGGGGAAATTGATCCAAATGATTGGGTAGATTTCGGCGGTTTAGGACAATTTTCTGCAAACGAATATTTCGGTGCTAGCTTATGGCATCTTTATAAAGGGATTGATTCTCCTTATAAATCTGTGCTCAAAATTTTGTTGTTGGAAGCCTATTCCAAGGAATACCCAAACACTTGCTTAATTGCCCGCACTTTTAAGCGAGATTTACTTACAGGCAATACCAATCCTGACCACCATTTTGATCCTTACATTGCCATTCTTGCAAAAGTAACCCAATATTTAACCGCACTTTCTGAATTTAAACGTTTGGATTTTGTGCGCCGTTGTTTCTATGTGAAGGCAACGGAAGATTTTGCGCGTTACCAAACTAATAATTGGCGTATTCGTTATATGGAAATCCTTGCACAAGAATGGGGATGGTCTGCAGAAACGGTAAAACATCTCAATAAGCGTCCATTTTGGAAAATTAAGGCAGTAAAAGAAAACCACGATAACATAATGAAATTTTTAATGTTGAGCTATCGTAATTTAGTGGAATTTGCACGAAAGCATCACATTCACTCGAGCGTCGTGCCACAAGATATCAACATTCTTTCTCGCAAACTTTATACTGCTTTTGAAGAACTTCCCGGCAAAGTGTCCTTACTCAACACACAGATATCTCACAATTTATCAGAAGCACACCTGACTTTTGTGGAAGTTTGCGGTAATAAACATTTTAAAGATGGTTGGTACCTGATTAATCAACCAAGGCATCATATTATGTTCTCCAAAGAACGGGTGATCGAATACGGAGAAAGTCTGAATAAATTAGTTTCTTGGGCTTATTTCAATCATTTGCTCACAGAAAAAACCGAATTGTCAATTTTTAGCAAGAATGTGACTTTAAATACATTACAACGCTTTGTCACTAACTTGCGTCAGTCTTTTCCAAGCACAATCGCCAAACAACCTAAAAATAGCGATTTATTGAATCAATGCGAAATTCGTAGCCTGTTTATTGCTATAAATCTTACCGTAGATCCAACATCCAAAGTAGAAGAAGTATTAACTGGTATTTCATCGCGAGATTTATTTAGTTTTGGATCGCTTGAACAAAGTCTTGTAGGCAGTATTGATTTTACTTATCGCAATGTGTGGAACGAAATCCGAACGCTCCATTTTGAAGGGCAAAATGCTATTTTGCTTGCACTAAAAGTGCTTTCTAACAAAATTTATCGTGGCGTTAATCGCCCAGATTTCATCCAAGTCTATTGTTATAGCGAACGTTATCGCCAAGATTTACGCCAATTAGTGATGGGATTAGTCAATCGATGCGTTAGCATCCAAGTAGGCGATATTCAACAACCTTGCCAAACGTCACGTTTACGCGTAGCGGGTAAAAACTGGCAATTATTTTTTGAAGATCGCGGGATCAGCTTACAAGAAATCGGAAATGAATCGGTCTGTAATGAAGCTGAAAGTGCGGTGGATTTTGACGAAGTTTTACAAACGCCAATTGAAGATGGCGAGACAAACCGAGAAAGTCGTCGTTATCCGCCAGAAATGGATGCCTTCGCAAGCGAAGGATTTCTACAATTCTTTTTTGAAGATAATTCCGATCATAGCTTCAATGTTTACATTTTAGATGAATCTAATCATCTCGAAATCTATCGCCATTGTGATGGAGAAAAAGACGAAAAAGTGCGGGAGATTAATCAGCTTTATCAAAATGCCAAACAGGAAGGCGATAAAAATCCTTACAATATCGTTCAACATAATTTTAACTATCCTCAATTTTATCAACTACAAAATGGAAAAAATGGCATATCCATTGTGCCGTTTAAATTCCGTCCAATGAATAAGTAATATTTTCCTGTAGTTGATAGGGAGTGCAAATATATCTATACTTATTCCATCTTTTACTGGATAAATTGTGGATATGATAACTTCGCAAACACCAATCACTGTGCTAGGTGCGGGATCTTATGGAACTGCGCTGGCAATTACCTTTTCTCGCAATGGTTCTCCCACTTACTTATGGGGGCACAATCCCGCCCATATCGCACAAATGCAGACAGAACGACAAAATTATCGTTTTTTGCCGGATGTCATCTTTCCTGAGGATCTTCATTTAGAAAGTAATCTTGCACAAGCAATGGAATATTCTCAAGATATTTTAATCGTGGTGCCAAGCCATGCTTTCGGTGAAATTCTTATAAAAATCAAACCGCACTTAAAAGCCCATCACCGATTAATTTGGGCAACAAAAGGTCTGGAACGTAACACAGGGCGTTTACTACAAACTGTAGTTGAAGAACAACTCGGAACGCAATATCCACTAGCTGTACTTTCTGGACCAACTTTTGCAAAAGAATTAGCACAAGGTCTACCATCAGCTATTACGCTTGCTGCCAATAACGAGCAATTCGCGCGGGAATTTCAGTCTCGTATTCATTGTAGTAAACATTTTCGAGTCTATATAAATTCGGATATGATTGGCGTTCAACTTGGTGGTGCAATTAAAAATGTGATCGCAATTGGCGCAGGTATTTCAGATGGTATGGGATTTGGCGCAAATGCTCGCACAGCGCTAATTACGCGTGGCATTGCGGAAATCAGCCGATTAGGTACCTCGCTCGGTGCAAATCCCAATACGTTTATGGGAATGTCTGGATTAGGTGATTTAGTACTAACTTGCACCGATAATCAATCGCGCAATCGACGTTTTGGCTTAACGCTAGGCGAAGGATTAGATGCCCAAACGGCTATGGAAAACATCGGGCAAGTCGTGGAAGGTTTTTATAATACAAAAGAAGCCTATTTGCTTGCACAAAGACAAGGTGTGGAAATGCCGATTACAGAACAAATTTATCAAATGCTGTTTTGTGGCAAAAGCGCACAAGATGTAGCAATCAGCCTTTTGGGGCGAGAATGTAAAGGCGAATAAAAGGAGAAATTATGATATTAGATGTGTGGCAACATATTCGCCAAGAAGCTAAAGAGCTTGCCGAAAACGAACCTATGCTTGCCAGTTTTTTTCATTCTACGATTTTAAAACATCAAAATCTGGGCGGTGCGCTAAGTTATTTATTGGCAAACAAATTAGCCAATCCTATTATGCCAGCTATTTCTCTCCGTGAAATTATTGAAGAAGCCTATCAAGCCAACCCTTCGATCATTGATTGTGCTGCTTGCGATATCCAAGCTGTTCGTCAGCGAGATCCTGCTGTGGAATTATGGTCTACACCATTGCTTTATTTAAAAGGTTTCCATGCGATTCAAAGCTATCGAATCACCCATTATTTATGGAATCAAAATCGTAAATCCCTTGCCCTTTATTTACAAAATCAAATTTCAGTGGCTTTCGATGTCGATATTCATCCTGCGGCGAAAATTGGCCACGGTATTATGTTCGATCACGCAACGGGCATTGTTGTAGGGGAAACATCTGTAATTGAAAATGACGTCTCAATTTTGCAAGGCGTAACGCTTGGTGGTACAGGAAAAGAATCGGGCGATCGTCATCCAAAAGTACGCAAGGGTGTTATGATTGGGGCTGGAGCAAAAATTCTTGGTAATATTGAAGTGGGCAAATACGCTAAAATTGGCGCAAACTCTGTTGTGCTTAACCCTGTTCCTGAATATGCCACCGCAGCGGGTGTGCCAGCTCGAATTGTAAGTCAAGATAAAGCAGCAAAACCTGCCTTTGATATGAACCAATATTTTATTGGTATTGATGATAGCATGAATTTGAATATTTAGGGAAATAAAATGATTAATAAATATACTTAATTCTGTTTGAGCGAATAGTCCAATTTTTGGGATAAAGATAATAGTACACCGTGTTTTTTATTAAAATTTATTGCTCTCGATCACATTTCTGAATATTGCTCGTTGCATCTTTATAACATTCATTTAACATTGAACCCTATTTAAGTGATAGCTCTAACGGAGGAACTTTATGGGTGAGATGGCATCTTTAAAAAGTCATAAAAATGGCATTATTTTTATTTTAGATATTGTGCTGTTTTTTGTGTTATTAAATGTATTACCTTTTGAACCAAAAGCTAATTCTGGTTTGGCATTATTAGCTTTTATCGCAGTACTTTGGTTAAGTGAGGCATTGCACGTTACTATTACTGCGTTATTAGTTCCACTTTTGGCTGTGGCATTGGGATTAGTTAGTACTAAACAAGCTTTAGTTGGTTTTGCTGATCCGACAATATTTTTATTTTTTGGTGGCTTTTCCTTGGCGACGGCATTGCATATTCAAAAACTTGATAAATTGATTGCCAATAAGATTATGGCACTAGCACGCGGTAATTTATTTATCGCAGTTATTTATCTCTTTTTGATTACAGCTTTTCTCTCTATGTGGATGAGTAACACTGCAACTGCTGCAATGATGCTACCGCTTGCAATGGGTATTTTAAGCCAGCTTGATCGTGAAAAAGATCATAATACTTATGTGTTTGTGCTATTAGGGATCGCTTATAGTGCATCAATTGGTGGTATGGGAACCCTTGTAGGAAGTCCACCAAATGCAATTGTAGCAAGTAATTTAAATTTAACTTTTTCTGATTGGTTATGGTATGGCTTACCAATAATGATTATTTTGTTGCCGTTGATGATTGGGATTCTTTACATTATTTTCAAACCAAAACTTCATCTCAATTTTGAACAGACCTTTGAAAATATTGAAATGAATCCTATGCGTATATTGACGTTTATTATTTTTTCAGTCATTGCTTTAACGTGGATATTTAGCGGTAAAATTAATCCGTTTATTTCAGGGTTGCTAGGCTTACAAAAAAATATTGCAAGTTTTGATAGTATCATAGCCCTATTGGCGGCAATTGTTATTTGTTCAACAGGTGTTGCAAGTTGGAAACAAATTCAATCAAATACCGATTGGGGCGTATTAATGCTTTTCGGTGGTGGATTAACATTAAGTGCAGTGTTGAAGGATTCTGGTGCAAGTAAAATTTTAGCGGATAGTATTGTTTTTATGATTGATGGACAACATTTCTATCTTATTGGTTTATTAGTTGCGGCGTTCATTATTTTCTTAACTGAATTTACTTCTAACACAGCGAGTGCGGCGTTACTTGTACCTATCTTTATTTCTATCGCTCAATCATTGGGTATGCCAGAAATTGGTTTAGCATTAATTATTGGTATTGGTGCATCTTGTGCCTTTATGCTACCAGTGGCGACACCACCAAATGCGATTGTATTTGGCTCTGGTCAAGTAAAACAAAGTGAAATGGTCAAAGTTGGTTTCTTACTGAATTTAGTCTGTGTTGTCGTGATTGCCACGGTAGCTTATATGTTCTGGCTTAAATGATATAGGATTGTTTACTTTTAAGTTTAAATGATGATTGAAGATTATAAATTTAAACGTGAGAAGTACAATAAAGCCATTTAAATAAATGGGTTAAAGCAAATGAAAGCTTTAACCCATTTTTTATAACAGTTCTATACAAAAGCTATTTATTGTGTTCATAAGAATAAAGCGTATTGCTCATCAACATTGCAACAGTCATTGGTCCAACACCACCAGGTACTGGCGTAATATACGCCGCTTTTTCGGCTGCTTTGTCAAATTCTACATCGCCTACTAATTTTCCATCTACACGGTTAATTCCAACATCAATTACTACCGCACTTTCTTTGATCCAATCGCCAGAAATTAAATTTGGTTTACCTACCGCAACGACAAGTATATCTGCTTGGCGAACGTGGTTTTCTAAATCTTTAGTGAATCTATGTGTTACTGTGACGGTTGCCCCTGCTAATAATAATTCTAAAGACATTGGACGACCGACAATATTAGATGCGCCTACAATTACTGCGTGCTTGCCGTGTAAATCAATGCCCGTTGTTTCTAATAGTTTCATCACACCATAAGGTGTACAAGCTCGTAAAGTTGGAATACGTTGGCATAACCGCCCAACATTATAAGGATGAAAGCCATCTACATCTTTTTTCGGATCGATACGTTCAATAATGGCTTCCGCATTAATTTGTTTTGGTAAGGGGAGTTGCACCAAAATACCGTCAATATTTTTATCTGCGTTAAGTTGGTCAATAATCGCTAATAATTCATTTTGCGTAGTTGTTTCAGGGAGGTCATAAGATTTAGAGAGAATACCAATTTCTTCACAACTTTTACGTTTATTGCCCACATAAATTTGCGAAGCAGGATCAGCACCAACGAGGATTACAGCAAGTCCTGGAGCGCGTTTTCCTTGTTCAATATAATGGGTTATTTTATCTGCTAAATTAGCTTTAATTTGTTTTGAAAGTTCAGTACCAGAGATGATTTTTGCGGTCATTGAGCTATCCTTAATATGATTATGTGATGAAAAAGAAAGCGTTTGCTATTTTAACGAACAATGATTTTTTTACAATGAAAAAGGGGGATTTTTCCTAAAGTGGAATAATTTTGAACAATCAAGTTGAAAAATCAAAAATTTCATTGACTGAAATAAAAACAAACTTATAATTGACCGCACTTGTCGGCGAGTAGCGCAGCTTGGTAGCGCAACTGGTTTGGGACCAGTGGGTCGTAGGTTCAAATCCTATCTCGCCGACCACTTCTTTCATATTTTCTTGAAATTTTTACAAAAGAAATCCTTTGAATGCGCCCTTAGCTCAGCTGGATAGAGCAACGCCCTTCTAAGGCGTGGGTCAAAGGTTCGAATCCTTTAGGGCGTGCCATTTGTTATTTGTTTAACTAGACTCTGTCTAGTTTTTTCAAATATAAGTCTTTTAGTTTGTTAGATTTTATGTTCATGATCTGCATCATTTGAGTGAAGAAGCTTAAATACACTCTTGATGATGCAGATAAAAACAATATTTTGGTTATTTAAGTATTTTCCAAGCTCTGAAGCCGTAAACGGCAATTACTACAAAACAGATTAATGGTAGGATAAAGGAGAAATTTACTGCTGGAAGTCCCATAACTTCGCCTTGGTCAATAATCATTCCTTGTAGTGGTGGCATTAATGCGCCGCCTACAATAGCCATTACTAAGCCTGCAGCTCCTAATGTCGATTCCTCTTTTAAGCCATAGAGGGCAATACCATAAATGGTAGGGAACATTAAAGACATAAAACCTGAGGTCAAAATTAGGCAGTATAGACCCCATATACCGTCAATAAAGATAACTCCGAGAATACTTAAAAAACCACCAATAGCAAAGAGCATCAGCATAAATTCTGCTTTTAAATATTTCATTAATGCCGTGCTAATAAAGCGACTGCTAATAAAAATAGCCATAGCAATGATGTTAAAGTTTTGCCCCTCAGCTTTAGTGAAGCCTAAACGTTCAGCATATTGTACGATAAATGTCCAACACATAATTTGAACACCCACGTAAAAGGCTTGTGCGATCACACCCTCACGATATTTAGCTTTTTTAGCCAGTTTGCTTATTGCACTTTTAAAGCTAATTTGTCCACTTTCTTCTACTTTTACAGCAGGCATTTTTTTCAACCCAATGATAATAAACATTGTAACTACGACAAAACCAAGTGCTATGTAAGGATCGCGAATTTCAGCTAAATCATGGGTGCGAATCCCCATTTTTTCTGCTTCAGACAGGGTGTGGTAAATCAAATTTCCTGCAGCATCACGTTTGTCAGATTCAAGATTCGTTAGGACTAACTGGGAAGCAACAAACATACCTGTTATTGAACCAAGCGGATTAAATGATTGTGCGAAATTTAAACGACGTGTAGCTGTTTGCGGATCTCCCATTGCAAGAATATAAGGATTGGCAGTGGTTTCCAAAAAAGCAAGCCCAAAGGTTAAAATATAAAGGGAGATTAAAAAGAAATTAAATGTTTCATATTGCGCAGCTGGCCAAAATAAAAATGCACCTATTGCATAAAGAGCAAGCCCCAGAAGAATCCCCGCTTTGTAGCTATAGCGACTTGCAAATAATGCCGCAGGAATAGCCATTGTGCCGTATCCTCCATAAAAAGCTAATTGTACCAATGCCGCTTCTGAGGCTGGAATTTCCATTACTGTTTGAAATACTGCGACCATCGGATTGGTAATGTCGTTGGCAAATCCCCAAAGAGCAAATAAGCTAGTAATAAGCACAAAGGGGGCGATGAATTTCTTTTCTAAAACTTTGGCGTTCATAATGTTTTCCTCATGTAAGTGATGGGGTATAACAAGGTTTAGGATTCTTCAATACGTAATCCATAGGTGTGGAATTTACCTAACACTACCTGCATTTGCTCTTTGCTGAGCAGTGGAATTTCTAATCCTGTAGAGAGTAATTTCAAATACCAAGATGCTAATACTTCTACTTCTTGTGCAAGCCATAAAGCTTTATCTAGGTTTTCTCCGCAAGTGATTAAACCATGGTGTGCTAGTAAAATGGCTTTACTTTCTTTGATTCCTGTTGCGACATAACTAGCTAATTCGTGAGTACCAAATGTTGCGTAAGGTACACAAGGAATATGATCTGTGCCGCCTACGGCTACCATATAATGAATTGCAGGAATAGGTTTCTCGAGAATGGATAAGCCTGCACAGTGAATGGAATGATTGTGGACAACGGCATTTGCTTCAGGGCGAGTATGATAAACACTCAAGTGAAATTGCCATTCGCTTGATGGTAATTTATTTTCTTCGTGTTTACCATTTCCATCAACATAAACAATGTTTTCTGGCTTCATTAAGTGATATGGCATACCTGTCGGGGTAATCAGCATTCCATCTTTATAACGAACACTAACGTTTCCCGCCGTGCCTTGATTTAAACCTAATTTTGTCATTTCAAGACAAGTATCAATGATTTTTTGTGATAATTCTGTTCTGTTCATTTTGTAATACCTCTATTGTTTATAAAATGGGAGTAACCCCTTTTTTAATGATAATGTTGCCATATTTTGCGATCTCACCACTGACAACAACAGCATAAGCCTGTTTAGCACGTGTATAAAAATCGAAGCGTTCTAGACAGGTTAAATTTGGTGTGAAACCGACCGCACTTTTAATCGCATTTAAGTAACGAGTTTCAACATTCGGATCTAAAGAATCTCCCTCAACTGCTTTCATCATCAACAGAGGGGCATCAACATAAGCATCAAATTCGAATAAGGGAGTTATTGCTTCAAGTAAAATATCTATAGATATACCATCTGCACGTATTACATTTTTATGTAGTGAATGTGCAGGAAAATGAGCGTCAGCTAGAACTATTTCATCGCCATGTCCCATTTCGGCGAGGGTTTTCAGTAATTCAGGGGAAAGAGCTGGGTGAATACCTTTTAGCATTTTATTGTTCCTTCTAATTTGGGTAAATTCTTTTTCTTGTTGGTTGCATCTCTTGCTGTGCTACGTTTACATTTTCGTAAATGCCTACGCCTGCAAAGGTAAACATTGCGGCACCGAGTACAGTACTTTCAGCAATGTCCACAACATCAATCGGTAAATTTAAGGTGTTTGCACGGATTTGATTCCACAATACATTTTTTGAGCCACCCCCAACACAAATTAAGCTTTTAGCTTGGAACTGACTGACTTGATGTAGCACGGATAAACCGTTTTTGAGTTGATTTGCCATATGTTGTAATGCGCTGACATAAATTTCTCCACGAGTAGCAAACATAGAAAGTCCACTGATATTACCTTGTCCTAGTTGGCTAAAAATACCTTCAAAATTGACCGCACTTTTTCCTGCATGAAAAGCCTGTTCTCCCTCTTTGATCATTGTGGTGTAATAGTGATCGCTGCCATAAACATCGGAAAATAATAATTTACCTAACCATTCTATTACGCCAGAACCCACCCATTGCACCGCAGGGTTAAAGCAATTGGATTGTGCATCAAATTCAGTGGTTAAGCCTTGAGAAACAAACTCAAATCTAGGTTCTGCGTGCTGGGTTCTAGCCATTAAGATTTCCCAAGTGCCAGAACTTAACACAGGCTGATTCAGCCCAGCACCAGACCCAAACACAGCAAATTGGGTATCATGTCCACAAGAAATGACAGGTACAGGATTTAACCCCCATTTCTGGGCTAATGGTGTACGTAATTTTCCAATTTTTTCACCTGCATAACGCATAGGAGGGAAATGGTTATTACTTAAACCCAGCGAGGCTAAAATCGATGGATCCCAATTACCGTTAGTAAGGTTTGTCATCATTGATGTTCCCGCCATTGTGTGATCTGTTGTGAATTGACCAGTTAAGCGTTGAGTGAGCATTGATGAAATAAACACGAATTTAGTCATTTTTTGGAAAATATCTGGCTTATGTGTTTTTAACCAATGTAATTTAAATAAGGTATTAAAACTGTATTGACCAATGCCGTTACGTTGATAAAGGGATTTGATATCTAATTGATTAGATAGATTTTCCATTACTGGTATGGTTCGTGGACACTTCCATGAAATAATCGGATAAAGCTGTTGATCATTTTCATCAAAAGGTGCGCCATCCACGCCGAATGTGGTAACAGATATTCCTACAATATCTTTTAAATCAATACCTTGTTGCATTAATTGATTGAAGGTTTGAGTTGCACAAGAGGTTAATTTTTGCCAGATTTCTTCAATATCCCAAATATGATAATCAGATGATTCGATTCCTTGTTTTGTATTATTAGCAAGGTGATGAGAGGCAAGAATTTGTCCTTTTTCATTTATCGCAATGGTGCGTAAATTTGTTGCGCCACAGTCAAAAATCAATGCGATAGCCATAAAAACTCTCCTCAGCGCAGTCAAAAATCATTATGTTTTTGACCGCACTTTTTTATAAAAACAAATTAGGGGTTATTTATAAAGCGGACCAAAGTTTTGGCAGGCTCGATAATCTTGCCCTTCCTTGTCTTGACCAAATCCATTCCAAGCACTAGGGCGGAAAATATTTTTCTCTGATATATTATGCATACAGACTGGAATGCGTAACATTGAAGCAAGAGTGATTAGATCAGCCCCCACATGACCGTGAGTCGCTACACAGTGGTTTGCTCCCCAATTTGCCATGACTGAATACACATCAGTAAATGCACCTTTTCCAGTTAAACGAGGAACAAACCATGTTGTTGGCCAAGTTTCATTAGTACGTTGATTTAATTTATTATGTACATCTTGAGGTAGGTCGATTGACCATCCTTCAGCAATTTGTAGAACGGGACCTAGACCTTTAATAAGGTTAATGCGGTGCATTGTAAACGGTATGCCACCTTTGGTTAGGAATTGAGAAGATAAACCGCCCCCACGAAAATATTCGTGAACAGCAGGACACCAACGCGTATTTTCTAAGCAACGTTTTGCTTCTTCTTCGGTGACATCCCATGCCGGTTTTAAGGTTGGATTGCCTTGAGCATCTTGATGCTCTCCTGTTCCATCAAGTGCAGCTGAACCTGAATTGATTAAATGAATGAATCCACTTTCAGGTCGCCATCCAGTAACACGCTCAACCGAATCTTGACTCCAATAAGTACGCACATCTGCGAAAATTTGAGCTTTGCCAGTTAATTGATGCCCAAATAACATTCCTATTGCATTTAAACTATCATTTTCCGTGGCAAGAATATAAGGTGGACGCACGCCATTCCAGTCATAAGTTGAATTGAGCATTGCCTCCATAAAATCTCCGTTTGGCAAATGATCAGTCCAATGACGCTGCCCTTGAAAACCTGCTGCAATGGCATTATGGCCTAAGGCTTCTTCTGCATAATTTAATGTTGCTAATTTTGGATTTCCTACCATCAAATCACGAGTGATAATGGTCATTTTCACAACATTTTCCCAAAGTTCTGCACGCTCTTCCGCATTGCGTTGATTCTCTAGGCTATTTACATCAACCCCTTCTTTGCAATATTGTTTAACCCAACTCAAGGCTAAATCAACTTCTTCTTGATCATAAATTTTGCGGTCTAAACGGCGTTTAATTTCCATCATATCCACATATTCATTCCGCATACCTAAATATTCTTGGAAGAAAGCTTGATTTACAATAGAGCCTGCAATTCCCATGGAAACTGACCCGATAGATAAATAGGATTTTCCTCGAATACTTGCCACAGCAAGCCCAGCACGAGCAAAACGCAATAATTTTTCTTTTACATCTTCAGGAATGTTTGTGTCATCAGCTTCTTGAACTTCTGTACCGTAAATGGAAAAGGCTGGTAGTCCTAATTGAGAATGACCAGCAAGGGCGGCAGCTAAGTAAACCGCACCTGGGCGTTCCGTGCCGTTAAGTCCCCAAATTGCTTTAGGCATGTGAGGATCCATATCAATGGTTTCTGATCCATAACACCAACAAGGGGTAACGGTAATGGTTAATCCAACGTTTTCGCGTTTAAATTTATCCGCACAGACGGCTGCTTCAGCTACACCACCGATAGTGCTATCTGCAACTACACATTCAACAAAAGTACCATCTGTATGACGAATATGTGTTTGTAATAATTGAGCAACAGATTGAGCCATACGCATTGTTTGGCTTTCAAGAGATTCTCGAACTCCCATTCGACGACCATCAATAGTTGGACGAATACCGATTTTTATGCGATTTAATTGAGTAGCAAGAGCCATAGTTACACTCCTTTGTTTGTGCTTAAGTAAGAATGATGAAATCACTGCGGAACAAATTGTGCTTTCATTGAATTAGAGTGTGAAAGAAAAATGATGAGGAAAATAGTAAGAAATGAAATTTTAATGAAATTTTGTTGCAAAACTGAGAAGCAGATCACAAAAATTGACCATATTTAAGGAAATATATATGACCGATCTTTTAAATTTTTAATAATTTTCGGTCAAAATGGTCATATTTTTTTATAAAACGGTCATTATATCGTGTAGCTCACAATATTTTTGTAAGTTATCTGGAAGTGGTTGATCAGAAAAAATCGTATCAATTTTGCTTAAATCGGTAAGTTGAATCAAACTTTTCTTTTCAAACTTAGAAGAATCAATTAACAAATAAGCACGTTCTGAAGCCTCTATCATTTTTCGTTTCAAAGAGGCATTCAGCTCATTTGATTCCCAGATATTACCGTTTTGATCAATTCCTGAACAAGAAAACACGGAAAAATTAATATGTAATCGTTGTAATAAGTACTCAGATAAGGGACCGTAAAATGCTTCATATTTTGCTGAATAAACTCCGCCAGTGACAATAGTTTTAACATTGGATTTATTAACTAGGGCATTAATGTTAAACATTGAGTTGGTTACTACTGTACAAGGAATATCGGGCATTAAATAAGCAAAATACCAACTTGTTGAGCTTGCATCTAAACCTATAACGGCATTTTCATATAGCAAATCCAAGGCTTTTTGGGCAATATGTCGTTTAGCTGTTGCATTAATATGTTTTCGAGTTTGGAAAAATGAACCTAAATCTTTGGTTTTATTACTCACTGCTCCTCCGTGTGTTCGGTGCAATAAGCCTTTGTTCGCTAATTTGTTCAAATCGCGACGAATGGTTTCCACCGAAATATCACAATGCTGTGCAAGTTCTATTACGCTGGCTTTTCCTTGTTGATTTACCCATTGTAAAATTAATTCATCACGATAATTCATCTCTTTTCCCTACACGGTGGATTTAGTCGAGATTCTAGTTTACGCTTGAGTATGTTGAAAATCCAAGAATAAATTATATTGGGGGTGACGTATATCTTCATAAAAGTGCGGTCAATTTTTTGTGAGTTTCTTTTCAAGAGTATGCGAGCTACAATACGCCCCAAAATTTTATCAATGTAAATCAGAAAGAGAATTATTATGCCCTTTGCTATTGGTCAGCGTTGGTTGAGTGAAAGTGAAAACGCTTTAGGATTAGGTGTTATTACCGCATTAGATCAACGAACCGTCACGATTTATTTCCCCGCAGCAGATGAAACGAGGATATATGCTGCTGCACAAGCGCCTTTAAGTCGAATTGTGTTTAGCAAAGGCGAAACATTATCCCATCAAGCTGGCTGGCAAGGCGAGATTTTAGACGTTCAAAATATGAACGGTTTGTTGTTTTATTTAGTTAAAACCCCACAAGATGAAGATGTCATTGTGCAAGAACGTGATATTTCGCCGATTATTTCTTTTAGCCAAGCGAAAGATCGTTTGTTTTCAGCGCAAATTGATCGCAGCAGTCATTTTGCATTGCGTTATCGCACGCTTTGTCATCAGCAAGCACAATTTAAATCGCCATTGCGTGGTTTACGCGGAACGCGTGCGGGTTTAATTCCCCATCAGCTTCATATTGCAGCAGAGGTTGGTAATCGAGTTAATCCTCGCGTGTTATTGGCTGATGAGGTTGGTTTAGGGAAAACCATTGAAGCAGGAATGATTTTGCAGAATCAACGTTTTGCTGAGAAAGTGCAACGTGTTCTTATTATCGTGCCAGAAACTTTGCAACATCAATGGCTGGTGGAAATGCTTCGTCGTTTTAATTTGCATTTTTCACTTTTTGATGAAGAACGTTGCAACGATTTTGATCTTGATGCTGTTAATCCATTCACGACTGAAAGCTTAATTATTTGTTCTCTAAATTGGTTAGAAACGCATCCAAACCGAGTAGAGCAGGCACTTGATGCTCAATTTGACTGTTTAATTGTAGACGAAGCGCATCATCTGGTATGGTCAGAAAGCGCACCAAGTGCAGCTTATTTATTAGTTGAACAGCTTGCTCGCATCATTCCCTCTGTCTTGTTACTCACTGCAACTCCAGAGCAACTTGGGCAAGAAAGTCATTTTGCTCGTTTGCGTTTACTGGATCCAGAACGTTTCTTTGATTATCAAACCTTTGTGAAAGAGCAGGAACGCTACCAACCTGTGGTTAATGCTATTGAATCTTTGCTGGCAAATAAGGCATTAAGTGCGGTAGAAAAAAATCATATTTCTGATTTGTTGCTTGAACAAGATGTTGAGCCACTTTTTAAAGCGATTGCATCAAATAATGATGAAGAACAGCATCGTGCCCGTCAGGAATTGATTCAAGCCTTAATTGATCGTCACGGTACGGGGCGTATGTTATTTCGCAATACACGTCAAGGCGTGAAAGGTTTTCCACACCGTGTTTACCACCAAATTACACTCTCGGAAGAGAATGATAAAATTGATTGGCTGATTGATTTCCTTAAACTACATCGCGATGAAAAAATTTTTGTGATTTGCCAGACGGCGGCAACGGCGATTCAGTTAGAACAAATTTTACGTGAACGTGAGGCGATTCGAGCAGCGGTGTTCCACGAAAAAATGTCGATTATCGAACGGGATAGAGCTGCCGCTTATTTTGCGGATTTAGAAAACGGTGCGCAGGTTTTACTGAGCTCGAGTATTGGCTCGGAAGGACGTAATTTCCAATTTGCGGCAAATTTAGTGTTATTTGATTTACCGACAAATCCTGATTTATTGGAACAATGTATTGGGAGATTAGATCGTATTGGACAAAAACGTGATGTGCAAATTTATGTGCCTTGTGCGAAAGATTCGCCTCAAATTCGTTTAGCGCGTTGGTACAATGAGGGGCTGAATGCTTTTGAACAAACCTGCCCAATGGGAATGGCATTATTTTCGCAGTTTGAGGACGAGTTGGAAAAAGTGCGGTCAAATTCTACCGCACTTTCAGAGAATGAATTTTCTGAATTATTAAAACAAACTAAAACTGCGCGGGAAAAACTCAAGATTAAGTTAGAAAAAGGTCGCGATCGTTTATTAGAGCTAAATTCTCATGGCGGTGAGCAAGCACAAGCGTTAGCGGATCAAATTGCTGATGAAGATAATTCGCCTGAGCTTGTGAATTTTGCTTTAAAATTATTTGATATTATTGGCGTAGAGCAAGAAGATCTTGGCGCAAATAGTATTGTGATTAGCCCAACTGGGACAATGCTTGTGCCTGATTTTCCGGGTTTAAAAGAAGAAGGTGTGACGGTTACCTTTGATCGAGAATTTGCCCTTGCTCGCGAAGAAATGGAATTCTTGACTTGGGATCATCCTATGATTCGTCAAGGTATTGATCTTGTTGCTTCGGGTGATATTGGCAAAGCCGCAATGGCATTGCTTGTAAATAAACAACTGCCCGCTGGAACCTTATTAATTGAATTGATTTACCTGGTGGAAAGTCAATCGCCAAAAGGATTACAGCTTAATCGTTTTTTGCCGCCAACGCCTATTCGTCTGCTTCTTGATAACAAAGGAAATAACATTGGTGAGCAGGTTGCCTTTGAAACATTGCATAGCAAATTGAAACCACTTGGTAAAAATATTGCCAATCAAATGGTAAAAATGGCGCGGGGTAATATTGAAGCCTTGATTACACGAGGCGATCAACTGGTAAAATCTTTAGCTGAACCGATTATTACCGAAGCTAAAAATCAGGCAGATCAACAATTAAGCGCAGAAATTAATCGTTTGCAGGCTTTGCGAGCGGTAAATCAAAATATTCGCCAAAGCGAAATTGATATTTTGGAACAACAACGAACACAATCACTGGATGAGCTTTCTAAAGCAAATTGGCGTTTGGATTGCTTGCGTATCATTGTGACGAACAAGGAATAAAAATGGCATTGATTGAATACAATCCGCCTCTTGAACCTTATTTGGATATTATTTATCAAGATAATCATTTGTGCGTGGTGAACAAACCTAGCGGTTTGCTTTCTGTGCCGGGTAATCAACCACAATATTACGATAGTGCAATGAGCCGAGTGAAAGAAAAATTCGGCTTTTGCGAGCCAGCTCATCGTTTGGATATGGCAACGAGCGGTATTATTGTGTTTGCTTTAAGTAAGGCGGCAGATCGTGAATTAAAACGTCAATTTCGCGAACGTGAACCGAAAAAACATTATCAAGCGATTGTTTGGGGGCATTTGGAGAAAGATTATGGCGAGGTAAATTTGCCAATGATTTGTGATTGGGAAAATCGTCCTCGCCAACGTTTGGATTTCGTTTTAGGGAAAAGAGCGGTCACAAAATTCGAAGTTTTAGCACGTTTGCCCAATAACAGTACTCGCGTGAAACTGACGCCCGTGACAGGCAGATCTCATCAATTACGCTTGCACATGTTAGCTTTGGGGCATCCAATTCTAGGCGATAAATTTTATTCGCATCCTCAGGCTAAAGCTATGTCGCCAAGATTATGTTTGCACGCAGATGAATTGACGATTACCCACCCCATTACAGGGGAAACAATGACCTTTAATGCGAAGTCAGATTTTTAAATTTCCGTAGAAGCACGAGATCACGAATGAAAAATTTTTTAGCTCAACAAGGAAAAATCACGCTAATTCTCACCGCACTTTGTGCGCTTATTTATATTGCTCAACAGCTGGGTTTTGAAGACGATATTATGTATTTGATGCACTACCCCGCTTACGAAGAGCAAGATAGTGAAGTGTGGCGTTATATCTCACATACATTGGTACATTTATCTAATTTGCATATTTTGTTTAATCTGTCTTGGTTTTTTATTTTCGGTGGAATGATTGAACGCACTTTTGGTTCGGTCAAATTATTGATGTTGTATGTTGTAGCATCTGCCATAACAGGCTATGTGCAAAATTATGTATCTGGCCCCGCTTTCTTTGGGCTTTCTGGTGTTGTATATGCTGTGTTGGGTTATGTATTTATATGTGATAAATTGAATCATCATTTATTCGATCTGCCAGAAGGTTTTTTCACAATGTTATTGGTGGGGATCGCATTAGGTTTTGTTAGCCCCTTATTTGGTGTTGAAATGGGAAATGCAGCGCATATTTCAGGCTTGATTATCGGCTTGATTTGGGGATTTATTGATAGCAAATTACGTAAAAATTCGCTAGAGTAAGCCTGTTTTATTTGGATTAAAGGATTTGCTATGAAACAATCGTTACGCCATCAAAAAATTATTAAACTGGTGGAGCAATCTGGCTATTTAAGTACAGAAGAACTGGTTACTGCCTTAGATGTTAGCCCTCAAACGATTCGCCGTGATTTGAATATTTTGGCGGAGTTAGATTTAATTCGTCGCCATCACGGCGGTGCGGCATCGCCATCTTCTGCAGAAAATTCTGATTACGTGGATCGTAAGCAATTCTTTTCATTACAAAAAAATAATATTGCGCAGGAAGTCGCAAAGTTGATTCCTAACGGCGCATCTTTGTTTATTGATATTGGTACCACGCCTGAGGCTGTCGCCAATGCATTGCTTGGTCACAAAAAACTCCGAATTGTGACGAACAATCTGAATGCCGCTCATCTTTTACGCCAAAATGAAAGTTTTGATATTGTTATGGCGGGCGGATCATTGCGAATGGATGGTGGAATTATTGGCGAAGCTACAGTGAATTTTATTTCTCAATTTCGCCTAGATTTCGGGATTTTAGGGATTAGCGCGATCGATGCTGATGGTTCATTATTGGATTATGATTACCATGAAGTACAAGTAAAGCGAGCGATTATTGAAAGTTCACGTCAGACCTTATTAGTGACCGATCGCTCTAAATTTACGCGCCAAGCAATTGTTCGATTGGGCGAATTAAGTGATGTGGAATATTTGTTTACGGATGAGGTTCCCGAAGGAATTGCTAATTATCTGAAAGCTCAGAAAACAAAATTGGTGTTATGTAATGGTAAAGTGCGGTAAAAATATCTTTGATTTTCTTATTAATTTGTCGATAAAAGAAGCTATTACTCTTAATTTTTGATTTAATTGAAATTTATCTAAAAGTAATCTAAATATTCTCTCTCTGAATTATTGTCTTTTCTATAATTAAACATTTCCAAGCGTAAAAGTATTTTATTTTTTTATCAATTAAAGAAATTTCATATTTCTGTATTATCTAATTAGTTTTAGCTATCAATATTCTTTAAAACATTCCGAGCTTGATAAGAAAATCCCTTGCAGAGCAAGGGATTTAGTAATGAATTAAAGTGCGGTAGAAATTACCAACCTTTTACAACACCATCTTTAAAGTGTTTTTGAGCTTCTTGGTAAACTTCTTCTGTTTGGTAAGATTTTACGAAATCTTGAACAGCTTTGCTGTCTTTGTTATCGGTACGAGAAACGATAATGTTCACATATGGAGAATCTTTATCTTCTACAAATACACCGTTATCTTGTGCATTTAAGCCCACTTGACCCGCATAAGTGTTGTTTACTACAGCTAAATCAACATCGTCTAATGCACGTGCCGCAACAGAAGTATCTACTTCAGTGATGTTTAATTTTTTCGGATTTTCAACAATATCTAGTACAGTTGAAAGAAGGTTATTTGCATCTTTTAATTTGATTAAACCTTGTTTTTCAAGAAGAATTAATGCACGACCACGGTTTGTTGGATCGTTAGGAACAACAACTTTAGCACCGTCTTGTAATTCATTCACATTTTTGATTTTTTTAGAATAACCCGCTAATGGATAAACGAAAGTATTACCCACGATGACTAAGTTATTTAAATTTTTCGCTTTTGCATCTTCATCTAAATAAGGTTTATGTTGCATTGCGTTTGCATCTAAATCGCCTTTAGATACAGCTTCATTTGGTAATGCGTAGTCATTGAATTCAACGAATTGAACGTCTAAACCATATTTTTCTTTAGCGACTTTTGCTGCAATTTCTGCAACTTGGTGCTCAGGGCCAGACATCACACCGACTTTGATTTTAAGTGGTGCAGCTGCCGCTTCAGGTTTTTTGTCTTCTTTACAGCCTGTTAAAACGAGAGCTGATGCGATTGCAGTGATTGCAAAAAGTTGTTTTAATTTCATAGGATTTCCTTCCTGTTTAAGTTAAGGGTTGTATTTTATTAACGATGATCCACTTTTTTAGCCAGTGTATCGCCGAGTTTTTGGCTAATCATAACGAATAGCACAATAATAATGGTTGCCACCCAAGTGACATAAGGCATATTGCGATATACGCCGTAGTTGATAGCGAGGCTACCTAAGCCACCGCCACCTTGCGTCCCCGCCATTGCAGAGTAACCAACTAAAGTGACTAGCGTAAGCGTGATACCATTAATGAGTGTCGGTAGTGCTTCTGGCAAATAGAATTTACGTACAATTTGCCATTTGGTAGCCCCCATTGCTTGAGCGGCTTCGGTTAAACCATTTGGAATTTCCATCAATGCATTAGCAGTTAAGCGAGCCACGAATGGCATTGCACAAATACTTAATGGAATAATTGCTGCTGTTGTACCTAATACAGTTCCCACGATGAAACGTGTTACAGGTAATAAGATTAAGAGCAAAATAATAAATGGAATGGAACGCCCAATATTAATAATCGTGTTTAATACAAAATGGGTGCGGTTATTTTGTAAAATCTCATTTTTTCCAGTTAAGAAAGTCCATACGCCAATAGGCACGCCGACTAGTACGGCAAGTAGGGTTGATGCAAAACTAATATAAACAGTTTCATAAGTTGCGGTTGCGACAACACCCCACATTTGAGGTGTTAATTGTTGGCTGAATGTTGCCAAGACATCATTGAACATAACCAAGCACCTCCACGCGCACGTTGTTTTCCATTAAATAAACTTTGGTTTGTGTAATAGCGTCTTCATCGCCTGCTACTTCAGCAATGGTATAACCAAATTTGACACCCCCAGCATAATCAATTTGTGAGGTTAAAATACTGAGTTCCACGCCAAATTTTTTTGAAGCTTGAGAAAGTAATGGTGCATCAACTGAGCGACCCGTAAACTCAAATTTGATTATCGGATACGCTTTGCTGTGTTTCGGCGTATCAGTAAGATTTTCCAAATATTCATCAGGTAGACTGATATGGAAAGTCGAACGAATAAACTCTTGTGCTAATTCTGTTTTAGGGTTTGCAAAAATTTCACCGACAGTACCTTGTTCAACGAGGCGACCTTGATCAATAACAGCAACTTGATCACAAATCTGTTTAACAACTTCCATTTCATGAGTAATCAATAAAATCGTAATACCTAAAGTGCGGTTAATTTCTTTTAATAATTTAAGAATAGATTGTGTCGTTGCAGGATCTAATGCGCTAGTGGCTTCATCACATAATAAGACTTTAGGATCGCTGGCTAAGGCGCGAGCAATAGCTACACGTTGTTTTTGCCCACCCGAAAGATTGCTTGGGTAAGCATCACGTTTTTCACTTAAACCAACAAGATCTAAAAGTGCGGTAATTTTTTCTTGGATTTTTGCTTTTGACTTACCTTCTAATTCTAAGGGTAATGCTACGTTTTCAAAGACAGTGCGAGAGTTTAGTAAATTGAAATGCTGAAAAATCATTCCAATTTGACGACGAGCGCGTACTAATTCTCGATCAGAAAGTCCTGTTAATTCTACGCCATCAACAATAACGGAACCGCTTGTCGGTTTTTCTAATAAATTCACACAGCGAATTAATGTGCTTTTTCCTGCACCAGATGCACCAATTACGCCACAGATTTGACCTTTTTCGATATTCAACGAAACATTATCAAGCGCAGTCAATTTTTTGTTCGGTAGCTCAAAAATTTTCGTAATATTATTTAGCTTAATCATATAAGCCCTTTTTATTTATTGTTTTTAAATCTGTTTTGGTATTCTAGATGTCTAGATTGCTATGTCAATATGTCAGATTATCTTTTTTAGACAGATTAGTTATGACTTATATTTGCTAATCGTTTGGATTAAATAGATAATTTTCCTTAATTTAATATGTATAAAAGGTAAGAGAATGAATAAGGCTATTTTTTTAGATCGCGATGGCACGTTAAATATTGATTATGGTTATGTACACGAAATTGATAACTTTAAATTTATTGAGGGTGCGATTG
This sequence comes from Haemophilus influenzae, assembly GCF_900475755.1. Classification (NCBI taxonomy): domain Bacteria; kingdom Pseudomonadati; phylum Pseudomonadota; class Gammaproteobacteria; order Pasteurellales; family Pasteurellaceae; genus Haemophilus; species Haemophilus influenzae. The sequence continues at coordinate 846,552 of NZ_LS483411.1, forward strand.
ATGCATTGCGAGAATTAAAGAAACTGGGATATATGTTGGTATTAGTGACCAACCAGTCGGGCATTGCACGTGGTTATTTTTCTGAAGATCAGTTTTTACAGCTGACAGAATGGATGGATTGGTCGTTAGCTGAACAAGATGTGGATTTGGATGGTATTTACTATTGTCCACATCATCCTGAGGGAAAGGGCGAATATAAAGAAGATTGTGATTGTCGGAAGCCTAAATCGGGAATGTTATTGCAAGCGATCAAAGAATTAAAGATCGATCCTACGCAATCTATTATGGTTGGAGATAAAGTTGAAGATTTAAAAGCGGGAATTGGCGCAAAAGTGAAAATGAACGTATTAGTTCGTACAGGTAAACCAGTCACGGGGGAAAGTGAAAGAATAGCGGATTATGTATTAGATTCTATCGTTGATCTTCCTAGAATTTTAAAACGCTTAAAAAAATAGCCAAAAAGATCTATATTTTGCTCTAATCGCTTGTACTTTAATCAAAAGATCATTTTTTTAAATATTTTTACAAAAAGTACTTGCAAGGGATTTGAAAATCCCTATAATGCACCGCACACAACGACGCACTGTTGTGAAGTTTTTAAGTTTCCAAGTGCGTCGTTCTTTTTTGCTCTTTAACAATATATCAGACAATCTGTGTGGGCACTTGTTGATTGACTTGTTTTAAAAATATTTTTTAATTTTGAAGTCTTAATAGGTGCTTAACTGAAAATTCATAATTACTTTTTTAAGTAGTGTTTTATTTATAGCTAAGTAGTTTATTGAGCGATTGAACTTGAATTGAAGAGTTTGATCATGGCTCAGATTGAACGCTGGCGGCAGGCTTAACACATGCAAGTCGAACGGTAGCAGGAGGAAGCTTGCTTTCTTGCTGACGAGTGGCGGACGGGTGAGTAATGCTTGGGAATCTGGCTTATGGAGGGGGATAACGACGGGAAACTGTCGCTAATACCGCGTAGTGTCGAGAGACGAAAGGGTGGGACTTTTAGCCACCTGCCATAGGATGAGCCCAAGTGGGATTAGGTAGTTGGTGGGGTAAAGGCTCACCAAGCCTGCGATCTCTAGCTGGTCTGAGAGGATGACCAGCCACACTGGAACTGAGACACGGTCCAGACTCCTACGGGAGGCAGCAGTGGGGAATATTGCGCAATGGGGGGAACCCTGACGCAGCCATGCCGCGTGAATGAAGAAGGCCTTCGGGTTGTAAAGTTCTTTCGGTATTGAGGAAGGTTGATGTGTTAATAGTACATCAAATTGACGTTAAATACAGAAGAAGCACCGGCTAACTCCGTGCCAGCAGCCGCGGTAATACGGAGGGTGCGAGCGTTAATCGGAATAACTGGGCGTAAAGGGCACGCAGGCGGTTATTTAAGTGAGGTGTGAAAGCCCCGGGCTTAACCTGGGAATTGCATTTCAGACTGGGTAACTAGAGTACTTTAGGGAGGGGTAGAATTCCACGTGTAGCGGTGAAATGCGTAGAGATGTGGAGGAATACCGAAGGCGAAGGCAGCCCCTTGGGAATGTACTGACGCTCATGTGCGAAAGCGTGGGGAGCAAACAGGATTAGATACCCTGGTAGTCCACGCTGTAAACGCTGTCGATTTGGGGGTTGGGGTTTAACTCTGGCGCCCGTAGCTAACGTGATAAATCGACCGCCTGGGGAGTACGGCCGCAAGGTTAAAACTCAAATGAATTGACGGGGGCCCGCACAAGCGGTGGAGCATGTGGTTTAATTCGATGCAACGCGAAGAACCTTACCTACTCTTGACATCCTAAGAAGTTTGCAGAGATGCGAATGTGCCTTCGGGAACTTAGAGACAGGTGCTGCATGGCTGTCGTCAGCTCGTGTTGTGAAATGTTGGGTTAAGTCCCGCAACGAGCGCAACCCTTATCCTTTGTTGCCAGCGATACGGTCGGGAACTCAAAGGAGACTGCCAGTGATAAACTGGAGGAAGGTGGGGATGACGTCAAGTCATCATGGCCCTTACGAGTAGGGCTACACACGTGCTACAATGGCGTATACAGAGGGAAGCGAAGCTGCGAGGTGGAGCGAATCTCATAAAGTACGTCTAAGTCCGGATTGGAGTCTGCAACTCGACTCCATGAAGTCGGAATCGCTAGTAATCGCGAATCAGAATGTCGCGGTGAATACGTTCCCGGGCCTTGTACACACCGCCCGTCACACCATGGGAGTGGGTTGTACCAGAAGTAGATAGCTTAACCTTTAGGAGGGCGTTTACCACGGTATGATTCATGACTGGGGTGAAGTCGTAACAAGGTAACCGTAGGGGAACCTGCGGTTGGATCACCTCCTTACAGAAGACGAGAGACAGCGAGTGCTCACACAGATTGGCTGATAGTTGTAGACAAATGAGCAGAAGAAAACATTACCCTTGGGTCTGTAGCTCAGGTGGTTAGAGCGCACCCCTGATAAGGGTGAGGTCGGTGGTTCAAGTCCACTCAGACCCACCACTCTGAGAGTGGATAAAGGCGTAATGGTCAATCATTTATTATAAAAATATTAACTAATTAATATAATAAATGATGAATGATAAATGGGGATATAGCTCAGCTGGGAGAGCGCCTGCCTTGCACGCAGGAGGTCAGCGGTTCGATCCCGCTTATCTCCACCACTTATCATCGTTAAGTAAATTAGAAAAAGACAAAGTAATAAGGTATTGAGATAGTATTAAGCTATTTTAAATATTAGGTTATTTTATTCTTAGTTTTAAGTTTAATTTTAAATTTAATTTTTTTAGTTTATTTAACGATGATAACTGAAAAGTTTTATCAACTGTTCTTTAAAAAATTGGAAACAAGCTGAAAACAAGAGATTTTCGAGAGAAAGTCTGAGTAGGCAAGACAGGAAAGTGAGAGGAGGGAACTGAGAAGGAAACTCTAAAAACAAAACCTGTTTTGCATAAAATCTTGATTGAACAAAAGCAATCAAGTGTTTAGTTGAATGAAAATACGCATCAAATTGACCGTACTTTGAAGTGAAAACTTAAAGTGATTGAAAACATTTGAGGTTGTATAGTTAAGTGACTAAGCGTACAAGGTGGATGCCTTGGCAATCAGAGGCGAAGAAGGACGTGCTAATCTGCGAAAAGCTTGGATGAGTCGATAAGAGGCGTTTAATCCAAGATATCCGAATGGGGAAACCCAGTAGATGAAGAATCTACTATCAACAAGTGAATACATAGTTTGTTGAGGCAAACCGGGAGAACTGAAACATCTAAGTACCCCGAGGAAAAGAAATCAACCGAGATTTCGTCAGTAGCGGCGAGCGAAAGCGAAAGAGCCAGTAAGTGATAACAGTATGGTTAGGAGAATGTGTTGGGAAGCACAATCAAAGAGGGTGATAATCCCGTATCTAAAAACCATATTGTGGTACTAAGCTAACGAGAAGTAGGGCGGGACACGTGATATCCTGTTTGAAGAAGGGGGGACCATCCTCCAAGGCTAAATACTCCTGATTGACCGATAGTGAACCAGTACTGTGAAGGAAAGGCGAAAAGAACCCCGGTGAGGGGAGTGAAATAGAACCTGAAACCTTGTACGTACAAGCAGTGGGAGCCCGAAAGGGTGACTGCGTACCTTTTGTATAATGGGTCAGCGACTTATATTTTGTAGCGAGGTTAACCGAATAGGGGAGCCGAAGGGAAACCGAGTCTTAACTGGGCGAATAGTTGCAAGGTATAGACCCGAAACCCGGTGATCTAGCCATGGGCAGGTTGAAGGTTGGGTAACACTAACTGGAGGACCGAACCGACTAATGTTGAAAAATTAGCGGATGACTTGTGGCTGGGGGTGAAAGGCCAATCAAACCGGGAGATAGCTGGTTCTCCCCGAAATCTATTTAGGTAGAGCCTTGAGGTGACACCTTTGGGGGTAGAGCACTGTTTCGGCTAGGGGTCCATCCCGGATTACCAACCCGATGCAAACTACGAATACCAAAGAGTGATACTCAGGAGACACACGGCGGGTGCTAACGTCCGTCGTGGAGAGGGAAACAACCCAGACCGCCAGCTAAGGTCCCCAAGTCTATATTAAGTGGGAAACGAAGTGGGAAGGCTTAGACAGCTAGGATGTTGGCTTAGAAGCAGCCATCATTTAAAGAAAGCGTAATAGCTCACTAGTCGAGTCGGCCTGCGCGGAAGATGTAACGGGGCTGAAATATAGCACCGAAGCTGCGGCATCAGGCGAAAGTCTGTTGGGTAGGGGAGCGTTCTGTAAGCGGATGAAGGTTAATCGAGAGGTTAGCTGGACGTATCAGAAGTGCGAATGCTGACATAAGTAACGATAAAACGGGTGAAAAACCCGTTCGCCGGAAGACCAAGGGTTCCTGTCCAACGTTAATCGGGGCAGGGTGAGTCGGCCCCTAAGGCGAGGCTGAAAAGCGTAGTCGATGGGAAACAGGTTAATATTCCTGTACTTGGTAAAGCTGCGATGTGGGGACGGAGTAGGTTAGGTTATCGCACTGTTGGATATGTGCGTTTAAGTTGGTAGGTGGGAAGTTTAGGCAAATCCGGGCTTCTATTAAACACTGAGAGATGATGACGAGGCTCTACGGAGCTGAAGTAACTGATACCACACTTCCAGGAAAAGCCACTAAGCGACAGGCTTTACTAAACCGTACTGAAAACCGACACAGGTGGTCAGGTAGAGAATACTCAGGCGCTTGAGAGAACTCGGGTGAAGGAACTAGGCAAAATAGCACCGTAACTTCGGGAGAAGGTGCGCCGGCGTAGATTGTAGAGATTTACTCTCGAAGGTTGAACCGGTCGAAGTGACCCGCTGGCTGCAACTGTTTATTAAAAACACAGCACTCTGCAAACACGAAAGTGGAGGTATAGGGTGTGATGCCTGCCCGGTGCTGGAAGGTTAATTGATGGTGTAATCGCAAGAGAAGCACCTGATCGAAGCCCCAGTAAACGGCGGCCGTAACTATAACGGTCCTAAGGTAGCGAAATTCCTTGTCGGGTAAGTTCCGACCTGCACGAATGGCATAATGATGGCCAGGCTGTCTCCACCCGAGACTCAGTGAAATTGAAATCGCCGTGAAGATGCGGTGTACCCGCGGCTAGACGGAAAGACCCCGTGAACCTTTACTATAGCTTGACACTGAACATTGAATTTTGATGTGTAGGATAGGTGGGAGACTAAGAAGTAGTCACGCCAGTGATTATGGAGTCATCCTTGAAATACCACCCTTTAACGTTTGATGTTCTAACGAAGATTGCGGAACGCGGTCTCGGACAGTGTCTGGTGGGTAGTTTGACTGGGGCGGTCTCCTCCCAAAGCGTAACGGAGGAGCACGAAGGTTTGCTAATCACGGTCGGACATCGTGAGGTTAGTGCAATGGTATAAGCAAGCTTAACTGCGAGACAGACAAGTCGAGCAGGTACGAAAGTAGGTCATAGTGATCCGGTGGTTCTGAATGGAAGGGCCATCGCTCAACGGATAAAAGGTACTCCGGGGATAACAGGCTGATACCGCCCAAGAGTTCATATCGACGGCGGTGTTTGGCACCTCGATGTCGGCTCATCACATCCTGGGGCTGAAGTGGGTCCCAAGGGTATGGCTGTTCGCCATTTAAAGTGGTACGCGAGCTGGGTTTAGAACGTCGTGAGACAGTTCGGTCCCTATCTGCCGTGGGCGTAGGAGAATTGGTTGGGGCTGCTCCTAGTACGAGAGGACCGGAGTGGACGCACCACTGGTGTTCCGGTTGTGTCGCCAGACGCATTGCCGGGTAGCTAAGTGCGGAAGAGATAAGTGCTGAAAGCATCTAAGCACGAAACTTGCCAAGAGATGAGTTCTCCCTGTCTTTAAGACAGTAAGGGTTGTTTAAGACGAAGACGTAGATAGGTCTGGTGTGTAAGTGATGTGAGTCATTGAGCTAACAGATACTAATTGCCCGAGAGGCTTAACTATACAACGCTCAAGTGTTTTTGAGAAAAGAGCGAAAGAGAAGAGTAGACAAACAACTTAAATATAGAAGACTTAATAGAAAGGAAAAATAGAAAGAAAATCGAGTTCAGCTTGTTGCCGATAAGAAGAAGAGAGACGAAAAGCGAAAAAAGTGAAGTCGTAAAAGAGAAGAAACAAAGAGAGAAGTTATTAAAGAATTATCCCGGCGGCGATAGTGCGGTGGAACCACCTGAGACCATACCGAACTCAGAAGTGAAACGCTGTAATGCCGATGGTAGTGTGGGGTTTCCCCATGTGAGAGTAGGGCACCGCCGGGTTATCAAATAAAAATCTAAATCACATAAAAAAAGAAGAACCCCAGTCGAAAGGCTGGGGTTTTTACCTCTTTAATTTAGTATATCCATCTTCATAAAGGGGAAAGTAAAAATAATAATCTTTATTCAGAGACTAAGTTTTTAGTTTCTGTATTGCACACAATATAGTTTTAATAAATGTATCTATTTATTATTTTGATTTTTCATATTTTTTAAATAGACTTTATATATTCATTTCTAATCTCCTTCATTATGCTTAAAAATTTAGACAAAATAACTTCAAGTATTATCGCTGATCCTCAAAATAAGGATTTTACAGCTCGTGGTATTTTCCCTTTATTTTCAGCGCCTAAAACAGCTCGAATTAATATTGTAGGTCAAGCTCCGGGGTTAAAAGCTGAGCAATCTCGTTTGTATTGGAATGATAAAAGTGGTGATCGTCTACGTGATTGGCTAGGTGTGGATTACGATTATTTTTATAATTCTGGAATGTTTGCGGTTCTTCCTATGGATTTCTATTATCCTGGAAAAGGTCAATCTGGTGATTTACCACCTCGTCAAGGTTTCGCAGAAAAATGGCATCCAATGATTTTAGAGCATCTACCTAATATTCAGCTCACTATTCTTATTGGGCAATATGCACAGAAATATTATTTACCTGAAAATAAAGATAATGTAACTGACACTGTTAAAAATTATCGTCAATTCTTACCGCACTTTATGCCTCTTGTGCATCCTTCCCCTCGCAATCAGCTTTGGATCATAAAGAATCCTTGGTTTGAAGAGCAAGTTATTCCTGAATTACAAATTTTAGTTAAACAGATAATTAATAAAGATTAAGTTTTTCATTTCTTACGCACACATAGTAATAACAATCTCTTTTACTTTATGGATATAATAAAGCCTATATGCACAGGTTTTTTTATAACGATAATAATGTCTTAGGAGATTTGATGAAAAATTTCAAATATTTTGCTCAGAGTTATGTGGATTGGGTTATTCGTCTTGGGCGTCTTCGTTTTTCTCTTTTAGGCGTGATGATTCTCGCGGTTTTAGCCCTTTGTACTCAGATTTTATTTAGTCTATTTATTGTTCATCAGATATCTTGGGTAGATATTTTTCGTTCGGTAACTTTTGGCTTACTCACTGCACCTTTTGTTATTTATTTTTTCACTTTATTAGTAGAAAAACTTGAACATTCTCGTCTTGATCTTTCTAGCTCGGTTAATCGATTGGAAAATGAGATCGCCGAGCGAATTGCTGCTCAGAAAAAATTATCCCAAGCATTGGAAAAGTTAGAAAAAAATAGCCGTGATAAAAGTACCTTACTTGCCACAATAAGCCATGAATTTCGCACGCCATTGAATGGGATTGTCGGGCTTAGCCAGATTTTACTTGATGATGAATTGGATGATCTCCAGCGTAATTATTTAAAAACTATCAACATAAGTGCGGTCAGTTTAGGCTATATTTTTAGCGATATTATTGATTTGGAAAAAATTGATGCCAGTCGAATTGAATTAAATCGTCAGCCAACAGATTTCCCCGCCTTATTAAACGATATTTATAATTTTGCCAGTTTCCTTGCCAAACAAAAAAATCTTATTTTTTCTTTAGAGCTTGAACAAAATCTACCCAATTGGCTGAATCTTGATCGTGTTCGCTTGAGCCAAATTTTGTGGAACTTAATTAGTAATGCGGTGAAGTTTACGGATCAGGGAAATATTATTCTTAAAATTATGAGAAATCAGGATTGTTACCATTTTATTGTGAAAGATACAGGAATGGGGATTTCACCTGAAGAACAAAAACATATTTTTGAAATGTATTATCAAGTGAAAGAAAGTCGCCAGCAAAGTGCGGGTAGCGGTATTGGATTGGCTATTTCTAAAAATCTCGCTCAGTTAATGGAAGGGGATTTAACGGTTGAAAGTGAACGAGGAAAAGGAGCGACTTTCCATCTTACTCTCCACGCTCAGGAAATTTCTGAAAAAGAATCTGTTAAGAAAAATATTCCATCCTTGAACATTCTTTTAGTGGAAGATGTTGATCTCAATATTATGGTTGCGAAAACTATTTTAGAAAAACTTGGGCATCATGTTGATGTTGCGACAAATGGTAAGCAGGCGATCACTTTATTTGAGAAAAATGTTTACGACATTTTATTGCTAGATATTAAATTACCAGATATGAGTGGTTTTGAAATCGCCCAATATTTGCGAGAGAATTATGAGAACGGTATTTATGATTTTTTACCGCCAATGATTGCTTTTACTGCCAATGTTATGCAAAGCGAGCAAGAATATTTAGAAATGGGCATGGATGGCGTATTACGCAAACCCATTTCAATTAAGGATTTATACCATTGTCTGCAGCAATTTTTTGCGGATGAAAGGGAACCTATAATCGAAGTAAATGATACTAGTGTATTTTCAGAAAAGTTTGATTTGGCATTAATTGAAACCCTTGGAAAACCCCAAATTTTAGAAAGTTTATCTTTATTCAAACAAACGATGCCAAATTATCTCATTCAATTATCAAAAGATAACATGAAAGAAACAGAAGAGACGGCCCATAAAATTAAGGGGGCTGCTGCATCGGTGGGCTTAAATCATTTACGTCAATTAGCGGATACTTTAGAAAGTGCGGCTAAAAATTCTGATATTTTTAATTGTGCTGAATTGATTGATGAAATTGGGAATCTTTGGTTGGAAGATGTGGAGGATTTGCTTAAATTTTGTGAATGTTAATATCATAAAGTAGCTGTATAAAGATTATTTAAATGTGATTTAAAGATAATAAAGAGGCTTAAAATGGGAAAAATCAATTTTTATTTTAATTAGTAAAACTTCTCAAATTTCGCTGTTATTTACCTTTTATTAAAGGGAATTGATTTTGCTTTTTAATATTAAAGCGAGTAGAATTAAGCTCTCAATTTTATTTACTTTTATGTGGAAATTTATATGTCAGTATTTAATACATTTGTTGAATTTGTCGCGAGAATTGTTGCACCAATGCAGCGTCAATTTATTAATTTTATCCGTATTGCTATTTTTATTGTAATGGCATGGATCGGTGGTTTGAAAGTTTGTCAATATGAGGCAGATGGAATTGCTCACTTTGTATCAAATAGCCCGTTTTTTAGCTATATGTATGAAAAAGGGCCAAATTTAGTGCCGAATGATAAAGGGGAGTTAGTGATGGAATATACACTACACAAAAATCCTGAAGGAAAGATGGTTGCAAAAAACATCGAATGGCATAAAGAAAATGGCACCTATACGGCTTCTTACATTATTGGAGCAATTATTGTTACTGTTGGTATTCTTACTTTAGCTGGTATTTGGAATGCAACAGCAGGTTTAGCAGGAGGCCTACTAACATTTGGTATGTCAATAGTCACGCTGTCATTTTTGATCACAACGCCCGAGGCTTGGGTGCCTAATCTAGGTGGAGATTTACCAACGCCAGCTTATGGTTTCCCTTATTTATCTGGAGTTGGTCGTTTAGTGATTAAAGATATTATTATGATGGCAGGTGGCTTAACAGCTGCAGCGGAGTGTGCAAATCGAATTTTAGCACGTAAAAAATAAGTTTATCGATATAAAAACAGCTCCAAATATAAATTGGAGCTGTTTTTATTATCATGACTAGTCAAATATTGATCATTATGTTTTGTATTATTAATTCATAATTCCTTTATGCCTTAATAAGGAGTTTAATTGTTGATATATTAAATTTAAACTTTCCCCCCAACCCCTTTAAATTTCTCTACAAATGCAGCAATTTTTTGGAAAATCGTCTGTTTTTTAGTGAGATATTGTGGATTAAGTGGACTCATTTTTGGCAATACTTCATTAAGTGCCGTGCCGTTTTCACTGGCATATTCGCGTTTTAATGAAGTGCTGATATAGCGTTTTGCTGCATCGACATTCAAATTTTCTTCTTGAATTAGGGCTTCTGCTTCTTTTTGTTGCTCGTTCTGGGCAAAAAGGAAAAAGGCATCAATCAAGCTTGCTTTATCGGGAATATCATCTAAATTTGTTTGGTTGATAAAATCGACAATCAAACTCTCTTTAGCACGGTTACCTAAACTTGAGCGAACTGTGCGGCGGATTTCATCAATTAACACCTCTTTGTCTTGGTTTTTCTTATGATGCTCGAAAATTAACGCAAGAATATAATCCAAATTGATTTCTTGAGATTTTAATAAATCTACTTCAAATACGACATCATCCCAATTTATCGGCGAATTATCTTTATCATTCCCCTCTTTTCTTTGGCGTAGCCAATCGCGAATATCATTATAAGTTGAACGATAATCTTGCTCCGCTCTTACTGGTAAAGTGGGTACTTTCAGCATTTCTGCAATTTGTTCATCATTCACATAATGTACTTGCTTGAATTTCTCCATTGCAATCGGATCATTTAAATCGACCGCTTGTAAGGCTTGCAATGCTGCAAATTCATCGTAATTCTGCAAAATATTTTCGACTCGTAGATATTCACCAAATAATTTTACAAAGGCTTTTTTGTCTTCTTCCGTTTCTATGACGCTAGGATCAGGAAAGCTTTCTTTTAATTCTTCCACTATTTCTGCATAGCCACGCTGATTGTCATCACCGTTAAAATAGCTGTCATAGCTTTTCTCTAGTACGACATTCTTCGTGTTTTTATCGCCAAATAGTGTGATTGCATCAATGGTATTTTGTTCCAAATCGCGGAAAGTAACGATATTCCCAAAGGTTTTAGTGGTGTCATAAATGCGGTTGGTGCGAGAAAAAGCCTGCATTAATCCGTGATAACGCAAGTTTTTGTCCACGAAAAGAGTATTCAACGTAGGGGCATCAAAGCCTGTTAAGAACATTCCGACCACAATCAGTAAATCCACTTCCTGATTTTTCACACGTTTAGCAAGATCGCGATAGTAATTTTGGAATGATTGACTATCTACGCCATAACTCGTGCCAAAGTAGTGATTGTAATCATCAATGGCTTTTGTTAAAAATTCTTTTGCTGTACTGTTTAGAGCAGTGGGTTCAAAGGTCTCATCTGGAATATCGCCAATCGCATCTTGTTCTTCATTTGCCGCAAAAGAGAAAATGGTGGCAATTCTTAACGGTTTTTCTTGTTCAGTCTGTAGATTTTGTAAAGTTTCGTAATAACGTTTTGCCGCTTCCACACTGCTTACCGCAAACATTGCATTAAAGCCTTTACCTGTAGCGTTCAAGCGGTGGGTTTTCTGTTTAAAATTGTTAAGCAAATATTGCGAGATTTCTTTCATACGCTCAGGGTGTAAAAAGGCTTGTTTCTGCTCAAGTGCGGTCAATTTTTCAGGATCTTTTTCTGTTTCTAAGGCTTTAAATTGTGGGCGGACATCGTTGTAATCAACCTTGAATTTCAGTACTTTGTCATCACGAATAGCATCGGTAATCACATAAGAATGCAATTCCGTACCGAATACACTGGCTGTGGTTTCCGCACCTAAGGCATTTTCAGAAAAAATTGGCGTGCCAGTAAAACCAAATTGATAGAATTTTTTGAATTTACGTTTTAGATTTTTTTGTGCTTCGCCAAATTGGGAGCGATGGGCTTCATCGAAAATAAATACGACTTGTTTTTGATAAATCGGCAAATTCTCTTCCGATTTCATCAAATTATTCAACTTTTGAATGGTGGTTACGATAATTTTATTATCGTTTTTTTCAATATTGCGTTTCAGCCCTGCGGTATTTTCCGAGCCATTCACGCTATCAGGCGAAAAACGCTGATATTCCTTCATTGTTTGATAATCTAAATCTTTACGATCGACCACAAAAAAGACTTTATCAATAAAATCAAGTTCAGTCGCAAGGCGAGAGGCTTTAAAACTGGTGAGTGTTTTGCCTGAACCTGTGGTATGCCAAATATAGCCACCACTTTCACGATTACTCCAATTTTTTGCTAAGTAAGAACTTTGAATTTTCCACAAAATACGTTCTGTTGCGGCAATTTGATACGGACGCATAATTAATAGGGTATCGGATACATCAAACACGCAGTAATTTACCAACACATTGAGCAAAGTATTCTTTTGCAAGAAAGTCGCGGTAAAATCCTTTAAATCTTTAATTAGGGTATTTTTTGCCGTTGCCCAATTCATCGTGAAGTCATAGCTGTTCTTATCGCGTTTGGTGGTATTGGCAAAATAGCGGGTATCCGTGCCATTAGAAATGACAAAAATCTGAATATATTTAAAGAGGGAATTTTCTTTATTGAAACTTTCTTTACTGTAACGATGAATTTGATTAAAAGCTTCACGAATCGCCACGCCACGTTTTTTCAGTTCAATATGTACAAGCGGTAAACCATTCACCAAAATTGTCACATCATAACGATTGTCATAGCTACCGGTTTGCTCAAATTGATTGATGACTTGCAGAGAATTATTGGCAAGATTTTTCTTATCAAGCAAATAGATGTTCTGAATGCGTCCGTTATCGAACACAAAATCATAAATATAATCATCGTGAATTTTGCGGGTTTTCTCAATCAGACTATCGCTCGGTTTATCCAAATATTCTTCTAAAAAACGATGCCATTCCGCATCAGAGAAAACCACATTATTTAATCGCTGTAATTGAATACGCAAATTTTTAATCAGTTCATCGTGATTATTAAGCTCTTGTAAATACTCATATCCTTGTGCCAGTAAATCACGAATAAACTCACGCTCAAGGATCCCTTCCGTTTGGTAACCAGCATTAGGCTCTTCCACAAATTTATTATATTGATCTAAAACGATAAAATTATTGGATTCGGCGATGGTTTTGTATTGGGTCATGAGTTTTCCTTAGTATATTTTTCAGTTATTCAGTATTACTGAATAACTTGAGTTATTATAAGTCATTGAATAATAATATTATTTTTGTTGAATATATTTTCCAGTTTTTGTAGGGTGGGCTTTAGCCCACCATTTGCTATGATTAATTGGTGGGCTGAAGCCCACCCTACAATATTGTTATATATCACCTTTAATTTTCAAATCTGGATTGCCTCCCCAGTCTTCAGGATAAATCTCTGCTTTCACATCACGATGGAAGGAAGAATACGGCCAATCTTTTACTACCTCAACATAGCCGTGTTTCACAGGATTGTAATAAATATAATCCAAATGGTTTGCCAAATCTTTATCATCACGAATTAAATGTTCCCAAAATCGACGTTGCCAAATACCGGATTCTCGATATTTTTGTCTATTTTTATTAAATTGTCGGCATTCTTTTGGAAGTTGTCGTGTAAATTGTGTTTTTAAATATGCAATACGTATTGCGTAATTATCATCATTTTCAGGCAATTGCATCAGTAAATGAATATGATCGGGTAAAATACAAATTGCTACTGTTTCGAATGGGTAATGTTCACAAGTTTGTTTATACGCAGATCTAAATTCATTGATATAGTCAATTAGATAAGATTTCGTTCTATCTTGTAAAACAATTGTGAAAAAATATAATCCACCTTTAGTAAAATCGCGACGATAATTAGACATATATTATTCCAAATTGTAGTTCGTAGGGTGGGCTTTAGCCCACCGTTTTATTCATATTTTGATAGTTAATTGGTGGGCTGAAGCCCACCCTACGGGTTACGAGAAACTCAATAACAATTCTCTGTAATATTCATACCGCTTTTGGCTTTGTTCAATCGCCAAAGGCAAGCCTTCGGTAATGGAATTAGTTAAGGTTTCAAATTTGTCTAATATTGAAACGATGCGGTGTTGTTCCTTTAGTGGGGGAATTGGTATTACAACATCAAGTATTTGATCCTTTCTTAAATTTGTCTGATCTGTACCATTATCATATTTTGTCAATTGTTTATTTCTATTTAAAAAATGATTAACAAAACTAGGGAGTAATTCCCCCCCTTTTTTTACTGTAATTCTTCCTATACGTTGATTAAGAGTATATTTGTTGTCTTCTGTTACAAAGAATGTTTTTGCAAGAGCCTTTCCGTTTGGCAAATCACTCATCACAATCAAAATATCCTCTTTAAATAAAGGAACAAGCTGGTCATTACAATATTTTTTTATAGTTCCATTTGTTGAAATAAATTTTGAATTTATAACAATAAATGAACCGTTTTCATCAATATTTTTTTCATGCCCTTTACCATTCTGAAAGTAAGCCACATCAATAAGTTTCTTCTTCCCTCTCCCCGAATTTAATTGTTCTAAACTATCAAAAGATAACAATTTCTCCCTATAGTATTCATATTGTTTCTGGCGTAGTATAAGCTCGCTGGTAAGCGCTGTCAATGCATCCAAAATTCGGACGATTTCGGTTTGGACGGAGAGTGGGGGGATGGGGATTGGAATTTGTTGCAGTTTAGCTTTTGTTAATTTTGCTCGTTCCTTTCCAGCTAAGAATGGAATGAAATTCATATTAGTTAAATAATGGTATAAAAAACGATTATTTAATTTTTCTTTGCCATTCACTACATGGACGTGGTTATTTGCCCAAAATTTACCTACAGCCGATTGGATAGAGTAATTTTCTAGACTAGCAGAACCATCTTCAGCAATTAATACAAATTCGCCATCGTGAGTATATCCCTCGACATAATCTTGGATATTATTTGCACCATAATATGGAATGTTTCCTGATATTCGTAAGGATGATTTAACAGGTTTTCTTGCATTATTAGCAATGTTAGCAACTTCATCTAAAGGCTTCCACTCAACCTCAGCTCCATCCAATAATTTTTCTAAAAAAGTGCGGTTGTTTTTCATCGTATTTCTCGTAGGGCGGATTTCTTCCGCCGTTGTAATATTGATATTCTTTAGGCGGACTGAAGTCCGCCCTACTGTGGTTTATTTTTTCTGATGCAATTTATGTACGGTTGTTTTTTCTAATGCTTTCAATGTAGCTAGATATTCTTGTTCAATGGGGGAAAGTGTTTTTACCTCATAAGCTCTATATTCTGAAATGGCTTTTTGTTCAGCTTGTTCACGACTGATTTTCCCAGCACTTTGCAACACGCCTTTACCATACATTTGAGCAAATTTATCTAATTCATTAACCCAATCTTGCATATACATTGGCGTATGAGATTGTGCTTTAAGTTCAGCTAGGTCAAAAAAAGCAGATACCAAACGATTTAAACGAAATAATTCTTCTTCTGTGAGATAATTTTTTGCAACTTTGACTTCTTTTAATGTGGGTAATGCACCTTTAAATGTAGTTAGCCCCATAAAATCTTTATTGCTATCTACTCTATAGTAAATGAGTTCTGCCGATGTTTGTTCACAAGTTGCATAATGTAACTTATTTTGTACCGTTTTGAAGAATTTAACTGTTGCTTCGCTTTTAGGATTATAATCTTGGCTGGTTGCGTATAGTTCTAGAACTTGGCGATATAATGCTTTTTCACTCGAGCGAATATCTCTGATTCTATTGAGTAATTCTTTCCAATAATCTCCACCACCATTATCTTTTAAGCGTTCATCATCTATCGTAAAACCTTTTACCATATATTCTTGCAATCGCTCGGTTGCCCATTGACGGAATTGTGTGCCACGAGATGATCGAACTCGGTATCCTACAGCAATAATCAGTGATAACGAATAATAAGCTAATTGGCGAGAAACGGTTCGATTTCCTTCATTTTGAACTGTCAACTTATAGTTGACGGTTGAATTTTCATCAAGTTCGCCTTCAGAAAAGATAGCTTTAATATGTTTACTGATATTTTGTTTAGTGGTCTGATATAGCTCAGCCATTTCAATTTGAGATAGCCAAATCTGATCATCAAATTTCTGTAATCTAAACTGAGCATTACCTTCATTGGTGGTGTAAAGCACAATGTCCATTGTTACCCCTCAATCTCCGCCACAATCTTATCAATCTCGGCACGCAAGCGGTCGATATTGGCTACAGTTTTATGAATTTCCGCATTGAGTTCATCAATATTAATCACTTCACGAGTATCTTTTTGTTCCACATACGAACTCACTGCAAGGTTGTAGTCATTTTTGGCTATTTCTTCAAAGGACACGGATTTTGCCAAATGCGGCACATCTTCTTTATCAGCAAACAGTTTGAGAATTTGCTCGATATGTTCCTCTTCCAAAAGGTTGTTATTGGTGGCGGATTTAAATAAACCGCTGGCGTCGATAAATTGAGTTTGGGTATTGGGTTTGTGCTTGGACAAAACCAAAATATTCACGGCAATACTGGTGCCGTAAAATAGATTAGGTGCAAGGGCGATCACGGTTTCCACAAAATTGTTTTCCACCAAATATTGGCGAATTTTTTGTTCCGCACCGCCACGATAAAAAATGCCAGGGAAGGACACAATCGCCGCGCGTCCTTTTGCTGAAAGATAGCTCAATGAGTGTAAAATAAAGGCAAAATCCGCTTTGGATTTTGGTGCAAGTACGCCAGCAGGGGCGAAGCGTTCATCGTTAATCAGTGTTGGGGCATCCGAGCCAATCCATTTCACGGAGTAAGGTGGGTTGGAAACGATAGCATCGAAAGGTTTATCATCGCCAAATTGCGGATTCATTAAGGTGTTGCCAAGGGCGATATCAAACTTGTCGTAGTTGATGTTATGCAAAAACATATTCATACGGGCAAGGTTGTATGTGGTGTGGTTTATTTCCTGCCCGAAAAAGCCTTCTTCAATGATGTGTTCATCAAATTGTTTTTTCGCTTGCAATAATAAAGAACCCGAACCAGCAGCAGGGTCATAAATTTTATTGACCTTGTCTTGTCCATATAAAGCGAGTCGAGCAATTAGCTTGGAAACACATTGTGGTGTAAAAAACTCGCCACCCGATTTACCGGCATTAGCAGCATAGTTGGAAATTAAGAATTCGTAAGCATCACCGAATAAATCAATATGATTATCTTCAAAGTCGCCAAAATCTAACTCAGCAACGCCTTTTAATACAGCTGCTAGACGGCTGTTTTTATCGGCAACGGTATTGCCCAAGCGGTTGCTGGTGGTATCAAAATCAGCAAATAAGCCTTTGATGTCCTGTTCGGAAGGATAGCCAGTAGCGGAGTTTTCAATATCGCTAAAAATTTGTTTAAGTTCAGTATTAAGGTTTGGATTGGTGTTCGCAGTCGCCACTACGTTTTTGAATAGCTGACTTGGATAAATAAAATACCCTTTGGTTTTTATGGCATCCGTTTTGATTTCAGGTGTGATGATTTCATCAGGCAATTTAGCGTAATTCACGCTTTCATCATCCGCTTCAATATAATTGGTAAAGTTTTCACTAATAAAACGATAGAAAAGTGTGCCAAGCACATATTGTTTGAAATCCCAGCCATCGACTGAGCCTCGCACATCATTAGCAATTTGCCAAATACGACGTTGAAGTTCGGCACGTTGTTGAATTGCAGCAGCCATAAAATCCTCAGAATATTTTGTGTAATGAGTTGGATAGATATGTGAAAAATTATACAGGAAATTAGTCTATTCTGCGTGAATTTCTATGAGTTTGTCTTGCGGATATTTATAAAAATAATGTCTCGTTTGCAGGTTTTGTCTAGATAAAGTGCGGTTAAAATTTACTATGTTTTTATGTAGAGGAAAATATTTGAGAAAGGGCATGTCGTGCATGCCCTATAGTTTGACGTATTAGTTCATAATTCCTTTATGTCTTAACAACGCATCTAATTGTGGCTCTCTGCCACGGAAGCGTTTGAATAGCTCCATTGGTTCTTCTGAGCCACCACGCGTGAGAATTTCATCTAAGAATGATTTGCCTGTGATTGGGTTGAAAATACCTTCTTCTTCAAAGCGTGAATAAGCGTCCGCTGATAATACTTCAGCCCATAAATAGCTGTAATAACCTGCGGCATAACCTCCAGCAAAAATATGGCTGAAGCTGTGTGGCGCTCTTGCCCAATCTACACCTTTTATGACGGCAACTTGTGATTTCACTGATTTAAGTGTATCCAAAATTTGATTGGTTTTTTCCGCATCAAAGGTGTGATGTAAACGGAAATCAAAAATACCAAATTCAAGCTGACGTAAGATAAACATCGCAGCTTGGAAATTTTTCGCTTTTAATAATTGCGTGAGTTTTTCTTTTGGCAACGGCTCGCCTGTTTCGTAATGTCCTGAAATAAACGCCAAAGCCTCTTCTTCCCAGCACCAGTTTTCCATAAATTGACTTGGTAATTCCACTGCATCCCAAGGCACGCCATTTATACCGGCCACATCGGATACATCAATTTGCGTGAGCATATGATGGATTCCGTGCCCAAATTCGTGGAATAGCGTGGTGACTTCATTGTGAGTAAATAACGCTGGTTTATTCCCTATCGGTGCATTGAAGTTACAGGTTAAATAAGCCACTGGCGTTTGAATGCTGCCATCTAGTTTACGCTTACGTCCGATACAGTCATCCATCCATGCACCACCACGTTTGTGTTCGCGTGCATATAAATCAAGATAGAAACTGCCACGGAGTTGATCATTTTCATCAATTAAATCAAAGAAGCGCACATCTTTATGCCAAGTATCCACGCCTTTGCGTTCAACTGCACGAATATTAAAAATGCGTTTAATTAATTCAAACAATCCCGAAATCACGCGATTTTCAGGAAAATATGGGCGAAGTTCTTCATCATTAATGGCGTATAAATGTTGTTTTTGTTTTTCGCTGTAAAAACCAATATCCCAAGGTGCAAGTTCCGTGACACCAAATTCTTTTTCGCAGTAATTTTTCAATTCTTGCAGTTCTTTTTCGCCTTGTGGTTTTGCACATTCGGCAAGATGATCTAAGAAATCAAGCACTTGTTGTGGATTTTCTGCCATTTTGGTGGCAAGTGAAAGTTCGGTGTAAGTATTAAAACCGAGTAATTTCGCCAGTTCCACGCGTAATGTAAGAATTTCTTCCATAACTTTACTATTGTCCCATTTGCCTGCATTAGGGCCTTGTTCAGAGGCACGTGTCGCATAAGCATGGTACATTTCTTCACGTAATGTACGATTTTCGCAGTAAGTCATCACAGGCAAATAATTTGGGATTTCTAACGTAAAACGATAACCTTTCAATCCTTTACTTTCGGCAGATTGTTGTGCTGCCTGTAGTGCGGATTCAGGTAAGCCAGCAAGTTCTGCTTCATTTTCAATGAGTTTTTCCCAACCCATTGTGGCATCTAATACATTATTGCTAAATTGTGAATTTAATTCCGATAAGCGTGCCACAATTTCGCCATAACGTTGTTGTTTCTCTTCGGAAAGCCCAATGCCTGAAAGTTCAAAATCACGCAGTGAATTTTCAATGGCTTTCTTTTGTGCAATAGAATAATCGGCAAATTCAGCACTATTTTTTAACGCCAAATAGGCATTATAGAGCCCTTTATGCTGACCAACCCAAGTGCTGTATTCAGAAAGTAACGGTAAGCAAGCTTGATAGGCTTCACGTAATTCAGCACTGTTTTTTACTGAATTGAGATGAGAAACGGGTGACCACGCACGATTTAAGCGATCATTGGTTTCCGTTAAAGGCAAAATGAAATTTTCCCAAGTAAAGTGCGGTTGTTTTAATACTTGTTCTATCGTATCGCGACAATCTTGAATTAATTTTTCAACAGCTGGTTGAATGTGTTCTGGCTTGATTTGTGAAAATGGCGGTAAGCTTTGAATGTTAAGTAATGGATTTGACATAGACATAAATGTTCCTTTTTTGAAAACTGTTCTTTTTTATGTGACGGCGAATTTTATAATATCAAGGTTGAAAAATCTAAAAAATCAGTAATAATAGTTTGCATTTTCTTTTTTATTAGGAACATTATGAAAATTATTTACATTATTTTAGGTTTTCTTTCACTTGCAATTGGCATCATTGGCATTTTCCTTCCTCTTTTGCCTACCACGCCTTTTTTATTACTTACTTTATTTTTCTTCACAAAAGGTTCAAAACGCTTAGAACAATGGTTTTTAGGCACAAGTATTTATCAAAAACATCTCAAGTCCTTTCATGAAAATCGATCATTAAAGAAAAATACCAAAATTTGTATTTTGACTTTTGTTACCACAATGCTACTAATTGGTTTTTATTTCACGCCAAGTGTAATAGGGCGTAGTGTTATTGTTGCGTTGATTTGTATTAAGTTTTGGTTCTTCTTATTTTGGATTAAAACCGAAAATGAATAATTTTCTCGCTTTGTGCCAGAGAAGTGCGGTTATTTTTTCTATTATTTTTACGGTGGTGGCTTGTGATAAAGTGGATAGTCCCAAGCCTATTTCGCCACAAGTTGAGACACCAAAAAATACTCAATTAGAATCTAACCGAGTTGAATTAAAATGTGGTGTTTATGGCGATTTGACTTTGCAACCTTGGCAAGCACAAAGCGAAGAACAAACTCAATTATTACGGGATCTTTTTGAAGGCTTAACAGCTTATGATGCGCAAGGTAATCTTGTTCCAGCTGTAGCAGAAAATTGGCAAACCGAAGACAATAAAACTTGGATCTTTACTTTGCGTGAAAATGCCAAATGGTCAAATGGCGAGCCTATCACTGCATCAGATTTTGTACAATCTTGGCAAACACTTTCTCAATCTGAAAGCCCAATTAAAAATTATTTGGCTTTTATGAATGTGAAGAATGCGAAGGCAGTATTGGAAAAAGCGTTATCTGTTGAATCCCTAGGATTGTTTGCCGAAAATGACCGTACTTTACGCATTGAATTAGATAAAGCATCGCCATATTTGCCTTCTATGCTGGCACACGTCAGCCTTTTGCCTCGCTATGCTAAATCGACTGAAACATTTATCAGCAATGGTGCATATCAATTACAAAGTCAGTCTGAAAATCAGCATATTTTAACTACCAATCCTTATTACTGGGCAAAAGAAAAAGTGATATTTCAACAAGTGAAGTATCAAAAAATTATAGCAGATGCAGATTTGTCTGATTTTGATGTTGTAATGAATCCGAAAAAAGTCGATCAGAATATCCAAGATTATCCGCAACTTTGTACTTACTTCTATGAGTTTAATCTTTCCGATCCTGTGTTACAAAAAAGTGCGGTAAGAAAAGCCATTGTTTCGATGATTTCTACCAAGAATTTGGTTGCAGATATTGCTCATCTTCATCCTAACAATACTTTTTTGCCAAAATCGATGCTCGGAGAGCAAGAATCTGTTTGGGAGCCAGTTGTTGCAGAGCAGCTTCTTTCCCAAAATCAAATTAATGAAACTCGTCCATTGAAATTACGTATTCGTTATGATGATTCATCTCTGAATCAAACCATTGCAATGCGATTAAATCATCAATTATCACAATCTGATTTATTACGAGTTGAAAATCAAGGGACGAGCTGGCAAGAATTGCAAACAGCTCGCACAAAAGGCGATTTTCAATTAATTCGTTCTGGCTGGTGTGCTGATTTTAATGATCCTGCAGCCTTTCTAAATTTATTCTATTCAAAAAGCCCAGATAACAAAAATGGCTATAAAAATGCGGAATTTGATCGTTTATTTGAAAATGCAATGACGACGACATCAGAAAAAGTGCGGTTAGAAAATTACGTAAAATTGAAAGAGATGATTCAGCAAGAACATTTAGTGTTACCTATTTTTCAATATAGTACGCCAGTTTATCTCGCACCAAGTATAATGGGTGCGCAAGTAAATTCTGTCGGTGTCATTTACAGTAAAGATTTGTGGAGAAAGGTTAAAAATCAGTAATCGCGCTTGCAATCAAGGAAAGAATTCTTTAAGATTGGAGGCATTGGGGACAACTCCTACATCGTCCCCTTGCGATTATCTTAGATAACTGTGCCTGAACAGCTAACTAAACAACAGGTAATCAAGAAAATGAAAAAGGCAATTTTTTTCATTTTACTTACTCCTGATAAGCCCCGATCTTTGGAATACGAGACGGGGTTTCTCGTTTTTGGCAATATGCTAAAAAATCCTTCGATTATTCCGTAATTGAGAGTTTAAATAAAAAAGCCACACTGTTCAATATAACAGTATGGCTTTTTTAACATATATTATTTTACTAAATAATCTCTTCTTGGCAATGTGGGCAAGTCATTAAATGTTGTTCATCATTGTTATGCACAATGTAATGCCCCATTTTTTTCGCTTTAGTATCAAGATATTTTGTATTGTAGCGGTTTTCGCCAACATTAAGTGGAACTCGCTCAACCACGTTGATACCCGCTTTTTTCATCGTTTCCATTTTTTCTGGGTTGTTGGTCATTAAGCGAACTTTTTTTACACCGAGTAGTTCGAACATATCGGCACAGACTTCGAAGTTGCGTTCATCTGCTTTGAAACCTAAAGCAAGATTGGCTTCAATGGTATCCATTCCTTTATCTTGTAAAGAATAAGCACGGATTTTATTAATCAAACCAATTCCGCGGCCTTCTTCACGATGATAAATTAAGACACCGCGACCTTCTTCTTGAATTTGTTTCAACGCTGTCGCCAGTTGGAACCCACAATCGCATTTTAAGCTGTGAAGCGCATCGCCAGTTAAACACTCAGAATGGATGCGTGCTAACACAGGTTCGTCAGCATTAGAAATATCGCCCATTACTAAGGCGACATGTTCTTTTTTGGTATCTGGAAATTCAAATCCCACCATTCTGAAAATACCATATTCAGTGGGTAAATTGGCTTGCGCAACTAGCTGAATTTTTGCCATAAAGTGATCCTTATTCGTAGTCATTTTTGTTAGAATGCGCGCGTTATTTTTTATTATCAAGGGGCGAGCATGTTTAAAAGGCTGTCATTATATACGTTATTACTTTGTCTTGTACCATTTTTTATTTGGGGTATTTCCTATCAGTGGCATGGTAATAGCCAATTAACTCAAGCTGATTATTGGCTTTATTTGCTCACTGAAACGGGTAGCGTACCTTATGCGTTGATCACTTGTGTGTTATTTACGCTTTTATTCGCGTTTTTATTTAAAAATCCAAAACAATGGATATTAGCCGTAATTGTGATGGGGATTTCAGTTATTGCAACTCAAGCCGCAAAAACAGGGGCAAAAGCATTATTTGAAGAACCTCGTCCGTTCACGGTTTATCTAGCTGAGCAAACTCACTCAACGCCTGAAAATTTTTATAAAAATGACCGCACTTTGCGTGCAGAAATGGCTAAGAATTTTTATTCGATGGATTCCATTACACCAGCTTGGTTAGTTCATCATTATGAAAATGAAACGGGGTATTCTTTCCCCTCGGGGCATACGATTTTTGCGGCAACTTGGCTAATGCTTGCTGTTGGCTTTACCCAATTATTGGGTAACCGTTCTTTTAAAGCAAAATTACTGGTAGCAGGTATTGCGGTGTGGGGTTTATTGATGTTGATTAGCCGTGTTCGATTGGGCATGCATTATCCAATTGATTTATTAGTGGCGACATTACTGGCATGGTTGATTAATAGCATTATTTTTGCCTTTTTGAAGAAAAAGGCGATCTTCGTCATGAAATAGTAACATTAAGAGATAATTCAACATAGGATAAAATGGGAGTTGAATAAGAGAGAGTATTGCCCATCTTGTATATCTGGTTCTGCTCTAGGCAGAAAACCAAATTGTAGAAATGAAATCAGATAATTTTTCACCAAAAAACTGATAGTTAATACTAATATTATTATCTTTATTAGGTCGAAAGACATAGCCCTGTTCCAAAGGGATTGAGGTAGATAGAGATTTATGATTAATAAAAATATCGAAAAGCTAAAAGGAGTAATAAAGGGCGTATTGCACGCCCTATTATTTTCAAGAAATGTACTAAATTATCAGCTAAATTTAGCCGCACTTTTATAAATGTTTCACTCTCCGTTTCACTTCTTCTTGTTTTCCTGCATTAAATGGGCGGGCATCAGGGCTGCCTAGATAGCCACATACGCGGCGAGTGACAGACACTTTTGTACTATCGTGATTGCCACATTTAGGGCAAACAAAACCTTTACTGGTACATTCAAACTCGCCGGTGAAACCACATTCATAACATTCGTCAATCGGTGTGTTGGTGCCGTAATAAGGCACGCGATCGTAGCTATAATCCCACACATCTTCCAATGCTTTTAAGTTGTGTTGAATATTTGGATATTCGCCGTAGCAAATAAAACCGCCGCTGGCGAGTGGGGGATATGTCATTTCGAAATCTAGTTTATCGTAAGGATTCACTTTCTTTTCTACATCTAAGTGGTAACTATTTGTGTAGTAGCCCTTATCTGTTACGCCTTTAATCACGCCAAATTTTTTGGTGTCTAGACGGCAGAAGCGGTCGCATAAGTTTTCGCTTGGCGTGGAGTAAAGGCTGAAGGCATAGCCTGTTTCTTTTTGCCAACGTTTAACTGCCTCACTAAGGTGGCGAACAATCGCAATGCCTTTTTCGCGTAATTGTTCATCATCAAAAATATGCCCTTTGTTATATAGCGCATTAATGGTTTCGTGAATACCGATATAGCCAAGGGAAATAGAGGATCGTCCATTTTTGAAAATTTGTGCCACATTTTCATCCGCTTTTAACCGCACTCCGCATGCGCCTTCCATATAAAGAATGGGGGCAACGCGAGCTTTGGTATTCTCAAGGCGGGCAATACGCGTCATTAATGCTTTTTTCGCAATAGCTAAACGTTCATCTAAAGTGCGGTAGAAATCTTCTTCGTTTTTAGACTCCAACGCGATATGCGGTAAATTCAAACTTACCACACCAAGATTATTACGCCCATCGTGAATTTCGTGACCGTTTTCTTCATATGCACCTAAAAAGCTACGGCATCCCATTGGTGCTTTAAAAGAGCCCGTGACTTTGACAACCTGATCGTAATTGAGAATATCTGGATACATACGTTTTGATGCACATTCCAATGCGAGCTGTTTGATATCGTAATTCGGATCGCCTTGAGTTTGGTTCAAGCCTTTTTTAATAGTGAAAACCAGTTTTGGAAAGACTGGCGTTTTATGATTTTTTCCGAGTCCACGAATCCGATTTTTCAAAATAGCTTGCTGAATTAATCGGGATTGCCAGCTTGTACCTAAACCAAAACCAAAGGTAACAAAGGGGGTTTGCCCATTCGAAGTATGTAGTGTATTAACTTCATATTCTAAAGATTGGAAGGCATCGAAACATTCTTTTTCAATTAATGCTTTTGCGTAACCTTCAACATCAGGCACATTCCATTCTTGGGCATGTTTGAGGTGTTTTTCGTAACTGATTTGTACATAAGGGGAAAGTACTTCATCAATACGATTAATGGTTGTGCCGCCGTAAATATGGCTGGCAACTTGGGCGATAATTTGAGCTGTCACTGCCGTTGCGGTGCCAATGGATTTAGGGGGTTCGATTTCCGCATTGCCCATTTTGAAACCACGAGAAAGCATTCCTTCTAAATCCACTAACATACAGTTAAACATTGGGAAGAACGGCGCGTAGTCTAAATCGTGATAATGAATTTCACCTTTTTCGTGAGCCTCCACCACATCGCGTGGAAGAATATGGTGTTTGGCATAATGTTTTGCCACAATTCCTGCTAGCAAATCACGTTGCGTTGGAATTACTTTCGCATCTTTATTGGCGTTTTCGTTAAGTAATTCTACGTTGCTTTGTTCAATCAAACCTTCAATTTCTTTTGTTAGCTGGCTACGTTTTTCGCGAGCTAAATCACGATCATGACGATATTCGATATACGCACGAGCAACCTCAGGATAACGACTTGCCATCAATTTATCTTCAACGATTTTTTGAATCTGATTAATATCAATCTCTCCTTGATGATGGGTGAATATTTCATTTCCTACTTCTTGCCCAATTTGGTGGCAATAAAATTCATCGGAAATATTGACCGCACTTGTGGCTTTTTTAATGGCATTGATGATACGTTGAATCTCAAACTCTGCACGAGAACCATCGCGCTTGATGACCCCAAAGTTACTCATGATATAGCTCCAATATATAGTGTTTTTGAAATGCGAGATGCACTATATATAGATCTAAAAAGATAATCAACACACGATATGTAGTGTTTTTAGACCTTTTATCGTAAGATAATTTTGTTAAAGATTGATTTTATTAGAAAAATATCAAATCAAGTTGTTGAGATCTTTTCTCAAATGTTTTTTGGTTTTGTGATCAATATCACAATGTTTACTTTTGGGGTTATAGGTTTTGAGAAAAAATAGTCTATGGTAAAATAGATGAGTATTTAACAGAGGTAAAAATGATGACTGATAAGCTAAATTTAAATGTATTAGACGCTGCATTTTATTCGTTAGAGCAAACCGTAGTACAAATTTCAGACAGAAATTGGTTTGATATGCAACCCTCTATTGTACAAGATACTTTAATTGCAGGTGCAATTCAGAAATTTGAATTTGTTTATGAGTTAAGTTTAAAAATGATGAAACGCCAACTTCAACAAGATGCAATTAATACCGATGATATTGGGGCTTATGGATTTAAGGATATTTTGCGAGAAGCATTGAGATTTGGTTTGATTGAAGATATGTCAAAATGGGTTGCTTATCGTGATATGCGTAATATTACATCACATACTTATGATCAGGAAAAAGCCATGGCTGTTTATGCACAAATTGATGATTTTTTAATAGAAAGTCGTTTCCTATTGGAACAATTACGTCAGAGAAATTAATATGACTAGTTTTGCACAGCTTGATATAAAATCTGAAGAATTGGCGATTGTGAAAACTATTTTACAACAATTAGTACCTGATTATACCGTATGGGCTTTCGGTTCTCGTGTAAAAGGAAAAGCAAAAAAATATTCCGATCTTGATCTTGCGATTATCTCTGAGGAACCTTTAGATTTTTTAGAGCGTGATAGATTAAAGGAAGCTTTTTCTGAATCAGATTTACCGTGGCGCGTTGATCTTCTAGATTGGGCTACAACGAGCGAAGATTTTAGGGAAATTATCCGTAAAGTTTATGTAGTTATTCAGGAAAAAGAAAAAACGGTCGAAAAACCGACCGCTCTTTAGACAAAATATAAATTAAGTAGCCACCATTACCATCGCTGGGCGAATGACTCGACCATTTAAGGTGTATCCTTTTTGCAATACGACGCTAATTTGATTGGTTTCAAAGCCTTCAGCAGGTTGCATTGAAATGGCTTGATGTAAGTCAGGATTAAATGCTTCACCGACAACTCCCACAGCTTCCACGCCAAAACGCCCAACGGTTGAAACTAATTCTTTTAAGGTCAGTTCTACGCCGTCAAATAAGGCTTTTACGCTTTCATCTTCTTTATTTGCTGGAGTGGCAAGCGCACGCTCTAGGTTATCGATAGTATTCAAAATGTCTTTTGAAAATTTTTCCAAAGCGAATTTATGTGCTTTTTCTACGTCTTGTTCAGTACGACGACGAAGATTTTCAATTTCAGCACGAGAGCGAAGTAAAATATCCTGTTCTTTATTTGTGGCTTCTTCTATTTGAGTTTTTAGCTGCTCTTCAAGCTCTTGCACGCGGGCAATTGCTTCTTCTAAAGGATCAAGTTCTTGAGAAGACTTTGTTTGTTGTGTTTCTTCTACAACAGAGTCTTCTTGCTTTTCTACTTCTGGGGTTTCAATTTTTTGTTCTTGTTCTGACATTTTTTTCTCCGTAAATACAAAATTCGCCATAGTCGTTAGCTATAGTCTAACAAAAAACTATATAATGACGAAAATGTTAAATTCAAGTGCGGTTTATTTTATGAATA
This sequence comes from Haemophilus influenzae, assembly GCF_900475755.1. Taxonomy (NCBI): domain Bacteria; kingdom Pseudomonadati; phylum Pseudomonadota; class Gammaproteobacteria; order Pasteurellales; family Pasteurellaceae; genus Haemophilus; species Haemophilus influenzae. Next base: position 874,499 of record NZ_LS483411.1, read on the forward strand.
ATTTATATCGTTCCTTTAAAACCATTGGGCTTGTAGGAAAACCTAGAAATGATATTAACCTACAAATGCACAAAAATTTGTTTCACTGGTTAACGGAACGCGGTTATCAAGTAATGATGGAAAAAGATGTTGCTGAAAAACTGGGGCTTCCTGCAGAAAATCTTGCAACACTTGATGAAATTGGTTGCCAAGCACAGTTGGTTATTGTGATTGGTGGTGATGGCAATATGTTGGGTCGTGCTCGCGTATTAGCAAAATATGATATTCCATTGATTGGTATCAACCGTGGTAATTTGGGATTTTTAACGGATATTGACCCGAAAAATGCCTATTCCCAGCTTGAAGCTTGTTTAGAACGTGGCGAATTTTTTGTGGAAGAACGTTTTTTATTGGAAGCAAAAATCGAACGAGCAAGTGAAATTGTATCAACGAGCAATGCGGTAAATGAAGCGGTTATTCATCCCGCTAAAATTGCACATATGATTGATTTTCATGTGTATATCAATGATAAGTTTGCATTTTCACAACGTTCTGATGGATTAATTGTTTCTACTCCAACAGGCTCTACGGCTTATTCTCTTTCCGCTGGTGGCCCGATTTTGACACCTAATCTTAATGCGATTGCGCTAGTGCCTATGTTTCCACATACATTAACTTCTCGTCCTCTTGTTATTGATGGCGATAGCAAAATATCGATTCGTTTTGCTGAACATAATACCTCTCAATTGGAAGTGGGGTGTGATAGTCAAATTACCTTGTCTTTTACTCCAGATGATGTGGTGCATATTCAAAAAAGCGAGCATAAACTTCGTTTGCTTCATCTGAAAAATTATAATTATTACAATGTGTTAAGTAGTAAATTAGGTTGGTTAAAATCATTTTGATTATGGTAAAAATTTTCGATTGAAATAGATTTGACAAAATACTGTAAAAAAATCCTTTACTGTAAATTAAATCAGTTATATCATGTTAAATATACAGTTAAAGGGGTTTATTATGCTTACTCAACTTACTATCAATAATTTTGCGATTGTTCGCCAGCTTGATATCGAATTGGCGAAAGGAATGTCTGTTATTACTGGGGAAACTGGGGCTGGTAAATCTATCGCCATTGATGCTTTAGGTTTATGTTTCGGACAAAGAGTAGAAACCTCAATGGTACGCGAAGGACAAGAACGTGCAGAAATTTGTGCAACTTTCCAACTAGAATCGAAAAATCCTGCTTATCACTGGCTGAGTGAGCAAGAATTACAAGATCCAGATAACCCAACAGAATGTATTTTACGTCGTGTGATTAATGCCGACGGACGTTCTAAAGCTTTTATTAATAGTACACCAGTATCCGCTTCCCAATTAAAAGAAATTGCTCAATATCTTGTTTATATTAATGGGCAGCACGTTTCTCAATTATTGCTAAAAAATGACTACCAGCTTCAGTTAGTTGATAATTTTGCCGCGCATTCAGAACTGCTTACAAAAATGCGTGAAGACTATCAGGCATGGAAAAATCTGCAAAATCAAGTAAAAACCTTTCAACAGAAAGTGGCAGAAAATGAAGCTCGTAGACAACTTTTACAATATCAAGTGGATGAACTGGATGAATTTAATCTTCGACCAAATGAATATTTGGAATTAGAAGATGAACAACGCCGTTTATCTAGCAGCGAACAGCTAACCCAACTTTCTCAATCAGCCTTGCAAATTTTAAGTGAAAATGACACGGTAAATATCGATAACTTGCTTTATCGTGCGACACAATATATTGATGAATTAGCTGAACTTGATCCTCAATATGCTGAAGTGCAAAGTATGTTGAATGATGCGTTGATTCAAGTGCAAGAAGCAACCAGTGAAGTGCAAAATTTATCGAGTAATATCGAACAAGATCCTCAACTTTTACAGGAAATCGAACAGAGAATTAGTCAGGCTTTACAACTTGCTCGTAAACATCAAGTTAAACCTGAAGATCTTGTGGAACATCATAAAAAATTGAAAGCGGAATTAACCGCACTTTTAGATTTTTCTGAAAGTGAAGAAATGCTGATTGAGCAAGAAAAACTGGCATTTGAACAAATGAAATCAACGGTTACAGCATTAACAGCAAGTCGTCAGAAATCAGCAAATCGCTTAGCGCAAAATGTCACGCAGTCGATAAAACAACTTGCAATGGAAAATGCAGAATTTTATGTAGAGTTGAATACGGATTTAGATAAAGTAGGATCAAACGGTGCGGATAATGTGATTTTCACTTTGCGTAGTAATTTAGGACAACAACCACAGCCATTAGCTAAAATTGCTTCTGGTGGAGAACTTTCTCGTATTTCTTTAGCGATTCAAGTTTTAACTTCTGATCAATCGGCTATTCCAACCTTAATTTTCGATGAAGTGGACGTGGGTATTAGTGGAAAAACAGCAAGTATTGTCGGAAAACTTTTACGTCAATTAAGTGAACGCTGCCAAGTATTATGCGTAACGCACTTGCCACAGGTTGCTTGTCATGGCCATCATCAGTTCAATGTAGAAAAATTTACTGTGGATAATAAAACTGAAACACAAATGACCGCACTTTCACAAGCTGAACGTGTACCAGCCTTGGCAAGACTCTTGGGCGGAAGTGAAATTACAGAATTAGCCTTAGCCAATGCACAGGAAATGCTAGATTTAGTTCATTAAAATGGGATTTAATTGCTATTTTATGAACTAAATAGCTTATCCCAAAATGCTTGAATAAATGACCGCTCTTTGACAAATTCAGTTTCATCTACGACAGGGGATTTACCTATCAAATTCAAATGATGAATGGTATTGCGTAAATCGACATAACATTGTTTTAATGTGTCGCAGTCTGTTTGACTAATAATTTTAGCCTCTGCCATATCATCGAAAATACGAACATTGTCTGACCATTTTGTCAGTTGTGGGTTTTGTGGGGCATTAGCAAGCATTAAATATTGAGCGATAAATTCAATATCAGTGATACCACCGCGATCTGTTTTAAGGTTAAATTCCCCATCTTTTGAATGAGACAAATGGGCAAACATTTTTTCCCGCATCTCCACAACATCTCGCTTTAATTGCTCAATGTCTCGTGATGTAGAAAGTACTTGTTGGCGGATATGTTCAAATTTCGTTTTAAGAAATGATTCGCCAAATACAGGGCGAGCACGCACAAGTGCTTGTTTTTCCCATGTCCAAGCGTCGTTCAATTGATAATGGGCAAATGCAGAAAGAGAGCAGCCAATTAAGCCTGCATCGCCAGAAGGGCGTAGGCGCATATCTGCCTCATAAAGTACACCAGCGGAAGTATTTATGCTGAAAATACTTACAATCTTTTGCGCCAAGCGTAGGTAAAATTGATTGCTATCAATCACTTTTTTTCTACCTGTTGTTTGGCTTTCTACAGCATCGTACAAAAATACGAGGTCTAAATCGGATTTATAACCGAGTTCAATACCACCCAGTTTTCCATAACCAATAACTAAAAATCCTTTTTCATCATTTTGTAAATGTTCAGGCACGCCAAATCTAGAAGACATTTGTTTCCAAGCTAGATTCACAACCACTTCAATAATGGCTTCAGCAAGATAGGTTAAATGATCGCTTACTTTCATTACTGGCAATGCACCTAAAATATCTGCCGCTGCTACTTTTAATACGGTTGCTTGTTTAAATTGACGTAAAGCATCAATAATCTGTTCTTCATCATCAGGTGGTAAACGAAGCAAATATTGGTGTAACTCTGCAGGATATTGGGTAAATGGCAATGGATGGCGTAGTGCTTCTGTATTAAGCAATTCATCTAATAAGATAGGATGACGAGCCAGTTGCTCTGAAATAAGTTGAGACTGCGCACAAAGTTCAATAACTTGCTGAAGTGCGTGAGGATTTTCCAACAATAATTCTAAATAAGTCGTTCTGCTCGAAATTTTCTCAATAATATTTAGAATGCGGGGAAGCAAAGTGCGGTAATTTTCTTGAGCAAAAATAAGAGTAAATACCGTTGGCATTAAATGACTTAATACATCACGCCCACGTGTACCTATAATTCTGTGATTTAGGTTATTTTTGAATTGAACAAGTTGTTCTAAAATTTCATCAATATTATTTTCTGATACACCACTCTCTAATAATGTTTGTTCAATATCCTCAAAATCAGTCTCTAAAAAATCTTGCCATTGGCTATCAGTTGGCGACGGTTCATTTTGTTCATCACCGATTAATTGAGTAAATATCGCCCGCACTTTTTCTTGTTTTTGTTGCAAAGTGTGGTAAAAATCATCCCAATTTTCTATTGGATAATATTTTTCAATGGTTTGATTATTTTCATTTAAACAAGTAAATTTTTTACAGGCTTCTACTAAACGAATTTGATCTATTTCATTGGCTGGTAGTGTTTGAGTTTGTTGATCGTTAATGGCTTGCAGAATGTTTTCTACGCGGCGTAAAAAAATATAACTTTCACGTAAATCGTAGAATTGTTGTTCAGTAATTAATCCTAGTTTGGTAATTTCAGGCAAGATCTTTAAGAGTGAATGTTGTTGCAAATTGATTTCTCGCCCGCCTCGAATAAGTTGAAAAACCTGCACGATAAATTCGACTTCGCGAATACCACCTGCACCTAGTTTAATATTGTCTTTCAAACCACGACGGCGTATTTCTCGCTCAATTTTGCCTTTCATTTCACGTAAAGATTGAATCACACTAAAGTCAATATAGCGACGATACACAAAGGGGCGTAACATTTTTTTCAATTTTGAAACCTTGGGATCCTTTGTTTGTGCGCCCAATACTCGCCCTTTAATCATCGCATAGCGTTCCCAATCTCGACCTTGATCTTGATAATATTGTTCCATTGCCGCAAAGCTGAGAACAAGCACACCGCTGTCACCAAATGGGCGTAAGCGCATATCGGTTCGATACACAAAACCATCAGAGGTAAATTCATCTAAGGCAGAAATAAGTCGTTGCCCTAAACGTGTGAAAAATTTTCCGTTATCCACAGGACGCCGAGCATTAGTATTATTAATGCAAGTTTCCCCTTGTGACGGATAAGTGAAAATTAAATCAATATCCGAGGAAAAATTGAGTTCAAAGCCGCCTAATTTCCCCATGCCTAGAATATAAAGCTGTTGCGGGTTGCCTTGTTCATCCATTGGCGTACCCATTTCCGCACAGGCTTGATGATAAAGCCAATCGTGGGCAGCGATAATTAAACCCTCTGCAAGTTGTGAAAGCTGAACAAAAATTTCTTCTACAGTGGCAAGATTCAAACTTTGACAAAAACTTAATTTTGCCATTTCAATATTACGGAATTGGCGTAATGTTTGATAGAGTGCGGTTTCGTCATGTACATTGGCTAACTCTCTATTCAAACGTTCAGTATAGGAAGAGCAATCTGCAAAACAGGGCGATTTTTCCCACCATTGTTTCACTAAGTGCGGGTATTTTTGCAAGACTTTTTCCACAAAGTCAGACATTGCCATAGCATAGCTTAATTGGTAAATAGGCAGTTCAGGGTGGTTTGAATTTTGTTGAATGGCGTCGTGAATTTTTTCTGGGGAAAGTTCTGGAAAAGATTGGTACAGAATTGTGCCAAGAGATTGTAATTTTTGTTCAATGAGGGCAGAAAGTGCGGTCATTTTTTCTAACCTTTTTGATAGGAATCTAAGTGACGTAATACGGTTTCTTTCGCTTGTTGAGGTTGCAAACTATCCAGCCATTGTATTGGTGTTTTCCAACCGCGTAGCCAAGTGAGCTGGCGTTTTGCAAGTTGGCGCGTTGCACAGATACCACGGAAAATCATTTCTTCGTGATCGTAATCGCCTTGTAAATATTCCCACATTTGACGATACCCTACACAGCGAATTGACGGCAGATTAATATTTAAATCGCCACGCGTATAAAGTTTTTCTACCTCTTCTTGAAAGCCCAGTTCAATCATTTTATGAAAGCGTTGTTCAATGCGTTCATGCAAAACATGGCGATCTTGCGGCGCAATTGCAAATTGCACAAAATCATAAGGCAAGGCTTCGCCTTTTTCTTCAGTCAGCTCTGTGAGTGATTTTCCCGTGATATAAAAAACCTCTAAAGCACGATTGATTCGTTGAGAATCACTCGGATTAATTCGGGCGGCAGAAATGGGATCGATTTTGGCGAGTTCTGTATGCAATGCTGCCCAACCTTGTTGAGCTGCTTTTTGTTCAAGATCGGCACGAATATTTTCATCAGCAGAAGGCAAGGGCGAAAGCCCTTCGATTAAGGCTTTGTAATACAACATCGTACCACCCACTAGTAACGGGATTTTGCCTTGTGCGGTAATATCCGCCATTTCGCGTAGCGCATCATCGCGGAAATTCATCGCGGAATAGCTTTCTGATGGATCTAAAATATCAATCAAACGGTGAGGTGCAAGGGCAAGTTCTTCTTTTGATGGTTTCGCTGTGCCAATATCCATTCCCTTATAAATAAGAGCCGAATCCACACTAATCACTTCGACTGGAAGTTGGCTTCGTAGTTGAATAGCTAAATCCGTTTTGCCTGAGGCCGTAGGGCCCATTAAAAAAATTGCGGTTGGTTTCATGAAGAATCTAAATTTCGTCTAATAAAGGCTGCCAATTAATAGGTTTGAGTAATTGGGTGAATGTCGTGCGATTTGTTTGCGTCAGTAAACGTTCCGTCTCGCTCAATAAATTGAGTGCATCCGCTAAAGCGTTAAAGGTTTTGCATTCTAATTGTGCGCAAAGTGCGGTTAAAAATGATGATGAATTTTCATCTCTAGTCAGCATTGCCATCACGCATTTTTGTAGATTTTGTGTGCGTAATGCACTTGGCACTTTATTTAAGGTTAAGCGTAATTGTGCTTGATTTTCGATAAATTCAAAGCCAATTTTTTTGAAGTTATCTGAATATTGTTGCCATGCTTGAAATTGTGCCTCTGTTAAACGAAATACGATTGGAATCAACAATGGTTGTTGTTCAATCTGTATTTGTTTTAACGCTAGTTGCCATTGCAAGCGTTGTAATTTTTCCAATGAAAGCAAAAAGAAATCTTGGTTCTGTTGTAATAACAACGCACGATTTTCAATAAGTGAAAGGGCTCGTAGATGTGATGAACACTCAATTATTTCAGTTGAGATGATTTTAGCTGTATCTGAAATATTTTGTTGTGCTGTATCCGATATATCCTTTTGCGCTGTAGGCGGTAACGTGCGTAACAATTCAGCATATAAACGTTGCTCAGTTTTACTCGGTGCATCAGAACGGTAATCTCGATAACCAGTACTTACATGATTTGGAAACACTGGTGTGTTAGAAAAGTGCGGTTGATTTTGCTGTGATTTTTCATGATATTGTGGCGCAAAGCTATTTTGCCCCGCAGCTGCACGATTAGGACGAATACTGTAATTCGGTTGTGGCTCACGCACTGTATTTTCTTCGTGATTTTCTACCGCACTTTGGTCTGTATGCCAATTAATCTGTTCTTGATTGTTTAGTGCATGACTTATGCCTTCGTAAATAAAATCATGAATGAGGCGTTGTTGATGAAAGCGTACTTCATGTTTGGTTGGATGAACATTGACATCTACATCGTGCGGGTTTAAATCAATAAACAACACAAACGCAGGATAAGCATCGGTTGGTAAATATTGTGCATAGGCTTGTCGAATAGCATGGCTGATCACTTTATCTCTCACCATTCGGCCATTAATATAGCAATAACTTAAATCATTTTGAGTTCGGCTAAAATTTGGTGTCGCCACCCAGCCAGATAAGTGTAAATCATCGTGTTTCCAATCAATTCGTAAGGCATTTTTGACAAAATCATCCCCACAAATAGCGGCGACACGTTTTAGTTGCTGATTGAGATCGAAGGCAGGGCGATATTGACGGATAACTTTCCCATTATGCGTTAATGTAAATGCCGTATTGAATTTCGTTAAAGCAATACGACGAATGACTTCATCAATATGAGCAAATTCTGTTTTATCTGTGCGCAAAAATTTTCGGCGGGCTGGCGTATTGAAAAAAAGATTGGCGACTTCAACTGTTGTGCCGACAGGATGTGATGCGGGTTTGATTGTGGTTTCCATATCACGACCTTGCGCATAAACTTGCCACGCTTCAGTTTGTTCTTCGGTACGAGAAGTAAGGGTTAGGCGTGATACGGAACTGATACTAGCTAATGCCTCGCCACGAAAACCTAAACTTAAAATCGCTTCGAGATCATCAAGATCGGCTATTTTACTCGTGGCATGTCGTGCCAAAGCGAGGCTTAATTCTTCTTTTGGAATACCACAGCCATTGTCACGAATGCGGATTAAATTTGCCCCACCATTTTCGATATCAATTTGGATTTTATTTGCACCTGCATCAAGGCTATTTTCCACTAATTCTTTTACCACTGATGCAGGGCGTTCTACCACTTCTCCAGCAGCAATTTGGTTAGCAAGTTGTGGGGAAAGAATTTTAATAGGCATTTATTTTTCTCTTAATTTTATTTTTTGTCCTGTAATAACTTTGCCATTTTTTAAATGTGGATTTAGGCTCAATAGTATATTTACTGGAATGTTATATTCCCTCGAAATAGCATAAAGTGTTTGGTTTTTTGTTACTTTATGATAGAGCGGAATTATATTTTTTTGATTATTAGTTTGTGTATTTTTCTCTTTTTTTAAATCTTTATTGGTATTATTTACTGAGCTATTTTGTTTTTTATGAAAATCATTTTCTTTAATTGTTAATGATTTATTTTTTATCTCGACATTATCAGGGATTTTAATACTTTCATTTAGCCAAAGTGTTTTTCTCTTTAATTGATTTAATTTAATAATATCAGAGACTTTTACGTGATATTTATTTGATAAGCTACCTAAACTTTCTCCTTTTTTTACAATATGGCGAATACCACTGTCTTTAATATTATCTTCATTTATATTTTGTTCTGAAGTGCGGTTATTTTTCCCTGATTTTTTTATATCGTTTTGTTTGATGTTTTGCACTAAATTATCTTTAACTAAAGTGTTGGTTTTACCGCTATGGAATGCAACTAAGCCTTCATAAATCATATAAGCAATGCGGCGACGATAAGTTTGGGAATGAAGTTTTTTTTCTTCTTCTGAATTGGAAAGAAATCCCGTTTCTACCAACACAGAAGGAATATCTGGCGAACGTAGAACACCCAGACTTGCATGTTGTGGCGTACTGCGACTTAATGTTGTTACTTTAGCAAAATGGTGCAAAATATGTTCGCCTAACACATAGCCTGTACGTTGGCTATGTCCGAATTGCAGATCAAGTACAGTCTGGTCAAGATATTTGTCATTATTGTGTGAAAGCACCTTTCCCGCTCCACCAAGTAATTCCGAGCGTTTTTCATCGTCTTCTAGCCATTGACCCATTTCATCATTGGCTCGACGGTTTGACAATACCCAAACAGAAGCCCCACGACGATCAGGCGATTCAGATGAATCAGCATGGATAGAAATAAGATAATTCGCTTTAAATTTACGTGCGATTTCTGAACGTTCAGGCACGGAAATATAATAATCACTTTTACGCGTTAATACTCCACGAAAATGTGGATCTTTATCTAATAAGACTTTTAATTCTTTTGCAATTGAAAGGGTAACATTTTTTTCATAAATACCTAAATTTCGGCTGATTGCACCAGGATCTTTTCCTCCGTGACCTGGGTCAATCGCAATCGTAATAGGTGCTGCCAAAATAGAGAAGCTAAATGTAGAGAAAAAAAGAAAAAATAAGATTTTAGTTTTCATAAATAAGTTAATTAGAAAATGCGCTTATAATATTTTTACCCAAATTTGTTTGTGCGATTAATTCAATATTTCGTGCATCATCGTAATAATCAATATTTATTAAAATATCCGCTTCTGGCAATATGCCTTGACCTTTTTCAGACCATTCAATTAAGCAAATGCTATCAGTATTAAAATAATCTCTAATACCCATAAATTCGAGTTCTTCAGGATCTGCTAACCGATATAAATCAAAATGATAAATCATTTTGCCTGCAATATTATATTCTTCAACCAGCGTATAAGTTGGGCTTTTTACATTACCTTGATGACCTATACCTTGCAGCATTCCGCGCGTCAGCGTTGTTTTTCCTGCCCCAAGATCACCGTTAAGATAAACCATAATTGCTTTTTCTGTATGCAATTTTAAAAGAATTTCGGCGAATTTTTTGCCGAAGCGAAGCATAGAAAATTCATCAGGGATATATTGAGTTAAGCTTTCCATAACGGGTCATTAATGAAGAAAAATGTGGGCAGATTCTACCGCACTTTTGAGGTTCATAAAAGTACGGTGAAATTTCTAGGGATTTAATTTTATCATTTTGTGGTCAGCAAATTGCTTGACCAGCTCTGTTATGATTTGACTATTTGGTAAAACTAAATCCGATGCGATTTCAAACAACGGCACAATGACAAACTCACGGTTATGCATATCGTAATGTGGAACTGTTAAGCGTTCGTTTTGAATAATTTCATTGCCGTAAAGTAAAATATCTAAATCTAATGTGCGTTCGCCCCAGCGACGTAAACGCACTCGACCTTGCTCGTTTTCAATACGCTGTAATTCATCTAATAGTGCAAGTGGGCTAAGCTCGGTTTTAATTTTTGCAACAGCGTTCACATAATCGGGTTGATCTTGTGGGCCGAGTGGTTTGCTTTTATAAAAAGAGCTCGTTGTTACCAAATGCGTGTTTGGTAACTGACTTATCGCTCTAAGCGCAGAATGTAATTGTTCTACTGGCGTATTTAAATTGCTGCCTAACGCAATATATACAGTAATCATATCTCCCCTTACTCTGCTGAACGCATTGTTTTACGACGGCGTGGACGATAGTATTTTTTCTTTGGTTTGGGATGCAAACGTTGTTGCTCCTGTATTAACTGTTCACGCTGTTCGCCATTACTAAATTGATATTCGTGCCACCATTTGGCTAATTCAATGGTTTCGCCACCTTCAATTTCTGCACGCATAGCCAGTAAATCAAAGCCAGCACGGAATTTTGGATGTTCCATGGTACGCATTGGTGCTGAGCCAGTACGTTTTAATAATTGCAGCTGTAAGAACCAAATATCACGAATGACCGCAGTGTGACGACGTGGTGCAGCCAAAGCACGGCAGAATAAATCTAAAACTTCATTGCCCGCCAAAGCATAAGCATCATGATTATTTAAACCACCTTCATTTTTCAAAATTTCCACTTTTTCGCGTAATGGATACCAGAAAAATGCCGCAAATAAGAATGCAGGATTAATACGAAGTTTATCCGCAACACGTTCATCTGTCGAAGTAAGGGCGGTAACGATCATACGTTCTGCAAAACTATCTTCTTTCTCTGTAAAATATGGACTTAATGCAGGGAAAAGTTGTTCAAATAAACCATATTGACGTAATAAACGATAGGTTTTTACCCCTTGTCCTGCTTGTAATAATTTTAAACTTTCATCAAATAAGCGAGCTGGCGGAATATTTTTTAATAAAGGCGCAAGTTCACTAATTGGTTGTTCGCTTGGTTTTTCAAGGAACATATCAAGTTTTGCCATAAAGCGAATAGAGCGCAGCATCCGCACAGGATCTTCTTGATAACGTGTAACAGGATCGCCAATTAAGCGTAGCTTGCCCGCTTTGAGATCCTTAATACCATCAAAATAATCGCGTAAAGTATTGTCTTGCGGATTGTAATACAGCGCATTGACCGTAAAGTCTCGGCGTTCTGCATCTTGTTCGATCGTACCGTAAACATTATCGCGCAGTAACATGCCTTCATTGCTCTGCTTCGCTTGATTTTCATTGCGAGCATCACTGTGATTAGCACGGAAAGTGGCAACTTCAATAATATCTCGACCAAACATAATATGTGCTAAGCGGAAACGGCGACCCACTAAACGGCATTGGCGTTGAAAAATGTTTTGGATTTGTTCAGGACGTGCGTTTGTTGCCACATCAAAATCTTTTGGTTTTTTACCAAGTAATAAATCGCGGATACATCCACCGACGATATAAGCCTCGAAACCTTGACGTTGCAGTTTTTCCACAACAGTGAGTGCATTACGGCTAAAATCTCGCGGGGAAATATCAAATTGAGCCGCTTTAATCACATTTTTATCGTAGCGGCACGTTTGTTCTGATTTTTTTGTCTGCACTTTTGGCATTGGGCTATTGGGACGCCCAACTCGTTTAGAATAAGCACTTGTTTTGGCAACTTCTTTTGATTTTTTTGTCTTCTTGCCAAACAAATTTTTGATATAAGTAAGAATAATTTACTCCGTTTTTTTAGTTGGAAATAAATGACTTGGCTCTTTTTCTGTAAAGAAAAAGGCAAGGGGATTTTTCCGCATTTTTAAATGTAAAAAAGTGCGGCTAATTTTAACCGCACTTTGGTATTTTTCAATAGAATGAATTAACCAGCGACTTGTTTTTCACGGATTTCAGCTAAAGTTTTGCAATCAATGCAAAGATCTGCTGTTGGGCGTGCTTCTAAACGGCGGATACCGATTTCCTCGCCGCAACAATCGCAGTAACCGAAATCATCGGTATCAAGTTTTTTCAAGGTTGCTTCGATTTTTTTCATTAGTTTGCGTTCGCGATCACGATTACGCAATTCTAGACTAAATTCCTCTTCCTGAGTTGCTCGGTCTGCGGGATCGGGGAAATTGGTTACTTCATCCTGCATATGTGCAACGGTGCGAGAAGCTTCTTCCACGATTTGCTCGTGCCAAGCATTAAGAATTTTTCTGAAATGAAGAATTTGCTCTTCATTCATATATTCTTCATCTTTTTTCATTTGATAAGGCTTAACGCCTGCTAAATCTAGCAAGTTCAATGATGCTCTTGACATCTCTCACTCCTAATACATACAGAATTTAAGCGTGGACTTCACGACTTCCTGTCTTGTTATTTTAGTTTGTTCCTGACTGCTATTTTAGGAACCCAATTTTTGCGGGCGGTATAAATATCAGAAGTTGTTTGTTTTAGCAAGTAAATTTTCCTGAAAAATTTATTTTTACAATATGGATCGTAAAATTTGAAGCAACCGTTTGCATATTTAAATAAAACTAGCCTAGTCTTAGAGAGATTGGAATTAATCTTTTACAAAAATGAAATTAAACTTAATAACTTTAGCTGTCTTGTTAATTGTTGCGGATTTAACGTTGTTATTTCTACTGCAGTCATTGCTATTGCCTTGGCAAGTTGCTCTCGTTATTGCGCTTGTTTTGATTTTTCTTTTTATTTTTTGGCGTAAAAATTTCTTAGTTAGTCTTGCTTTTTTTGTTGCTTCTCTTGGCTATTTTCATCATTCGGCTTTGAGTTTATTACAACAAGCTCAACGTATTACCGCTCAAAAGCAAATGGTGACTTTTGAGATTCAAGAAATTTTGCATCAACAGGATTATCAAACACTTATCGCCACAGCAACATTGACGGATAACTTACAAGAGCAACGAATTTTTTTAAATTGGAAAGCAAAAGAGGTGCCTCAACTATCGGAAATTTGGCAAGCTGAAATTTCTTTACGTCCCCTTTCTGCGCGATTAAATTTTGGTGGGTTTGATCGGCAACAATGGTATCTTTCAAAAGGAATTACGGCTGTTGGAACCGTAAAAAGTGCGGTGAAAATTGCTGATGTTTCATCATTGCGTGCAGAAAAATTGCAACAAGTGAGAAAGCAAACGGAAGGATTATCTCTACAAGGTTTATTGATCGCGTTAGCTTTTGGCGAACGGGCTTGGTTAGATAAAAACACTTGGTCAATTTACCAACAAACGAATACCGCACATCTTATTGCTATTTCTGGCTTACATATTGGGTTGGCTATGGGAATTGGATTTTACTTGGCTCGTGTTGTGCAAGTATTTTTCCCAACCCGTTTTATTCATCCTTATTTTCCTTTAGTTTTTGGTGTTTTATTTGCTTTAATTTATGCCTATTTGGCTGGTTTTAGCGTGCCAACTTTTCGTGCCATTTCAGCACTTGTTTTCGTTTTCTTTGTTCAAATAATGAGGAGATATTATTCGCCTTTTCAGCTTTTTACGTTGGTTGTCGGATTCTTGCTTTTCTGCGATCCATTAATGCCGCTTTCGGTCAGTTTTTGGCTTTCTTGTGGTGCAGTTGGTTGTTTGATCCTCTGGTATCGTTATGTGCCTTTTTCACTTTTTCAATGGAAAAATCGTCCCTTTTCACCAAAAGTGCGGTGGATTTTGAGTTTATTTCATTTGCAATTGGGGTTATTGCTCTTTTTTACGCCTTTGCAACTTTTTCTATTTAATGGCTTATCGCTGAGTGGATTTTTAGCCAATCTTATTGCTGTACCACTTTATAGTTTTTTCCTTGTGCCATTAATTTTATTTGCTGTTTTTACCAACGGCGCGTTTTTTTCTTGGCAACTAGCAAATAAGCTAGCCGAAGGAATTACTGGGTTAATTTCTGTTTTTCAAGGAAATTGGCTCACGGTTTCATTTAATTTAGCATTATTTTTAACCGCACTTTGTGCAGGAATTTTTATGTTAATTATTTGGTGTATTTATCGAAAACAAGAGGCTTCATCATCAACTTGGAAAATTAAACGACCAAGATTTTTTACATTAAATCTCAGTAAACCTTTGCTAAAAAATGAACGAATCAACGTTTTGCTATGTTCTTTCGGCATTATTCTTATGTGTTTTATGATTTTGTTGTTTAAACAATTGAGCAAACCAACTTGGCAGGTAGATACTTTAGATGTGGGGCAGGGGCTGGCAACGCTGATTGTGAAAAATGGCAAAGGGATTCTTTATGATACGGGTTCTTCTTGGCGAGGTGGAAGTATGGCTGAATTAGAAATTTTGCCTTATTTACAAAGAGAAGGGATTGTTTTGGAAAAATTGATTTTAAGCCACGATGATAACGATCACGCAGGTGGTGCTTCGACAATTTTAAAGGCGTATCCCAATGTGGAATTGATTACCCCTTCACGAAAAAACTATGGGGAAAATTACCGCACTTTTTGTACTGCTGGACGTGATTGGCATTGGCAAGGGCTACATTTTCAAATACTTTCTCCTCACAACGTTGTGACACGAGCTGATAATCCCCATTCTTGTGTGATTTTAGTTGATGATGGAAAGCATCGAGTTTTGCTGACGGGCGATGCTGAAGCAAAAAATGAACAAATTTTTGCTCGCACTTTAGGAAAAATTGATGTGTTACAAGTGGGGCATCACGGAAGTAAAACATCGACAAGTGAATACTTACTTTCTCAGGTTAGACCAGATGTGGCGATTATTTCTAGCGGACGTTGGAATCCGTGGAAATTCCCCCATTATTCGGTTACGGAAAGGCTTCATCGCTATAAAAGTGCGGTAGAAAATACCGCTGTTTCGGGGCAAGTGCGGGTAAATTTTTTTCAAGACCGATTAGTAATCCAGCAAGCTCGCACAGAATTTTCCCCTTGGTATGCGCGTGTAATTGGATTATCAAAGGAATAAAAGGTACAATGCGTGCAATTTTTACTATTAGATAGCGATTATGCAAGAGCAAAAATTACAAGAAAATGATTTTTCAACCTTACAAACGTTTAAGCGTTTGTGGCCAATGATTAAACCTTTTAAAGCGGGGCTTATTGTTTCTGGCGTCGCGTTAGTTTTTAATGCATTAGCTGACTCAGGCTTGATTTATTTGTTAAAACCGTTGTTGGACGATGGTTTTGGTAAGGCAAACCATTCATTTTTGAAAATGATGGCTTTTGTCGTCGTTGGGATGATTATTTTACGCGGCATTACCAACTTTATTTCTAATTATTGCTTGGCGTGGGTATCAGGCAAAGTTGTCATGACAATGCGTCGTCGCTTGTTTAAACATTTAATGTTTATGCCAGTGAGTTTCTTTGACAGAAATTCAACGGGTAAATTACTTTCTCGTATCACTTATGATTCTGAGATGATTGCAAGTTCTTCTTCAGGATCCTTGATTACTATTGTGCGAGAAGGGGCATATATTATTTCGCTATTGGCAGTGATGTTTTATACAAGCTGGGAATTAACCCTTGTTTTATTTGTTATCGGGCCAATTATTGCAGTGTTGATCACTATCGTGTCAAAAATTTTCCGTAAGTTGAGTAAGAATTTACAAGATTCAATGGGGGAATTGACAGCGACAACAGAACAAATGCTGAAAGGACATAAAGTGGTGCTTTCTTTTGGTGGTCAGCTTGTCGAGGAAGAACGTTTCAATAAAGTCAGTAACAATATGCGTCGTAAGGGCATGAAAATGGTTACTGCTGATTCTATTTCCGATCCGGTGGTGCAGATTATTGCTTCTCTTGCTTTAGCTGCTGTGTTGTTTTTAGCTACCACGCCATTAATTGCTGAAGATAATCTAAGTGCGGGTTCTTTTACGGTAGTTTTTTCATCTATGTTGGCAATGATGCGCCCATTAAAATCCTTAACGAACGTAAACTCTCAATTCCAACGTGGAATGGCAGCCTGTCAAACTTTATTTGCCATTTTAGACTTAGAACCAGAAAAAGATAATGGCACTTATAAAGCAGAACCCGCGAAAGGCGAGTTAGAATTTAAAAATGTGAGTTTTGCATATCAGGGAAAAGAGGAACTTGCATTAAATAATATTTCTTTTGGCGTTCCAGCAGGAAAAACCGTAGCTCTAGTGGGGCGTTCTGGATCGGGTAAATCAACCATTGCTAATTTAGTGACACGTTTTTACGATATTGAGCAAGGCGAGATTTTACTTGATGGCGTAAATATCCAAGATTATCGTTTATCTAATTTACGTGAAAACTGCGCTGTGGTTTCTCAACAAGTCCATTTATTTAACGATACTATTGCGAATAATATTGCTTATGCAGCACAAGATAAGTATTCTCGCGAAGAAATTATCGCTGCAGCAAAAGCGGCTTATGCTTTAGAGTTTATCGAAAAATTACCGCAAGGTTTTGATACGGTAATTGGCGAAAATGGTGCTAGCCTATCAGGTGGGCAACGTCAGCGTTTAGCGATTGCTCGTGCTTTATTGCGTAATTCGCCAGTATTAATTTTAGATGAAGCTACATCTGCACTAGATACGGAATCAGAACGAGCAATCCAATCTGCATTAGAGGAATTAAAGAAAGATCGCACGGTTGTTGTGATTGCCCATCGATTATCTACTATTGAAAATGCGGATGAAATTCTTGTGATTGATCACGGAGAAATTCGTGAGCGTGGCAACCATAAAACATTGCTTGAACAAAATGGTGCCTATAAACAGTTGCATAGTATGCAGTTTACTGGCTAATTTATTGATTATCGAAAACGCGAGTTGAAAAACTCGCGTTATTTTATCCGCACTTATTAGAAAGGATTTTCTATGCCCTTCTGGTATTCCAACTCCAAACTTATTTGGCTCTTATCGCCTTTTTCTTTATTGTTTTGGTTGATTAGCCAACTTCGTCGCGCCTTATTCTCTTTGGGTCTCAAATCCTCTTATCGCGCACCAAAACCAGTGATAATTGTGGGAAATTTGTCTGTGGGTGGAAATGGCAAAACGCCTGTGGTTGTTTGGCTTGTGGAAGAGTTAAAAAAACGAGGTTTTCGCGTAGGTGTGATTTCTCGTGGTTATGGAAGCAAATCTAAAACGTATCCGTTATTCGTTACTGAAAATACGCATCCGATTGAAGGTGGTGATGAACCTGTATTGATTGCTAAACGTACTAATGTTCCTGTCGTGATTTCCCCGAATCGTCAGCAAGCGATTGAATTACTCTTAAGCCAAGCAGAGTGCGATATTATTATTTCTGATGATGGTTTACAGCATTATCAATTACAGCGTGATTTGGAAATTGTCGTAATGGACGCTGAGCGTGCGTTGGGAAATGGTTTTGTATTGCCAGTAGGTCCATTGCGAGAATTACCAAGTCGATTAAAATCTGTCGATTTTGTGATCACTAATGGTGGAAAAAATCAGTATTCAGATGCGATTATGCGTCTTGTGCCTCATTTCGCGATTAATTTAAAAACCAATGAAAAACGCCAATTAAATGAATTTCAATCTGGTGTTGCCATCGCAGGGATTGGCAATCCACAGCGTTTTTTTAGTATGTTAGAAAAGTTAGGGATTCAGTTAAAGCAAACTCAAGCATTTCAAGATCATCAACATTTTGAAGCCTCTCAATTAGAAAAACTTGCTGAAAATCAACCGCTCTTTATGACGGAAAAAGATGCCGTAAAATGCCAATCTTTTGCTAAAGATAATTGGTGGTATGTCCCTGTGGATGCAGAAATTATTGAGGCTGAAAAACAACGTGAAAATTTACCGCACTTTTGGGACAAAATAGACAAACTTGTGGAGCAATACAGAAATGGCTGAAAAGATTAATCCCCAGTTGTTTTGATTACTTGCCGATAAAGCTGAAATATTAAAGAATAAGGAATAAATTATGTCATTTACCGTGATTATCCCCGCTCGTTTTGCATCAAGTCGTTTGCCTGGAAAACCGCTTGCTGATATTGCGGGTAAGCCAATGATTCAACATGTATTTGAGAAAGCACTGCAGTCTGGGGCGAGCCGAGTGATTATTGCCACCGATAATGAAAATGTTGCTGATGTTGCCAAAAGTTTTGGTGCTGAAGTCTGTATGACTTCGGTTAATCATAATTCTGGTACAGAGCGTTTAGCGGAAGTTGTAGAAAAATTAGCGATTCCCGATAATGAAATCATTGTCAATATCCAAGGCGATGAGCCTTTGATTCCTCCCGTTATCGTGCGACAAGTGGCAGATAATTTAGCAAAATTTAATGTCAATATGGCAAGCCTTGCGGTCAAAATTCATGATGCTGAGGAATTATTTAATCCAAATGCAGTGAAAGTATTAACAGATAAAGATGGCTATGTGCTGTATTTTTCCCGTTCGGTTATTCCTTATGATCGTGATCAGTTTATGAATTTACAGGATATTCAGAAAGTGCAGCTTGCGGACGCTTACTTACGTCATATTGGCATTTACGCGTATCGTGCTGGTTTTATAAAACAATATGTGCAATGGGCACCGACTCAACTTGAAAATCTAGAAAAACTTGAGCAACTTCGCGTGTTATATAACGGCGAACGTATTCACGTAGAACTTGCGAAAGAAGTGCCTGCAGTGGGGGTGGATACCGCCGAAGATTTGGAAAAAGTGCGGTTGATTTTGGCGAAGGATTAAATACTTGGCTCCCCCTGCTTGCGGGGGGAGCTGCCGAAGGCTGAGGGGGGATAAATTTAACATCGCAAGCCCCCTTTTGCTCTTTAGGCTCCTTCCCCCGAAAGCAGGGAAGGCAAGATGTCTTTTGTTATTGGTAAAATATTCTATGTTCAATCCCAAAAAATTCCTCGCGGATGTCTCTCACGAACCTGGTGTTTATCGTATGTATGACGATAAAGATCAGGTTATTTATGTTGGGAAAGCAAAGGATCTAAAAAAACGTCTTTCAAGCTATTTTCGTAAAAATCTGAGCAGTAAAAAAACAGAGGCGTTGGTTGCGTCAATTCATCATATTGACACTACGCTAACTTCATCTGAAACGGAAGCTTTACTGCTAGAGCATAATTTCATCAAGCTTTATCAGCCTCGCTATAACGTATTATTGCGTGATGATAAATCCTATCCATTTATTTTATTAACCAAAGAACGCCATCCAAGAATCACGTCCTATCGTGGGTCTAAAAAATTTGCGGGTGAATATTTCGGGCCCTATCCTCACGCGGGAGCCGTGCGTGAAACTTTGTCGCTTTTGCAAAAACTTTTTCCTGTTCGCCAATGTGAAAATTCCGTTTATTCCAACCGCTCTCGTCCTTGTTTGCAATATCAAATTGGGCGTTGTTCCGCACCTTGTGTTCAGGGATATGTTTCCGATGAAGAATATAATCAGCAAGTTGAATTAGCCCGCTTATTTTTACAAGGCAAAGATCAACAGGTGTTAGATTATTTAATCGGTAAAATGGAGCAGGCAAGCAGAAATTTAGATTTTGAACAGGCTGCTCGTTATCGCGATCAAATTCAGGCGGTGCGTTCGGTTATTGAAAAACAATTTGTATCCAATGAACGTTTAGATGATATGGATATTATGTCTATCGCTTACCAACACGGGTTAGCCTGTGTACAGGTGATGTTTATTCGTCAAGGAAAAGTGCTAGGCAATCGCAGTTATTTCCCAAAAGTCCCCGCCAATACGGATTTATCGGAACTTACCGAAACTTTTGTAGGGCAATTTTATTTACAAGGTCATCAAGGACGAAGTATCCCGAATAGCATTATTGTGGATCGTCAATTAGCTGAAAAATCGGAGCTTGAGCAACTTCTTAGCGAGCAAGCTGGCAGAAAAGTGACGATTCAAGAAAGCGTAAAAGGCGATAAAAGTAAATACTTACAGCTCGCACAAGTTAATGCTAAAGCAGCTTTAAATGTACAACTTAAACAATCTTCACGAATGTCAGAGCGTTATCAAGCGTTGTGTGAGCTGTTAAATCTTCCTGAAATTAAGCGTATGGAATGTTTTGATATAAGCCATACAATGGGAAATCAAACAGTCGCATCTTGTGTTGTTTTTAATCAAGAAGGTCCACTGAAATCTGATTATCGTCGTTTTAATATTGAAGGCATTACTGGCGGAGATGATTATGCTGCGATGGAACAAGCGTTGCAGAAACGTTATGAGCGTGATTTAGAAGAAGATAAAATTCCCGATATTATTTTTATTGATGGTGGAAAAGGGCAGTTAAATCGAGCATTGAACGTGTTCCAACATCTTCAAGTAAAATGGGATAAAAATAGACCGCACTTAATTGGCGTGGCAAAAGGTGTGGATCGTCGAGCAGGGCAGGAAGTACTGATCATCAGCAAACAAGACCGCGAAATTCATTTGCCTGATGATAGTTTGGCATTGCATTTGATTCAACACATTCGTGATGAAAGCCATAATCACGCAATAAGCGGACACCGTAAAAAACGTCAAAAAGCCTTTACACAAAGTGGTTTAGAAACCATTGAAGGAGTGGGAGCTAAACGTCGTCAGGCTTTACTGAAATATCTTGGTGGTTTACAAGGTGTGAAAAAGGCGACCTTAGATGAAATAGCCTCTGTACCGGGCATTTCCCCTAAACTTGCTGAAAGGATTTTTGAAACGCTTAAAAACGACTAATCAATCATTTCTCAAATATAAATAACGATTGCTTTTCGTCATAAAGCCATTATGATCTGTATTTTCGGATTTATTTAACTCAATTATAGGAAAAATTATGTTTGAATGGATTGCAGAGCCTGAAGCGTGGATATCACTTGCGACACTTGCGGCTTTAGAGATCGTTTTAGGAGTCGACAATATTATTTTTATTAACATCCTAGTTGGACGTTTACCTGAACGCCAACGCCAGTCTGGTCGTATTCTTGGGCTTGCTTTGGCAATGCTAACAAGAATTTTACTTTTAATGTCACTAGCGTGGATAATGAAACTTACTGCACCGTTATTTACTGTGTTTAATCAAGAAATTTCTGGGCGTGATTTGATTTTATTAATCGGTGGTTTATTCCTGATTATAAAAAGTTCTGGCGAAATTAAAGAGGCGATAAATCATCAAGAACACCATGAATCTGAAAGCAAAAACAAAGTGAGTTATCTTGGCGTATTAATTCAAATTGCTGTGCTAGATATTGTATTTTCTTTAGATTCTGTCATTACAGCGGTGGGTATGGCAAGCCACCTTCCTGTGATGATTTTGGCGATTATGATTGCCGTGGGGGTGATGATGTTTGCGGCAAAACCAATCGGCGATTTTGTGGATACACACCCAACGTTGAAAATTCTAGCTTTAGCTTTCTTAATTTTAGTCGGAATTAGTTTAATTGCAGAAAGTTTGGATATTCACATCCCGAAAGGTTACATCTATTTTGCAATGGGATTCTCTGTTGTGGTCGAGATGATCAATATTCGAATGAGAAGATTGATGAAATAAATTAGAAGTGCGGTCGATAAAAATAATGTTTTTTATGACCGCACTTTTTCTTTTACTTATTGAAATACACTTTTTTTAGTACCATCTCTAAACCGCGAAATTCAGCTAGACCTTTTAACCGACCAATGGCAGAGTAGCCAGGATTGGTTTTTTTACGTAAGTCATCCAACATTTGATGCCCATGATCTGGGCGCATTGGGATTAAACGCGTTTCTCCTTGATTTAATCGACGATATTCTTCATTTAATAAAGCTTTTACTACATTAAACATATCTACGTCTCCTTCTAGATGAGCTGCCTCATGGAAGGTTAGTGGATTACCTTCACGTTGAGTAGAACGTAAATGAGCGAAGTAAATACGATCAGCGAATTGTTCAGTCATTTTTACGAGATCATTATCGGAACGTACGCCATAAGAACCCGTACACATTGTAAAACCATTTGCTGGTAATGGTTGAGTTTCTACAAACCACTGCATATCTTCAATAGTTGAAACTATGCGTGGTAAGCCTAAGATTGGGCGTGGAGGATCGTCTGGATGAATCGCCATTTTGATTCCTACTTCTTGGGCAACAGGTACGATCTCATTTAAAAAATAAGCCAAATGCGTACGGAATTTTTCGGATGAAATATCTTTATAGCGATCTAATTGAGTTTGAAATTTATCAAGAGTATAACCTTCTTCTGCACCGGGTAAGCCCGCAATAATATTACGCGTTAATTGCGCTATATCTTGCTCTGACATATTGTCATAATAGGTTCTTGCTGCAACTTGTTCTTCTTGATTATAGGTTTTTTCTGCATCAGGACGTTTTAAAATATGAAGTTCAAATGCGGCAAAAGCGATATGATCAAAGCGCAATGCTTTAGAACCATCTGGTAATTCATAAGCAAGATCGGTTCGAGTCCAGTCTAAAACTGGCATAAAATTGTAGCAAACAGTGTCAATTCCACATTGAGCAAGATTGCGAAGAGTTTGTTTGTAGTTATTAATCCATTTTTGATAATTTCCAGTCTGAGTTTTAATCTCTTCATGAACTGGTACACTTTCCACTACTGACCAGCTTAAACCAGCATTTTCTATTTCAGTTTTGCGTTTTTTAATTTCTTCAATACTCCATATTTCACCGTTAGGAATATGGTGAAGTGCAGTGACTATACCAGTTGCGCCTGCTTGACGAATATCAGATAAAGAAACAGGATCTTTTGGTCCATACCAACGCCATGCTTGTTCCATTTTTAACTCCTATAGTTTTCTAACGATCAACAACAATTGGGCTCATATTAAATAGATAACCATCAAAATTAGGATCATCTACATCAGATAATTCAAAAAGTTTTTGCTTAACATTTTCTAAATGTTGCCACATTGCTTTTTTTGCCATTACAGGATCTTTTCTCTGTAGGGCTGTAATAATATTCTCATGATCTTGTAACCAAAGGTGACGATAGCTCTGATTTGGAATATGAAGATGTAAACCTTTCCACATTTGACTATTAGTACGAAGATCCCACAGTGCTTTTTGCATTTGCAAGATAACTTCATTTTGGGTTATTTCTGCTATCGTACGATGAAAATCTTCATCTGCCACATAATCTTCATCACCTTGTTCAAGAGTATTTCGCTCTCTTGCTAGAATGTCTTTTAATTTAGTAATATCTGCTCTTGTTACTTGTAACGCAGCAAATTCAGCCATACTACTTTCTAATAATTGGCGAGCTTGTAAAAGTTCAAAAGGACCTACATCAACCTTATCTAAAAATTCATCATTACTTGCAGCGCGTTGTGGCAATGCAATCACATACACTCCAGAACCTTTACGTACTTCAACAAGGTTTTCTAATTCAAGCATAATGATGGCTTCTCGAATGACTGTACGACTTACATCAAAATAATCAGCCAAGTCTCGCTCAGCTGGTAGTTTATCGCCTATTTTATATTGATGATTATTTAGCTGTTGTTTTAACTCATTTCCTATTTTTTTATAGGATCGCAAGTCATCAATGTTCATAAATTTTTCCTAATTTTAATCTAATAAACTCAATTTATAGCCTTGAGTGACCGTTTTTCCATTAATAATTAATTTTCTATTTTCTTTATTAGGAAGGTAGAAACTAATTTCATTATATTTTGGTAAATAATCACCCGATTTTTCTAAAACAAGTTCAATTGTTTGACTAGTGCATTTTAGATAAATATTAAATTTTAAAAATTTACCTTTTAAATAATCGAAACTTTCACCGTCATCATCAAATATAGTAATATTCCTCTCTCCTTGATTAAAAGGCATAATTAATAATTGTCTATAATTATCAGATAACGTATTTTTATGACCTTTTTTTGCCATTGGAATAATGCTTCCAGCTTTTAAAAATAAAGGAATTTTTTCTAATGGTGCATCAGCTATGATTCTTTCGCCGCCATTAAACCATTTGTGTGTGTAAAAGTCATACCAACCGACGAAATTTTGTGGTAGATAGACTTCACGTTTTCGTTGATTAGGTTCCACAACAGAAGCAACGAGTAAATCTTCACCTAAAAGATAGTCATCATTTTCTTCAAAAGTATTTTTATCATGTTCGTGATCAAGGAATGTTGGTCGTAGTATTGGTTCATTATCATGATGAGCTTTCCATAATGTGTTATATAAATAAGGCATTAATATATAACGTAATTGGATAGCATCACGAATAATATTGATTATTTGTGGATACATCCAAGGTTCATTAACAGTTTTATCATCATTCCAAGAATGAATAGTGAAACGTGGATGCATGACACCATTTTGAACCCAACGTACAAATAACTCAGGATCTGGTTTATTACCTGAGAATCCACCTACGTCATGTCCAACGTTATAAAGTGCAGAAAGGCTCATACCTAATCCCATTTTGATGTTGTAACGCAATGTGTTCCAACTGGTACGATTATCTCCAGACCAAGTTTGTACATAACGGTTCATTCCAGGTGAGCCAGAACGTGAAATCAAATAAGGGCGTTTATTTGGTGCGTACTCTAATTGAGCCTCATAGGAAGCTCTCATCATTAATAATGGTTGTAATGGGCGCAATAATTTTATTGGCATACTTTCACCAAAATAACGGCATTTTGCATAGTTGTCCCATACTTCGAATTCATTATTATCATTCCAAGTAGAATTGATGCCGTAATCAAGCAATTGTTGTTTTACATTCTTTTTCCACCAATTTACAGTGTCCATATTGGTAAAATCTAAATGAGAGCCTTCATCATCCCAGAACATAGATTTTTCAGGATTATTTGATTCAGAATCTTTAATAAATAATCCAAGTTTTTCCACTTCTTGATAACGTGGATGATCTAGTAATAAACATGGTTTAATGTTTGCAGCCAACTTCATTCCTGCATTCTGAAAATATTTTGTCATTTCTTTCGGTGTTGGAATTTTGTCATAATTCCAGTTGAAAACATAACGCTTCCCATTTATGGAGGTATAACCTGAAGAGAGTTGGAATGAATCACAAGGAATATCATGCTCATTACATAAATTTACAAATTTTTTTAGTTGTTCTTGGGCATCAGATGCATCGGTATAGTACATAGTTGAACCACTATAACCTAAGCTCCATTTTGGACCAAAAATAGTACCTCCCGTAAGGCGACAATATTTTTTTGTTACATTAAGTATTTTGGGGCCTAGAATAACGTAGTAATCTAGATCTCCATCCTCAGCTTTATAGTTACGATAGTAAGAATGATAATTGTCAATTTCACTACCTAAGGTAAACCAACAAGGTGAAAGGTTATCGTAATATAATCCATAACTTACTTCAGGAGTATGCGTAATATAGAATGGAATGTGTTTATAAAGAGGATCTGTATGTTCAGCATTATAGCCCATTGCATCAATATTACGCATTTCAAAGCGACGACCATGGCGATTTAGATTTCCTGTTTTTTCACCGAGTCCATAATAATGTTCTTGAATATCTCGTTGTAAATAATGAGAAATGGTAGTATTTGAAATACCCATTAAATAGGCACCAGTTTGCCGGTCTTTAAATAATGGTTTCCATTTATCACCGTGTTTATATTCCCATTCTAGATAAAGTGGTTGATGAATTGTTACTTTTAAAAGTGCGGTTGAGATTTCAAGCGTTTTTTCTGTTTGCTTTACTTCATAATCAGGGCAGGAAAACCCTTTTAATGACCATTTATCACGACCTTGCCAATCTACATCTGATTGATTTGGTGTAATAGCCCAAGTATGAGGAACTTTAAATTCCTTATTCTTTGTAAATGCCACGCGTAATAAATCATTTTCTAACACGAAAATATGCATTTGGTAACTGTGATCGCAGGCAATATCAATGCGATGATTATGATTTTCTACAAATTGCCAATTTTTAATCGTTTTCATATTATTTTCCTAATGCGTGAATTAATAACCTAATAATATTTGTGGTAACGCTAAGCTTAATGATGGAATGTAAGCTACTAATAAGAGTGTTAAGATTAAAACTGCATAGAGTGGTAGTAGTGGTTTAATAACTTGATTAATTTTCACTCCGCCAACAGAACATCCGATAAATAATGCGCTACCAACAGGTGGTGTACAGATACCGATAGAAAGGTTGAAAGCCATTAATATACCGAAGTGAACAGGATCCATGCCTAATTCAGTCACAATAGGTAAGAAAATTGGTGTGAAGATAAGCAATGCTGGTGTCATATCCATAAATACACCCACAACTAATAAAATGATGTTGATGATTAGAAGTATGATAATTGGGTTATCTGAGAAGTTTAATAATGCATCGCTAATAGTGTAAGGAATATCTGCATTTGCCATTGCCCATGACATTCCCATTGATGTACCGATTAATAGTAGCACGATTGCAGTTGTAACAACCGAATCTAAAATGATCTTTGGTAATTCTTTGATGGTCACTTCGCGATAGAACACGACAGCAAGAATTAATGTGTAGATTACAGCGAACGCAGAAGCTTCTGTTGCAGTGAAGATGCCACCAATGATACCTCCCATTATAACGATAATTAAACCAAGGCTTGGTAATGCATCAAGCGTCTTTTTCATCGCTTCTGAGCGAGTTGGTTTTGGTGATATTGGGTATTTTCTTTTTTTCGCAATGATGGCAACAACAATCATGATTGATAAGCCCATCAAAATTCCTGGAATGTAACCTGCAAGGAATAATGCACCAATAGATGTTCCTCCAGAAATTAATGAATAAACGATAAAGGTATTACTTGGCGGAATAAGTAGTCCAGTTGGGCAAGAGGCAATATTTACTGCAGCGGAAAAAGCAGGATCATATCCTTCTTTCTTTTGTAAAGGTGACATAATCCCACCCATTGCTGCTCCTGATGCTACAGCTGAACCTGAGATTGAACCAAACATCATATTTGCGAGTACGTTCACGTGTGCTAGAGATCCAGGTAAGTGACCACCGATGACTTTAGCAAATTCAATTAACCGCATAGCAATACCGCCACGATTCATAATATTGCCCGCTAAGATGAAAAAAGGAATGGCGAGTAGTGAAAAGCTATCTAATCCAGATGCCATTTTTTGCGAAATAACAGTAATAGCAGCATCAAAAGGAATAGAAAGCATAATAGTAAGCAGTGAGGCAATTCCAATTGAAAATGAAATTGGTACACCAATAAAAAGTAGGACAAAGAAACTTGAGCTAAGCACAATAATATTGGACCATTCCATTTTATTCTCCTTGATTATCTGAAAGCGGTGATGATTTAAGATTCAAATGATGAAAGTTATCTATAATATCTCTTAAAAGGTAAATCAGCATAAAGCAACCACTTAAAGGAATTGCGAGGTAAACTAATCCCATTTGGATACCTAAGACAGGTGATATTTGCCCATTGTTTACAGTGTCTATTACCAAGTTGCCTCCCCCATAGCACATAATCATTGTTGCAAAAGCTACGCTGATTAAATTAATTACAAGTTGTAATCGATGTTGAAGGCTGGGTGAGTGTTCGAATTTACTGACTAGAAGATCAATCGCTAGGTGTTTCTTTTGACCAAGAGCATAAGCTGCGCCCATTAAGCCCACCCAAATAAAGAGAAATCTAGCTATTTCATCTGTATAAGTGCTAGGTGTATTTAATAAATAACGAGATAACACCTGCCAAACTACGCAACACACTAGAAATGAACTTAAAGCTACACAAATCGTTGATAATGCCCAATTCATAATAGATATAAATTTATTCATCATAGGTTCCTTATGTTATTAACTTAAGTTGGTGAACCAATTTTGTGTGTTTTTTTTATTTTTGACAAGTTTTTTTATTTAAAAATGTGATCTGGATCACCAATTTAAAATAATTGGATTGACCGCATTAAATTTGTTGGTCTATTATCTTTATAACATCCGAGCTGTTAGAGGATTAGTCTTTAATTTACTTATTATGGAGATGCGTTATGCAAATCAAAAAACATATGCTTTCTTGCGCTTTAACACTAGCATTATCTGCTGGTGTTGCTTTCTCAGCTTCAGCTAAAACCGTATTAAAATTAAGTCATAACAATGACAAAACTCATCCTGTTCATATTTCAATGCAATATATGGCAGATGAAGTAAAAAAATTAACTAATGGAGAAGTAGTGATCCGCATTTATCCAAATAGCCAATTAGGTAGCCAGCGTGAATCAATGGAACTATTACAAGCCGGTTCACTTGATATGGCAAAATCAAATGCGAGTGAATTGGAAGCATTTGAGCCTTCTTATGGCGCATATAATATCCCGTATCTTTTTCATGATGTGAACCATTACTATCGTGTTTTACTTGATCCTGCGGTAGGGCAAAAAATCCTTGATTCATCAAAAGGAAAGGGGTTCGTTGGTTTAACTTATTATGATGGTGGCGCACGTAGTTTCTATTCTGCTAAACCAATCCAATCTCCTGAAGATTTGAAAGGTATGAAAATTCGTGTTCAACCAAGCCCAACCGCAGTTGAAATGATTAAATTGATGGGCGCAAATCCAACACCATTAGCTTATGGTGAACTCTATACAGCGTTGCAACAAAAAGTAGTCGATGGCGCGGAAAATAATGAAACTGCTTTAACATTAGCTCGTCATGGTGAAGTAGCGAAATACTTTAGTCGTGATGAACACACAATGATTCCTGATGTGTTGGTAATAGGTCAAAAATCTTGGGACAAATTAACACCAGAGCAACAACAGGCTCTCAAGAAAGCTGCTGATGATTCTATGATGTATCATAAAGATTTATGGCAAAAAATGATTGCTGAAACAACTCAAGAAGCAAAAGATAAATTGGGTGTAACTTTTGTTGAAGTTGATAAAAAACCGTTTATTGATGCAACAAAGGATATGCATGATGCTGCTAAATCAAATCCTTTACTTAAGGAATATATTGAACGTATTGATAGTTTAGCAACCAAATAATTTGCATTGAGAAGGGTAGGCGCTTTCGCATACCCTTTACTTTGGGGCGAATATGAAAAAAATAGCATTTATCGGCGAGTGTATGATTGAACTCAATGGGAAACCCTTTGCGGAAATGTGGCAAAGTTATGGTGGTGATACCTTAAATTCTGCAACTTATCTTAGTCGAGTAAGTTCATCAAAAGAGATTCAAGTTCATTATGTCTCTGCATTAGGAACTGATAATTTAAGTAAACAAATGCTTAAATATTGGCAAGCTGATGGCATCCAAACAAATTGGGTTTTACAGGATGAACAGCATCAACCAGGTCTTTATCTAATCCAATTAGATGCTCAAGGCGAACGCACGTTCCTTTATTGGCGTAATCAATCTGCAGCACATTATATGGTTCAACATCCGGATTTTGCTAAGGTTATTGCAGAACTTCAGCAAGTTGATGTGATTTATTTAAGTGGTATTTCATTAGCAATCTTACCGAAAAATGACCGCACTTTTTTAATTGAGCAATTATCTTCTTTAGCTAAAAAAGGCGCAGAAATTGTTTTTGATAGTAATTATCGCCCTGCACTTTGGGGTTCATTAGAAGAAGCCCAAGATTGTTATTTGCAGCTTTTACCTAGTGTTAATATAGCTTTGGTGACTTTTGATGATGAACAAGCATTATGGAAAGATAAAACATCTAGGGATACTTTAGAACGATTACATAAAATTGGTATACCAAAAGTGATTGTGAAGTGCGGTAAGAATGGTGCTATTTTTTCAGATAGGTATTTATCTCAATATGGGCAAGTGATGACTGAACCTATTTTAAATGTGGTAGATACAACCTCTGCTGGTGATTCTTTTAATGCTGGATTTCTGAACGGTTATTTACGAAATAAACCTCTCGAAACTTGTTGTCAGCAAGGCAATCGTATTGCTGGCATCATCATTCAATATAAAGGTGCGATTATAGATAAAGTCGCAACGTCTCATCTTCAATCTGAATTTAATTAATGGAGTTTACTATGAATATTGCAGCAAACCATAACTTAGAAAATAAACTAATTATAATCACGGGGGCTGGCGGAGTGCTATGTTCATTTCTAGCTAAGCAGTTAGCGTATACTAAAGCTAATATTGCCTTGTTAGATTTGAATTTCGAGGCAGCAGACAAAGCAGCAAAAGAAATTAACCAATCAGGTGGAAAAGCAAAAGCTTATAAAACTAATGTGTTAGAACTTGAAAATATTAAAGAAGTGCGTGATCAAATAGCTATTGATTTTGGCACTTGTGATATTTTAATTAATGGTGCTGGTGGGAACAATCCAAAAGCGACAACAGATAATGAGTTCCATCAATTTGATTTAAATGAAACGACGAGAACATTCTTTGATTTAGATAAATCTGGTATAGAATTTGTATTTAATCTCAATTATTTAGGTTCATTATTACCAACTCAAGTTTTTGCAAAAGATATGCTTGGTAAACAAGGGGCAAATATTATTAATATTTCTAGTATGAATGCCGTTACACCACTTACAAAGATACCTGCTTACTCTGGTGCAAAAGCTGCAATCAGTAATTTTACTCAATGGCTTGCTGTATATTTCTCAAAAGTTGGTATTCGTTGTAATGCTATCGCACCAGGGTTTTTAGTTAGTAATCAAAACCGCACTTTATTATTTGATACTGAAGGAAAACCAACAGATAGAGCAAATAAAATTCTAACTAATACACCAATGGGGCGTTTTGGTGAGCCAGAAGAATTGCTCGGCGCATTACTTTTCTTAATAGATGAAAATTATTCTACTTTTGTCAATGGCGTGGTTTTGCCTGTTGATGGTGGTTTTTCTGCGTATAGTGGAGTATAGGGGGATTAAATGAAACAATTTATGGATGAAGATTTTCTTCTTTCAACAGATACAGCAAAAATTCTCTATCATGATTATGCCAAAAATAAACCTATTTTTGATTATCACTGTCATTTAAATCCAAGAGAAGTGGCGGAAAATCGTCAATTTAATGATTTATCTGAAATTTGGCTAGAGGGTGATCATTACAAATGGCGAGCTTTGCGTACAGCTGGAATACCAGAAGAATTGATTACAGGGAAGGCTACTAACTATCAAAAATATTTGGCTTGGGCGAAAACAGTCCCCCTTTGTATTGGTAATCCAATTTATCACTGGACACATTTAGAATTACGCCGTCCTTTTGGTATAACCAATATGTTATTCAATCCGCAAAATGCGGAAAAAATTTGGCATCAATGTAATGAAATGTTGCAACAACCTGAATTTTCTGCGCGAGGCATTATGCAGAAAATGAACGTGAAATTAGTGGGGACAACAGATGATCCCATTGATTCTTTGCAATATCATCAAGCAATCAAGAATGATGAAAGTTTTGATATTGATGTTGTACCAAGTTGGCGATCTGATAAAGTATTTAAAATTGAATTACCGCAATTTAATGATTACCTTGTACAGTTAAGTGAAATTGCAGATGTAGATATTTATACGTTTGCAGATTTACAAAAAGCGTTGTTAAAACGTCTCGAATATTTTGATGCTCAAGGTTGTAAATCTGCTGATCATGGTATGGAAATTGTCCGTTTTTCAGCTATTCCAGATGAATCAGTATTGAATAGTATTTTACAAAAACGTTTGCAAAATCAACCGCTCTTGGAAGAAGAAATTGCTCAATTTAGTACTGCAGTTTTAGTCTGGTTAGCTTCAGAATATTGTAAACGTAATTGGGTAATGCAGATGCATATTGGTGCAATACGTAACAATAATAGTCGAATGTTTGCTTTACTTGGTGCAGATAGTGGCTTTGATTCCATTGGTGATCGAAGTTATGCTGAGCCCCTCTCTCGTTTGTTAGATACAATGGATAGGGAAAATCAACTTCCTAAAACTATTTTGTATTGCTTAAATCCTCGAGATAATGAAATGATCGCTAGTATGATCGGAAACTTTCAAGGCGATGGTATTGCAGGCAAAATACAGTTTGGTTCTGGATGGTGGTTTAATGATCAAAAAGACGGAATGGAACGTCAGTTACAACAGCTTTCTCAATTAGGGTTACTCAGTCAATTTGTTGGAATGCTAACTGATTCACGTAGTTTTTTATCTTACACTCGCCATGAGTATTTCCGCCGTATTTTATGTGAAATGATTGGTGGATGGGTTGAAAAAGGTGAAGCTCCAAATGACATTTCATTACTGGGTAAAATGATTGAAGATATTTGTTTCAACAATGCAAAAAATTATTTTAAATAGGGAAAATTATGTCATACACAACTCAACAAATTATTGAAAAACTTCGTGAACTCAAAATTGTGCCTGTAATTGCGTTGGATAATGCAGAAGATATTTTGCCGCTAGCAGATACGTTGGCTAAAAATGGTTTACCTGTGGCAGAGATTACTTTTCGCTCTGAAGCAGCGGCAGATGCAATTCATTTACTGCGTACTTATCGACCCGATTTTTTGATTGCTGCGGGCACAGTTTTAACTGCGGAACAAGTAGTTTTAGCTAAAAGTAGCGGAGCAGATTTTGTGGTTACTCCTGGGTTAAATCCAAAAATTGTGAAATTATGTCAAGATTTGAATTTTCCAATAACACCAGGGGTGAATAATCCTATGGCAATTGAAACTGCATTAGAAATGGGAATTTCAGCGGTAAAATTTTTCCCTGCAGAGGCTTCAGGCGGAGTGAAAATGATTAAAGCATTGCTCGGTCCTTATGCTCAGTTACAGATCATGCCGACTGGTGGTATAGGGCTTCATAACATAAGGGATTATCTCGCTATTCCTAATATTGTTGCTTGTGGAGGCTCTTGGTTTGTGGAGAAAAAATTGATTCAATCCAAAAATTGGGATGAAATTGGACGATTAGTCAGAGAAGTGATTGATATTATTAAATAAATTTATGTCTTTAAAGTGCAAAGTGCGGTCTATTTAGATCGCATTTTTTTCGATTAAGCTTTTTTCAAAAACTCAGATTTCAACATGATTTTGCCGCAATCGACGTTATGATCGCCATTTACTAAGCGGATGTTTTTGAATTTTGTACCTTTTTTCAATACTTCTGATGAACCTTTTAATTTTAAATCTTTAATCAAAAGTACATCGTCGCCATTTGCAAGCAAATTCCCATTGCTGTCTTTTACGATGAGTTGATCGTCATCTGATTCTTGAATTTCATTATTATCCCATTCATTACCACAATCAGGGCAAACAAAATTAATTGAATCGTGGTAAACGTATTCACTTTGACATTTTGGGCAATTAGGCATTTGATCCATTGGGTTTTCCTTTTTGATTACATATAATAGGCGTGCGAGTATAGCAAAAAAGATGTCTTTCGCCAAAGCGTGAAAGTTTTTGATCAATTTTGAGGGAAATGTATGAAAAAACAAATTCTTGCCTTAGTTTGTAGTGTGATGTTTAGTAGTTCAACTTGGGCGCACAATTTGCAATTAGAGCAATCTTTACCATCGGTCAAAGTGAGTGAGTATGGTGAAATTGTACTTTCTGGAAAAGATATAACATTTCAACCTTGGGGTTCTGCGGAATTAGCGGGTAAAGTGCGTGTTGTGCATCATTTAGCGGGTAGAACGGCAGCAAAAGAGAAAAATCAGCCAATGATTGATGCGATAAAAGCATCTCATTTTAATCCTGCAAAATACCAAACAACGACCATTATTAATGCGGATGATGCGATTGTTGGTACAGGTATATTTGTAAAAAATAGTGCGCAAAAAGGCAAACAAGAAAATCCACATAGCCAAGTTGTGCTAGATGATAAAAGTGCGGTGAAAAATGCTTGGGGATTAAATCCTAAAGATAGTGCAATTATTGTGTTAGACAAAACGGGGAAAGTAAAATTTGTGAAAGAAGGAAAATTGTCTGATAGTGATATTCAGACTGTTATTTCACTCGTGAATGGATTAACTAAATAATGTAATACAAAGTAAAAATCCCTAAGCTTTGCGACTTAAGGATTTTTTTAATTCTGATGGCGGAGGAATAGGGATTCGAACCCTAGGAGGGCGTAAACCCTCGCCGGTTTTCAAGACCGGTGCCTTCAACCACTCGACCATTCCTCCGTGATTGATGGGCGTAGTATAATGAATATTTTATTGATGTAAATAGAAATTTGATGATTTAACTTTAGATGATGATAATTTATTCATTTTGATGAAATTAATTCCATTAATAGCATTGACTTTTTTATCCTTAGCCCTTACTTTACTGAAGACTTTTTATTTATTTTACAAGGAGCTTTTATGCAATCACGTCTTATTGTGGATGCTCAAAAAGAATCGTTACTCAGCACACATAAAGTGTTGCGTAACACATATTTTTTATTGGGATTAACAATGGCATTTTCAGCGGTTGTTGCGTTTATTTCAATGAGCCTAAACTTGCCCTATCCAAATATTATTGTGTTATTAGTGGGCTTTTATGGCTTACTTTTCTTAACCAATAAATTAGCTGATCGCCCTGCTGGTATTTTGGCTGCCTTTGCTTTCACTGGATTTATGGGATACACCATCGGGCCAATTTTAAATATGTATGTGGCACGTGGAATGGAAGATTTGATTATGCTTGCATTCGCAGGAACTGCTATCGTCTTTTTCGCGTGTTCCGCTTATGTATTGACCACGAAAAAAGATATGTCATTCTTATCAAGCGCAATGTTCGCATTATTTATTGTGTTGTTGCTTGGTATGGTGGCAAGTTTCTTCTTCCAAATTCCTGCGTTATCAGTCGCAATTAGTGCATTATTTGTTGTGTTCTCAACAATGACTATTTTGTATGAAACCAGTAATATTATTCACGGTGGAGAAACAAATTACATTCGAGCAACCGTGAACATCTATGTTTCAATCTACAATTTATTCTTGAGTTTATTAAGATTACTTTCTATCTTTTCAAGTGATGAATAATGATTGAATTTTGACTTTATGACCCCACTATTTAGTGGGGTTATTTTTTGGAATAGGCAATGGAAAAACAAATTTTTGAACATTCAGTTAATGTAGAGGAAGAACAATATCAGCCTAAGCAAGAGTTTCATAATGTGGAAACAAAGTTAGATGAAGCGTTAGACGGAGAGTTACTTGATGCTCAGCTTGAACAGGCATTGAAACCAAAATCCAGTTTTGGAAAAACGGTATTAAAATTTACCGCACTTTTATTTGGCACGGCGACGGTTGCGCAATCCGTGCAGTGGATTTGGGATAGCTATCAACAACATCAATGGATTTATCTTGCTTTTGCTTTAGTCAGTTTAATTGTCATTTTATTGGGGATTAAAGAGATTATCGGTGAGTGGAGACGTTTAGTTTATTTAAAAAAACGTGAGCAATTGCAACAACAAAGTCAGCAGATTTGGTTAGAAAGTGCGGTAGAAAATAGCGATGTTTTTTCTGTTCAGAACGTAGAAAAAAGTAAAGTGCTTTGTTTAGAGGTCGCAAAATCTCTAGGTTTGGAAAATGATTCTCCAACGGTAATTCAATGGCAACACCAATTAAATGAAGCTTATTCAGCGCAAGAAATTACTTATTTATTCAGTCGTAATATTTTGTCTTCTTTTGATGCACAAGCTAAAAAATTGATTAGTAAAATGGCCGCTGAATCAGCTGTGATTGTTGCGATTAGTCCGCTTGTTGTAGTGGATATGTTTTTTATCGCGTGGCGCAATCTTCGATTAATGAATAAAATTGCTGAAATTTATGGGATTGAATTAGGGTATTTTTCACGTATTCGATTGTTAAGAATGGTATTGGTCAATATCGCTTTTGCTGGGGCAACCGAAGTGGCACAAGATATTGGAATGGAGTGGCTTTCTCAAGATGTGACAGCAAAATTGTCTGCGCGTATCGCTCAAGGAATCGGTGTGGGATTACTCACAGCTAGATTAGGCGTGAAAGCGATGGAGCTTTGTCGCCCATTAGCATTTCAATTAAACGAAAAACCAAAACTGTCACATATTCAACAGGAATTACTTAGTTCGGTAAAAGATATTGTTCTCGGTAAAAACAAAATTTACAAAAAGGAGCAAATCTGATGGAAATCGAGGTTGTTTATCAACATAGCGATTTTATTATTATCAACAAGCCTGAGGGTATTAGCGTTCATAAAGATCAAGAAGAGCAAGGCTTAACAGAATTTGTTGCAAAACAACTGAATGTGCCTAAAGTATGGTTAGTTCATCGCTTGGATAAAGTGACTTCGGGGCTATTAATTTTGGCACTGAATGCTGAAAGTGCGGCTGAATTTTCTCGACTTTTTTCTGAACATAAAATTCATAAAACGTATTTGGCATTAAGTAACCAAAAGCCTAAAAAGAAACAAGGATTGATCGTCGGGGATATGAAGAAAGCCCGAGACGGTGCATGGAAACTTTGTCAAACTAAAGAAAATCCAGCGATTACGCGTTTTGAAAGTGTAAATTGTGAACCTAATTTACGTTTATTTATTTTAAAACCTCAAACGGGTAAAACACATCAATTACGTGTTGCCATGAAAAGTTTAGGTAGCCCGATTTTAGGCGATGGGCTTTATGGTAAAAATACTGAAAAAATTGACCGCACTTATTTGCATTCGGTTCAATTGGAATTTGATTATTTGAAGGATTTTATTTCGGTCACTTGTTTTCCTATTCAAGGTCAATTTTGGCTTAAGCCTACAGTATTTGAGCAAATTCAGGTTTATCTGACAAAGCCGTTTTTATCAAAATAGAAATCTCTGTATAATAAAGATAATTTTACTCTTTAATAGGAACAAAAATGAAATTTATCTCTTTTAATATAAATGGGTTACGTGCTCGACCACATCAACTTGAAGCCATTATTGAAAAATATCAGCCAGATGTTATCGGCTTGCAGGAAATTAAAGTTGCTGATGAGGCTTTTCCTTATGAAATTACAGAAAAATTAGGTTATCACGTATTTCATCACGGACAGAAAGGTCATTATGGTGTGGCATTATTGACTAAACAAGAACCTAAAGCGGTTCGTCGCGGTTTTCCAACAGACAATGAAGATGCGCAAAAACGCATTATTATGGCTGATTTGGAAACTGAATTTGGTTTATTGACGGTCATTAATGGCTATTTTCCTCAAGGGGAAAGTCGTACGCACGAGACTAAATTTCCAGCTAAAGAGAAATTTTATGCGGATCTTCAACAGTATTTAGAAAAAGAACACAACAAATCTAATCCGATTTTAATTATGGGCGATATGAATATTAGCCCAAGTGATTTAGATATTGGTATCGGCGATGAAAATCGTAAACGTTGGTTACGCACAGGTAAATGTTCTTTCTTACCGGAAGAACGAGCGTGGTATCAACGTTTGTATGATTACGGATTAGAAGATAGTTTCCGTAAGCTAAATCCAACAGCAAATGATAAATTCTCGTGGTTTGATTACCGTTCTAAAGGTTTTGATGATAATCGAGGTTTACGAATTGATCATATTTTAGTAAGCCAAAAATTGGCTGAACGCTGTGTCGATGTGGGTATTGCATTAGATATTCGAGCAATGGAAAAACCGTCTGATCACGCACCGATTTGGGCTGAATTTAAATAGGAAAGCGAAATGGATATGGCAAATTGGCAGAATTATCGTTCTACCGTGAACGGTATGCCTGCCGTGTTTACCGCAAATATTGAAGATGTTGAAAAATATCACGGTAAAGGTCTCGATAAAATAGTGCAGTTTACTATTGATTATCAGGCTGATGATGAAACGGGTTTACCCTCAGAAGTTGAATACGATAAGTTAATTAACCGTGTATTTAAAATTTTGACACAACTCACCGCACTTCCAAATGTATTTTTTGCGGGGCATTTTATTTGTAATTCTCAAATAAAAATACATTTTTATTGTAAGCACGAAAATCTTATTGTAGAAACTTTACAACAAATTGATTTTGTTAAAGATATTAATGTTCAAAAGGATTTAATTTGGGATACTTATTTTGACTTTTTGCTCGCTTCTCCATTAGAGATTAAGTTAAATGCAACGGAAGAATTGCTTGATTTATTAAAAAGTAAAGGTCGTAATTTAAGTGATACCTATTTAGTAGAGCATAGTTTTCATTTTGATGAAGAGCAGAAAATGTTCCCTTTTATGGATGAACTGAGTTTAGGGGATTATTCTTTCACGACATTACAATATTCTGCACAAGCGATTCAGTTTAATGAAGATGAAGAACCTTATTTCTTAGTAAAATTAGAGCAAGAAATTTCATTAGAAAATAGCGAAATTTTTGAACAAGTAGAACGTTTTGAAAAATTGGCTGAACAATTTTTGGGAGAGTATATCGGTTGGGAATGTGATTCTTTAATGGATGCGAACAAGCAGTTGAATTAGTTGTTTGAGATACTCGTAAGTCATAAAAAAGAGAGATATTTATCTCTCTTTTTTAATGTAATTTAACTTTTCTGCGTATTTTTCGCATTAATAAAAATACCCACGGCCATAGTAAACCAGAAGCGAATGCGCCCAAGATGGCTTGCCAATGAAAAAAAGCAGTATGGAGTGAAAATTCAACTAAGAAAATAAGTAATCTTATAATGAAGACGAAAAGTACAACCAATAAACTTTGGAACCAAAGTGATAAATTTCGCAGAATTAAATAGTTTTTGGCAATGATATACATACTCGTAGAAAGTACGAGAGCGTGAACGCCTAATGTAGAGCCTAATACTAAATCCCAAGTTAATCCGAGTAAAAATGACCAGCCTATACTAACTTTATTGGGAATTGCTAATATCCAATAAAGTAATACAAGTACAAGCCATGCGGGCTTTAGCATTTGGAAACCAACTGGCCAAGGTGCAAGTTCTAATACAAAGGCAATAACAAAGAAGCTTAAAATAGTGAACCATTGTAAAATAAATCGTGTTTGCATTAGTCTTCTATCCTTTCTTCTTGCTGTTCTATGGGAAGATCTTCTTCATTTTGAAGGAAATCTGTTGGAATATCTGGTTCAATAATGGTTTTTTCTTTATTTTCTGGAAAGTCTTCTTCTGTTAAGGGTGTTTTTTTCACTCTATAATTTGCTTCATTAGCTTGGCTTTCTAAACGTTTTTGCACCAGATTGCGAACTTCTTCTGGCGATATTGATTTTACTTTTGATATATCTAGGTTACTTGGCCAAAGTAAAAGTACGTAACGTAAACGTTCTAATAAAGCTAAAGGTTTAGCTTTAACTATCGCAAAGTAATTAGAGCTATCACGCGAAACGCTTTGTACAACAGCTACGGGATAGCCTTCAAGAAAACGTCCACCAAGCCCAGAGGTTACGAGAAGATCGCCTTTTTCTATATCAACGGAACGAGGCACGTTATCGAGGCTTAGTTCATCGGTATGCCCAGTCCCACTCGCAATAACACGAACATCATTGCGTAGAACTTGCACTGGAATTGAGTGTGTTACGTCTGTGAGTAGCAGTACTCGGCTAGTATTTTCGCCCACGGAAATAATTTGTCCAATGACGCCTTTTTCATCAATGACAGGCTGACCTACATAAGCACCGTCTTTTTCGCCTTGATTAATCACAATTTGTTGGCGATAAATATCTGTTTCTGCAGTAAGAACTTCGGCAATTTTTTTGTATTCATCGGTTCTTAACGGAGAATTTAATAAAAGGCGTAATCGCTGATTTTCGACTTTGAGTTGATCAAGTAAAAGTAAATCTGCATTTTTTTCCAAAAGCTGTTGGCGTAGTACTTTGTTTTCAATTTGTAATTTATTGGTATTAACAAGATTTTCTGAAACACCATCTAAAATGCTTCGAGGACTATTTGCAAGATAATATAAACCGCCTATTGCCGTTTCCACTGCACTACGTGCTTTCGTTATTGAGTTATTACGTCCATCAGCTAAAATTAGGGCAATAGATGCAAAGATAGCGATAAGTAAACGAATGCCTAGGGGAGGGGCTTTGCTAAAAATGGGTTTCATTAAACGTTCTCTTGTTGAATGAAAAAAGCGAAAGGAAAAGTGCGGTTATTTTTAACCGCACTTTTTGTTCATATTCTAATTAAATTTCATCACTAAAAATATCGCCGCCGTGCATATCGATCATTTCTAATGCTTCGCCACCACCACGAGCAACACAGGTTAATGGATCTTCTGCGATGATAACAGGGACACCAGATTCTTTAGAAAGTAAAATATCAATATTACGTAATAAAGCACCGCCGCCAGTTAAGACCATACCACGTTCGAAAATGTCTGCTGCGTGTTCTGGTTGGCATTCTTCAAGTGCCGTTCGAACCGCTGCTACAATACCATTTAATGGTTGTTGAATGGCTTCTAGGACATCACGTGATGTTAAAGTAAATGAACGTGGCGCACCTTCGGCTAAATTATGTCCGTGTACTTCCATTTCTTTAATTTCGTCATCTTCTTGAATATAAGCAGAACCAATTTCTTGTTTGATGCGTTCGGCGGTAGGTTCTCCGATAACCGAGCCAAAAGTGCGGCGAACATAGGAAATAATCGCCTCGTCGAAACGGTCACCACCGATACGCACGGAAGATGAATATACAATCCCATTTAAGGAAATTACAGCCACTTCTGTCGTACCACCACCGATGTCAATTACCATTGAGCCAACGGCGGTAGAAACGGGTAATTTAGCCCCAATTGCCGCTGCCATTGGTTCTTCAATTAAATATACTTCGCGCGCACCCGCTCCAATTGCTGATTCTTTAATTGCACGACGTTCTACTTGTGTTGCACCAGCTGGCACACATACTAATACGCGTGGGCTTGGGCGCATAAAATTACCGCTATGAACTTGTTTGATAAAGTATTGCAACATTTTTTCTGTCACAAAAAAGTCTGCAATAACGCCATCTTTCATCGGACGAATTGCGACAATACTTTTGGGAGTACGACCTAACATTAATTTGGCTTCTTTACCCACAGCTGCAATGCTTTTTAATGTGCCTACGCGATCTTGACGAATCGCAACAACAGAGGGTTCATCAAGTACAATACCCTGTCTTTTGACATAAATTAAAGTATTAGCTGTGCCTAAATCAATAGAAAGATCGTTTGAAAACAACCCACGAATTTTTTTAAATAACATAATTATACCGTTTAAAATGAAAGTTAGTTTTGTTTGACAAAAAAGTAGAAAATGACTTTGTCAAACATACAAAAAATTGCGCTAAATGTATCAAAAAAAGCGTTGCGATTACAGTGTTTTTTAGCGTTTTTTATCGCAGTTGCCATTGCCCTTTGTCTTGCAGAATTAACTGTTGTTGATGTAAGGTTTTTAGGGTTGAACGGTGTCCCACACTGATGATCGTCGTTTGTGGTAGTTCTTGTTGTAACAATTGATACATCGCAAATTCTAATCCTTCATCCATACTTGCTGTGGCTTCATCTAAAAATGCCACCGCTGGTTTGTGTAGAATTAATCGTGCAAACGCCAAACGTTGTTGTTCGCCAAGAGAAAGAATACGCGTCCAGTCTTGTTCTTTTTCTAATTGTTCAGTCAAATGTCCTAGTTGCACTTTATTTAATATTTCTATCGCTTGCGTATGTGAAATATTGTCAGCGTTATTTGGATAAGCTAATGCTGACATCAAATTTCCTTGTGGCACATACGGTTTTTGTGACAAGAAAAGCTGACTGTGCGTAGGGCAATTTATTTCCCCCTCGGCGTAGCTCCAAAGCCCCGCAATGGTGCGTAAAAGCGTGGTTTTTCCTGCCCCAGATTTTCCTTGAATAAGTAAACTTGTTCCTTGCGGTAAGGTAATGTTTAGATGTTTAATTAGTGTATGACCTAATGGATTTTGAATACTTAAATTTTTGAAAATCACATCTGTTGGATGATTGTGGATCTGTGTTTGTGATTTATTATTTACTTTTTCAATGGCATAACTGAACCCAGTTAAACGATCGAGTGTTGCTTTATAGCTTGCAAAATTATCATAAGTATTGCGGAAGAATGAAAGATTTGCGTGTAACTGACCAAATACTTGTAAGGTTTGCATTAGATCGCCAAGTTTTATTTGTTTTTCAAAGTAACGTCCAACTTGAATTAACAATGGAAAAACCACGGAAATTTGGCTTACGACTAAGTTAAATCCTGAAAATTTTAGTGTTCTAAATACAATAATCCACATATTATGAATGACGGCATTGAACTGCTGATAAAGCTGATTTTTTTCGACTTTTTCGCCCGCATAAAAAGCAATGCTTTCGGCATATTCTTTTATTCGAATTAAAGAATAACGATAGTTTGCGTTTAGGAGTTCATTAATAAAATTCAAGGATATTAATGGACGACCGAGCCAAAATGCGATGAGGGTTGTGAAGATGACATAACCAAACACTAAAAATACCATCATATGCGGAATTTCCACGCCAAGTACCATCATTGGACCTGCTAATCCCCATAATAAAATCGTATAAGAGATCATAGAGGTTACCGCATCAATGACACCAGTGCTTAAAGAAAGCGTGGTTTTTACATAAGATTGCACATCTTGTTGAATACGTTGATCGGGGTTATCAAGATTTTCTGATAAATATTGTATTTTGTAATAGGCACGATGTGCCATCCATTTATCAACAAGCTGTTCGTTAAGCCATTCAATCCAGTTGATGACGAAACGTTGCTCTAAATAATAGCTTACTAATGCTGCTGAAACAGAACTTGCGGCAATGACACAGAACAAGCCCATTTGTTGCCAAAATACATGTTCATTAAATTCTTGCAATGATGTGTACATATTTTTGTACCACTCAGAATGTACAAGGCTGATACGTACGCTAAGTAGCGTCATTGCAACAATAAGCAGAAAGAATAAGATAGGTTTTATACTACGTTTAGGCGAAAGATAACCACCTGCAAACATCCAAAATTGTCTTCCCCATTGAGTAAAACGCACCAAAAGAAAAATGCCAAAACTAAAGACGACTGAGGTGATGGCTAGCGTTTGTAAAATCCAAATAAGAGAAGTAATGGCTTCTTGGGCGTAATCCATAAATATTCCATCCGAGCTAAAAGTGCGGTGAAAAATAACCGCACTTTTTGTAAAAGGGTCAAAATTTTCGGTATTGTAGAGTCTATGCTCAATTTCGCAAGAAAAAATGTGACGAATGTAGCATTTTTTGAGTTTGGTTAAGGTTTTCAAAAAGTAACTTGGATATAATCCAAAGGAGTTAAATTTCATTTTTAAGGGGTCAATATGAGTGATATTGCGATCACGATTAGCCTTCTTGCCCTCGTCGCCGTAATCGGCTTATGGATCGGGCATTGGAAGATCCGCGGGGTTGGGCTTGGCATTGGTGGCGTGCTGTTTGGCGGCATTATTGTTGCCCATTTCACTAATCAATATGGCTTGAAACTGGATGCGCATACGCTGCATTTTGTGCAAGAATTTGGTTTAATTTTATTTGTTTATACTATTGGTATTCAGGTGGGGCCGGGCTTTTTTTCTTCTTTACGAAAATCTGGTTTAAAGCTAAATGCCTTTGCCATTTTGATTATTGTGCTGGGGTCAATTGCCGTGGTTCTTGTACATAAAATTGCGGATGTTCCACTGGATATTGCCTTAGGTATTTATTCTGGTGCTGTTACTAATACGCCAGCGTTGGGGGCAGGGCAGCAAATTTTAGCAGAATTAGGGGTGCCTCAAACCACTGTGACTATGGGGGTGTCTTATGCAATGGCTTATCCATTCGGGATTTGCGGTATTTTGCTTGCAATGTGGTTAATCCGCTTATTTTTTAAAGTCAAAGTGGATGATGAAGCGGCACGTTTTAATGCGGAGAGCGGTCAAGAAAAAGAAAGTTTACATAATATTTCTTTAAAAGTGACGAACCAAAATTTAGATGGTCTGACGTTAATTCAAATTCCTGGATTTAGTGATGAAGAAGTCGTATGTTCACGTTTAAAACGCGATGATATGGAAATTGTTCCAAAGGCGAGTACTGAGATTCATGCCAACGATATTTTGCAATTAGTGGGCGATGATAATTCGCTTGCCAAAA
Organism: Haemophilus influenzae; assembly: GCF_900475755.1. Classification (NCBI taxonomy): domain Bacteria; kingdom Pseudomonadati; phylum Pseudomonadota; class Gammaproteobacteria; order Pasteurellales; family Pasteurellaceae; genus Haemophilus; species Haemophilus influenzae. Next base: position 918,962 of record NZ_LS483411.1, read on the forward strand.
TGCGTTTAATTATCGGACACGAAGTTGATGCACCAACTGTTGCCTATAGTGGCGAAATTCGTTCTGAGCGTGTGGTGGTAACGAATGAAAAAGTATTAGGCAAAAAGATCCGTGCCTTAGGCATTCATCAAAAATATGGGGTTGTGATTTCACGTTTAAATCGTGCAGGTATTGAGCTAGTTCCAACGGGAAATACCACACTGCAATTTGGCGATGTGCTACATATGGTCGGACGTAGTGATGTACTAAATCAGGCTATTTCAGTCATTGGTAATGCACAACAAAAATTGCTTCAAGTGCAAATGTTACCTGTGTTTATCGGCATTGGTTTAGGAGTACTCGTTGGTTCGATTCCATTCTATATTCCAGGTTTCCCTGTTGCGTTAAAATTAGGGCTTGCTGGCGGGCCATTGGTGGTTGCGTTGATCTTAGCGAGAATTGGCACGATTGGTAAACTTTACTGGTTTATGCCGCCTAGTGCTAACTTGGCGTTACGCGAAATTGGGATTGTTCTTTTCTTGGCTGTGGTCGGTTTAAAATCAGGCGGAAGTTTCTTTGATACCTTGTTGAATGGCTCTGGTCTTGAATGGATGGGATACGGTATTTTTATCACCTTTATTCCATTAATGATTACTGGTATTTTGGCTCGTCTATATGGCAAACTGAATTACCTTACAATCTGTGGTTTACTTGCAGGTTCAATGACGGATCCTCCTGCTTTAGCATTTGCTAATGAAATTAAAGAAGATAACGGTGCAGCAGCACTTTCTTATGCAACTGTGTATCCGTTAGTGATGTTCTTGCGAATAATGTCGCCACAGTTATTGGCAGTGTTATTATGGGCAGCATAGTAAAAATAATTTCAATTTAGACATAAAAAGCGCGGTTAATTTCGCGCTTATTTTTTGCGTGGATTTTGCGCAAGAGGGTATTCAATGATAGAATTCCGCACTTTTATTGCGAAGTGAGAACAAAATGGCGTTAGTTGAATTTTTGATGGAAACCTTAGAAGGGTTAAAGGGAACAGATATTGTACATTTTGATGTACGTGGAAAATCATCGATTACGGATAATATGATTATTTGCACGGGTACATCGAGCCGCCAAGTTTCTGCAATGGCAGATAATTTAATCACAGAATGTAAAAAAGCAGGTTTTGAAACCTTTGGCGAAGAAGGTAAAAATACTGCAGATTGGATTGTGGTGGATCTTGGTCAAGCTATCGTACATATCATGCAACGTGACGCCCGTGAAATGTATCAATTAGAGAAACTTTGGGCGTAAATTTTAGTAAAGTGCGGTAAAAAATAACCGCACTTTTTAGATAAGGATGACTTGTGAAAATCACGTTAATTGCCGTCGGAACAAAAATGCCTTCTTGGGTTACAACGGGTTTTGAGGAATATCAACGCCGTTTCCCAAAAGATATGCCTTTTGAACTAATTGAAATCCCAGCAGGCAAGCGTGGAAAAAATGCTGATATTAAACGTATTTTAGAACAAGAAGGCAAAGCGATGTTAGCGGCCTGTGGAAAAGGCAAAGTCGTGACGTTAGATATTCCTGGTAAACCTTGGACGACGCCGCAGCTAGCTGAGCAACTAGAAGCGTGGAAAAATGATGGTCGCGATGTTTGTTTATTGATTGGTGGGCCTGAGGGGCTTTCGCCAGAATGCAAAGCTGCCGCAGAGCAAAGTTGGTCGCTTTCTCCCTTGACATTACCTCACCCGCTTGTTCGTGTCGTGGTGGCTGAAAGTTTGTATCGCGCGTGGTCGCTCACTACTAATCATCCTTATCATCGAGAATAATACATCCTTATTTTTAGCCAGATGAATTTAAAAAAATTCTTCAATACGCCAACTCATGAGCCGTTCCGCGATAAAAAAGCGGAGCGTAACCTTTTTGCACGCCGAACTTTAGTGGCTTTTTTGGGGATTTTGCTACTAACAGGGGTGTTATTTACCAATATTTATCAGCTACAGATTGTTAATTTCAATACTTACCAAACGCGTTCTAATGGTAACCGAATTAAATTATTACCTTTACCGCCAACGCGTGGCTTAATCTATGATCGTTACGGTAAATTATTAGCCGAAAATCTTACTTTTTTTGGTTTATACATTGTGCCGGAAAAAACTGAAAATTTAGACCGCACTTTAGATGAATTACGCTACATTGTGGGATTGACGGATAACGATATTGAACATTTTAAAAAAGAACGTCGCCGTGGAACGCGTTATACACCGATTTTATTAAAGCCGAATTTAACAGAAGAACAAATTTCACGCTTTGCGGTAAATGGCTACCAATACCCGAGTTTAGAGGTACGTCCTTATTTCAAACGCCATTATTTATATGGCGAAACAATGGCGCATATTTTGGGATATGTAGGTAAAATGAATGATAAAGATGTAGAACGTTTGAAACGAGAGGATAAATTTGCGAATTATGCGGGGACGAACGATATTGGAAAATTGGGTATTGAACGTTATTACGAGGATATACTGCAAGGTACCACGGGTTTTGAAGAAGTAGAAATTAATAATCGCGGCAAAGTAATCCGTACTTTGCGTAGCCGACCTGCTGTGGCGGGAAAAAGTATTCATTTAACTATTGATTTGGCATTACAGCGTTATATTACTGAACTTTTATTGGGACTAAAAGGTGCTGTAGTTGTGCTTGATCCGAAAGATAGTAGTGTATTAGCGATGGTATCTACACCAAGTTATGATAATAATTTATTTGTTGATGGTATTTCCTCCGAAGATTATAAACGTTTATTAAATGATCCTGCTCGTCCGCTTTATAGTCGTGCGACACAAGGTGCGTATCCGCCCGCTTCAACAGTCAAACCTTTTATTGCAGTAGCCGCACAAACTGAAAATGTGATTACACCAAACACAACAATTTTTGATCCGGGATATTGGGTATTACCTAACTCCACAAAACGTTTTCGTGATTGGAAAAAAACAGGCCACGGAGATACGGATTTGAATAAAGCGATTACTGAATCCTCTGATACTTATTTTTATCAAGTGGCTTATAATATGGGTATTGATCGCCTTTCTAATTGGATGAAGGATTTTGGTTTTGGTATGCCAACTGGGATTGAAATTCAAGAAGAAACGGCTGCCAATATGCCAACCCGAGAATGGAAACAAAAACGCTATAAACGCCCTTGGGTACAAGGCGATACGATTTCGGTTGGGATTGGTCAAGGTTATTGGACGGCAACACCACTACAAGTAGCAAAAGCAACGACGATATTGGTCAATAATGGCAAAGTAAATACGCCGCATTTGATGAAAGCAATTGAGGGGGTAGTTCTAGAGCCTTATGAAGATCCGTTAATTTATCCTGATATTAGTACACCTAAAGTGACGGCTTGGGAGGCAGCGAAACGAGGTATGTACAATGTTGTTAATGCTGCAAATGGAACTGGGCGAAAAGCCTTTGCAGATGCCAATTATCGTGTTGCAGGAAAATCTGGTACTGCTCAAGTGTTTAGTTTAAAAGAAAATGAAAAATACAATGCGGTGGGATTGAAAAAAGAATTACATGATCACGCATGGTTTACCGCATATGCGCCTTATGAAAACCCTAGATTGGTTGTGACAGTGATTTTAGAAAATGCAGGTGGTGGTTCAAGTAATGCCGCACCGTTAGCGCGTAAAGTGATGGATTACTATTTAAATCAGCGTTTACCACAAGTTGAAAAATATAATGTACCTATTCAGCAAAAAAAAGATTTGTCACAAGAGAGCGAACAAATAAATGGAAGATAAAATCCCTTTTTGGTTGCGTGTTTGGCAACGTTTGCATATTGATTTTTGGCTGTTTATCGGACTTCTTGCAATAACGGCTTATGGTATGCTGGTGTTATATAGTGCATCAGGTGCCAGTGAAATGATGTTTAATAACCGAATTATTCAGGTTTTACTTGGATTTATTGTTATGCTGTTAATGGCTCAATTTCCACCAAGATTTTACCAACGCATCGCACCTTATCTTTATTTAATTGGTTTTGTGTTGTTGATCTTAGTAGATGCTATTGGCACGACAAGTAAAGGTGCGCAGCGTTGGCTTGATCTGGGATTTATTCGTTTTCAACCCTCTGAAATTGTAAAACTGGCTGTGCCATTAATGGTGGCGGTATATTTAGGTAATCGCCCGCTTCCACCTAAATTAAGTGAAACATTTATTGCGATTGCAATGATTATGATTCCGACTTTACTTGTAGCTATGCAACCTGATTTAGGCACATCAATTTTGGTAAGTGCGTCAGGTCTATTTGTAGTATTTTTAGCTGGAATGAGTTGGTGGCTTATTTTAGCTGCAGTGATTGGTCTAGCTGGGTTTATTCCGATCATGTGGCTATATCTAATGCACGATTATCAACGTACTCGTGTACTTACATTATTAGATCCAGAAAAAGACCCTCTCGGTGCAGGCTATCATATTTTGCAATCAAAAATTGCGATTGGTTCTGGTGGATTAAACGGAAAAGGCTGGATGCAGGGGACTCAATCACAATTAGAATTTTTGCCCGAACCTCATACAGATTTTATTTTTGCGGTAATGGGTGAAGAGCATGGAATGATTGGTTTCTTGATTTTAATAGCGATTTACTTATTTATTATTGTGCGTGGTTTAATGATTGCTGTAAATGCTCAAACTTCTTTTGGGCGTATTCTTGCTGGCGCAACAACATTAATTTTCTTTGTCTATGTATTTGTTAATATTGGAATGGTGAGCGGTATTTTGCCTGTTGTGGGTGTGCCATTACCTTTATTTAGCTATGGTGGTACATCTTATGTTGCTATTATGGCGAGCTTTGGTTTACTGATGTCTATTCATACGCACAAAAGTCAATTTATGAAAAGGAACTAATTTCATTTTTTTCTTTCTTAAAGAGAGACTAAATGAAAAGCGTCAATACTTATGAAATTAAAAACTTGGTTAAATTTGACCGCACTTTCGCTGTTTATGGTAAGCATTAATCTTCCAGTGCAAGCGAATACACAAAAAATGTATGGCATTCGAGGTGATAATCTGTCTATTACTACTAAAATGCCAACACCAATTACTTATTCGGTGAAAGGGAAAACCTATACGACTAAAAGTGGAGATGATGCCAAATTTTATATAAAAGAGGGAGTGGCGAGTTATTACCATTCTAAGTTTAATGGTCGCAAGACGGCAAATGGTGATATTTATCGTGCTACACAATTTACTGCAGCACATAAAACATTACCAATGAATTCTTATGCTTTGGTCACAAATCTGAATAATAATCGTAAAGTTATCGTTCGTATTAATGATCGTGGACCTTTCAGTGATAAACGTTTAATTGATCTTTCGCACGCTGCAGCAAAAGAAATTGGCTTAATTTCCCACGGCACTGGACAGGTAAGGATTGAGGCGTTGCATGTTGCTAAAAATGGAAATTTATCAGGTGCAGCCACAAAAACACTGGCTAAACAAGCAAAAACTCAGGAAGCTGCCGATCGTTTAGTATTAAAATCTAACACGTTTTCCGATAAGTCGCTTCAGGCTACAAATGAAAAAAAAGGAAATGAATTTTACCGTTTGAAAATGCTTGAACTAACCTCTCGTAGCCAAGCAAATAAGTTAATTACGCAACTTGCGTTAGCGAATATTCAGGCTGAAGTAAATCGCTCGGGAAATAAATATGAAATTCATATTGGGCCTTTTGATGACAAAACAAAAATGGCACAAGTGAGAACTAAATTACAAAAAATGGCAAATAATAAGCCATTAATTGTTTATACGTATAAAAATTAATTGTAGGAAGATCTTATGTTGAAAAGAACAACAAAAATCGCATTTTTATCTGGATTTGTGGCACTTAGCACTTTTTCCGTATCTGCTGAAGATATTCAGTTTGCTGTAATGCCTCCACAAATTACGGCTCAAACGTATGTACTGATGGATTATAATTCAGGCGCAATTTTGACCGCACTTAACCCAGATCAACGTCAATATCCTGCATCACTGACTAAAATGATGACAAGTTATGTAGTTGGTGTCGCATTAAAACAAGGCAAAATCCATAATACTGATATGGTGACTATTGGCGAGAGTGCGTGGGGACGTAATTTCCCTGACTCATCAAAAATGTTTTTAGATTTAAATACACAAGTATCTGTAGCAGATTTGAATCGAGGCGTGATTGTTGTTTCTGGAAATGATGCAACAGTGGCTTTAGCCGAACATATTTCTGGCAATGTACCGAACTTTGTAGAAACAATGAATAAATATGTTCAAAAATTTGGTTTGAAAAATACGAATTTCACTACGCCACATGGTTTGGACGATCCAAATCAATATTCTTCCGCGCGTGATATGGCAATTATTGGTGCGCATATTATTCGTGATTTACCTGAAGAATATAAAATTTACTCAGAAAAAGATTTCACATTTAACAAGATTAAACAACCTAACCGTAATGGCTTACTGTGGGATAAAACTATCAATGTTGATGGGATGAAAACGGGTCATACCAGTCAAGCAGGATACAACTTAGTTGCTTCTGCCACGACACCAAACAATATGCGTTTGATTTCAGTGGTAATGGGGGTTCCAACTTATAAAGGTCGTGAAGTAGAAAGTAAAAAACTTTTACAATGGGGTTTTGCTAATTTTGAAACCTTTAAAACTTTAGAAGCAGGTAAAGTCATTTCAGAGCAACCTGTTTATTATGGTGATAAAGGTAGCGTGAAATTGGGAACGCTACAAGACCGCTTTATCACTATTCCGAAAGGTAAACAAAATGAGCTTAAAGTGCGCTATGAGTTAGAAGGTAAAAACTTACAGGCACCTTTAGCAAAAGGACAAATTGTAGGGAAAGTCGTTTATCAATTAGAAGGCAAGGATATTGCAGCGGTAAACTTACAAGTAATGGATGAAGTTGGCGAAGCCGGTATTTTCGGAAAAGCTTGGGATTGGCTGGTGCTCACTGTAAAAGGCTTGTTTGCATAAAATATCTGAGAAATTACCGCACTTTTTTAATTAAGAGATTACGTACTATGTGGGTAGTTTGCCATCCACGCATAATTTTTATTACTGGGAAATAATATGACAACGGAAAACGATTACGCAAAACTTAAAGAATTAATGGAATTTCCAGCAAAAATGACCTTTAAAGTTGCTGGAATTAATCGTGAGGGGTTAGCGCAAGATCTAATTCAAGTCGTTCAAAAATATATTAAAGGCGATTATATTCCTAAGGAAAAACGGAGTAGTAAAGGCACTTATAATTCGGTATCAATTGATATTATTGCTGAAAACTTTGAGCAGGTAGAAACACTTTATAAAGAACTGGCTAAAGTTGAAGGCGTGAAAATGGTTATTTAGTATGAATAATTCCCTTATCGTTCGTCAGTTAGGATTGCAAGATTATCAAGAAATTTGGCACAAAATGCAGAATTTTACAGATGGTCGAACCGAGGAAACGCAAGACGAAATTTGGTTGGTGCAACATCCTCCTGTATTTACCCAAGGGCAAGCAGGTAAACCAGAGCATCTTTTACAACGTAGTGAAATACCTGTAGTGCAATCGGATCGTGGTGGGCAAATTACTTATCACGCACCTGGTCAGCAAGTGATGTATGTGCTCATTGATATTAAGCGTCATGAGAATTTAAATGTACGTCAATTAGTTACCGCACTTGAACAAACGGTGGTAAAAACCTTAGCTGAATATGGTATTGAAAGTTATCCAAAACCTGATGCACCAGGTGTGTATGTGGATGGAAAAAAGATTTGTTCTCTTGGACTACGTATTCGTCGTGGTTGCTCTTTTCACGGGCTAGCATTGAATATTAATATGGATCTGAATCCATTTCATTATATTAACCCATGTGGCTATGCTGGTCTTGAAATGTGTCAATTAGCGGATTTTGTTAATCAAGATGAGGCTAATTGCGATAAGGTTTCAGCAAAATTAATTAAACACTTCGCCGAACTTTTAGGCTATAATGTAACAACTTTATAACATTTTATAAAAAGTAAATGCCCAACTTGGGCATTTTTATTTAGGAAAATACTATGTCTACTCCTTTCAAAATGGAACGCGGTGTAAAATATCGCGATGCGGCAAAAACCTCAATTATTCCCGTAAAAAATATCGATCCTAATCAAGAGTTATTAAAAAAACCAGAATGGATGAAAATTAAACTTCCAGCAAGTTCAGCTAAAATTGAAAGCATTAAAAATGGAATGCGCCGTCACGGGCTACATTCTGTTTGTGAGGAAGCATCTTGTCCAAATTTACACGAATGTTTTAATCATGGAACTGCAACTTTTATGATTTTAGGTGCAATTTGTACGCGCCGTTGTCCATTCTGTGATGTGGCTCACGGTAAACCATTACAGCCCGATCCTGAAGAACCACAAAAATTGGCAGAAACGATTCAAGATATGAAACTTAAATATGTGGTAATCACATCGGTGGATCGCGATGACTTACCTGATCGTGGTGCGGGTCATTTTTCTGAATGTGTAAAAGCTGTGCGTGAACTTAATCCTAACATTAAGATTGAAATTTTAGTGCCAGATTTTCGTGGTCGTGTTACACAGGCTTTAGAAAAATTAAAAGATAATCCGCCAGATGTCTTTAATCACAATTTAGAAAATGTACCGCGCTTATATAAAGAAATTCGTCCGGGTGCGGATTACGAGTGGTCACTTAAATTATTGCGTGAATTCAAAGAAATGTTCCCAAATATCCCAACCAAATCTGGTTTAATGGTGGGATTAGGAGAAACTAACGAGGAAATTTTGCAAGTAATGCAAGATTTACGAGATAATGGTGTAACGATGCTGACATTAGGGCAATATCTCCAACCTAGCCGTCACCATTTGCCCGTTGCGCGTTATGTTCCGCCTACCGAGTTTGATATATTTCGTGATAAAGCTAATGAAATGGGCTTTGAACATGCAGCTTGTGGACCATTTGTTCGATCTTCTTATCATGCTGATTTACAAGCCAGTGGCGGATTAGTGAAATAATTTAAAACTACGCTGAATTAAACCGCACTTTTTGCTTCTTACAAAAGTGCGGTTTATTTTTACAACTCAGAGTAACCGCCAATATTGCCTATTCATTAATCAACTATTAAGCCTATCATCATTTCCGCAATTGTAAGGAAAAGGATATCAAGAAAATAGTATTTTTAACTTATATTATCGAGTACCATGTAAGTTTTTGAAAAAAAAGAAAATATCTATAAATTATTCAATGTATAATGCAGTGTGAAGATAATATTAGATTATAAAGTTGGGGAAAATATGAGCTTATCTTATATCGTAATTTGCTCATCGCTTATAATAACTCTATACTACTAACTTGGTAGTGATGTTATGTTTTCTTCTTTTTTGGAGAGTCGATGCAATTTGAGCGAATTTCTACTGAACAAAAAAAACTTTCTCTCATTCAGACATTTTTACATCAAAATGCGCTTAAATTAGATGAACAAATCGAGTATTTTGTTGTTGGCTATAATGATAACGAACAAATCGTTGTCTGTGGAGGTTTAGCAGGCAATATCATAAAATGTGTTGCGATTGATGAGTCTTTGCGTGGTAGCGGTGTTGCCCTGCAATTAATTACTGAATTGGTTGATTTAGCTTACACGCTAAAACGCCCACACCTTTTTATTTATACAAAACCCGAATATGCAACGTTGTTCAAATCTTGCGGTTTTTATATCATCTCTGATGCCAATCCTTATGTAGTATTGTTAGAAAATAGTGCTACGCGTTTACAAAAACAATGCTCATTATGGGAGAAAATGCGTGTGGATGGTAATCGAATTGGCTCGATTGTAATGAACGCGAATCCATTTACCTTAGGTCATCGTTATTTAATTGAGCAAGCATTACAACAATGTGATCATCTGCATTTATTTATTGTTGGTGAAGACGCATCGCAATTTTCTTACGCTGAACGATTTGAAATGGTTAAACAAGGTATTTTCGATTTATCCAATATCACTCTTCATTCTGGCTCTGACTATATTATTTCTCGTGCAACATTTCCAAATTATTTCCTAAAAGATCAATTAATTACAGATGAAAGTTATTTTGAGGTTGATCTGAAGTTATTCCGTTTACATATTGCTCAAGCTTTGGGCATAACACATCGCTTTGTTGGTACTGAGCTAAATTGTCCCGTCACTGCCGAATATAATCGCCAAATGCATTATTGGTTAAGGGATGCCGAAATGAATGCAGCAAAAATAAATGTTATCGAGATACCTAGAAAAACAGCAAGCAACCAGATTATTTCTGCTTCTACAGTACGAAAGCATTTGGCTGAAAAAAATTGGGCTCAACTCGCAGAGTTTGTGCCTATGACTACGTTAAATTATTTACAAAAGTGCGGTCGTTTTTAAATACATTTTTATTCATCAATATACGGAAGGAAAATCTATGAAAATAACAAAAGTAGCCGTTGCAGGGACACTGGAATCCAGTGATGTTCAAGTACGGGTTCAACCTTTTGATTCACTCGATATTGAAATCAATAGCTCAGTAGCAAAACAATTTGGTGAACAAATTGAAGCGACAGTTCGTGAAGTATTAGCAAAACTTGGCATTACAGCAGCACAAGTCATTGTAGAAGACAAAGGGGCGTTAGATTGCGTGTTACAAGCTCGAGTAAAAGCTGCTGCAATGCGTGCAACTGATGAAATGATTAACTGGGAGGCTGTGTTATGAAATTAAGAAGAAGTATGTTATTTGTGCCAGGCTCAAATGCCGCCATGTTAAGTAATAGCTTTATTTATAAACCAGATTCCATTATGTTTGACTTAGAAGATGCGGTTGCTCTCAAAGAAAAAGATTCTGCTCGTTTATTAGTCGCTCACGCACTTCAACATCCGCTTTATAAAGAAATTGAGACCGTAGTTCGTGTTAATCCGCTAGATTCTGAATTTGGTTTATTGGATTTGAATGCGGTAGTGCGTGCGGGTGTGGATGTGGTACGTATGCCAAAAACTGAAAGCGCGCAAGATGTGTTGGATATGGATCACGCCATTACTGAGATTGAGAAAGCCTGCGGTCGAAAAGCAGGTTCGACTAAAATGCTAGCAGCCATCGAATCACCATTAGGTATCACTCAAGCCAACCAAATAGCTTTCGCTTCTAAACGTTTAATTGGTATCGCATTGGGTGCTGAGGATTACGTACGTAATTTAAAAACCGAGCGTTCACCAGAGGGGATTGAACTGCTTTTTGCTCGTTGTTCTATTTTACAAGCGGCACGTGCGGCTGGCATTCAGGCCTTTGATACCGTATATTCTAACGCGAACAATGAAGAAGGCTTCTTAAAAGAGGCTGCGTTAATTAAACAGCTTGGTTTTGACGGTAAATCCTTAATCAACCCACGCCAAATTGAATTGTTACACAACTTATTTGCACCGACACAAAAAGACGTGGAGCAGGCAAAACGCATTATTGAAGCGGCAGCAGAAGCTGAACGACAAGGGGCTGGTGTTGTTTCGTTAAACGGTAAAATGATTGATGCACCGATTATTGATCGCGCAAAATTGGTATTAGAACGTGCGAAATCAGGTGTTCGTGAAGAGTAAGGGAGATAAAAAGATGACAACAAGAGAACAACGTATTGAAAAATATCATGCTAGTCGCCCAGTTTATCAAGCTGAGCTTAAATCTGAATCCCTTGCGCGCACTGAGAAAGATCGTAAACTTTGTACTTCTTTAGAAGAAGCAATTAAACGCTCGGGCTTAAAAGATGGTATGACTGTTTCATTTCATCATGCTTTTCGGGGCGGAGATTTCGTGGTGAATATGGTGATGAATAAAATTGCCGAAATGGGTTTCAAAAATCTGACCCTTGCATCTTCATCCTTAATTGATAGCCACTTCCCGATTGTCGAACATATCAAAAATGGCGTGGTCACCAAAATCTATTCTTCTGGTTTACGCGGTGAACTTGCAGAGCAAATCTCTCGCGGTTTATTAAATGAACCTGTAAATATTCATTCTCATGGTGGACGTGTTCACTTAGTAAAATCTGGCGAATTAAAAATTGACGTTGCTTTTTTAGGCGTACCTTGCTGTGACACATTCGGTAATTCCAATGGATTTACTGGAAAAAGTAAATGCGGCTCTCTAGGCTATGCGCGAGTCGATGCTGAATGCGCTGACAAAGTTGTGTTGCTCACAGAGGAATTTGTTGAATACCCGCACCACCCAATCGGCATTGCTCAAGATCAAGTAGATTTAATCGTGCAAGTTGAAGCCGTCGGTGACCCGAAAAAAATTGGCGGTGGCGCAACCCGAATGACTACCAATCCACGCGAATTACTCATCGCGCGTAAATGTGCAGAAGTAATTTTTGCCAGTGGTTATTTTAAAGATGGCTTCTCATTACAAACTGGTTCTGGGGGGGCAGCATTAGCTGTTACACGCTTCCTAGAAGAAAAAATGCGTCGTGAAAATATCACTGCCGATTTCGCACTTGGCGGTATTACCGCAAGTATGGTGGCATTACATGAGGCTGGTCTTATTAAAAAATTATTAGATGTTCAAAGTTTTGACTCTGTTGCGGCTGAATCACTTGCTCGCAACCCAAATCATATTGAAGTTTCCGCTAACCAATATGCGAACTATAGTTCCAAAGGGGCATCGGTTGAACGTTTAGATATGGTTATTCTTTCTGCTCTAGAAATCGACACTAAATTTAACGTGAATGTATTGACTGGCTCTGACGGTGTGATTCGCGGTGCATCTGGTGGTCATTGCGATACCGCAGCTTCTGCACAAATAGCAATCATTGTGGCACCATTAGTTCGTGGTCGTATTCCAACCGTGGTGGAAAACGTGATTACCTGTGTAACACCTGGTGAAAACGTCGATATTCTCGTTACCGATCATGGTGTAGCAGTAAATCCTAAACGTCCAGATTTGATAGACGCTTTAAATAAAGCAGATATTCCTTTGTTTACCATTGAACAGCTTTGTGAGTGCGCTTACAGCATTACAGGTAAACCAAAAGAAATTGAGTTTACTAATAAACCTGTGGCTGTTGTTCGTTATCGTGATGGTTCGGTGATTGATACGGTGTATCAAGTTAAAGACTAGAATCAGCATTACAAGCGATCTACTTTCAATAGCCAAAATTAACTCTTGTCTTCCCATGATTATCAGGAAAGGAACCCAAAGAGTTGAAAGGGACTCAATTAGCTCTTTCAGCTTTCGCCAACACCCTATAAATGGAAAGCGTTAAGAAAATTTATTTTTATACAAAAGAGTGGTCAAATTTTGCAGCATTTTTTTACGACATTCTCTACAGAGGGTTCAGAAATTTCACTTGAAGCATTACTTAATGCTCGAGAGGAACGTGCAATTTTACAACAACAGCTTATAACACAATATGGACAAACCTTACTTTGCATCACTTTAACTGCTGTGGGTGGAGTAAAAAAAAATGCTTTGCTGGATTATGTTTTTAGAAAAGCTCTAGAAAATCTGACCGCACTTTTTACTCAGTTAAACATTACAGCAGTAAAAGAAATAATCCGTCCGTTAGAAACGGGGCATGAAGCCTATTTTGTATTACCGATAGATGCTCGTACGCTAAAAGTGCTGATGATTGAATTGGAAGAAAGCATTCCTCTTGCTCGTTTGTGGGATTTAGATGTGTTTAATGCTAAAGGCAATCTACTGAGTCGTACAGATTTTGATCTTTCTCCAAGAACTTGTTTAGTGTGCGGGGAAAATGCAAAAATCTGTGCCAGAACCCGCAAGCACGAGATTGATGAGATTGTGGATAAAATTCAATCTCTTGCACAAAATCATGATTTCGCAGAACATATTGGTGAACAAGTTTATCTGGCATTAATACAAGAGGCTCGCTTATCGCCAAAACCTGGTTTAGTGGATGCCATCAATAACGGTTCGCACAAAGATATGAACCTGCATACTTTTGAGCAAAGTGCGATTAGTTTAAAACCTTTTTTTACGCAGTTTGTTCTCAAAGGCATGATGACCGCGCATTTGTCTGAAAATCAAATTCTCGCTGAAATTCGTCCTTTAGGTTTATTGGCGGAAAAAGCAATGTTTAAAGTTACTGATGGCGTAAACACCCACAAAGGTGCTATTTTTTCTTTTGGTTTAGTGTGTACGGCAATTGGACGATTATTGGCACAAAAAAGTTTGGCTCAAAGTGCGGTAGATTTTGATGTTAAATTAATCTGCTCACTTGTTGCACAATTTACTCAAGGTTTAACGGATGAACTCAAAAATTATCCTGAACACTTGCCTAGTACGGCTGGAGTGCGTTTATTCCAAAAATATGGCTTAACAGGTGTCCGTGGCGAAGCAGAAAATGGCTTTAATCTCATTCAAACGTTGTTGCCACAATTTGATGAGTACCATCAGTTAGAATGGGAACATCGTTTACTGATTTTGTTGTTGAATTTAATGGCAATTAACTCCGACACTAACGTGGTTCATCGAGGTGGTTTAGCAGGATTGCATTTCATACAGCAAACAGCACGGGATCTGCTTACAGATCAACATCTTGTGACAGATAAAGCAGCACTGACACAAGCATTAATGAAATTTGATACCGCCTGCATTGAACGTAATTTAAGTTCGGGCGGTAGTGCTGATTTATTAGCACTAACAATTTTCTTTTTATCATTTAGAGGTAATTAATATGGCATTATCCAAAAATACAAAACTGGTGATTTTAATGGCTATCCCATTGATCACTTTCTTACTACCTGCTCCTGATGGGCTTTCTTTGATTGCTTGGCGATTACTTGGTGTTTATATCGCCACTATCGTTGGGCTTGTGCTTAAACCTTATGGCGAGCCTGTTATCTTATTGGCTGCAATTGCGGTTTCTGGTGTTATCATCGGTAATACTGAAGGGGCTAAAGAATTGGTTAAAGTCGGCAATATGTTGGATGGTTATAAATCTGGCACAACATGGCTTATTTTTACCGCATTCACTTTGAGTTCAGCATTTGTAATCACAGGTCTAGGTAAACGTATCGCCTATCATATGATCGGCGCAATGGGTAGCACAACCCTACGCTTAGGCTATGTTACCATGTTCTTAGATCTTTTACTCTCGCCAGCAACGCCCTCTAACACCGCACGTTCAGGTGGGATTATCTTTCCAATCATTAATAGCGTAGTGGTTGCTCTTGGTTCAGATCCAGAAAAAAGCCCGAAAAAAGCAGGGCGTTATTTGATGATGAACGTATATATGGTGGTTAAAACTACCTCTTATATTTTCTTAACCGCAATGGCGCCTAATGCCTTAGCTCTTTCATTAATGGCACCAATTCTTGGTTTTGAAACCACTTGGATCAAATGGTTCTTAGCTGCATCCGTACCCGGCTTACTCTGCTTATTCTTAATTCCATTAATTTGTTATTGGGTATCTCCACCAGAATTGAAAAAAGTGGATAATAAAGCCATTGCGAAAAAAGGCTTAGAAGAATTAGGTCCAATGTCTTTTCGTGAAAAAGCACTCAGCGTGTTATTCGTAATTGCATTATTCGGCTGGATTTTCTCTAATTCACTTCATATCAATGCTACCATTGTTGCAATCATTGTAATGGTGCTTTGTATTGTATTAAGTATCGTCACCTGGGACGATATCCTAAAAAGCAAAGGCGCATGGAATACCCTAGTATGGTATGGTGGTATCATCGGTATGTCTGGCTTGCTTGAAAAAGCTGGCTTCTTCAAATGGTTAGCAAAAACCCTAAGTACCATACTTCAGTTTGAGGGACATGGTATGATGGCGTTAATAGTGATTCTTACCTTAAGTGTCTCTGTACGTTATTTATTTGCATCAGGCGGTGCATATGTAGCTGCAATGGTACCTGTATTTGCAACGGTCGGACATGTAACAGGTGCTCCTACTGAATTGCTTGCTCTAGGCTTAGTCTTTGCTAATTCTTATGGTGGTTCAGTAACTCACTACGGAGGTGGACCAGGTCCAATTGCATTCGGTGCAGGTTATAATGATATAAAATCTTGGTGGATTACTGGCGCGATCATTGCTTTTGGTAGTTTAATTATCCATCTAACTATCGGTATGGCATGGTGGAAATTATTAATGAGTTTAGGCTGGTTATAGGCTGATCTTTTTTTAATTTAACTGCTATTTTGACGGTGTAGTAGACAAAGTAGTTGATTATAAATATATGCTTGCGCTTTCCTAAAAAGTGAGCTCTATTTAATCCTTTTGGTTTACCTTGAATATACACATCGTTGTAATCGCGATAAGCTAGTATTTCCTTTAATTTTATGAACTAATATTTACCTCATACTGCATTATATCTTGAGTATATTTATGAATATCTTATTTTTTAATGATTTACAAGCCTTTCTAGCTTATCAAAATATCCTGTTTAGTGTCTTTCACCGAATATTCACTAGCCAGAATTATCGTAAGTCTGTAAAATAGCCGACCGCTTTATTCGACTAATTATTTATAACACCTGACGATATTGTAGAAAATGACTCAAAAATTACATATTAAAACTTGGGGCTGTCAGATGAATGAATATGATTCATCTAAAATGGCAGATCTTTTATTAAGCACTCACGGATTAGAACTCACGGAAGCACCTGAAGAAGCAGACGTATTATTATTGAATACCTGTTCTATTCGTGAAAAAGCACAAGAAAAAGTGTTTCATCAACTTGGGCGTTGGAAAGAATTAAAGAAAAATAATCCAAATTTAGTGATTGGCGTGGGCGGCTGTGTGGCTTCTCAAGAAGGGGAACATATTCGCCATCGTGCGCCTTATGTGGATATTATTTTTGGCCCACAAACTTTGCATCGTCTGCCTGAAATGATTAATCAAATTCGTGGTGGTAAAAGTTCTGTGGTTGATGTGAGTTTCCCTGAAATTGAGAAATTTGACCGCTTACCTGAACCTCGCGCAGAAGGCCCAACGGCATTTGTTTCCATTATGGAGGGTTGTAATAAATACTGTACTTTCTGTGTTGTGCCTTATACTCGCGGGGAAGAAGTTAGTCGTCCTGTAGATGATGTGTTATTTGAAATTGCGCAACTTGCGGATCAAGGTGTGCGAGAGGTTAATTTGCTTGGTCAAAACGTGAATGCTTATCGTGGCCCAACGCACGATGGCCAAATTTGTAGCTTTGCTGAACTGCTTCGTCTCGTAGCCTCTATCGATGGTATTGACCGTTTACGTTTTACAACTAGCCATCCAATAGAATTTACCGATGATATTATTGATGTGTATCGTGATACGCCTGAATTAGTGAGTTTCTTGCATCTTCCAGTGCAAGCAGGTTCTGACCGTGTATTAACAATGATGAAACGTGGTCATACCGCATTAGAATATAAATCTATTATTCGTAAACTTCGTGCTGTGCGTCCAGATATTCAAATCAGCTCTGACTTTATTGTTGGTTTCCCAGGGGAAACTGCGGAAGATTTTGAGCAAACTATGAATTTGATTGCACAAGTGAACTTTGATATGAGCTTCAGTTTTGTGTATTCTGCCCGACCAGGTACGCCTGCTGCAGATATACCAGATGATGTGACGGAAGATGAAAAGAAACAGCGTCTTTATGTGCTACAAGAGCGTATTAATCAACAAGCCGCACAATTTAGTCGTCGTATGCTTGGCACAGAGCAGCGCGTGTTAGTTGAAGGGCCATCGAAGAAGGATATTATGGAATTAACAGGACGCACTGAAACAAATCGTATTGTTAATTTCCAAGGTTCTCCAGAAATGATCGGTAAATTTGTGGATGTGAAAATCACTGATGTTTATACTAATTCGTTACGTGGCGAAGTGGTGCGTACTGAAGATGAAATGGGATTACGTATTGCACAATCGCCACAAGAAGTGATGAATCGCACACGTAAAGAAGATGAATTAGGCGTAGGGCGTTATCACGGCTAATTAAAATGCTGAAATATTTAACCGCACTTTGAGAGATTAAAGTGCGGTTATTTTTTTAGGGATATATGGTTTAGATTTGCCAATCAATTGGTTTCATTCCATTGCTTTTCAAATATGAATTTGTTTTGGAAAAATGATGACAGCCAAAGAAACCTCGATGGGCTGAAAGTGGGGAAGGGTGCGGAGCCGTTAAAACAAGGTGACGAGTGCGGTCAATAATTTGTCCTTTTTTTTGTGCGTGACTGCCCCAAAGTAAAAATACCAGTTTTTCACGATGTTCATTAAGCACTGCAATAACTTTATCTGTAAACCTTTCCCAACCTAAATTGGCGTGTGAATGTGCCATACCACGTTCTACGGTAAGCACTGTGTTAAGTAGCAATACCCCCTGTTCTGCCCATTTGACTAAATAACCATGTGATGGCATTTGGAATCCCGAAATATCTTGTGTGAGTTCTTTATACATATTTAATAGGGAAGGGGGAATAGCAACCTCGGGTTTCACTGAAAAAGCCAAGCCATGAGCTTGGTTTGGTCCATGATAAGGATCCTGACCTAAAATCACCACTTTTACATCTTCAAAAGCGGTATATTTGAATGCATTAAATACCTCTTCTTGTGGTGGATAAATTGTTTTCCCGTTTGCTCTTGCAAGATGAACTTGTTGTAGAGCGTGTTGAAAGTAAGGTTGTTCTTTTTCTTTTCCGATAACGTCTGTCCAGTTTTTCATTATTCTATCCTATTAATAAGTTTTTATTCATTATAAACAAAAACACTCATTCAATAAAAAGTTAAATTAATGTTAAATTATTGATATAAATTTTATTTAAAAATTAATAAATTTTAATTTAGATCAAATTTATAAAAATTAATTAAAAAAATAACCTGCTCTTTATCAAATAAATCTAAAATAATTTGAAATATTAAAATGATTTGATAAAATTTGTACAGTTTTATTATTATTTTCGTGCCAATTAGGAGGCTATTATGATTAAAGGTATTCAAATTACTCAAGCGGCAAATGACAATTTGCTTAATTCATTCTGGTTATTAGACAGCGAAAAAAATGAAGCGCGTTGCTTATGTGCAAAAGGCGAATTCGCTGAAGACCAAGTTGTTGCAGTGAGCGAATTAGGTCAAATCGAATACCGTGAATTACCAGTAAACGTAGCACCAACTGTAAAAGTTGAAGGTGGCCAACATTTAAACGTGAACGTATTACGTCGTGAAACTTTAGAAGATGCGGTAAATAACCCAGATAAATATCCACAATTAACTATCCGTGTTTCTGGTTACGCAGTACGTTTCAACTCTTTAACGCCAGAACAACAACGCGACGTTATCACTCGTACTTTCACTGAAAGCCTATAATTTCAGTTTGAATGAAAAAAAAGAAACCCCGAAGTTATTCGGGGTTTTGTTTTATCTAAAAGGTTAAAAAATTTGACCGCACTTTTCCTTTTCATCTCTAGCGATTTCCGCGCTTTTCAGGTAGAATCCGCCAGTTAAATTTATTGATTTTTTGAGAAAAACTATCTTTTATGAAGAATATTCGCAACTTTTCTATTATTGCCCATATTGACCACGGTAAATCGACACTTTCTGACCGTTTGATTCAAACTTGTGGTGGCCTTTCGGATCGTGAAATGGAAGCGCAAGTGCTAGATTCAATGGATCTTGAGCGTGAGCGTGGAATTACCATCAAAGCACAAAGTGTGACTTTAAATTATAAAGCCAAAGATGGCGAAACTTATCAATTAAACTTTATCGATACGCCTGGACATGTGGACTTTTCCTATGAAGTGTCTCGCTCTCTTGCTGCTTGTGAAGGGGCATTGTTGGTAGTTGATGCTGGTCAAGGGGTCGAAGCCCAAACCTTGGCAAACTGTTATACCGCAATCGAAATGGATTTAGAAGTAGTACCGATTTTAAATAAAATCGACTTGCCAGCGGCAGATCCTGAACGCGTAGCGGAAGAAATTGAAGATATCGTGGGAATTGATGCGATGGAAGCGGTTCGATGCTCAGCTAAAACGGGTGTCGGTATCGAAGATGTATTAGAAGAGATAGTGGCAAAAATTCCAGCACCAGAAGGCGATCCTAATGCGCCATTACAAGCATTGATTATTGATTCTTGGTTCGATAACTATTTGGGCGTGGTATCTTTAGTGCGTATTAAAAACGGGGTATTACGTAAAGGCGATAAAATTAAAGTGATGTCCACAGGGCAAACTTACAACGTAGATCGTTTAGGGATTTTCACGCCAAAACAAGAAGATACGACTGTTTTAGAATGTGGCGAAGTGGGTTGGGTCGTTTGTGCGATTAAAGATATTTTAGGCGCGCCAGTTGGGGATACCTTAACCCATCAACATAATTCTGCAACTGATGTGTTGCCAGGTTTTAAAAAAGTAAAACCACAGGTTTATGCTGGTTTATTCCCCGTTAGCTCTGACGATTATGAAGCGTTTCGCGATGCACTTGGCAAATTAAGTTTAAACGATGCATCACTTTTCTATGAACCAGAAACTTCGACCGCACTTGGTTTTGGTTTCCGTTGTGGTTTCCTTGGCCTTTTACACATGGAAATCATTCAAGAGCGTCTAGAGCGTGAGTATGATTTAGATCTTATCACGACTGCGCCAACGGTAATTTACGAAGTGCAATTAACGAATGGTGATGTTGTTTATGTGGATAGTCCTGCAAAATTGCCTCCACTTAATAATATTGCTGAACTTCGCGAGCCGATCGCAGAATGTAATATGCTGGTGCCGCAAGAATATTTAGGTAACGTTATTACCCTTTGCGTTGAAAAACGTGGTGTGCAAACCAATATGGTATATCACGGTAATCAGATTGCACTGACTTATGAAATTCCAATGGGTGAAGTTGTTCTAGACTTTTTTGACCGTTTAAAATCAACATCGCGTGGTTATGCTTCGTTAGATTACGGTTTCAAACGTTTCCAAGCGGCAGATATGGTTCGCGTGGATATTATGATTAACAGCGAACGAGTAGATGCTTTAGCTTTAATTGTTCATAAAGATAATTCACAATATCGTGGTCGTGAATTGGTTGAAAAAATGCGAGAGTTAATTCCTCGTCAGCAATTTGATATTGCCATTCAAGCAGCGATTGGAAACCACATTATTGCGCGTTCAACCGTAAAACAATTACGTAAAAACGTATTAGCAAAATGTTATGGTGGCGACGTGAGCCGTAAGAAAAAACTCTTACAGAAACAGAAAGAGGGTAAAAAACGTATGAAGTCTTTAGGTAACGTAGAAGTGCCGCAAGAGGCGTTTTTAGCAATTTTACACGTAGGAAAAGATAAATAAGGAAAATTATGTCAAATTTATTTTTTGTGATTTTATTGGCTGTGGGTTTTGGTGTGTGGAAAGTATTAGATTATTTTCAGCTGCCAAATACTTTTAGTATTTTGTTACTAATTTTGACCGCACTTTCAGGCGTATTATGGTTTTATCATCGTTTTGTGGTGCTGCCAAAACGTCATCGTCAAGTGGCACGTGCAGAACAACGTTCTGGTAAAACCTTAAGTGAGGAAGATAAAGCCAAAATTGAACCGATTTCTGAGGCTTCAGAATTTTTATCTTCACTTTTTCCTGTGCTTGCAGTGGTATTTTTGGTTCGTTCTTTTTTGTTTGAACCGTTTCAAATTCCCTCTGGCTCAATGGAATCCACCTTACGTGTTGGCGATTTTTTAATTGTGAATAAATATGCTTATGGTGTGAAAGATCCGATTTTTCAAAACACCATTATTGCAGGCGAAAAACCACAACGTGGCGATGTAATTGTGTTTAAAGCACCACAACAAGCGTTAATTCGTACAGGTCTTGGCGCAACTCGAGCGGCTTTTGCAGAAAATCTTGCGTTAAGTTCAAAAGATAATATGTCTGGTGTTGATTATATTAAACGTATTGTTGGAAAGGGCGGAGACCGCATAATTTTTGATGTGGAACAAAAAACATTAAAAATTGTATATGGTAAAGAAGGTAAACCTTGTGAAATTGATTGCGAAACCAAGGCGTTTGAATATACACAAAATCCAACAAATCCAGCTTTTCCTAATGAATTAGAATTGACTGAAAAAGGCGATGTAACACACAATGTGTTAATTAGTGAATATCGTCGTTATTCAGGCTCTGAATTTTTCCCACAAGAGGGGATGCAAACTGCAGAATGGCTTGTGCCAGAAGGGCAGTATTTTGTGATGGGGGATCATCGCGATCACAGTGATGATAGCCGTTTTTGGGGCTTTGTGCCTGAAAAAAATATTGTGGGGAAAGCCACTTATATTTGGATGAGCTTAGAAAAAGAAGCGAATGAATGGCCAACAGGTTTCCGTTTTGATCGCTTCTTTACAGCAATAAAATAAGATGAATCATTTAGATCGACTTGAGCGTAAAATCGGCTATTGTTTTAATGATATTGCGCTCTTAAAGCAGGCACTTACGCATCGAAGTGCGGCAACTCAACATAATGAACGCCTAGAATTCCTAGGCGATTCCATTCTTAATTTCACTATCGCTGAAGCACTTTATCATCAGTTTCCACGTTGTAATGAAGGAGAACTGAGCCGTATGCGTGCTACTTTGGTACGCGAACCCACTTTAGCGATTTTAGCGCGCCAATTTGAATTAGGCGATTATATGTCGCTTGGTTCTGGCGAGCTAAAGAGCGGTGGTTTTCGCCGTGAATCTATTCTTGCCGATTGTGTAGAAGCGATTATTGGTGCAATGTCTTTGGATCAAGGATTAGCTGTGACGACCCAAGTGATTCGAAATTGGTATCAACAATTATTGGCAGAAATTAAACCGGGCGATAATCAAAAAGATGCGAAAACTCGTTTGCAAGAATATTTACAGGGTAAACATTTGCCATTGCCAACTTATGAAGTGGTAAATATTCAAGGGGAAGCCCATTGCCAAATTTTCACTGTTGAATGCAAAGTGAAAAGTGCGGATAAAATTGACCGCACTTTTGTGGCAAAAGGATCTAGCCGTCGTAAAGCTGAACAAGCGGCAGCAGAACAAATTTTAAAAGAACTGGACATCAAATGACCGAACAATTCGACAAAACCTATTGCGGCTTTATTGCTATCGTAGGTCGCCCAAATGTGGGTAAATCAACGCTCTTAAATAAAATTTTAGGACAAAAAATTTCAATTACATCACGTAAAGCACAAACTACCCGTCACCGCATTGTGGGAATTAAAACTGAAGGGGCGTATCAAGAAATCTATGTGGATACGCCAGGGCTTCATATTGAAGAGAAGCGTGCAATTAACCGCTTAATGAACCGCGCCGCAAGTAGTGCTATCGGCGATGTTGATTTAATTATTTTTGTTGTTGATGGCACACACTGGAATGCAGATGATGAGATGGTGCTAAACAAATTACGCAATGCAAAATCCCCCGTTGTGCTTGCTATCAACAAAGTAGATAACATCAAAAATAAAGATGATTTATTGCCGTTTATTACAGATCTTAGCAGTAAATTTAACTTTGCTCACATTGTGCCAATTTCTGCACAGCGTGGTAATAATGTTCATGAATTAGAGAAAATTGTACGCCAATCTTTACGCGAAGGTGTGCATCATTTCCCAGAAGATTATGTTACAGACCGTTCACAACGTTTTATGGCATCGGAAATAATCCGTGAAAAATTAATGCGTTTTACGGGAGAAGAATTGCCTTACTCTGTTACTGTTGAAATCGAACAATTCAAAGTGAATGAACGTGGTACTTATGAAATAAATGGCTTAATTCTGGTTGAACGTGAAGGTCAGAAAAAAATGGTAATTGGTGCGGGCGGTCAAAAAATTAAAACTATTGGTATGGAAGCACGTGCTGATATGGAACGTTTATTTGATAACAAAGTCCATCTTGAACTTTGGGTAAAAGTGAAATCAGGTTGGGCAGATGATGAACGTGCGCTGCGCAGTTTAGGATATATGGATGAATAAAGTGCGGTAAAATTTATTCGCATAATAAAAATCCCCATTATTGTGATGGGGATTTTTTGTTTTTAACTTTTCACTGAATACACTTTAAATTTTCCTGTTTGAGCAAGAACTTGATAATCATTGAAATGTTGTTTAAGTAGCTCGGGATAAGGCAAAAATGCATTGGCGACAATGCGTAATTCTCCACCTTGATTGAGATGCCATTTCGCTTGAGTGATAAGTTCTTTTACGGCTCGATAGGCGGTATCAATGCCATCGTGGAATGGTGGATTTGAAATGATCAAATCAAATTTTCCTTGTACATCAGAAAAGACATCACTGGCGTAAACCTCGCCTTGTAATTGATATTCAGAAAGTGTTTTACGCGCTGATTCTAATGCCATTGCGTGAATATCTGCCATCGTAATTTGTGCGTTAGGCGAGCGTTTTTTTATCATAGAGCCAATTACCCCCGCGCCACAGCCAAGATCGAGCACTTTTCCTTTTATTTTATTATCAATGGTTGAAAGTAACAGTTCCGTGCCTGTGTCTAATTCCGCCGCACTAAATACCCCAGGTAAACTATATATAGTTAAGTCTTCTAGCGTAGAATGTTGATAGGTTTTCCAGAAATTTTTAAGTTCAAAGTGCGGTTTATTTTGGAGTGAAAAATGATATAAACCACAACGGCGAGCAGAGTCAATTTTTGCTATTTCCCCATAGGGTGCTAATGTTTTTTCTACTGAACGTACGCCACAACGATTTTCGCCAATAATTAATATTTCTTGACCAATAGGAGCTTGAGACAATAGTTGAAGCAGTTGGAAATTGACTTCTTGTTTGTTTTTAGTCCAATAATAAACGATTAAATCGGCTTGACCTTGAAATTCAACGGAAAAATTGACCGCACTTTGCGTTCTTGCATAGTCAAAATAGCAGCTCCAAATTTGGATTGATTGGCATTTTGAGGCTAATGTTTGAGGAAAATTATCAGAAATTCCTCCAGCAAATAATACCGATTTACCATTAAAAAATGAAAGATGGCGTTCTAAAACTTGGCTCTCTAGAGAAATCACGCTTTGAATCCTGTGGGTTATTAGTTAAAATTATGCGTCATTTTAGCAAAGATTAATAAAAGAAATTAACACTATTTTTCAAGCAACGTTTTAAAAATTCACTTATGAACAGACGCGATCTTCTTTTACAAGAAATGGGCATTTCCCAGTGGGAATTATATCGCCCCGAGGTACTGCAAGGTTCAGTAGGAATCAGTGTGGCAGAGAATATTCGCTTTATCACTGTTTCCGATGAGAATATCAGTAGCTCGCCTTTGTTGGCTGATGTGCTGTTAAGCCTTGATCTTAAAAAAGAAAATTGCTTATGTTTGAATTACGATCAAATCCAGCATATGGAATGTAAGCAGCCTATTCGTTATTGGTTACTATCAGAAAATAGCGACCAAATTGACCGCACTTTAGCATTTTGTGTGCAGGCAGAGCAGGTTTATCGCTCGCCAAGTTGGCAGCAATTTCAATCTAATCATCAAGCCAAACGAGCGTTATGGCAACAAATTCAGCAGTCTTAATTATGTCTATTATTTCTCAAATTGAAGCCTGTGATTTCGAGCGATTGTATGAAATCGAACAGCAAGCACATCTGGTGCCTTGGTCGCTGGGGACGTTAAAAAATAATCAAGGGGAGCGTTATCTCAATTTAAAATTAATTGAGAATAATCAGATTATCGGTTTTGCGATTTGCCAAACCGTATTAGATGAAGCGAATTTGTTTAATATTGCGATTTTGCCTAATTATCAAGGTTGTGGATTTGGCAAATTATTGTTAGGCGAATTAATCTTTCAATTAAAGGAAAGAGGTGTACAGACTTTATGGCTAGAAGTCAGAGAGTCTAACCCTGCTCGTTTCTTGTATGAAAAAGTTGGTTTTAATGAAGTCGATATTCGGAAAAATTATTATCCGAAACCCAGTGGTGGACGAGAAAATGCCGTGGTAATGGCGTGTTATCTATAGATTTAAATAATTAGCCTAGATATTTCTAGGCTATATTTTTTATGCTTCTTCTGCAGGAAAAACAAATGGATTTAATCCGCTTCGTGCGAAACCTTTTTCTTCCATTTCAATATCTAAGAAAATAGAAGCCAAATCGTCGGCTACAGGCTCTACATGAGGATCTTTTTCTTGGAACATAATTTTCAAGTAACTTTCACAGCTACCACAGGTTTCAGCACGAACAAGTGCAAGTTCTTCATCTAACGACCACATTTCGAGTTTGTCGTGGCTATTACAATTGGTGCATTGTGCGCGTACTAAATTCCATTCACTTTCACATAAATTACAATGTAAGTAGCGTAACCCTTGTGATGTACCAATTTGTACAATACTTGCCACAGGTAAAGAACCACAAACAGGGCAGTGATGTAAATTTTCGGCGTTCTCAACTTGGCTATTATGGGGAATTTGCTGGGCGAGCTGTAGCCAATAAAGAGAAAGTGCAGCCCAAATAAAGACGGCTTTATCACTGCTAACTAAATTAAATTCTTGTGCTAAGAGTTTATTTGCCATTTCTTCTAAGTCGGCAGAGGATGCTTTTTCAAGAAATTCAATTGTCGCAGCGACTTGCTCATTAGCCTTTGGTTTAATTTCATCAAGAATTTCAGTTAAGTATTCGCGCCAGATGCTGTTTCTTTTAAAGGTTTTTGCATTTAGTGGCTTGATATCATTTAGCTGTTCAAACTGTTGTGGCGGTAAAGGATTTTTTTCTAACGTGGAAAGTTGGCTTTCAACTATGTCTGCGGCAAATAATAAATAATCAGATAGAGGATGATTTTGTGCTAAGTCTCTTAAACGTTTTGCTCTGCGTAGGTAAAGATTTTTAGGATTGGCAAATAAAATCGCTGGGGCTTGATATGTATTTGCCACTTGTTTAATTTCTGATTCAGATAAGATTTTGATACTCATATTCTTCTCACTTTTATAATAAAAAGTGCGGTCAATTTTAACCGCACTTTTTTCTTTTTCAGGATTTGAGCTTATTTGCCAAATCCTTTAAATAAGACTTTGGTTTTACCTACTTTTTTGCCAGATTGCTCGTTGAGTAAATCTTCTTCAAGTTTTGATAAAACTTCTTCACGATACCATCTTGGGTGATGTTTTTTCGCCCAACGAACAGTAACCCAACCTTCAACAATACCGCGAATTGATCCTTTAACCCAAAATGCCATATATATATGCACCAAGATACCCGTGAATAACATAAAAGCACTTGCAGAGTGGAGTAAAATAGCAATTCGCAATACTGGGATTGAGAAGTAATGTGAAAAATATTGACGCCACATAATGATGCCAGTGACTAATAAGGTTACCATCGCCAAGTTTAATGTCCAAAAGAGCATTTTTTGACCAAGGTTATATTTACCGTTGTCAGCAACTGCGTGTTCATTCCCTTTAAGCACTTCAACGACACCTTTTGCCCAGCGAATATCGTTTTTTTCTGGAATATTGTGATCCCAGTACAATAACGCTAAGTAGATGAAAGCGAAGAACATTAAAATCCCAGTGAATGGGTGAATGGCGCGCGCAATTTGTGGTGTACCCAAAATTTCTGTGAGCCAAGCAAAGTCAGGGAAGAAAAATGCAACACCAGTGAACATCGTCATAAAAAAGCAAATAACCAACATCCAGTGACTAATACGCGCTGGGGTTCTATGACGGATAACGCGAGTATCGTTGCTAATTTCAATTTTACTCATTGTTTTCCCCCTTAGACGGTTTATTTTCTTCAAATTCGTGATGATGATCTTCTACATCTTCTTCTACATTTGGGCCAACGGTTAAGTAATGTGCAACTTCTGCTAGAGCTAGACCACCCATTGCCACTGCAGCGACTGGTTTCAATACATCTTTCCATAAGGTCACACTCAAATCAATTTGAGGATCTTTTGGAAGACCATTGTAAAGCTCAGGTTTATCTGCGTGATGCAACACATACATTACGTGTGTACCGCCTACACCTGGAGGATCGTAAAGTCCCGCATTTTCATAACCACGAGATTTTAAATCTACAACACGTTGTTCTGCGTAAATTTTCATTTCTTCTTTAGAGCCGAAACGAATCGCACCTGTTGGACAGGTTTTCACGCAAGCTGGTTCTTGTCCAACAGAAACACGATCAACACAAAGGGTGCATTTGTATACACGATTGTCTTCAGGATTCATTCGTGGAATATTGAATGGACAGCCTGCAATACAATAACCACAACCAATACATTTATCGGATTGGAAATCCACAATACCGTTAGCATATTGAATGATTGCACCCGGTGCAGGACAAGCCTTTAAACAACCAGGTTCTGCGCAATGCATACAGCCATCTTTACGAATCAGCCATTCTAAACGATCGTTTTCTTCAACTTCGTTAAAACGCATCACCGTCCACGCTTTTGCATCAAGATCAACTGGATTGTCATAAACCCCAACACATTGTGCATTGACATCAGAGCGAATATCATTCCACTCTGAACAACCCACTTGGCAGGCTTTACATCCGATACAAGTTGAAACATCAATTAATTTTGCGACTTCGACTTTATGATCTCTCGCTTGTGGTGCTGGTGTTAAACCAGATGTTGCGGAGATTTTAATAACGTCTTGCGTTTGAACGCCTTGAGCAGTTCCGGCCATATTATGCCTCCCCAACTTTTTCAATATTTACCAAGAATGTTTTGTATTCTGGTGTTTGCGTGATTGCCTCACCCCAAGATGGTGTTAAGGTATTAGTAGAGAATCCACGGTTACCTTTGCCATTCAATGCCTTCATATTCCAGTGAATTGGAAGACCTATATGGTGTACGACACGTCCATCAATTTCGAGATCTTTAAGACGTTTTGTAACCACGGCAACCGCTTTAATATAGCCACGACGAGAAGTAATTTTTACCATATCGCCTTTTTGGATGCCTTTTTCTGCCGCTAATTTTTCGCCAATTTCCACAAATTGTTGTGGTTGTGCGATGATATTTAATGCGGATTGTGCAGTCCAGCTGTGGAAATGCTCGGTTAAACGATAAGTTGTTGCTACAAATGGATAGTCTTTATTTGAACCAATAAATTCACGATCTTCTTTATAGATACGTAAAGTTGGATCTGTCACTACATTTGGATGAAGTGGGTTTGTATCAATTGGGCTTTCAACTGGTTCATAGTGTTCTGGCATTGGGCCATTTGCAATTTTATCAACGGCAAATAAACGTCCTACGCCTTCTGCGGACATAATGAACGGCCCAGTATCAGAACCTGGTGGTTGCGTGCCGTAGTCAGCAATATCAAACCAGTTCCAGTTTTTACCGTTCCATTTGATTAATTGGCGGTTTTTATCCCAAGGATTACCATTGATATCTAATGATGCACGGCTATAAAGTACGCGGCGGTTTGCAGGCCATGCAAAGCCCCAGCCAATAGTACAACCTAAACCCGATGGATCTGAATTATCGCGATTAGCAGTTTGGTTGCCTTTTTCAGTCCATTGACCAACATATAACCAGTTACCTGATGTTGTTGTACCATCATCACGTAAATGTGCAA
This sequence comes from Haemophilus influenzae, assembly GCF_900475755.1. Classification (NCBI taxonomy): domain Bacteria; kingdom Pseudomonadati; phylum Pseudomonadota; class Gammaproteobacteria; order Pasteurellales; family Pasteurellaceae; genus Haemophilus; species Haemophilus influenzae. The sequence continues at coordinate 948,479 of NZ_LS483411.1, forward strand.
ATCCATTGAGTAATTGACCTTTCTTGTACATCAAGTTACCGTTTGGATCATAAAGATCTTCAAGTGCATAACCATTTAATTCTTTGGCTAATTCAACCGCACTTGGTGAGTGTGGTTGAGCATAATTCCAAGTCATTGCTTCAAAAGATTTAATGCCTTGACCACCCTCTTTTTTATAAAGTTCGTGCATTTCTTCGCGTAGCATAGAAAGAATATCAACATCAGGTAAGGCTTCTCCCGGTTGATCGCAACCTTTCCAGTGCCATTGAGCCCAGCGACCAGAATTAACGATTGATCCGTCTTCTTCTGCGAAACAAGTAGTTGGTAAACGGAAAACTTCTGTTTGAATTTCCGCAGGATTTACATCATTTGACTCACCAAAATTTCTCCAAAATTCTGATGATTCAGTTTGTAATGGATCCATAACGACTAAGTATTTCAGTTTACTCATACCAGATAACGTTTTATTTTTATTTGGTAGTGCATTTAATACGTTAAAACCTTGTAAAATCCAACCGTGTAATTTGCCTTCATTCATCAATTTAACGTGAGTAATCGGATCATATAAGCGATCTGCTTTTGGTAAGAAATCGAATCCCCAGCCATTTTCCTTAGTGGCATTATCTCCGTAGAAAGTTTTCATCATACTGACAAAGAATTTTGAAGTATGACGATAATAGTTCACTTGGTTTGGAACGATATCTTTTGGTGTAATTGCGTTAATGTATTGATCGTAAGAGGTATCTTTATCGTTTGGCAAACGCATATAACCTGGTAAAGACATTGGCAATAAGCCCATATCTGTCGTACCTTGAACATTGGAGTGTCCACGTAATGCGTTAATACCGCCACCTGGCATCCCCATATTACCTAAAAGTAATTGGATTATCGCCATTGAGCGAATATTTTGTGTACCGATTGAATGCTCTGTAAAACCTAATGCATATAGATGCGTCATCGTTTTATTTGGTACTGATGTCTTACCAATTTCTTCACAGATTTGTAAGAAGAGTTTTTGTTTTACACCTGTAATACGCTCAACCATTTCTGGGGTATAACGAGAAACGTGCTCTTTTAAGATGTTAATGACACAACGAGGATGTTGTAATGTCATATCACGTTTAGCGTGACTATTTTCATCAAATTGGTAGTTCCATTTAGATTTATCGTAGTTACGTTTTTCTTCGTCATACCCTACAAATAAACCATCTTCAAATTTGAAACCTTCATCAATTAAGAATGAAGCATTGGTATAGTGTTTAACATATTCGTGTTGAATTTGATTCGTTTCCAATAGGTAACGGATCACGCCCATTAAGAACGTAATATCAGAACCAGAACGAATTGGTGCGTGTAAATCTGCAACGGATGCTGTACGGTTAAAACGCGGATCAATAACGATGATTTTCGCACCGTTTTTCTTCGCTTCAATTGCCCAACGGAAGCCAACAGGATGAGCTTCTGCAGGGTTACCGCCTTGAACGATGATTAAGTTGGCATTTTTAATATCAACCCAGTTATTTGTCATGGCACCGCGACCAAATGATGGAGCAAGACTTGCTACCGTTGGTCCGTGTCAAGTATTCGCTTGGTTACATACTGGCACCATACCGAGCATTCGAATCCACTTTTGCGTTAATAACGCAGCTTCATTGCTCATTGCTGATGCAGTCATAATTCCTGTCGTTGCCCAACGATTAACCGTTTTTCCACTTGCATCTTTTTCAACAAAGTTGGCATCTCGGTCATCTTTCATTAAACGAGCAATACGTTTAATGGCATCTTTCCAAGAAATTCGTTCCCATTTATCAGAACCGGGTGCACGATATTGAGGATATAAAGAACGGCTTTCACTATTGACATAATCGAGTGCACCAGCACCTTTCGGGCAAAGTGCACCACGACTGACTGGGTGATCTGGATCGCCTTCAATATGAAAGAGTTTTGAACGAGTATTTGTGCCAGTATGGCTACCTAATGAATTGTAAGGTTTGCCTGTGCTATATAACAACATACCGCAACTTACAGCGCAGTATGTACAGGTGTTACGGGATTCAAACGCACGTAATAATTTATATTCGCGTGGTGCAGCTAATACATTTGCTGGAGCAAAGCCCAACATTGCAGCTGACGTTCCCGCCATACCTCCTGCACAGATCTTGAAGAATTTTCTTCTTGAGACCTGCATAATCACTCCTTTCAACAACAAGTTGTTGAGATATTATAGATAGTAATAAAATTCGTTTAGTAGCTAGATTATGTTGATTTCGTTAAAATAACACTCTCTAGTATATAAATCATCGAAAAAACGCTGATTTATTAGGTGGCTAGGATAACGATTTTTTAACGATAAATCCATAATCAAATAATATTAGCTTCAACAAATATTGTGATCTAGATCATAAATATAAAAATAATTTAACAGATTTTTTACATTTAACTGATGGGCAGGTAATAAATGCAGTGCTGGATTCGACAAACTATCAACTTTTTTAGAAAGATAAAAAATACAGAAAAATTGACCGCACTTTTACAACAAAAAGAGGACATACTGGCTGTTGAGATGCCAGTTTCTTTGGTATATAACGGCATTTCTCACGCAGTTATGATGTGTTCCCCAAACAATTTAGAGGATTTTGCTTTAGGCTTTTCTCTAACAGAGGGAATTATCAATCAACCAGAAGATATTTATGGTATTGATCTTGTAGAAGTTTGCAATGGTATTGAAGTGCAAATTGAACTTTCTAGCCGTAAATTTATGGCATTAAAAGAGCATCGTCGTAATCTTACGGGGCGTACTGGTTGTGGTATTTGTGGTACAGAACAATTGAATCAAGTATATAAAACTTTTCCAAAATTAGACTGTACTTTTCAATTTGATTTAAATTTGCTAGATAGTTGTCTTATTGATCTTCAAAAAAATCAATTACTTGGATGTAAAACTGGTGCTACCCATGCTTGTGCATTTTTCGATTTATATGGAAATATGTTAGCTATTTACGAAGATGTAGGTCGCCACGTTGCGTTAGATAAATTGCTTGGTTGGCACGCAAAATTGGGTAAGCCTAGAGGTTTTATTTTAGCCTCCAGTCGAGCGAGTTATGAAATGGTGCAAAAAACAGTGGCTTGCGGGGTGGAGATGTTAGTCACGATTTCCGCCGCAACGGATTTAGCAGTAACAATGGCAGAGAAACATAATTTGACTTTAATTGGTTTTGCTAGGGAAGGAAAAGGAAATATTTATAGTGGGCATCAACGACTTCACAATTAACCCCAATCAAGAGAGTGATTTGAGGTTTTGTTGTTGATTAATTTACCATCCAGCTTGTGACTGCGATAAAAATTGCAAAGATGCAAAACCAAGTTATGTGTAGTTTTGTGCTTTTACGATTGACTTCTTCATTATGTAAGCGTAGAGCTTCTAATCTTTGTTTGTAAATCTCTAGATCTTTTTGTTTGAAAGAAAAACCGCAATTAGGGCAATTTTCTGCATTTTCACTAATCTTTTTTCTGCATTCGGGGCATCTTGTTAAGGACATATTTGCTCTATACCTATTCAATTACTTATTTGTTAGTATTTTAATAGATGTTTTAGATTTTACAAATGTGATACAAGTCACAAATCTTATAAAAATCTTTAAATTCAATTTTTTATTTGACGTAATTTGAAATAGAATACAGCCGCTTGTTTAGGGCATATAAATACCTTTACTTTATTTTTTGAGGAGCCTTCCTATGTTATGGTTTTTCTTTTGTGTAGCCGTGTTGATTATCGGTTACTTTATTTATGGAAAAATTATCGAAAAAATTTTTGTGATTAATCCAAAACGTCAAACACCTGCTTACCAAGTAAATGATGGTGTGGACTATATGCCAATGTCTAAAACGAAAATTTGGCTAATTCAATTATTAAATATTGCGGGAACAGGCCCTATTTTTGGCCCTATTCTTGGTGCATTGTATGGACCTGTTGCAATGCTTTGGATTGTTATTGGTTGTATTTTTGCTGGCGCAGTACACGATTATTTCTGTGGTATGTTAAGTATTCGTCACGGTGGTGCAACAATGCCATATTTGGCGGGTAAGTTTTTAGGTCGTCCCGTTAAAGTCTTTATCAATACATTAGCACTTGTGTTGCTTTTACTTGTCGGTGTTGTGTTTGTGGCAAGCCCAGCTCAATTGATGGGTACCATTACAATGGATGTATTTGGTGCTTCGCAAGGTGCGTTAGTGCTTGGTGATGCAGAGGCAGTTCATCATTCTGTTGAAGCTGGTGGGATTAAAGTATGGGGAATGGATAAAGCAACAGTGGTTGCTGTGTGGACAGCGATTATTTTTGCTTATTATATTCTTGCAACCTTACTTCCAGTTGATAAGATTATTGGTCGAATTTATCCACTCTTTGGTGCGTTATTACTCTTTATGTCAGTTGGTATGGTATACGGATTAGTTGTTTCACATTTTAGTGCAACAGATCCAATTGAGTTTTTCCGTACAATCAATGCTGATGGCGAGGGTTTAACTTGGGCGAAATTTACACAAAATTTCCAAGTGAAAGGTGATGTTCCAATTTGGCCACTTTTATTCTTAACTATCTCTTGTGGCGCATTATCAGGTTTCCACGCAACGCAAACTCCATTAATGGCACGTTGTACAGAAAATGAAAGTGAAGGTCGCTTCATTTTCTACGGTGCAATGATTACTGAGGGGGTAATTGCATTAGTATGGTGTATGGTTGGTCTTGCATTCTATGAAAATCCACAAGCGTTACAAGATGCAATTTCAGCAGGTTCTCCATCTAAAGTTGTGTATGATAGTTCGTTACATTTCTTAGGTTTTATTGGTGGTATTTTTGCCATATTAGGCGTGATTGTTCTTCCTATTACTTCTGGCGATACTGCATTCCGTGCTGCGCGTTTACAGATAGCCGAAATTTTTAATGTTGATCAACGTTCATTACCTAAACGTTTATTAATTGCTGTGCCGTTGTTTGTATTAGGTTATTTTATTTCAACCATTGATTTCAGCGTATTATGGCGTTATTTCACTTGGGCAAACCAAATGACAGCAATGGTAATGTTATGGACTGCAGCGGCATATTTATATCGTTATCATAAATTCCACTGGGTTGCGTCTCTTCCTGCGTGGTTTATCACAACAGTATGTACAACTTATTTGTTCTACAACAAAATTGGTTTCGGCTTAGATTATCAGCTTTCTGTGTATCTTGGTTTAGCAACAACCATCGTTTGTATCGTATTGTTCTTCACAATGCTTAAACCATTAGGTACGCGAGATGAAGAAGCTTATATAAATAATTAGTCAATAAAATTTGATGAAAAAAGCCGTTTGAATTGTTTATTCAAACGGCTTTTTTATTTCGATAAAAATCAGTTGCTTTAATGTGGAATTACTTGCAAGTTGAGCGAACAAATTATAAACTTGCTAGAAGTGGAGAAAAGTGGTGTTTTGTGGAGATTTTTAGAGATTTTCTAAAAATAAGTTCAATTTTTAAGGTGTAATATGTTTCGTGGTGCAACGGCGGTTAATTTAGATTCTAAGGGACGTGTAGCGATCCCAACTCGCTATCGCGCTGAAATTCTTGAAAAGAACCAAGGGCAAATGGTTTGTACTGTAGATATTCGCCAATCCTGTCTTTTACTTTATCCCCTTGATGAATGGGAAAAAATCGAACAAAAACTTCTCGCACTTTCTAACTTTGATCCTACCCAACGTCGTTTGCAAAGAGTAATGCTTGGCCATGCCACTGAATGTGAGATGGATTCTCAAGGCCGTATTTTACTTGGTAGCTTGTTACGCCAACACGCAAAATTAGAAAAAGGTTTAATGTTGGTAGGGCAACTTAATAAATTTGAAATTTGGAGCGATGTAGAATGGCATACTCAAATTGCAGAGGATATAGAAATTGGCTCCAGCGCAGATTTTGCTGTTGATGCGTTAAATGATTTCTCATTATAGAAAATAATGTAGTACTTTTATCTTAAATTTATGAATAGCGAAAATTCTTTTTCTTCATCTGAACATATTACAGTTTTACTTCACGAAGCCGTGAATGGCTTAGCATTGAAGGAGAATGGCATTTATATTGATGGTACTTTTGGGCGTGGGGGGCATTCTCGGCTTATCCTTTCTCAACTTTCCTCTAATGGTCGTTTGATTGCTGTAGATCGCGATCCTCATGCTATTGCAGAAGCACAAAAAATTCAAGATTCACGTTTTCAGATTGAACATAACAGCTTTTCTCATATTCCTGAAATTTGTGACAAATTAAATTTAGTGGGCAAAATTGACGGTATTTTGCTTGATCTTGGTGTGTCTTCCCCTCAACTTGACGAAGCGGAACGTGGTTTTAGTTTTATGAAAGATGGGCCGCTTGATATGCGTATGGATACAACTCAAGGTTTATCTGCCGAAGAATGGTTAAAACAAGTGTCCATTGAGGATTTAACTTGGGTGTTGAAAACTTTTGGCGAAGAGCGTTTTGCTAAACGTATTGCCACCGCTATTGTTGATTACAACAAAAGTGCGGTAAAAAATGGCACAGAATTTTTATCACGTACTAGTCAATTGGCGGAGCTTATTTCACAGGCAGTTCCTTTTAAAGATAAATATAAACATCCTGCGACGCGTAGTTTCCAAGCCATTCGTATTTTTATTAATTCGGAATTAGATGAATTAGAAAGTCTGCTTAATTCTGCGTTAGATATGTTAGCACCAGAAGGGCGTTTATCAATTATAAGTTTCCATTCTTTAGAAGATAGAATGGTGAAACATTTTATGAAAAAACAAAGTAAGGGCGAGGATATTCCTAAAGGTTTACCGTTGCGAGAAGATCAAATTCAGCGTAATCAAAAATTAAGAATTATTGGTAAAGCCATTCAGCCAAGTGATGTAGAAATTCAAGCAAATCCTCGTTCAAGAAGTGCAGTATTGCGTGTCGCGGAGAGAATTTAGCGATGTCTGAAAATAATAAGCCTCGTTATCCGTTACAGCAAATTTTAGTCGAAGATTTATTTTCTTCAAATAAATTAGTGGTGTTGCTGTTAATGGGGATTTTAGTTTCTGCAATGGGAACGATTTGGATAACCCATAAAACTCGCCAACTAATTTCTGAAAATGGAATGTTAATTTTACAGCGTCAAGCACTTGAGAATGAATACCGTAATTTACAAGTGCAGGAAGCTACGGAAGGGGATAGTACGCGTGTAGAATCTATTGCGATTAGTACATTAAAAATGAAAGTTGTTTCTTCAGAGCAAGAAGTTGAAATTAGAGAATAATAGGTAAAAAAGATGGTGAAATTTAATTCCCCGCGTAAATCAGGTAAGTCGAAAAAAACAATTAGAAAATTGACTGCACCTGAAACTGTAAAGCAAAACAAACCTCAAAAGCTGTTTGAAAAATGCTTTATGCGTGGACGTTATATGCTTTCGACGGTTCTTATTTTACTCGGTCTGTGCGCTTTAGTCGCGCGAGCAGCTTATGTTCAATCTATTAATGCCGATACGTTATCGAGTGAAGCGGATAAGCGTTCTTTGCGTAAAGATGAAGTATTATCTGTGCGTGGTTCTATTTTAGATCGTAATGGTCAGCTTTTATCTGTAAGCGTGCCGATGAGCGCGATTGTGGCAGATCCAAAAACGATGTTGAAGGAAAATTCGATTGCGGATAAAGAACGAATTTCAGCTTTAGCCCAAGAATTAGGTATGACCGAAAATGATTTAGTGAAAAAAATTGAGAAAAATGCTAAATCTGGTTATTTGTATTTAGCGCGTCAAGTTGAATCAAATAAAGCTAACTATATTCGTAGATTAAAAATTAAGGGAATCATTTTAGAAACTGAGCATCGTCGTTTTTATCCTCGTGTAGAAGAAGCTGCACACGTGGTGGGTTATACGGATATTGATGGAAATGGTATTGAAGGCATTGAGAAAAGTTTTAATTCAATACTTGTTGGTAAAGATGGCTCACGTACTGTTCGTAAAGATAAACGTGGAAATATTGTTGAACATATCTCCGATGAGAAAAAATATGATGCACAAGATGTTACCTTAAGTATCGATGAAAAATTGCAATCTATGGTGTATCGTGAGATTAAAAAGGCGGTGGCTGAGAATAATGCTGAGTCTGGTACTGCGGTGTTAGTTGATGTTCGAACAGGGGAAGTGTTAGCTATGGCGACTGCGCCCTCTTATAATCCAAACAACCGTGTCGGCGTAAAATCAGAGTTAATGCGTAACCGCGCAATCACCGATACGTTTGAGCCAGGTTCTACGGTAAAACCTTTCGTTGTTTTAACCGCACTTCAACGAGGTGTCGTTAAACGAGATGAAATTATTAATACCACGTCCTTTAAATTAAGCGGTAAAGAAATTGTGGATGTTGCACCACGTGCTCAACAAACTTTAGACGAGATTTTAATGAACTCTAGTAACCGTGGTGTAAGTCGTCTTGCATTGCGTATGCCACCTAGTGCATTAATGGAAACTTATCAAAATGCAGGTTTAAGTAAACCGACAGATTTAGGTTTGATCGGCGAACAAGTTGGGATTTTGAATGCAAATCGTAAACGCTGGGCAGATATTGAACGTGCAACAGTTGCTTATGGTTATGGTATTACTGCGACACCTTTACAAATTGCTCGTGCCTATGCAACTCTTGGTAGTTTTGGTGTTTATCGCCCGCTTTCTATCACTAAAGTTGATCCGCCAGTTATTGGGAAACGCGTTTTCTCTGAAAAAATAACTAAAGATATTGTGGGGATTTTAGAGAAAGTAGCAATTAAAAATAAACGCGCAATGGTGGAAGGTTACCGTGTTGGCGTGAAAACAGGTACAGCACGTAAGATTGAAAATGGACATTATGTAAATAAATATGTGGCATTTACTGCGGGTATTGCACCAATTAGTGACCCTCGTTATGCCTTAGTGATTTTGATCAATGATCCAAAAGCAGGCGAATATTATGGTGGTGCGGTTTCTGCCCCTGTATTCTCTAGCATTATGGGCTATGCGTTACGTGCAAATGCTATTCCGCAAGATGCTGAAGCAGCTGAAAACACAACAACGAAAACTACAAAACGTATTGTTTATATTGGCGATCACAAGAATCAAAAAGTGAATTAAGGAAAAATTATGAAAAAACTCACCGCACTTTTTAATTTGCCTGAATTAAAGAATGATATAGAACTCCATCATATGGTGTTAGATAGCCGTAAGGTTAAAGCTGGCGATCTTTTTGTGGCGATAAAAGGTCATCAGGTGGATGGAAATCAATTTATTGATTCTGCTATTCATTCTGGTGCGAGTGCGGTGGTGTCTGAGACAGAATTATCTAGCGAGCATTTAACTGTCGCATTTATTGGGAATGTTCCCGTAGTGAAATATTATCAACTTGCACGTCATCTTTCGTCCTTAGCTGATGTTTTTTATGATTCGCCCTCTAAAAATTTAACCCTTGTTGGTGTAACAGGGACAAATGGCAAAACCACTATTTCTCAATTATTAGTGCAATGGGCGGAATTATTAGGTCATCGTTCGGCAGTGATGGGAACCATTGGTAATGGGCTTTTAGGTCAAGTTATAGAAGCTAAAAATACAACTGGTTCAGCAGTGGAAATTCAATCGTCCCTTTCAAATTTCAAGCAAGCAGGCGCAGATTTTTCCTCTATTGAAGTTTCATCACACGGTTTGGCGCAGCATCGTGTAGAAGCCTTGCATTTTAAAGCAGCAATTTTCACGAATTTAACCCGTGATCATCTAGATTATCATCAATCTATGGAAAATTATGCTGCGGCGAAGAAACGCTTGTTTACTGAATTAGATACCCAAATTAAAGTGATTAATGCTGATGATGAAATTGGACACCAATGGCTAACTGAATTACCTGATGCTATTGCCGTAAGTATGAATGCGGATTTTAAAGTAGGTTCACATCAATGGATGAAAGCAATAAATATCCATTATCATTTTAAAGGTGCAGATATTACTTTTGAATCTAGCTGGGGTAATGGCGTTTTGCATAGCCCATTAATTGGTGCTTTTAATGTAAGTAATTTATTATTAGTAATGACCACGTTGTTATCGTTTGGTTACCCATTGGAAAATTTACTCGCTACGGCGAAATCTTTAAAAGGAGTATGTGGAAGAATGGAAATGATTCAATATCCAAATAAACCAACCGTTATTGTAGATTATGCGCATACACCAGATGCGTTAGAAAAAGCGTTGATTGCTGCGCGTGAACATTGCCAAGGCGAATTATGGTGCATCTTTGGTTGTGGCGGAGACCGTGATAGAGGCAAACGTCCGTTAATGGCACAGGTTGCAGAGCAGTTTGCTGAAAAGATTATTGTGACAAAAGATAATCCACGAACAGAATCACAAAACCAAATTGAAGCAGATATTGTCGCAGGCTTTAAAAATATGGAAAAGGTGGGGATTATTCCTGATCGTGCACAGGCAATCCAGTTTGCGATTGAAAGTGCGGTAGAAAATGATGTGATTTTAATTGCTGGAAAGGGGCACGAACATTATCAAATTATTGGTTCGGAAGTTGTGCATTTTTCCGACCAAGAAATTGCACTTGATTTCTTAAAATAATCATCACTCAATTATGATTAAACTCTCTACTGTACAACTTGCACAGATTCTTCAAGCTAAATTAATTGGCGATGAAAATGTGCAAGTTGAAGAAATTAATACAGATACTCGAAAAAGCATATCAAATAGCTTATTTTTTGCTTTGAAAGGCGAAAAATTTGATGCTCATCAATATCTTGAACAAGCGGTAGCACAAGGTGCGCTCGCACTTGTTGTTCAGCAAGAAAATTCTTCCATTTCTATTCCACAACTTGTGGTTAAAGATACTCGTATTGCTTTGGGCGAGCTTGCAAAATGGTTACGCGAGAAAATTAATCCGCGTATTGTGGCGATGACAGGCTCTTCTGGTAAAACTACGGTAAAAGAAATGACCGCAAGTATTTTGCAGCATACTGCTGGTAATCCAGAGGCGGTACTTTTTACTAATGGTAATTTCAATAACGACATTGGTGTGCCTTTAACCCTGCTGCACTTAACAGAAAAGCATCGTTTTGCTGTGATTGAACTTGGTGCTAATCATCAAAATGAAATCAATTACACCACAAAATTAGTTCAACCTAATGCCGCATTGATTAATAATATTGCACCCGCACATTTAGAGGGGTTTGGTTCTTTAGCGGGGGTTGTTCAAGCAAAAGGCGAGATTTATCGAGGTTTAACAAAAAATGGTGTAGCGATTATCAATGCTGAACATAATCACTTAGCTATTTGGCAAAAAGAAATCAGCAATCACGCCATTCAATATTTCAACGGCAAGGATTATTCTGTCAAAAATGTTCAAGGTAACGAACAAGGTTCAACCTTTACGTTAGTTTCTCCGCAAGGCGAAATTGATATTAGTTTTCCTTATCTTGGAGAGCATAATGTAAAAAATGCTTTAGCTGCTACCGCACTAGCGATGAATGTTGGTGCTACGCTTGCCGATGTCAAAGCTGGATTAGAACAACGTTCACAAGTGAAAGGACGTTTATTCCCTATTCAAGTAACGCCTAATTTATTATTGTTAGATGATACTTATAACGCAAATAAAGATTCTCTCTGTGCGGCGATTGATGTCCTAAAAAGTTATGATGCTTTCCGTATTCTATGTGTCGCAGATATGAAAGAATTGGGCGATAATTCTCTCGCTATTCATCGTGAAGTTGGACAATATGTTAAATCGTCAAATTTAGATTTAGTTTGTTCTTATGGCAATGAAAGTGCGGTCATTTCTGAGGCTGTTTTGGGTAAGCATTTTACGGATAAAACTGAAATGGTGGATTTTTTAGTTCCACTTATTGAAAACCAATTACAACAAAATAAAAAAGTCGTGGTGCTAGGAAAAGGCTCACGCTCAATGAAAATGGAAGATGTGATCTATTCATTAAAGGATAAAATTAAATGTTAGTCTGGCTTGCTGAATATCTTGTTCGTTACGAAACCGCCTTTAATGCGATTTCTTATATTACCGTCCGTGCAATTCTTGCATTATTAACTGCACTTTTTATCTCCCTCTGGATTGGCCCTAAAGTGATCAAACGTTTGCAGATCTTAAAATTTGGTCAAGAAGTGCGAAATGATGGCCCTGAAAGTCACTTTGCAAAAAAAGGCACACCTACTATGGGCGGTGTGATGATTTTATTCTCTATTGGCGTAAGTACGTTATTATGGGCAAATCTTGCGAATCCGTATATTTGGGTTTGCTTATTTGTATTATTTGGATATGGCGCAATTGGTTTTGTGGATGATTTCCGTAAAATTACCCGTAAAAATACAGATGGTTTAATTGCTCGTTGGAAATATTTCTGGATGTCTGTGGTGGCATTAGTGGCAATCCTTTGGCTTTATTGGCTTGGTCACGACACCGATGCAACCCGTTTAGTGATTCCATTCTTTAAAGATATTATGCCTCAATTAGGTTTGTTCTATATCGTATTGTCCTACTTTGTGATTGTTGGCACAGGTAATGCAGTGAATTTAACCGATGGTTTAGATGGATTAGCGATTATGCCAACAGCACTTGTTGCAGGTGCGTTTGCTTTAATTGCTTGGGCTACAGGTAACGTGAATTTCGCAGAATATTTGCATATTCCGTATATTAAATACAGTTCCGAAGTGGTGGTGTTCTGTACAGCTATTGTTGGCGCGAGTTTGGGATTCTTATGGTTTAATACTTATCCTGCTCAAGTATTTATGGGAGACGTGGGTTCTCTTGCATTAGGTGGTGCGCTGGGTGTCGTAGCAATTCTTGTTCGTCAGGAATTTTTGCTTGTGATAATGGGTGGCGTATTTGTTGTTGAAGCACTCTCTGTTATTTTGCAAGTGGGTTCTTATAAGTTACGCAAACAACGCATTTTTAGAATGGCACCGATTCATCATCATTTTGAATTGAAAGGATGGCCAGAACCAAGAGTGATTATTCGGTTTTGGATTATTTCCTTAATGTTAGTGTTGATGGGATTAGTCACCTTGAAGTTGCGTTAATAAATGTTGTGAGGTTCGCTCTTTCAGTTTTTGAAAGAGCGAGCTTTTTACGTTATAAATTGATATTCCCATCAGCAAAATTTAAAACTTATAGTAATTAAGAAGAAATAAAATGAACGCCTATCAAAACAAAAATATTACGATCATTGGGCTTGGCAAAACAGGTCTTTCTTGTGTGGATTATCTCTTATCCCAACAGGCTAATATTCGTGTGATTGATACCCGAAAAAATCCTACTGGTATTGATAAACTTCCTAAAAATATCCCTCTTCATACTGGTAGTTTAAATCAGGAATGGTTACTTGAAAGCGATATGATTGTTATTAGCCCAGGACTTGCGGTAAAAACACCAGAAATTCAAACCGCACTTAAAGCGGGAGTGGAAGTAATAGGCGACATTGAATTATTCTGCCGTGCGGCGACAAAGCCAATTGTGGGGATTACAGGTTCAAATGGAAAAAGTACTGTAACGACTTTAGTTTATGAAATGGCGAAAGCTGCTGGCGTAAAAGTTGGTATGGGTGGAAATATTGGCATTCCCGCTTTGTCATTGTTGAATGAAGATTGTGAACTTTATGTATTAGAGCTTTCTAGTTTTCAACTTGAAACAACTTACAGCTTAAAAGCTGCGGCTGCAACTGTTTTGAACGTGACTGAAGATCATATGGATCGCTATGTAGATTTAGAAGATTATCGCCAAGCAAAATTACGTATTTATCATAATGCTGAGGTCGGAGTTTTAAATAATGAGGATAAGCTGACTTTTGGTGAAGGCGAAAATCAAGCGAAACAAATTGTTTCTTTTGCAGAAAATGGTGCGGATTTTTGGCTAAAAACGGAAAACGGCAAGCAATACTTAATGGCAAAAGATGAAGTGATTTTACCTTGTGAAGAAGCCACATTGGTGGGTCGCCATAATTATATGAACATTTTGGCAGCAACAGCATTGGCACAAGCTGTCGGTATTAATTTAGATGCAATTCGTACCGCACTTCGTCATTTCAAAGGATTAGATCATCGTTTTCAATTAGCGCATCAAGCCAATGGCATTCGTTGGATTAATGATTCTAAAGCGACAAATGTAGGCAGCACTGTTGCCGCATTGGCTGGGCTTTATGTTGAGGGTAAATTGCATTTGTTGTTAGGTGGAGATGGAAAAGGGGCTGATTTTTCAGAATTGGCTGCATTAATTAATCAACCACACATTATTTGTTATTGTTTTGGTCGAGATGGTGCGCAGCTTGCAAAACTTTCATCACAAAGCTATTTGTTTGAAACAATGGAACAAGCCATCGCGTTTTTACGTCCAACATTGCAAAGCGGAGATATGGTATTATTGTCGCCTGCTTGTGCAAGTCTCGATCAGTTTACTTCTTTTGAAAAGCGCGGCGAAGAATTTACGCGTTTAGCTCAATGTTTAACCTAATTTAGTCACTCACGAAATAAGATGGAATTTTTACAAAATATCAAAAAAAATTACGATGAATGGACACGCATCACACCTCAAGGTTTGTTGTATGATCGCGCACTATTTTGGTTATTTGTTATTTTGCTTTTAATTGGTTTAGTGGCAGTAACATCTGCTTCTATTCCTTATAGCTCTCGTTTATTTAATGATCCTTTTTACTTTGCAAAACGCGATGCTATTTATGTGCTACTTTCTTTGCTAACTTGTTATATTTCATTACAAATTTCTTCTTCGCAATGGGAAAAATGGCACGCTAAAATTTTCTTATTTTCCGTCATATTATTATTGCTTGTTCCCTTTATTGGTACATCGGTTAATGGTGCAAAACGTTGGATTTCATTGGGGATCTTAAACTTTCAACCTGCAGAATTTGCAAAATTAGCACTCACTTGTTTTTTAGCAAGCTATTTTACTCGTCGTTATGATGAAGTGCGGTCACAACATGTTAGTATTTTTAAACCGTTTATTGTTATGCTTGTATTAGGTTGTTTTCTTTTATTACAACCTGATTTAGGTAGTACAGTCGTGCTATTTATTATTATGTCTGGGATGCTTTTTATCGTGGGGGCAAAAATTTTACAGTTTGTAGGATTAATCGCTCTAGGAGGCATTTTATTCGTTTGGCTTGTATTGACAGCTTCTTATCGCCTCAAGCGATTTACAGGTTTTTTAGAACCCTTTAAAGATCCTTATGGTACGGGATTTCAACTAACAAATTCTCTTATAGCGTTTGGTCGAGGAGAAATTACTGGAGAAGGATTAGGTAATTCAATTCAAAAATTAGATTATCTGCCTGAAGCACATACCGATTTCATTATGGCGATTATCGGCGAAGAATTTGGATTTATCGGTATATTTATTGTTATTCTTTTATTAGGTTTATTAATTTTTCGTGCAATGAAAATTGGACGAGAATCCTTAATGTTAGAACAACGTTTTCGAGGTTTTTTTGCATTAGGTATTGGTTTTTGGATTTTCTTTCAAGGCTTTGTTAATTTAGGTATGGCGCTTGGAATGTTACCAACTAAAGGTTTAACCTTTCCACTCGTGAGTTATGGTGGTTCGAGTATTATCATTATGTCCGCCACCATTGGTATTTTATTGCGAATTGATCACGAAAATCGTTTATTTCGTATAGGTCAAGCGCGCTTGCGTGATGATTAGAGATAGAAAAGATGAAAAAGAAAAAATTATTAGTGATGGCGGGTGGTACTGGTGGTCATATTTTTCCTGCTATTGCGGTTGCTCAAACTTTACAAAAACAAGAATGGGATATTTGCTGGTTAGGCACGAAAGATAGAATGGAAGCTCAGCTTGTACCAAAGTATGCTATTCCTATTCGATTTATTCAAATTTCTGGCTTGCGTGGTAAGGGCATAAAGGCTTTATTTAACGCGCCTTTTACTATTCTTCGTGCGGTGTTGCAGGCAAAAAAAATTATTCAAGAAGAAAAGCCTGACGCTGTACTTGGTATGGGGGGCTATGTTTCGGGTCCTGCTGGCGTAGCGGCAAAACTTTGTGGTGTACCAATAATTTTACATGAACAAAATGCGATTGCGGGTTTAACGAACAAATTATTAGGTAAAATTGCAAGCTGTGTATTGCAGGCATTTCCAACCGCTTTTTCTAATGCTGAAGTGGTAGGAAACCCCGTCCGAGAAGATTTATTTGAGATGCCAAATCCTGATATTCGTTTCTCGGATCGTGAGGAAAAATTACGTGTCTTAGTTGTTGGTGGTAGCCAAGGGGCGAGAGTACTTAATCATACTTTGCCCAAAGTGGTGGCGCAGCTTGCAGATAAATTAGAGATTCGTCATCAAGTAGGCAAAGGTGCGGTAGAAGAAGTCAGCCAACTTTATGGCGAGCATCAAGAGAAAGTTAAAGTCACAGAATTTATTGATAATATGGCTGAGGCTTATGCTTGGGCTGATGTGATTATTTGTCGTTCTGGCGCATTAACCGTATGTGAAATTGCGGCAGTGGGAGCCGCAGCAATTTTTGTACCATTCCAACATAAAGATCGCCAACAATATTTAAATGCGAAATATTTATCAGATGTTGGTGCGGCGAAAATTATAGAACAGGCAGATTTAACGCCTGAAATTCTAGTGAATTATTTAAAAAATTTTACTCGTGAAAATTTATTGCAGATGGCATTGAAAGCGAAAACAATGTCGATGCCTAATGCGGCACAACGTGTAGCTGAAGTAATTAAACAATATTCAAGCTAGGACTTGCTGTGTTCTAATGATTAGAAATAAGAAAACGTTGCGAATTTTAACCGCACTTTTAGTTGAGTTTTGTCATTTGGGAGAAAAGGAAAAATAAATGAAGCATTCCCACGAAGAAATTAGAAAAATTATCCCTGAAATGCGTCGTGTACAGCAAATTCATTTCATTGGCATTGGTGGCGCGGGAATGAGCGGCATTGCAGAAATTTTATTAAATGAAGGTTATCAAATTTCAGGTTCAGATATTGCCGATGGTGTAGTCACTCAACGTTTAGCTCAAGCTGGGGCAAAAATCTACATTGGTCACGCAGAAGAACATATTGAGGGTGCGAGTGTTGTTGTTGTGTCTAGTGCAATAAAAGATGATAACCCAGAGCTTATTGCAGCGAAACAAAAACGCATTCCAGTGATTCAACGAGCGCAAATGTTGGCTGAGATTATGCGTTTTCGTCATGGTATTGCTGTTGCAGGAACGCACGGAAAAACAACAACAACAGCTATGATTTCAATGATTTATACACAAGCTAAACTTGATCCGACTTTTGTCAATGGCGGTTTAGTGAAATCGGCGGGTAAGAATGCACATTTAGGGGCAAGTCGTTATTTAATTGCCGAAGCGGATGAAAGTGATGCGTCATTTTTGCATTTACAACCAATGGTATCTGTTGTAACTAATATGGAACCAGACCATATGGATACTTACGAAGGCGATTTCGAAAAAATGAAAGCTACCTATGTGAAGTTCCTACACAATTTACCATTTTATGGTTTAGCTGTGATGTGCGCTGATGATCCTGTTTTAATGGAACTTATTCCCAAAGTTGGTCGCCAAGTGATTACATACGGTTTCAGTGAACAGGCAGATTATCGTATTGAAGATTATGAACAAACGGGTTTTCAAGGTCACTACACTGTGATTTGCCCAGATAATGAACGTATTAATGTATTGCTCAACGTTCCTGGAAAACATAATGCGTTAAATGCAACGGCAGCGTTATCTGTCGCAAAAGAAGAGGGGATTGCTAACGAGGCAATTTTAGAAGCCCTTGCCGATTTCCAAGGTGCAGGTCGTCGTTTTGATCAGCTAGGCGAATTTATTCGTCCAAATGGTAAGGTGCGTTTAGTTGATGATTATGGTCATCATCCAACAGAAGTCGGTGTAACGATTAAAGCCGCGCGAGAAGGCTGGGGAGATAAACGAATTGTGATGATTTTCCAACCGCATCGTTATTCTCGTACTCGTGATTTATTTGATGATTTTGTACAAGTGCTTTCGCAAGTGGACGCATTAATTATGCTTGATGTGTACGCAGCGGGAGAAGCACCAATTGTTGGAGCTGATAGTAAATCACTTTGTCGTTCAATTAGAAATTTAGGAAAAATCGATCCAATCTTGGTTTCTGACACATCACAATTAGGCGACGTTCTTGATCAAATTATTCAA
Organism: Haemophilus influenzae; assembly: GCF_900475755.1. Classification (NCBI taxonomy): domain Bacteria; kingdom Pseudomonadati; phylum Pseudomonadota; class Gammaproteobacteria; order Pasteurellales; family Pasteurellaceae; genus Haemophilus; species Haemophilus influenzae. The sequence continues at coordinate 966,707 of NZ_LS483411.1, forward strand.
GATGGCGATTTAATTTTGGCACAAGGTGCGGGCAGTGTAAGTAAAATTTCTCGTGGCTTGGCTGAATCTTGGAAGAATTAATGCCAGATGGATTGATTGAAAATCTTAACATTAGAAAAATATCATCATAAGAAGAAAAACAGGATAAAAAATGAACTTAAAACAAGAAAAAATTGCTGTGTTATTGGGCGGTATATCTGCTGAACGTGAAATTTCCCTCAATTCAGGCAAAACGGTATTAGAAGCATTATTAAATCAAGGTTATAATGCGTATCCTATTGATCCTAAAGAATATAATGTCGCTAATTTGAAAAGTGATGGCTTCGATCGAGTATTTAATATTTTGCATGGTCGTGGTGGAGAAGATGGCACAATGCAAGGTTTATTAGAGCAAATTGGTTTACCTTACACTGGTTGTGGCGTGATGGCTTCTGCATTAACGATGGACAAAATGCGTACAAAAATGTTGTGGAAAGCTTTTGGTTTACCTGTTGCAGATATGGAAGTGGTTACCCGAGAAAGTTTTTCTGAATTAGATCCTCAGGCTGTTGTGGAAAAATTAGGTTTACCATTAATGGTTAAACCCTCTTTAGAAGGCTCTAGCGTTGGCTTAACGAAAGTAAAAGCGGTAGAAGAGTTAAAAAGTGCGGTGGAATATGCGCTTAAATTTGATAATACCATTCTAATTGAAGAGTGGTTAGCTGGCGATGAATTAACTGTGCCTGTGCTTGACAATCAAGTATTACCCGCAATTCGTATTGTTCCACAGGGCGAATTTTATGATTATGAAGCGAAGTATATTTCTGATAATACGCAATATTTCTGCCCAGCAGGTTTAACGCCTGAACGCGAGCAAGAGTTAGCTATATTAGTAAAACGTGCTTATGATGCAGTGGGATGTCGTGGTTGGAGTCGTATTGATGTAATGTGTGATGCAAAAGGCAATTTCCGTTTGATTGAGGTTAATACTAATCCAGGAATGACTAGCCATAGTTTATTCCCAAAATCTGCCGCAAGCGTGGGTATTTCTTTTGAACAGCTTGTTGTGAAAATCTTGGAGCTAAGTGTGTAATGAACATTCTGAAAAGAAAAACGCCGCAGAATATTCGTTTTGGAGAACAAAAGCCTAAATATTATTTTCATATTCGGGCTTTCGCGGTATTGCTTGGCGTCTTTTTTTTACTTGGTGTTTATTTTAATTGGCAAAGCATTTTAGAAAAAATGGATGATAAGCCGATTAGCGCATTTGCACTTGTTGGACAAAATACCTTTACTACCGATAATGATATTAAAGAAAGCCTATTAAAAATGGGCGAATTAAAAGGATTTTGGGGGCAAGATGTGGCACCGATTCAAGCTCAAATTGAGGCTTTACCTTGGGTTAAAGGTGCAATAGTAAGAAAAATATGGCCAAATCGTTTAAGTATTTGGGTGTCGGAATATCAACCCGTTGCGTTTTGGAATCAAAATCAATTTGTTACCCTTGATGGTATCGTTTTTCAGCTTCCCTCTGTACGTTTAACAGCAAAAAATTTGCCCTATTTGGGCGGACCCGATTATCAGAGTTTGAAGGTAATTGAGACGTGGAATCAAATTTATGTCAATTTAAAATCAAATAATATAATGGCAAAGGGAGTCAATATTGATGATCGCGGTGCGTGGCAGGTCCAGCTTGATAACGATATTGTGCTAAAATTAGGTCGTGGCGATTGGAAATCAAAACTTGAGCGATTTGTCACAATTTATCCGCAAATTGATGTGCCAGAAAACAAAAAAATAGAGTATATAGATTTAAGATATACGGCAGGTGCCGCTGTAGGTATGGTTGATAGATAAAAATAACTGGGTGTGAAAATGGTTAAAGGTGTGGAAGCAAAAACAATAGTAGGTTTAGAGGTTGGCACCTCAAAAGTGGTCGCTGTGGTTGGCGAAGTATTTCCTGATGGTGTAGTGAATGTGCTTGGTGTAGGCAGTTGTCCTTCTAAAGGGATTGATCGTGGCAGTATCACTGATCTTGATGCTGTGGTGGGATCGATTCAACGTGCTATTGAAGCGGCAGAATCTATGGCTGATTGTCAGATTATGAGTGTGACTTTGGCGATCACTGGAGAGCATATTCAAAGCCTTAATGAAAGTGGTTTTGTGCCGATAGCAGAAAGTGAAGTAACCCAAGAAGAAATCGATTCGGCACTTCATACAGCAAGTTCAATAAAATTACCAGAGGGATTGTCTTTATTGCATGTTATTCCACAAGAATATGCTGTTGATCGTCAGCTGAATATTAAAAATCCATTAGGATTACAAGGCGTGCGTTTAAAAGCACAAGTGCATTTGATCGCTTGTCATCAAGATTGGCAAAATAACTTAAAAAAAGCCGTTGAACGTTGTGGTTTACAAGTAGATAAAGTGGTTTTTTCTGGTTTCGCAGCGACACATTCTGTACTAACTGAGGATGAAAAAGATCTCGGTGTGTGTCTAATTGATTTTGGTGCAGGCACAATGAACGTGATGGTTTACACTAATGGCGCATTACGTTTTAGCAAGGTAATTCCTTACGCTGGTAATATTGTGACGAATGATATTGCGCACGCTTGTACAATTTCGCGATCAGAAGCAGAACGCATTAAAGTGAACTATGCGAGTGCATTTTACCCAGCACGTTTGCACGGAGATAAAAAAATTGAGGTAGCAAGTATTGGCGGCCGTGCGCCTCGTTCATTAACAAAAAGTGATTTATCTTTAATTACATCGGCTCGTTATACGGAGCTTTTAGGTGTGGTAAAAGATGAATTAGATAAGTTAAAAGCTGAATTAGAAGCAAAACATATTAAATTTGAATTAATTGCGGGTGTGGTTATGACTGGTGGTGGAGCGCAGATTGAAGATCTTAAAGAATGCGCTTCAAATGTTTTCCATTGCCAAGTACGTATAGCAAGCCCATTAAATATTACTGGTTTGACTGATTATGTGAATCGTCCACAATATTCAACGGTGGTGGGATTATTGCAATATAATCACAGTAATAGTGACGATGATTTAATTTCAGGAAGTGATGATTCTGAAGGAACTTTCTTTGAGTCTATTTGGCAAGGAATTAAAAAAATTGTCAATAAAGTGCGGTCAGAATTTTGATTATTTTAATTTTTCATCTACAATAAAGAGAATTTATATTTTATATATTTAGTCAGCTTATCTGGCAGTAACGGAGAACATCAATGCTATACCCAGAGTACCCTGAGTACGACAATTTTAACGAATCCGGCGCACTGATCAAAGTCGTAGGTGTAGGCGGTGGCGGTGGTAATGCCGTAAACCATATGGTAATGAATATGGTAAAACAAGAAATGGGCGGAACCTTTGTTGGCGAAAATTCATTAACATCAGAAGAACACGGTCGTATAGTATTTTATGCCGTCAATACTGATGCTCAAGCATTGCGTAAAAGCCAAGTTCAACAGACTGTACAAATCGGTGGAGAAACAACTAAAGGTTTAGGTGCTGGGGCAAATCCGAATATTGGTCGTAAAGCAGCTGAAGATGATCAGGATGAAATCCGCAAAATGCTTGAAGGCGCAGATATGGTCTTTATTGCAGCAGGTATGGGCGGCGGCACAGGTACGGGTGCGGCACCTGTTGTTGCTAAAATTGCTAAAGAACTGGGTATTTTAACTGTTGCAGTAGTGACTAAACCTTTTGCTTTTGAAGGCAAAAAACGTATGCAATTTGCAGAGCTTGGTATTAAAGATTTATCCCAATATGTTGATTCAATGATTATTATTCCGAATCAACAAATTCAAAAAGTTCTCCCTAAAAATGCTAAATTAATAGAGGCTTTTGCTGCTGCAAACGATGTGTTACGTAATTCGGTTATGGGTATTTCGGATATGATTACATCGCCTGGCTTAATCAATGTGGACTTTGCCGATGTAAGAACGGTAATGTCCGTTCAAGGGCAAGCAATGATAGGTTTTGGTTCAGCGGTGGGAGAACCTGGTGCGGGTAGAGCAGAAGAGGCGGCTCGCCTTGCGGTACGTAACGATCTTCTAGAAAAAATAGATCTTTCTAATGCTCAAGGTATTTTAGTTAATATTACTGCTGGAATGGATTTAGTTTTTGATGAATTTAACATTATAGGTGAGACAATAGGTAGCTTTGCTTCTGAAGAGGCGACAGTTGTTGTTGGTACGAGTTTAGTGCCTGAGATGAGCGATGAAATTCGTGTAACTATTGTGGCAACTGGTCTAGGGGAAATTGCAGGAAATGAGCCAATTCAAGTTGTTCGTCAAGGGCTTTCTACGCAGAATATTGAAGGCGAAGGGCGTGTAAACATTGTTCCTGAACTTCATCGTCGTGAATCTGTTGAAGTGTCAAGAACTGCATCAGAAGAATATCAACGGCCGTTAGATAAACCGATTACAGATCGCTTGGAAGCATTTAAGAAAAATAATTTCTTTAATCCTGCACAGCGTGAAGAAAATTAATAAGTTTCAGAAAATACCTAGTAAATGAAGGTAGTAGAATGATTAAACAAAGAACATTAAAACAAAGTATTAAAGTGACAGGCGTTGGCTTGCATAGCGGTAAAAAAGTGACATTAACCTTACGCCCAGCTATGCCAAACACTGGTGTTGTTTATTATCGTACAGATTTAAATCCTGCTGTGGCATTTCCTGCCGATCCTAATTCAGTGCGTGATACAATGCTCTGTACAGCACTAATTAATGATCAAGGTGTACGTATTTCTACCGTTGAGCATTTAAATGCAGCTTTGGCAGGGCTTGGTATTGATAATATCATTATCGAGGTTGATGCGCCTGAGATTCCAATTATGGATGGTAGTGCGAGTCCGTTTATCTATTTGTTGTTAGATGCGGGAATTGAAGAACAAAATGCAGCGAAAAAATTTATTCGCATTAAAGAATATGTACGAGTTGAAGATGGCGATAAATGGGCTGAATTTAAACCTTACAATGGTTTTCGTTTAGATTTCACTATTGATTTTGACCATCCTGCTATTGGCAAAGATGTACGTAACTATGAAATGAATTTTTCCGCCCAAGCATTTGTTCATCAAATTAGCCGAGCAAGAACTTTTGGCTTTATAAAAGATATTGAATATCTTCAATCTCAAGGTTTAGCATTAGGTGGTAGCCTTGATAATGCGATTGTTCTTGATGATTATAGAATCTTAAATGAAGATGGCTTACGCTTTAAAGATGAACTTGTTCGTCATAAAATGTTAGACGCAATTGGCGATCTTTATATGGCTGGTTATAACATTATCGGTGATTTTAAAGCCTATAAATCAGGTCACGGTTTAAATAACAAGTTACTTCGTGCTGTTTTAGCAAATCAAGAAGCGTGGGAATTTGTAACCTTTGAAGATAAAGCGCAAGTGCCACAAGGGTATGTTGCTCCAGTGCAAGTGCTTATTTAATTGTTTTATTGTTGAAAAAGCTATATTTCTGGTAGGAAGTATAGCTTTTTTATTTCATCTCGTGCTTAAATGGCGAATCTACTAAAAGTGCGGTCAATTTCGTGGGATTTTTTATAAGGAAGCATTATGGCATTAGAATTATCTGACATTCGCCAACAAATTACGCAAATCGATCGTAGTTTGTTAAAGCTACTTTCGGAGCGTCATCGTTTGGCGTTTGATGTAGTAAGAAGCAAAGAAGTGACGCAGAAGGCTTTACGTGATGTCGCACGTGAGCAGCAACTTTTACAAGAACTAGTGCAATTTGCAGAAAATGAAAATTATCAGCTTGAAGCACAATATATCACTTCAATTTTCCAAAAAATCATTGAAGACTCGGTATTGACCCAGCAAGTCTACTTGCAGAATAAACTTAATGAACAACGTAATCAAAATTTACATATTGCTTTTTTAGGTAAACGTGGTTCTTATTCTAATTTAGCTGCACGTAATTATGCTGCTCGTTATCAAAAACAATTTGTAGAACTAGGATGTCAGTCTTTTGAGCAAGTATTTGAAAAAGTTCAGACTGGAGAAGCTGACTTTGGTGTATTGCCTTTAGAAAATACAACATCGGGTGCAATTAATGAAGTTTATGATTTACTTCAGCATACTGATTTATCATTAGTGGGAGAGTTGGCGTATCCAATCAAACATTGCGTGCTTGTCAATGATAAAACAGATTTGAGTCAAATTGATACGTTGTATAGTCATCCTCAAGTGATTCAACAATGTAGTCAATTTATTCATAGTCTTGATCGTGTGCATATTGAATATTGCGAAAGCAGTTCACACGCAATGCAATTAGTCGCAAGTTTGAATAAACCTAATATTGCAGCATTGGGTAATGAAGATGGTGGAAAATTGTATGGACTTAGTGTATTAAAAACTAATATTGCTAATCAAGAGAACAATATTACACGTTTTATTGTGGTGGCAAAAGAACCTCGTGAAGTTTCATCACAGATACCCACAAAGACTTTATTATTAATGACAACTTCACAGCAAGCTGGCGCATTAGTGGATGCTTTATTGGTGTTTAAAAAGCATCAAATCAATATGACAAAATTGGAATCTCGACCGATTTATGGTAAGCCTTGGGAAGAAATGTTTTATCTAGAAATTGAAGCAAATATCCATCATCCAGATACGAAACAGGCTTTGGAAGAACTACAAAATTATAGTAATTACTTAAAGATTTTAGGCTGTTATCCTAGTGAGATTGTAAAGCCAGTGAGCGTGTAAAAAAAGTGCGGTCAATAAAAATAATATTTCTATGACCGCACTTTTTATATTTTTTTGTTCCGTTCTAAGGATTTATGTTGAATTTGTACCGTTTTTCCTTTGGCTTGAAAATATTCGCCTAATTGTTGGGCAATATAAACGGAGCGATGTTTTCCCCCAGTACATCCAATGGCAATCGTCAAATAGCTACGATTATTTTTTTCTAACATCGGCAACCAAGTATCAATGTAATTGCGAGTGAGATAAATAAATTCATTGACTTCTGTATGACTATTTAGAAATTCTGCGACAGGGGCTTCTAATCCAGTCATTGGGCGTAATGTTGGATCCCAATGGGGGTTAGGCAAAAATCGTACATCGAAAACATAATCAGCGTCTAAAGGAATTCCATATTTAAAACCAAAAGATTCAACAATAATTTTTAATTCTTTTTCACTATTACCGCGTAAAAATTCGCGTAATCGTTCTGCAAGAGTATGCGTAGAAAGATGGGTGGTATCAAGAATAAGATTTGCGTGTTGAATTAATGGCTCAAGATAGCGATATTCTTCATCTATTGCAGCTTCAAGAGATAAATCTTTTAATGAAAGTGGGTGCAAACGGCGTGAATCGCTATATCGGCGAATCAGGGTGGCGCGATCAGCCTCTAAGAAAATGATTTTAATCTGATGATGTTTTTGTAATGTTGAAAGCGTTTGCTCAAGAGAATTAGCGGGGTTTAGAATATTACGAATATCAAGACTAATGGCGACCGAAGATTGAGATTGAGACAGAATATCAGTCAATTGAGGAAGCAAATCTAAAGGAATATTATCAACACAGTAATATCCTGTATCTTCTAATGCTCGTAAGGCTACAGATTTTCCTGCGCCAGAACGCCCACTAATAATGATAATTTCCATAAATTTCCCCACTGTAATTATTCTTTCACTTCTTCAAGTGTTGTTTCCGATTGATCGATAATTTCAAAAACTTGCCAAATTTCATCCGCACTTTTAGCTGAACGTAATTGCTTCAACACATTTTTATCAGTCAGTTTTTCTATTAATGATGCTAAAACTGGAATGTAGGTTTCACATTGATTTTCTGGAATCAGTAAGGCAAAGATTAAATCCACTGGTTTACCATCAAAAGCATCGTAATCAATCGGATTATCGAGTTGCATAAACACTGCAATTGCTTTATCTGATACTGTTACGGGGATTTTCGCTTTTGGCATTGCAATCCCATTTCCTAAACCAGAATTACCCAGTTTTTCGCGTTCAAAAAGGCATTCAAAACAGGCTTGTTCGCCTTGTTCTGCAAAGATTTGTTCTTCTACAAAATGCGCAATAGACTCAAATAATCGTTTTTTGCTAGAAAAACTAACGCCCTGACGAATATTCTCAGGGCTTAATAATTCAGTTATTTTCATTTTTATAATTTGAATTGTTCGCCAAGATAAACACGTTTAACCTGTTCATCGTTCATCACTTGTTCTGGTGTACCTGTTGCGATAATTTTACCTGCACCAACAATATAAGCGCGTTCGCAAACATCAAGGGTTTCACGAACATTATGATCGGTAATCAAAACACCTAATCCTCGGTTACGTAAGTCGGTGATAATTTTTTTAATATCGCTCACAGAAATAGGATCTACACCAGCAAAAGGCTCGTCTAATAGAATAAAGTTTGGATTTGCCGCTAAGGCACGTGCGATTTCCACACGACGACGTTCGCCGCCTGATAAGGCTTGCCCTAAATTATCTCGAATATGAGCAATGTTAAATTCTTCAATTAATTCATCTGCTTTTTCGCGACGTTGTTGTGGGGTTAAATCTTTACGAATTTCCAATACCGCCATCAAATTTTCATAGACAGTCAAACGGCGAAAAATCGAGGCTTCTTGCGGTAAATAACCAATGCCACGTTGCGCTCGGTTATGCATTGGGAGCAAACTAATGTCTTCGCCATCAATAACAATTTTGCCTTGATCTTGGCGAACAAGCCCAACAACCATATAGAACGTGGTTGTTTTACCTGCACCGTTTGGCCCGAGCAAACCGACAATTTCATTAGAATTTACGGTTAAACTGACATCCGAAACAACTTTACGACTTTTGTAGCTTTTAGCTAAATTCTCTGCAGTCAAAATTGACATAGATTACTTCCCTTTAGCTTGTTGTAATTGAGATGGAATAAGAACTGTTGTTACCCGTGATTTTCCATTACCATTAGCTTTAAGTTGTTGTTTCTTCACATCATAGGTAATAACACTGCCATTAATTTTACTATCAAGCTGCTTTAATTCGGCATTGTTAGTTAATGTTAAAAATTCGTTGCCAAGATCATAATGAACTTTATTTGCTTTTCCATCTATTGGAGTGCCATTATCTAACTGTTGATGGAATGTGACTGGCGTACCGAATGCTTCTACAGTTTCTTTTTTCCCTGATTTTTCAGCAGGACGAGTGATAACAACTTTATTTGCTTTAATGATGATAGATCCCTGTGTAATTACTACATTATCTGTGAATGTCACTACACTTTTTTCCATATCTAAGGATTGATTATCCGAAACGATATTTATCGGCTGATTAACGTCATCTTTCAATGCAAAAGCTGAACTTGATGCTAATACCATCGTTGCAAGAAAAAGAATTTTATTGCTTACTAACTTCATAATATGTTTTTACCTGTTCCTTTAATGTCGCCACTTGTTGGCGTAAATTTCCGACTAATTTTAATCCTGTAGAACTAAAATTTTTACCCTTAATTTTAACCTGTGTTTCGGAAGTCATATCCTGTGTTTTTAAATTGACGACCGCTGATTCTGTTTCAATGCGTTGCAAACGAGAATCTGATGTTAAACTTTGCACGACGACATTACCCTCTAAATACAATATTTGATCTTTTGTCAATCTTGCTTGATTTGCGCTTAATTTCCAGTTTTGTGTGCTAAAAAAATCTACATTTTGATTGGAATTTTGTTCCTTTTCATTTGATGTTGTGGGATATAAATAAACTAAAGGCGCGGTAAAAAGGGTTTGTTCATTGACTGTATAATGCTCAATTTTATCGGATAAAGCCAAATATTGTTTTTTACCCTCAGGGGAAAAAACCGTTGTTTCCATTTTATAACCCACATAATCAGGACTATCTGGTTTTTTCACAAGTTCAGATAAATCTGCGGTTTCCTGATTTAAGGAATAAAACCACGCCAAAGCACAAAGTGCGATAACGCCCAAAATTACATTCCAACGAATATTCATTTTATTTCAATCACTTATCCACAAAGTGCGGATGAAAATTTCAATGTTTTTAATCTTCCAACATTAATACCTTGAGCATTTGATAAATTTCTCGATAGGCTTTTGATGGTTTATTTTGTTCACGTTCTTTTTGTGCAGAACGAATCAGATTGCGTAGTTGCTGACGATCGCCATCAGGATAATCATTTAGTAAATCAGTTAAAGCCACATCGCCTTTTTCCACCAATTCATCGCGCACTTTTTCGATTTTGTGCAACATAGCTTGTTGTTGATTATGCTTATTTTTAATTTTATCTAAGACTTCACGAATAGGTTCAACATCAATTCCACGCAATAATTTACCAATATATTGTAATTGACGGCGGCGAGCTTCTTTTTGTAAACGCTGTGCAAGTTCAATGGCATCAAGTAAGGATTCATTAAGTGGAATTTTTGCCAGATTGTTTTTCGTGAGATTGACAATCTTTTCGCCAAGTTGTTTTAAATCTTCCGCATCGCGTTTGATTTCGCTTTTACTCACCCAAATAATTTCTTCTTGATCTTCATCTTCCCAATCGAAAACTTCTTTTTTCTTACGTTTTGCCATTTTTTATCCTTTATGAAAATTGGCGTGCATTTTACCATAAACTTTAAAAATAAGATAAAATGTTGAAAATTTTTAATAGGAAAAAATAATGAAAACAGCCGAAAATTCAACCGCACTTTTAAAAGCACAAGAACAAGAATTACGTCAAGCCGTCAGTTTTGCAGTGGCGTTAGCAACGAAAGCTGGCGCAAGTGCAGAAGTCGCGGTCACAAAAGTGAGCGGTTTATCCGTATCTGCTCGTTTGCAAGAAATTGAAAACGTAGAATTTACTAATGATGGCGCATTGGGGATCTCCGTTTATATGGGGCAACAAAAAGGCAATGCTTCTACTTCCGATTTAAGCGAAAGCGCAATTAGAAATGCGGTAGAAGCCGCACTTGCAATTGCAAAATACACTTCACCCGATGATTGCACAGGCCTTGCGGATAAGGATTTAATGGCTTTTAATGCACCTGATTTAGAGCTTTATCATTCTGCTGATATAGATGTTGATAAAGCGACGGAATTGGCACTTCAAGCAGAACAAGCCGCTTTGCAAGCGGATAAATGCATCGTAAATAGCAACGGAGCAAGTTTTAATTCACATACAGGCGTGAAAGTGTATGGTAATAGTCACGGTATGTTGCAAAGTTATTTATCAAGCCGTTATTCTTTATCTTGTTCGGTTATTGGTGGCGTAGAAGATACCTTAGAAAATGATTACGAATATACAATTTCTCGTGAATTCGACAAACTCCAATCGCCAATTTGGGTTGGCGAAAATTGTGCAAAGAAAGTCGTTTCTCGTTTAAATCCTCAGAAACTTAGTACACGCGAAGTGCCCGTCATTTTCTTAAATGATGTTGCAACTGGTCTTATTTCTCACTTTGCTGCTGCAATAAGTGGTGGCAGTTTATATAGAAAATCGAGTTTCTTGCTCGATCATTTAGATAAACAGGTCTTACCAGATTGGTTTAATATTAGTGAACGACCACATTTATTACGCCGTTTAGCTTCTACGCCTTTTGATAGTGAAGGTGTTCGTACGCAAGATCGTGAAATTGTTGAAAATGGGGTATTACAAACTTATTTAGTGACAAGTTACAGCGGTAAAAAACTCAGTATGCCAAGTACCGGTCATGCTGGTGGAATTCACAATTGGCTTGTTAAGCCAAATTTAACTGGAGGATTGACCGCACTTTTACGTCAAATGGAAACTGGATTGTTAGTAACGGATGTCATGGGACAAGGTGTCAATATTGTTACTGGCGATTATTCCCGTGGCGCATCAGGTTTTTGGGTGGAAAATGGTGAAATTCAATATCCCGTCGCCGAAATTACCATTGCGGGGCAACTACAAGATATGTTGAAGAATATGGTTGCTGTAGCTGACGATATAGAGCATCGTTCTAATATTCAAACTGGTTCTATTTTGTTAGATAAAATGAAAATTTCTGGAAATTAAGAAATATTTTTGAAATTGAGAATAATTCTTATTGACAATGACTAAATATCTGTTACTATACGCACATCTGTTGTTGCTCCAACAGGTAGAGTAGAAAGTAAATTCGTTAGGGTTGAAAAAGACTGAAGGTTTAAACTTCAGTCTTTTTTTTGTAAAATAGCAAACGATTTTATCTTCTGTCATTTCATAAGGAAACACAATGAAAAAACACTACGTAGATGTTTTAATTTCAGAGAATGATGTTCATACACGTATTGCTGAATTAGGTGCTCAAATTACAAAATTTTATCAAGAAAAACAGATCGATAGCCTTGTTGTCGTAGGGCTTTTACGTGGTTCCTTTATGTTTATGGCGGATATCGTTCGTCAGATAAATTTACCTGTGGAAATTGAATTTATGACAACTTCAAGTTATGGCACAGGTATGACCACGAATCACGACGTTCGTATTACCAAAGATTTGGACGGCGATATAAAAGGTAAACACGTTTTAATTGTGGAAGATATTATTGATACGGGCTATACGTTGGAAAAAGTGCGTGATATTTTGAATTTACGTGAGCCTGCGAGCCTTACAATTTGTACGTTACTTGATAAACCTTCTCGCCGCGAAGTGGAAGTGCCTGTTGAATGGGTTGGTTTTGAAATTCCTGATGAATTTGTGGTGGGGTATGGTATCGATTACGCGCAACGCCATCGTAATTTAGGCTATATCGGTAAAGTTGTTTTAGAAGAATAATTTGATTTTATTGAAAAGTGCGGTTGAAATTTTAAATGAATTTTTAGCCGCACTTTTTTATATTATTTCATTTCATTTCATTTCATTTCATTTCATTTCATTTCATTTCATTGCTATTTTCTCGATCACTTGCTAAATCTTTTTACAGCAAATACAGCCGTTATATTGATAATCTTGCAGGGGCAATTTTCTTATTTTTCGGCGGCTATTTAGTTTATTCAGGCGTGCTAGCCACTGCAGCCGCATTTTAATTACCAAAACGTATAAAATATAACGAAAGAAAACTTGTTATTTTTGCTGAAGTTGATAGTCTCCAAACACTTTAATCAGTTTTGGAGATTTTTTATGTTATTAGTCAATTTGGCGATATTTATTGCTTTTTTATTGCTGTTAGCACAGCTATATCGCAAAACCGAAAAATTAGGGCAAACGGTATTTATCGGTTTATTGCTCGGTTTGCTTTTTGGTGCGGTATTGCAATCCGCTTTTGAAAAACCTTTGTTAGACAAAACTTTAGATTGGATCAATGTGGTCGGTAACGGTTATGTTCGTTTATTGCAGATGATCGTGATGCCGTTGGTGTTCGTGTCGATTTTATCTGCTATCGCTCGTATCAATCAAACCAGATCATTGGGCAAAGTCAGCGTTGGCGTGTTATCCACCTTGCTGATTACCACCGCCATTTCCGCTGCAATTGGGATTGCGATGGTGCATTTATTTGATGTGTCGGCGGCAGGATTAATTGTGAGCGATCGTGAATTAGCGGCTCAAGGCAAAGTGTTAGATAAAGCAGGGCAAGTGTCTAATTTAACTGTGCCTGCGATGTTGGTGTCCTTTATTCCGAAAAATCCTTTTGCTGATCTCACGGGTGCCAACCCAACGTCCATTATTAGTGTCGTAATTTTCTCAGCATTACTTGGCGTGGCGGCTTTGAGTTTAGGCAAAGAAGATCAAGCACTTGGCGAACGAATTGCACAAGGTGTAGAAACTTTAAACAAATTAGTGATGCGTTTGGTGCGTTTTGTGATTCGCTTAACCCCTTACGGCGTGTTTGCGTTGATGATTAAAATGGCTGCCACCTCAAAATGGGCGGATATTGTCAATTTGGGCAATTTTATTGTGGCTTCTTATGCTGCTATTGCCTTAATGTTTGTGGTTCACGGCATTTTATTGTTCTTCGTTAAAGTCAATCCTGTGGATTACTACAAAAAAGTGTTGCCAACCTTAAGTTTTGCGTTTACATCTCGCTCAAGTGCGGCGACAATTCCGTTAAATATTGAAACGCAAACCGCAAAATTAGGTAACAACAATGTCATCGCCAACTTTGCTGCCACATTCGGTGCCACTATCGGACAAAACGGCTGTGGCGGCATTTATCCAGCGATGCTTGCTGTAATGGTCGCCCCAATGGTCGGCATTGACCCTTTTAGCTTCAGCTACATTCTAACCTTAATTTTCGTGGTCGCCATTTCTTCATTCGGCATCGCAGGCGTAGGTGGCGGAGCCACATTCGCCGCTATCGTCGTGCTATCTACGTTAGGTTTACCACTGGAATTAATCGGTTTACTCATTTCCATCGAACCGCTCATCGATATGGGACGTACCGCACTTAACGTAAACGGTGCCATGGTGGCAGGCACGATTACGGATCGCTTGCTAAATAAGTAACTGGAAATCAATAAAAAAATCTGCAATTGAGAATTCAGTTGCAGATTTTTTATCGCTCAATACTTTTGACTAAAAAGTGCGGTGGTTTTTTTCAGTGTTTTATAACTTAAATCGATGAATAATTTGATTTGCGGAACCTCGCCAAACTAAACTTGGGTCTGCCTGTTCTTGAATAAATTTCCCATCAATTAATACATCAATATAAGGCAACATAGCACGTTGTTGTTCATCTAATTCATCTAGCTTATAACCCGTCCAAACCCAGATATCTTTATCGGGGCATTCTCGTTTTACGCGTTGCACAAATGGCAATAATGTTTCTACGTTGAGGGGATGAAGTGGATCGCCACCTGAAAGCGTCAGCCCTTGGCGTTTAATGCGAGTGTCTTTTAAATCATTGATGATTTGTTGTTTCATTGCTTCATCAAATAATACACCCGCTGAAAATGACCAACTTTTTTGGTTATAGCAACCTTTGCAAGCATGCGTACAGCCACTGACGAAAAGTGTGCATCTTGTGCCTTCGCCATTGATAACATCGGTCGGGTAGTATTGTAGGTAGTTCATTTCATAAAAATCCTGAAAATGTGGCTTAAATTCTCGTCAAATTCACCGCACTTTTGAATTAATCTTTGCAATAAGGCAATAAATTCTGCATAATAGCGAGCAATCGCATTTGCGATATCAATGGAAACTTTCTCGGTCTCTCGCAACGGTGTCTGGTTTACTCGGTCAGGTTCGGAAGAAAGCAGCCAAAGTCGGAATTACTGTGTGCCGAGAAGAAGCTGGGAAGGTTTCCGCCCAACTTCCTTTTCTTATACTCGCTCAACCAATCTTTTAAAGAAACCATTTTCTTTTGTGATTAAGCTACTGTAATCGCCTTCTTCGATTAATCTTCCGTTATCAATTACACAAATTTTATCGAATTGTTCAATTGAACTTAGACGGTGAGTGACCATAATTAGGGTTTTATTTTCGGCATGTTGCAGAATTAAACGTAAAATTTGACGTTCAGTTTCGCGATCTAAACCTTCTGTTGGTTCATCCAATAATAAAATTGGTGCATTATTGAGTAAAATACGTGCTAAACCTAAACGGCGTTGTTCTCCGCCAGAAAGTGGACGACCTCCATCTCCCAGCCAAAGATTTAAACCTTTTCCTTCTTGCTCAAGTAATTTGCTTAAGCCAACTTGATGTAGCACTTCAATCATTTTTTCATCAGAAATTTTATTCGCACTTGCAAATTGTAAATTTTGACGAAGTGTATCGCTGAATACGTGAACACGTTGAGTTAAAAAACAAATTTGGCGGCGTAATGTTTCTTCTGAATAGGCGGAAATTGGTTTTTCTGCCAATAAAAGCTCGCCTTGATTTGCATCATAATTGCGTACTAAAAGTTGAAGAAGTGAAGATTTCCCACTTCCAGTTTTGCCTAAAATAGCAATTTTTTTGCCCTGTTCTAAATCTAATGTAAGATTTTTTAATACAAGCGTTTCTTGTTCGGGATAGGAAAAACTTAAATTATTTGCTGAAATTAACCGCACTTTTGTTTCAAATTCCTCGTTACCATTAAACTCGACAAGCGGTTTTTGCTCAATGATTTCGGTCACTCGCTCTGCTGCCGCAATAACTTGACCTATGTGTAAAAATGCTGCACCCAATGGCATGATTATCTCAAAGGCGGCAAGTGCAGCAAAAGTGAAAAGTGCAATATAAGCCGTGCGATATTCATCTGTGCCAAAATCGGCGTTACTTGCAAACCATAGCATTCCAGAAATCAACAAACCATTAAGAAAGAGAACAAGTGCGGTAGAAAATCCGCTTAATTTTGCTTCTTTGGCTTGATCTTCCTGCCATGTTTTTTCTGTGGCTGACATTTTCTCTTTTAATTTATCTTCTGCATTAAATAATAAAAGCTCAGCTTGTGCTTGGATAAATTCTAAAAACTGGGTTCGATAGGTCGCACGTGCTTGGATTAAGCGTTCGCCAAATTGCTGTCCTAGTCGATAGAAAACAGTTGGGATAATTATTAATAAAATTAACAAAAATAAACCTAAACCCAGTGCAAGTGGAATATTGATAAAACTAAGTCCAATCGTTATAGCAATAGTCACAAATGCAGCCGTGAAAAATGGTGCAAGTAAACGTAAATAGAGGCTATCAAGTGTATCCACATCGGACACTAAACGATTTAACAAATCGCTGTTACGATAACGATTTAACACTGCTGGACTTAAAGGAATGATTTTTTCAAATACTTGTACGCGTAATTTGGACAAAATGCGGAATGTTGCATCATGCGTCACTATTTTTTCAAAATAGCGCATGACGGTTCGTCCGATAGCTAAACCTCGCACACTGGCTGAAGGGTAGAAAAAGTTAAATAGAGTGCCTAGTCCTGCAATGGCTGTAGCGGCTAAAAACCAGCCTGAAACGGTAAGCAAGCCCATGCTAGAGCCTAAGCCTAAAATCATCAGCACTAAGCCTAAAATAAGCGGAAATTTGGCGAATTTAAATAAACGTATAAAGGGAAGTAATGTGCGCATTATTGGATATCCTGTTGTCGTTGAGCGAGCAATTCAGCAAAGAAACCTTCATGTTGTAATTCGGCAAATTTACCTTGCTGTACTATTTCTCCTCGTTGCATCACAAAAATTTGATCACATTGTTTCAAATCTTCAATTCGATGTGTAATCATCAGTGTAGTTTGATGCTGGCTTGCTTCATTCAGTGCGTGCAAAACAAGATTTTCTGATTGCGCATCTAGGCTTGCGGTTGGTTCATCAAGCAGAAGCAAATCGCCTTTGCGTAACAAGGCACGAGCAATGGCAAGACGTTGCGCTTGTCCCACAGAAATGCCTAATCCACCATCTTTGATTTCGTGATGAAGTCCAAGTTTATCGGTAAATTCTTTCGCTTGAGAACGCATTAACGCTTGATTAATTTCTTCATCGTTGGCTTGAATATCGCCAAGTAGTAAGTTTTCCTTAATTGTGCCTTGTAATAACAATGGATTTTGTCCTACCCACGCAATATGTTTGCGCCAGTCAGCTAGATTACTTTCGCGAAGTTCTTGACCATTAATTTTGAGCGAGCCCTCATAAGGCAAAAAGCCCAAAATAGCATTTATTAATGAAGTTTTACCTGCACCACTTTGTCCTACAAGTGCAACATTGTGATTTGCTGGAATTTGGAAGTTTAACGGCTTGGTTAATGCTGAACCCTGTGTCGAAAGCACCACTAAATTTTCGGCAGAAATTTCAACCGCACTTTCTAAAGAAATTGTTTTTTCATTTTGATGAACGGTTAAATAATCAGCTTCTAAGAAATCAACAATGGCATCTGCTGCACCAATACCCGCTGCGCGGTCGTGGTAATAAGTGCCGAGATCACGCAAGGGTTGATAAAATTCAGGTGCAAGAATTAAACAAAAGAAACCTGTGAAAAGTGTAAGCGGTGCATTATAGGTGCCAAATTCAATTTGACCTAAGTAGCTAAAACCAAAATAGACCGCCATCAGTGCAATGGAAATAGAGGTAAAAAATTCCAATACAGCAGAAGAGAGAAAAGCGAGTTTTAGCACATCCATTGTGGTCTCACGAAAATCTTCAGTGGCGTTTTCAATATGCTCAGTTTGTTCAGAAGTGCGGTTAAAAAGACGCAAGGTTTCTAAGCCGCGTAAGCGATCTAAAAATTGGGCACTTAGGCGAGAAAGGGTATCCATATTTTTTTGGCTGTTGTCAGCCGCAGCAATACCGACAATGATCATAAACAAAGGAACAAGCGGTGCGGTAATCATTAAGATTAAGCCTGCAGCCCAGTTCAACGGAAATACAGCAATGAAAATAACCACTGGAACAATGGCTGAAAGGCTTTGTTGAGGCAGAAAACGGGCATAGAAATTATGTAAGTTTTCTACTTGTTCTAACATAATGCTTGCCCAACTTCCAGCTGGTTTTTGATTGATTGTCGCAGGACCGACAAGATGGATTTTATCCAGAATTTTTTGACGAATATGGTTGCGTAATAATTGTCCGCTTCGGAAGCCAATTTTTTCTCTTACCCATAAAATAATGGCACGCATCCCGAAGCCGATAATTAGCCCGAGAAAATAAGGAATAAGTTCATCACGAGGCACATTTTGCATAATCAGTTTATCGAGCAAAGTCGCAAGAAAATAAGTTTGCGCGACTAAAATGAGTGCAGAAAGCGTAGCGAGAGCAATGTTTGCACGCATTAATTTTTTGATAGGTTCTTGTTGTGCGCGAAGCCATTGTTGTAAATATTTTTGACGAACTTTATTCATAGGTTTATCGAGATATAGAAAAAGTTCCCCTCTTTTAAAAGAGGGGAATTAGCTAGAAAATTTATGCTTCTTGAGCATCTAAGTAGCGTTCTGCATCCAAGGCTGCCATACAACCAGTCCCTGCAGAGGTAATGGCTTGGCGATAATTGTGATCCATTACATCGCCTGCTGCGAACACGCCTTCCACAGAAGTGGCTGTTGCATTGCCTTCAAGACCAGATTTTACAACGATATAGCCATTATTCAATTCTAGTTGCCCTTGGAAAATTTCCGTATTTGGCGAGTGACCAATCGCCACGAATAAACCATCTAATTTGAGTTCTTCTTTCTCGCCAGTTTTTGTGTTGGCTAAACGCAATCCGGTTACACCCATATTATCGCCTAATACTTCATCTAAAGTGCGGTCAGTATGAAGAACGATTTTTCCTTCTTCCACTTTTTTGTACAAACGATCGATAAGAATTTTTTCCGCACGGAAGCTATCGCGACGGTGGATTAAATGCACTGTACTTGCAATATTGGCTAAGTAAAGGGCTTCTTCCACCGCAGTATTTCCTCCACCAATCACACCGACTGGTTTATTACGATAAAAGAATCCATCACAGGTTGCACAAGCGGAAACACCACGACCTTTGTAGTTTTCTTCTGAAGGTAAGCCAATATAGCGTGCAGAGGCACCTGTTGCGATAATTAACGCATCACAAGTGAAATTTTGCACATCGCCAAAAAGTTTGAATGGGCGAGAAGATAAATCTACGCGATTGATATGATCGAAAACGATTTCTGTCTCAAATTTTTCTGCGTGTTGCAACATACGTTGCATTAAACCTGAACCAGTAGTCATCTCAAAATCGCCTGGCCAGTTCTCAATTTCATCTGTAGTGGTAAGCTGGCCACCTTGTTGTAAACCCGTTACCAATACTGGTTTTAAGTTTGCACGTGCTGCATAAATGGCTGCCGTATAACCAGCAGGGCCTGAGCCTAAAATTAAAAGTTTTGCGTGTTTGGTATCTGACATAAAGAATCCTTGTTTGTAGTTAAGTAATAATATAATGCAATAAGTTGCATTTTACTGATTATAAATTTTTTGCTTAATAAAGCAGCGAATAAAGTAATCGACGAAATTTATTTGTCAGCGGATTAGCATTGCCCATTGCACTTAAAATGGATAAAAATTGTTGTTTAACTTCGCCATTTTGCACGCCTAAGTCGGTTTTTAAAATACCGAAAAGTAGTGTCAGTGCTTCTTCATTTCGTCCTGCTTGATGAAGCTGAACAGCAAGTTTTATTGCAATTTCAGGCGTTGGATTTTTGGCATAATCAGCTTGTAATTGTTGGATTTCAGGTGTGTCAGCTGCTTGAATTTGCAGCCCAATTTGTGCTTGTAATCCGTGCCAACGACTATCACGATCTTGCAATGGAATTTGATTTAAAATTTCTTGTGCTGGCTCCGTTTTCTTCATTGCAATATAGGTTTCAGCGTAGAGTAGGGCAACATCACTATTTTTCTTATCAGAAAGCTCCCACGCATCTTTCAATAATGGCAATGCAGCTTCGTAATTTTCTACTTGCAAGAAATCTAATGCTTGTTGGAATTTTAAATCTTCCTCTTTAGGTAAAATAATGCTTAATCGTTGGATTAATGAAGATTTATCAAGCACGCTTGGAAATGCATCTAATGCCTGTGCTTCTTTAAACAAATAGGTGGTTGGTAATGCTTGGATGCGGAATTGTGCGACAATCATTTGCTCTTTTTCACAATTTACTTTTCCAAGAATAAATTGTCCTTGATATTGTTCTGCAACTTGCTCAAGTAGCACCAAAAAATCTGCCGATTCTTTATGCGTTGGCGCATAAAAATTGATGACAAGTGGTTTTTCTAAGGATTGTTGCAGTATTTCAGTAAGGTTTTGTTCGTTGATCTCAACGATAAAAGGAAAATCAGCCATGTTTTATCCTTGTGAAAAAATAATGGCTGATTTTAGCAAAGTGCGGAAGATTTTAGAAACGTTTTACCATTTCTATTATTAATCAAGTTTCTTTAAGATCAATTTTCCCATCATTTCAATATGTGCATGCTCTACATTAAGTGCAGGAATATATTGATAAGATTGTCCGCCATTGTTTAGGAAATTTTCTCGATTTTCTTTGTCAATTTCTTCAATGGTTTCTAAACAATCTACGGAGAAACCTGGGCAAACAACAGCAATTTTTTGAATGTTCTGTGTTGCAGCAGATTCTAAAAATTTATCGGTATAAGGCTGTAGCCATTCTTCACGTCCAAAGCGAGATTGAAACGTCATTCCCCATTGTTTTTCTGTTAAGTCTAGCTTATTAACAACTGCAATAGTCGTTTGTTTACAATGTTCACGATAATAATCGCCCATTTTTTCGTAACGCAGAGGAATACCGTGATAAGAAAATAACAAAAACTCATCGGATTTTAATCGCACTTTTATGGAGTCGGCTAAGGCGTTAATGTAATTTTCATCAATATGATAAGAATGGATGAAATCAAAAGGCACTAATCCTCGTTCTTCTTTAAGAGCGTTAGCGAAAGCATCAAATACTGCGCCCGTGGTTGAGCTAGAGTATTGCGGATAAAGAGGCAAAACAATAATTCGCTCAACTTGATTTTTAAGCAAATTTTTCACCGCACTTTGCATTGATGGATTGCCGTATGTCATGGCAATTTCTACTTGAGTATCGATATTTTGATTATCTAAATAGGCTTGTAATGCGTCTTTTTGTTGTCGTGAAATAGCAAGTAAAGGCGAGCCTTGTTCTGTCCAAATTGCTTGATAATTTTTGGCGATACGTTTTGAACGCAATGGCAAAATAATGGCTTTTAGTAGTGGATACCATTTGCAACGCGGTAAATCGACCACGCGAGGATCCGTTAAAAATTGCCATAAATAACGGCTAATTGACTTCGGCGTTGGGCTATCTGGCGTGCCTAGATTGGCAAGTAATACGCCGATTTTTGCTGGTTTTGTCATAAATTGATTACGGAAAGGGTTAATCTAGAAACACAACAAAGTTTATTCTCTTCTGTGCGGATGTCAATTTGCCAAACTTGGATATTTCTGCCCAAATTAATTGGTGTGGCTCTTGCAGTCACTTTACCTGAACGAACAGGGCGAAGATGATTGGCGTTAATATCCAATCCAACCGTAGCTTTGCCTTCTTCTAAACAAAGCGAACTCGCAAGAGAACCAATTGTTTCAGCTAAAGCAACCGAAACCCCACCGTGCAATACACCAAACGGCTGCATAGTACGATGATCCACAGGCATCGTCGCTTCAATCCAATCCTCGCCAAAAGCTGAAATTTCAATGCCAAGATGGCTAACTGCACTGTTAGCACAAAGTTGATTTAAGTTTTCGAGGGTAAAAGTTTTTTTCCAGAGCATTTTTATCTTTATAAAAAATAAAGGTAAATTATTAGACTTACTTCATTAATAATTGCCTTTTTTAATTAATGTATCGACGGTCATTTTGATTTTTTTCAAGATTGCTTCATTATTTTTTTCATTTAATGAGCCAAACATTTTATCGTGCGTGATTAAAAATCTGACAGAAAAACTATATTCTCCTCGTTGATCCTCATTATCTTTTCTTAATACGATTAAAGGGTCATTCTTTTCTGAAATTCTAGCGTGATAAAGTTCTAAATACCAAGGGATAGCGTATTTACCCAGATCAGAACGTTTTAAACGACCAACTTTGCGATCACTATAATTTTCGTAAACTTCAACAAACCCTTGTTGTTCCCATTTATCAAGTAATTCAAAAACATCCATTGCGTAATTATCGATGTCTTCATCACTAAAACCTAGTTCTCGACTGATTTCTCTAAACAATTTATGTAGAGAAACTTTTGCTGGAATCTTTATTACATTTGCCATAATTGTAAATTTCCATAAATTTTTTTAAACGCTCTTCACGTGTTTCGCCTGTGATTCTGGTGCTTTCAATATGATTGCCCAGCTTTATTAGCTCATTAATGAGTTCTTGATTGGTTGGTGGTGAAAGATGTCTAGACATATTTCCTCCTTAGTAGTATCAAGTTTTGATGTTATTGTGGCATAAGTTCTCTTTTATTCCAATATTTCTAATAACGCCTGCACAGGATGCTTTAACACCACATGTTCATAACGTTTTACCTGACTGCGACAAGAATAACCGGTAGCTAAACAAAAGTGCGGATCTTTTCCATGTAGTTTTTTATGCCAGGATACATCGTAGATTTCTCGGCTCATTTTTTGATTTTGCATTTCATGTCCAAATACACCAGCCATACCGCAACAGCCTACTTTTTCTACATTCAGTTGTTGTCCAAATCTTCCAAAAATTTCTTGCCATTCTTTTGGGCTGTTCGGCATAAAGGTAGATTCCGTACAATGAGGGAATAAATACCAACCTAAAGTGCGGTCAGTTTTGGCGATGTTTTTTAACTTCTCTTGCAAATCCGCATTTTGTAATCTTTGCTTTAACCATTCGTGTGCGGTGAGAACGTGAAAATCGCCACGTTTTTCTTGTAGTGCTTCCTTGTATTCATCTCGATAAGACAGCACGATGGCTGGATCAATGCCTACAAGTGGAATGCCTAATTTTGCCATTCGATTTAAAAACTCGGCTTGGTTTTGTGCTGTTTTGCTAAAGCGTTTTAAGAAACCTTTAATGTGCATTGCTTTGCCGTTTGGTTTAAATGGCAATAGAATTGGTGTGAAGCCTAATTTCTGCGTAAGCATAACAAAATCCCGTACCACTTTCGCATCATAGTAAGAGGTATAAGGATCTTGCACAATAAATAAAACATTGTTTTTTTCTACCGCACTTAGGTCTTCCAATTCTTCCAAGGATTTGCCTTGATAATGAATTTCCACCAGCTGTTGTTGCAAATTGGGTTCAGAAAGCAAGGGCAAATCAGTCATGCCTAGTGTTTTTTCCACTAATGTTTGCGTGACTTTTAGCTTGGTAAAATAATTAAAGAATTTTGCCTGTTTTGCCATATAAGGCGCAGCGATTTCTAAATTTGCCACAACGTGGTCTTTTGCTGGTCGTAAATAACGGCTGTGATAAAAATGAAAGAATTTCGCACGGAAACTTGGCACATCAATTTTAATCGGGCATTGGCTTGCACAGGCTTTACAAGCAAGGCAAGTATCCATTGTGGCTTTTACTTCGTGAGAAAAATCATAATTGCCTCGCCATTTTTGAACTGTATTTCGTAGTCTTTTTACAAGTGCGGTTAGTTTTATTTCTGTTTTACGGAAGTCTAATTGTTCGGGGGAAACATTTTCATTTGCCATCAATCGAAGCCATTCTCGAACCATAGCTGCACGACCTTTCGGCGAAAATACACGGTTTTTACTGACTTTCATCGATGGGCACATAATGCTGTGTTCATCAAAATTGAAACATAAGCCATTTCCATTGCAGTTCATCGCACCCTTAAATTCATCTCGTATTTGGATAGGAATTTGACGATCCTTATCAGCTCGCATCGGCGAAAGAATAGAATAAAGTTCATCTTTGGAATCTAAAGGCGTACAGATTTTGCCCGGATTTAAGCGATTGTTTGGATCGAATAAGGTTTTGATATAACGAAGTTCGTGCCAGAGTTCTGGCGTAAAGAATTTTTCGCCGTAATGGGAACGCACGCCTTTTCCATGTTCTCCCCAAAGTAATCCACCATATTTAATCGTAAGTTCTGCCACTTCATCTGAAATTTGTTTAAATAATTTCACTTGTTCTTTATCGCATAAATCAAGCGCTGGGCGAACGTGCAACACGCCCGCATCGACGTGACCAAACATTCCATATTGTAAATTGTGCTTGTCTAATAAAGCACGAAATTCACTGATGTAATCCGCAAGATTTTCTGGAGGGACACAAGTATCTTCTACAAAAGGAATCGGTTTGGCTGCACCTTTTGCATTACCCAGTAAGCCCACTGCTTTTTTTCGCATTGCATAAATTCGTTCAATAGACGGCAAATCAGAACAGACTTGATAGCCAATAATGTGATCTTGATTGTGTTCAATTTTTTCATCAAGTAAGTGACAAAGAGCGGTAACTTGGCGGTCTATTTTTTCTTTATTATTACCGGCAAATTCCACAATATTTAAACCAAGAATTGGATCTGCTTCATCTTCTGTAAGAAGTTCATTCACAGAGTGCCAAATAATATCTTGTTTGGCGAGGTTTAAGACTTTGGAATCAACGGTTTCCACAGAAAGCGCATTGGCTTTCACCATAAAGGGTGCATTGCGTAATGCCGCATCAAAAGAACGATATTTAATATTGATGAGCGTGCGATACTGCGGAATTGGCAGAAGATTGAGTTTAGCTTCACAAATAAATGCGAGAGAACCTTCAGAGCCAGTGAGAATCCTTGTTAGATTAAATTCACTTTCATCTTCATTGAATACATTTTTCAGATCGTATCCCGTTAAAAAACGGTTAAGTTGTGGCAAATCTTTAATGATAGCCGCTCTTTTTTCTTTACAGTGTTGCGCAATTGTTTGATGGAGTCTTTTGCTACTATCACTTAATTCAAGCGCATCGATGTTTTCTAAAACATCAACAGAATTGACCGCACTTGTATCTAAAATTTCACCGTTCATTAATACTGCACGTAATGCCAAAACATGATTAGAGGTTTTACCGTATTGCAATGAACCTTGCCCCGAGGCATCTGTGTTAATCATTCCGCCTAAAGTCGCTCGATTGCTGGTGGATAACTCTGGGGCAAAGAACAAACCATGTGGTTTTAAAAATTGATTAAGTTGATCTTTTACAACGCCTGCTTGTACTCGAACCCAGCGTTCTTTTACATTGAGTTCTAAGATGGCAGTCATATGACGAGAAAGATCCACTATTATATCGTTATTGATAGATTGTCCATTGGTTCCCGTACCACCACCGCGAGGAGTAAAAGTGAGTGATTGATATTTTGGTAAATTTGCCAATTTGGTTATACGCACTATATCAGCAACAGTTTTCGGAAAAAGAATCGCCAGTGGAAGTTGTTGATAAACGCTGTTATCCGTAGCTAGACTTAATCTATCTGAATAGTTTGTTGCAATATCCCCCTCAAAATGTTGGCGTTGAAGATCACTAAGATAATCAAGTACATATTGTTCAACTTGAGGAATGCGATTTAGATTTGGCAACATAGTATTTGACCCATTTAAACATATCAGATGGAGACTTTGATAATATCCTAAGGCTAGAATAATGTCGATTAGGAAAGAGAGAGGAGAAGGTAAAAAGTCTGTTTAAGAAAGTGTTATTTTGGATAAAAACTAAACAAATAATTCAAAATAATTTGATCTTTTTAAAATTCATAGGATAATGATCACACTTTTGAACGTTCCTTTGGGGTAAACATAAACAAAGGAATTGAATTTGTCAAAAGGTAATAAAGTAGGGCAAATTCAAAACCCTAGTTAAGTGACTGTTTAGAATGTAACTTTAATTAAAAGTTCAGTATAAACAAGTACACTTTTTTATTACTATTCGATCACTAAATAGAGGACATCAAAATGAAAAAAACTGCAATCGCATTAGTAGTTGCTGGTTTAGCAGCAGCTTCAGTAGCTCAAGCAGCTCCACAAGAAAACACTTTCTACGCTGGCGTTAAAGCTGGTCAAGCATCTTTTCACGATGGACTTCGTGCTCTAGCTCGTGAAAATAAAGTAGGTTATCACCGTAATTCTTTCACTTATGGTGTATTCGGTGGTTATCAAATTTTAAATCAAAATAACTTAGGTTTAGCGGTTGAATTAGGTTACGACGATTTCGGTCGTGCTAAAGGTCGTGAAAAAGGTAGAACTGTTGCTAAACACACTAACCACGGTACTCACTTAAGCTTAAAAGGTAGCTACGAAGTATTAGAAGGTTTAGATGTTTATGGTAAAGCAGGTGTTGCTTTAGTTCGTTCTGACTATAAATTCTACGATAAGAAATACGGCGAACATCACAGAGCACGTGCCTCTGGTTTATTTGCAGTAGGTGCAGAATATGCAGTATTACCAGAATTAGCAGTTCGTTTAGAATACCAATGGCTAACTCGCGTAGGTAAATACCGCCCTCAAGATAAACCAAATAGCGCAATTAACTACAACCCTTGGATTGGTTCTATCAACGCGGGTATTTCTTACCGTTTTGGTCAAGGTGCAGCGCCAGTTGTTGCAGCACCTGAAATGGTAAGCAAAACTTTCAGCTTAAACTCTGATGTAACTTTCGCATTTGGTAAAGCAAACTTAAAACCTCAAGCGCAAGCAACATTAGACAGCATCTATGGCGAAATGTCACAAGTTAAAAGTGCAAAAGTAGCGGTTGCTGGTTACACTGACCGTATTGGTTCTGATGCGTTCAACGTAAAACTTTCTCAAGAACGTGCAGATTCAGTAGCTAACTACTTTGTTGCTAAAGGTGTTGCAGCAGACGCAATCTCTGCAACTGGCTACGGTAAAGCAAACCCAGTAACTGGCGCAATTTGTGACCAAGTTAAAGGCCGTAAAGCGCTTATCGCTTGTCTTGCTCCAGACCGTCGTGTAGAAATCGCGGTAAACGGTACTAAATAATTTTAGTATTTGTTTAACGAAAGATTAAATACAGCAAAAGGCTTAAACTTCGGTTTAGGCCTTTTGTTTTAAATGAATATAAAACCAAGCATTTCAATCAAGTTTTAACTTGTGATAAAATGCTTATCTCGTTTATTTATAGGGAACATTATGGAAACCTTAGACAAAATCAAAAAGCAAATTAGTGAAAATCCCATTCTTATTTATATGAAAGGTTCGCCAAAATTACCATCTTGTGGTTTTTCTGCTCGTGCATCTGAGGCATTAATGCACTGCAAAGTGCCTTTTGGTTATGTGGATATTTTGCAACATCCAGATATTCGTGCTGAATTACCAACATATGCAAATTGGCCAACTTTTCCGCAATTATGGGTTGAGGGAGAATTAATTGGTGGTTGTGATATTATTTTGGAAATGTATCAAGCAGGCGAATTGCAAACTTTATTAGCTGAAGTGGCAGCAAAGCACGCTTAATCACAGTGGAAAAATAAAACCCGCAATAAGCGGGTTTTTTATATAATAAATTTCCCTTGCATTATTAAATAATAGATTAAGCAAACTTTAATACCTTAGAAAGTGCAGTGAAAAATTTCTCGTTTTCTTCAGGTAAACCAATACTTATACGTAAATGATTCGGCATGCCATACCCAGCAATTGGGCGAACAATTACGCCTTCTCGTAACAACGCATCATAAATTGGTGCGGCAGGTTGTTTGAAATCAATGGTTATAAAATTTCCTTTAGAGGGAATATAATCCAATTGATTTTTTTGACAAAAGTCTTCATAACGTCGCATTTCTATTCGATTATTTTCAGCGACTTTTTCAACAAATTCATCGTCATTCATTACGGCAACTGCAGCGGTTAATGCCAAAGAATTACAGTTAAATGGCTGTCGAACTCGATTTAATAAATCTGCGATTTCTGGATTAGATACCGCATAACCAATGCGTAAGCCTGCCAAGCCATAGGCTTTAGAAAGAGAGTGGGAAATAATTAAATTTGAATATTTTTTTAATAAACTGAAAGAGTCCACTCGTTCTTCAGATCTAGTAAATTCCGTGTAGGCTTCATCTAATACCACGATTACATTTTCGGGGACTTTTGCTAAAAAATCTTCAATTTCTTGCGATGTTAAAAAATTACCCGTTGGATTATTTGGATTAGCAATGTAAATGAGCTTTGTTTTATCAGAAAGTGCGGTTAAAAATCCTTGTAAATTATGCCCCCAATTTTTAGCTGGAATTTCTTTTGCAACGGCATTTATTGCTTTAGTCACTAAAGGATAAACAATAAAGGCATATTGTGAATAAATGATTTCATCGCCTTCTGCTGCAAAAGTGTGAGCAAAAAGTTCTAATAAATCATTTGATCCATTTCCAAGCGTAATTTGATTTGGTTGAACGCCAAATTTGTTTGCGATAGTTTGTTTTAGTTCAAAGCCATTGGCATCTGGATAACGAGTTAGTTTATCTAATTGTTCAAAAATTGCTTTTTTTGCACTTTCTGGAAAACCAAATGGGTTTTCGTTTGAGGCAAGTTTAACGATATTGGAAATACCAAGTTCTCGTTCTAATTCCTCAATGGGTTTGCCTGCTTGATAAGGGGATAAGGATTTTACGCCACGATTGGCAATGTTGATGTACTGCATAGTTGTATTTATAAATATTGATATGAATTAGTATGAATTTTCAAGTAAATTTGGGCGTAAATACGCCCATTGAAAATGTTCTTTAACTATTGAGGAAGATTTTCAGCTTCAAATTTTTTCATAAATGTAATTAGTGCCTCAACACCATTTTGCGACATTGCGTTATAAATAGATGCACGCATTCCACCTAAAACCTTATGACCTTTCAAGGCTTGCAAGCCCGCAGCAGTAGACTCTGCGACAAATTTTGCATCTAATTCAGGATTACCTGTGATGAAAGTCACATTCATTGTTGAGCGGTTTTCTTTTGCTACCACATTGCGGTAAAGTTTGCTCGAATCAATATAATCATAAAGAGTTTGTGCTTTTAGTGCATTACGTTTTTCGATTATTTCTAAGCCACCTATTTCTTTAAGATGTTTAAATACGAGGGAACATAAATACCACGCAAAAGTTGGGGGGGTGTTGATCATTGAGTCTGCATCACGTTGAGTTGCATAATTCCAAATGGATGGGGTTTCTTTACGTGCATTACCGATTAAATCCTCACGAATAATAACTAATGTAATGCCCGCAGGGCCAAGATTTTTTTGCGCCCCTGCATAAATTACACCAAATTTACTGATATCGATTTGACGTGAAAGAATATTTGAAGACATATCCGCGACCAATACGGTATCGCCCACATTTGGTATATCAAAAATCTCCACACCACTGATGGTTTCATTCGGGCAATAATGAACGTAGTCATATTGATCAGCGATATGGCTAAAATCAAGATCGGTAATTCGGGTTTGTTCGCCATTTTCTACGATAGTGATTTCATCAATTTCTGCAAAATTTCTTGCTTCTTTTGCCGCTGTAGCTGACCAATGCCCACTATTTAAATAAAGGGCTTTGCCTTTTTTACCGATTAAGTTCATCGGAATTGCGGCAAATTGACCGCGAGCGCCACCTTGTAAGAAAAGTACACGATAGTTATCAGGAATATTGTAAACCTCACGTAGATCTTTTTCCGCTTGGGTAACGAGTTCCATAAAATACTTTCCGCGATGGCTGACTTCCATCACGGATACGCCTTGATTGAGCCAGTTTGTAAGTTCATTTTGTGCTTTTTGCAACACTTCTGGGAAAATCATCGCAGGACCCGCGCTAAAATTAAAGACTTGTGACATTGTGTTTCCTTGCTTTTTATGAAAATAATGGTGTCTTTTTTATCACTACAAAAATCGATAATCAATGCTTTTTACTGAAATCAAAAAAATTCTTTCCATCATTCATAAAATAGAGGGTAAATTTTGACGATTGATTAAAAAAAAGCTAAATTACGGCACAGTCATTTTATTTATTTTAAAGGGAGTTGTGATGGAAATTGTGAATAAACAATCTTTTCAAGATGTGTTGGAATACGTGCGTATGTATCGTTTAAAAAATAGAATTAAACGAGATATGGAAGACAATAATCGTAAGATTCGCGATAACCAAAAACGCATATTATTGTTGGATAATTTAAATCAATATATTCGTGATGATATGACTATTGCAGAAGTACGCGGAATTATTGAAAGTATGCGTGATGATTATGAAAGCCGAGTGGATGATTACACGATTCGCAATGCTGAACTTTCTAAGCAACGCCGTGAAGCGAGTACGAAAATGAAAGAGCAGAAAAAAGCACACGCAGAATTATTGAAAAACGCTGAAAAATAATAGGATAACTAGAGCCGACTAAATCAGTCGGCTTATTTTTTTATAAACCATTCATTGCATTAATGATTTTAATTTCATCGAAATTGCCAATATCTTCTTGGAATATTGTACGTTCTTGAATTTTCCCCTCTTGTAATAATTTTTCTCGTTGTGTGCCTAAAAGCAATGGCGTGTCTGGTGTGTACCATTTTTTCCCTTGGCGAAAAATTAAATTACCGATGGAACAATCTGTCACTTTTCCATTTTTGATAATTATAATTTCATCACAAGTGCCACGTTGTGCAAACAATGTATTAATTAAACTGCGATCTGAATATTTCAAGCTGTATTCGATATCGTCACAAATTACAGGTTGAAAAGTGCGGTAGATTTTTTGCTGGTATTCAAAATATTGAATTTTTGTGGTTTCGGCATTGTAATCAATACGGCAGCGAACTAATTGATTTTGTAAATCTTCAGGCAGTTGAATAAGGGAAAAAAGATTAAAAATTTTTACCGCACTTTTGCCATAATATTCACGCAAACTACGTTCATATCGCGCTTGGTGTAAATTGATATTTTTAATTTCCCCCTTTTCAATGCAAAGGGTTTCAAATAAAGGGAACATTAAAGTATTCCTGTTAGTTATTGACTAGGGTAAGCATAATTAAACCGATTTTGGGGCGGTAGTTAGAAATACCCCAAAGGGGAATAACTATGCGTAACCGTGGGTACACTTACCCACGGTATAACAGATTTTTATATCGCGTAAGTTTCTGAAATAGGCAAATAAACTTTTTCAAGCAATTCCTGATATTCATCTGCCACGCGACTGTGAATGGTTATACCACCCCCACTATGAAAATAAAATTTTTCATCTACTTGAGAAATAAATCGAATTGCCACCGCACTTTGTAGTGTTTTACCATCAAATATGCCAAAGATTCCTGTGTAATAACCACGTTTTTGTTTTTCTGCTTGTTGAATAATTTGTGTGGTTTTCTCTTTTGGTGCGCCACTAATGGAACCAGCAGGCAAGAGTTTCGATAAAATATCGCCAATTTGATTTTGCCAGTTTTCATTCAATTTTCCGTAAATTTCAGAACTGGTTTGCAGTATTTCGCCTTTTTGTGTTTTTATGCGATCGATATAACGAAATTTTTTCACTTGAATGTGTTCTGCCACCATTGATAAATCGTTACGCATTAAATCAACAATTGTGTAATGCTCGCGTTGTTCTTTTTCATTTGTGAGTAACTGATTTTCTGCATCGGGCAGAGAGGCGTTAATCGTCCCTTTCATGGGATAAGTAAAAATGCGGTTATCCTGAATATTGACAAAACATTCAGGCGAAAAGCAAACAAATTGATCTTGTAACCACAATTTATAAGGTGCATTGGTTTGATGAAAAATTTGTTCCAGTGAAAGATTTCCTGAAATTTCAGTAGGATAGGTTAGATTCAATAAATAAGAATTACCTTTTTGCAATTCACTTTGAACAAGTTCAAAACCTTGTTGATAACGCGAGAAAGGCATTGGATGTTTGGTAAAATTAAGAGGGATAGGTTGTGGAGAAATCGTGCTATTTCTTTTCTCTAAAATATCAAAATAAATGCCTTGTTGTGCAGAATTTTCGAGAGGACAAATCAAGGGTTTTTCTTTTTCAAAATCAATAAGAAAGAAAAATGGCGTGCGTTGTTTGCCATAATGATTAGCCTGTTTAATAAAATGTTGCATTGTGCTTTATGTTATTTTGCGTAAAATTGCACGATTATAACGAATACCGAGCGGTTATGAAATTACTCATCATTAATAATCACGATTCTTTTACTTTTAACTTGGTAGATTTAATTCGGAAATTAAATGTGCCTTATGACGTTTTAAACGTGGAAGATTTGAAAGAAAATACAGCGGAGAACTATAGTCATATATTGATTTCGCCGGGGCCCGATGTGCCACGCGCTTACCCACAAATTTTTTCTCTATTAGAAAAATATTATCAGCAGAAATCTATTTTAGGTGTGTGTTTAGGGCATCAAACCTTATGTGAATTTTTTGGTGGTACATTATATAACTTAGAGAATGTTCGTCACGGGCAGAAAAGAACATTAAAAGTGCGGTCAAATTCCCCGTTGTTTTTTGATCTTCCAACTGAATTTAATATCGGGCTATATCATTCTTGGGGCGTGCAGAAAGATGATTTTCCTCATAGCCTAGAAATTACCGCACTTTGTGATGAAGATGTAGTGATGGCTATGCAGCATAAATTTTTGCCAATTTATAGCGTTCAGTTTCATCCAGAGTCTTATATGTCAGACTTTGGAGAGCAAATTTTGCGTAATTGGTTGGCGATTCCTGCTATCTAATTCTGAATGGGCATATAATACACCACCAAATTCCACACTTGATCTATGAAAAAGAATCAGAGGTATATCAAAGCAAATTATTAGTTCATATTGTTTCTTTCAAACTAAGTAATAAAACTAGGTTACATTATCTCACTTTGTTTTTGTGTCAATTCACTTTACAATGTTGCATTTAAAAGATATTGACAATTTCTACATTAACAGGACAAATCAAATCAATATAACCCTTACGATGAATTAGGATACTATTCTAAACCCTTTTCTTATACGAGTATTGCGCTTTTAGAGGGGAATGCGACATTTTGGGGATTAAAGCCGCCAGCACTCAAAGGGGCTAAAGTATTAGAATTAGGTTCTTCTTTTGGTGGAAGCTTAATCTCTCAAGCGGTTTATTATCCAGATACGGAATTTGTTGGCGTGGATTTAGCGGATAGTCAAATTACCCAAGGTAATGAAATTATTCAATCAATGGGCTTAACCAATGTTCGTTTAGAAACAAAAATATTCTTGAAATTTGTCGCGAAAATTTAACCTCAAACGGTATTGCTTATATTTCTTATAATACCTACCCAGGTTGGAAAAGCCGCGAAGTTGCACGGGATATTATGCTTTATGCCAATAAATATACGCAAGATTTGCCGCTTGCAGAACAAACTCGTCGTGGTAAAGTGGTGGTTCAATTATTTTCTGATGCAATTAAATCCATTGCCTCTGAAAAAATAAAAAATCATAGCCTAGTGGATAATTTTGATAGTATTCAAATACATAGTGATCATTATGTTGCACACGAATATCTTGAATACCACAATCATCCAATTTATCTTCATCAATTTGTGGATAGTCTTAATCAACATCAATTAGCTTATATTGGCGATACCAGTTTCCAACTTTCCTATATTTCTTGGATGCCTCACCATTTGAGAGAAATGATCGATCAATTATCTGAGACTGATTATGTCGCCGTGAGCAATGCCTTGATTATTTTTACAATGTGGCATTTAGACGAAGTTTGTTATGTCATCAGCATTACAAGGCTATTTAATTCAAAATGAATATAAAGATATGAACAACAATGATAAGTTGATTGATGAAACTTATGATTGCACTGAGTTGTTTAATGCGCTTTGTGATGTATTAACAAGATTAGGTTATATCCAGCCTGTAAACCTATAATCTGTGGACGGTGCGTGTTATGTACCGTTTTATTTTTCATCTAAACATTAACTTAAATTGAGAATTATTTGCATTTAAATGAAATTAGGCATAGAATAGCCACAATTCAGTCTTAACTGAATAATTTGCACTCAACATAAGGAGCTTTTCAATGCAATTTAAACATTTCAAACTTGCTACCCTTGCGGCAGCACTTGCTTTTTCTGCTAATAGTTTTGCTGATATTACCGTTTATAATGGTCAGCACAAAGAAGCCGCTACGGCTGTGGCAAAAGCCTTTGAACAGGAAACAGGCATTAAAGTTACGCTAAATAGCGGGAAAAGTGAGCAACTTGCAGGTCAATTAAAAGAAGAAGGCGATAAAACACCAGCCGATGTTTTCTATACTGAACAAACAGCGACTTTTGCCGATCTTTCTGAAGCAGGGCTTTTAGCACCAATTTCAGAACAAACCATTCAACAAACCGCACAAAAAGGCGTACCACTTGCACCGAAAAAAGACTGGATTGCATTAAGTGGCCGTTCTCGCGTAGTGGTTTACGATCACACTAAATTATCTGAAAAAGATATGGAAAAATCAGTGCTTGATTATGCAACACCAAAATGGAAAGGCAAAATCGGTTATGTATCAACTTCTGGCGCGTTCTTAGAGCAAGTTGTTGCGTTAAGCAAAATGAAAGGGGACAAAGTTGCGCTTAATTGGTTAAAAGGTTTAAAAGAGAACGGAAAACTTTACGCTAAAAATAGTGTGGCATTACAAGCGGTTGAAAATGGCGAAGTACCTGCTGCGTTAATCAATAACTATTATTGGTATAACCTAGCAAAAGAAAAAGGCGTGGAAAACCTAAAAAGCCGTCTTTATTTTGTTCGCCACCAAGATCCAGGTGCGTTAGTTAGCTATTCAGGTGCAGCAGTATTGAAAGCTTCTAAAAATCAAGCTGAAGCACAAAAATTTGTTGATTTCTTAGCGAGTAAAAAAGGTCAAGAGGCATTAGTGGCAGCGCGTGCAGAATATCCGTTACGTGCTGATGTGGTTTCGCCATTTAATCTTGAACCTTATGAAAAATTAGAAGCACCAGTGGTGTCCGCAACAACAGCTCAAGATAAAGAACATGCGATCAAATTAATTGAAGAAGCTGGATTGAAATAATCCAAATATTGCGTGCGTGTATTTGAAAAAATTCACGCACGCGTTTACAATTCTCTAACAAAATTAACCGCTTGCGTGCGTGAACTGAAAGGTTCACATTCCTAAAAGGATTTAACTTTGCCTCGCAGACCGCCATTCTGGCTCACTTTACTTATCATCTTAATCGGGCTTCCGTTATGTTTGCCGTTTCTGTATGTCATTTTGCGTGCGACAGAAGTGGGATTAACGCGAAGTGTTGAGCTATTGTTTCGCCCTCGAATGGCTGAATTATTAAGCAATACAATGCTTTTAATGGTTTGTGTAACTATCGGTGCTATTTCACTTGGCACGCTTTGTGCTTTTTTACTTGAACGTTATCGCTTTTTCGGTAAAGCTTTTTTTGAAGTGGCGATGACGTTACCCCTTTGTATTCCCGCCTTTGTAAGTTGTTTTACTTGGATCAGCCTCACATTCCGCGTTGAGGGTTTTTGGGGAACAATTGGTATTATGACATTAAGTTCATTTCCTTTGGCTTATTTGCCCGTTTCCGCCATACTAAAAAGACTTGATCGTTCTCTTGAAGAAGTAAGCCTTTCGCTGGGTAAAAGCCCTGTGTATACCTTTTGGTATGTTATTTTCCCGCAACTTAAACCCGCCATTGGTAGTAGTATCTTACTGATTGCTTTACATATGTTGATCGAATTTGGTGCAGTGTCAATTTTAAATTATCAAACCTTTACCACTGCCATTTTCCAAGAATATGAAATGTCTTTTAACAACAGCACTGCTGCATTATTATCCGCCGTTTTAATGGCGATTTGTATACTTATTGTTTTTGGGGAAATTTTCTTTCGTGGAAAACAAACCCTTTACCACAGTGGAAAAGGTGTTACGCGTCCTTATCTCGTAAAAACACTTTCCTTTGGAAAACAATGTTTAACCTTCGGATTTTTCTCTAGCATATTCATTTTAAGCATTGGCGTGCCTGTGATTATGTTAATTTACTGGCTTATTGTGGGAACTTCACTCGAAAGTGCGGGTGATTTTTCAGAATTTTTATCGGCATTCAGCAATTCATTTATCATTTCAGGCTTAGGCGCATTGCTTACCGTAATGTGTGCCTTGCCATTAGTTTGGGCAGCTGTTCGTTACCGTAGTTATTTAACGATTTGGATCGACCGCTTGCCATATCTATTACACGCTGTGCCAGGCTTAGTCATTGCCTTATCATTAGTCTATTTTTCCATCCATTACGCTAACGACCTATATCAAACCTTTTTTGTGATTATCATTGCCTACTTTATGCTCTATTTGCCAATGGCACAAACTACATTAAGAGCGTCTTTAGAGCAACTTTCCGATCAAATTGAAAAAGTCGGACAAAGTCTTGGGCGAAGCCCTTTCTATATTTTTCGCACCTTGACGCTACCAGCCATATTACCAGGTGTGGCCGCCGCATTTGCTTTGGTTTTTTTGAATTTAATGAAAGAGCTTACCGCGACGCTTTTGCTCACATCAAATGATATTAAAACCTTATCCATTGCTGTGTGGGAACATACCAGCGATGCGCAATATGCTGCCGCCACCCCTTATGCGTTAATGCTCGTTCTTTTTTCGGGTATTCCTGTATTTTTATTGAAAAAATATGCGTTTAAATAAAATGATAAATAATCCGTTATTAACCGTTAAAAATCTCAATAAATTTTTTAATGAACAACAAGTTCTGCACGATATTTCATTCAGCTTACAACGCGGAGAAATCCTCTTTTTACTTGGTGCTTCAGGCTGTGGCAAAACTACATTATTACGTGCCATTGCAGGATTTGAACACCCCAATACTGGCGAAATTTGGCTAAAAGAGCGGTTAATTTTTGGCGAGAATTTTAATCTTCCAACGCAACAACGTCATCTCGGTTATGTGGTGCAAGAGGGCGTACTTTTTCCTCACTTAAATGTCTATCGCAACATTGCTTACGGATTAGGCAACGGCAAAGGAAAAAATAGCGAAGAAAAAACGCGGATTGAACAAATAATGCAACTAACGGGTATTTTTGAACTGGCGGATCGCTTTCCACATCAACTTTCAGGCGGACAACAACAACGCGTAGCATTGGCGCGTGCTTTAGCCCCTAATCCAGAACTGATTTTATTAGACGAGCCTTTCAGTGCCTTAGACGAGCATCTTCGCCAACAAATTCGCCAAGAGATGCTCCAAGCACTTCGCCAAAGCGGTGCTTCCGCAATTTTCGTTACTCACGACCGTGATGAATCCTTACGCTACGCTGATAAAATCGCCATTATTCAGCAAGGTAAAATTTTACAAATCGATACGCCACGCACCCTTTATTGGTCGCCTAATCATCTTGAAACAGCAAAATTTATGGGGGAAAGTATTGTTTTGCCTGCAAATCTACTCGATGAAAATACCGCTCAATGCCAATTAGGCAATATTCCTATAAAAAATAAATCAATCTCACAAAATCAAGGTAGGATTTTGCTTCGTCCAGAACAATTTAGCCTGTTTAAAACATCAGAAAATCCAACCGCACTTTTTAATGGACAAATAAAACAAATTGAATTTAAAGGAAAAATTACCTCCATTCAAATTGAAATTAATGGCTACGCAATATGGATTGAGAACGTTATTTCTCCCGATTTATCTATTGGCGATAATTTGCCTGTTTATTTACATAGAAAAGGGCTTTTTTACGCTTAACAATAAAGCCTTATCTTCACGATAAGGCTTATTTTTAAACAATATATTCGGAAAAAATTTGTTCAAGATGTGATATTAAACAGTCTGCGCCTAAAATATTTTCCCCTTTCCACGCCTGTTGCAAAATCTCTGGAGAAAATTGCTGGCTTGCCAATTCAGCTAACGGCAAATAACTGATATGCCAAGGCTCCCGCCCCACTTTCTTATTGGACTGCATATTCATAAAAGGCAAAGCAAAATCAAAGTGCGGTAAATTTTCGGCAAGAAATTCACTCAATTCAAAGAAGTAGCCGCCTTTTTCATATTCCCAAGGCTCCAGTTGTAAAGATTGCCCTTGTGGCAAAAGATCAGGATCAAAAATATCCACTTCCGTTCCCCAATGATGACGGCTCGCCCCCGGCAATGCAGACCAACGTAAAATCGCCTGACATTTTTGCCAGTCATCTAATTGGTTCAAATCTAATGCCTTTCCTGCATCATCGTGTACTTTTCGCTCGCCCTTAAATTTACTGTTCCAAATAAGTTTTTGGCGTTCAAAATCACGAAAACTGCTCGCAGGCTGTAAATTAAAGCCATTTTTTGCCGCACTTTGTTGCAAAGCTTGAAATGCTTGCATAGCTTGTGTTTGCAAAAAATGATTTGATGAATGAGTTGTGGGTAAATTGACTAAATGCTCACGAGACTTTCCTGTAAGCATTTCTAGGGTTAATTTCATTTTAGCTATCCAATAAATTCACTAACATTTTGTGATAAATTTCACCGCACTTGCCAAGATCTTCTATACTGACACATTCATTGACTTTATGAATGGTTGAATTTAACGGACCAAATTCCACTACTTCTGCGCCCATCAATGCAATAAAACGACCGTCTGACGTGCCACCACCTGTTTCAGCCTTTGGCGTTATGCCTATGGTTTCCTCAATAGCGGAGGTTATCGAATCTAATAATTTACCTGGTTTTGTTAAAAAGGGTTTGCCTGATAAATTCCATTCAATACGATATTTCAAATTGTGTTTTTCTAGCATTTCAGCGACTTTTTGCTTAATGATTTCATCCGTGACTTCTGTGCAATAACGCAAATTAAACTGAATATATAATTCAGCAGGAATTACATTATTACTTCCCGTACCCGCGTGAATGTTAGCAATTTGTAGGATTGTTGGCGGGAAAAATTCATTGCCTTTATCCCATTGGTAAGTCGTTAATTCTTGCAAGAATGGGGCTGCTTTATGGATTGGGTTTTCAGCTAAATGCGGATAGGCTACGTGTCCTTGAATACCTTTAATATAGAGATTTCCTGTAATTGAGCCGCGGCGACCATTTTTGACAACATCGCCTAAGTTTTTAGCACTCGATGGCTCTCCAACCATACAATAAGTAATTTTTTCATCACGCGCCATTAACGTCTCAACCACGCGTATAGTTCCATCTTTTGCGGCAGCCTCTTCATCAGAGGTAATCAATAATGCAATGGTGCCTTTATGATTAGGATTTGCTTTTACGTATTCTTCTGCCGCCACAATCATTGCTGCAAGGGAGCCTTTCATATCCGCCGCACCACGCCCATAAAGCATGCCATCAATAATCTCCGCAGAAAACGGCGGAGACGACCATTGATTTTCATCGCCAGTAGGCACAACATCCGTATGACCTGCAAAAGCAATAACTGGCTCGCTCGTTCCGTGTTTTGCCCACAAATTCAACGTGTCATTAAAAGGCATCCATTCAATTTGAAAACCTAATTTTTCTAAACCTTCGGCAATAATTTGCTGACAGCCTTCGTCATTTGGGCTAATAGACGGGCGACGAATTAAATCTTGCGCCAACGAAACCACTTTTTCTTTCATAAAAACTCCTAAGAAAATAACCGCACTTTAAGCAAAAGCAGCCTGATATTCCTTTTCATTAAATCCAATTAATGCCTTCCCATCTTGTAAAATAATTGGGCGTTTAATTAAAGTTGGATTCTCAGCCAACACGGAAAGTGCGGTGGTTTTATCAAGAGAATTTTTAACTTGCTCATCCAAATTACGCCAAGTTGTACTGCGTTTATTCACTAACACATCCCAGCCAAATTGAGTTTCCGCTTGGGTTAAAAAATTCAAATCTAACCCATCAATACGGTAATCATGGAGTTTATATTCAATATTGTGATCCGCCAACCATTTCAACGCTTTCTTTACTGTATCGCAATTTTTAATACCGTAAACTGTAATCATATTTCACCTAAAAAAGAAAAATCCTCAATCTAATCAGATTGAGGATTTTAACCCTTATGCTACTTCATCTCAAATGAATTAACCTAACAACTTATTGATACGTTTAATAAACGCAGCTGGATTTTCCAAAGATCCGCGCTCTGCTAACATAGCTTGTTCAAGCAACAGTTCCACCCAATCAGCAAATTCAGTTTCATCTGCAATATCAGCCACTTTTTTCACTAAATGATGTTCTGGATTAAGTTCAAAAGTGTATTTTACTTCTGGAACAGGTTGCCCTGCGGCTGCAAACAATTTCGCCATTTGAGTCGTCATTTGATCGTTATCTGTAGAAACTACCGCTGGTGTATCTGTTAAATTGTGAGTTAAACGCACCATTTTCACACGTTCCCCAAGCAAGTTTTTCACACGCTCAATAAAACTACCAAAGGCTTCATCTTGTTGTTTTTGTGTTTCAGATTCTTTATCCGCTAAATCGCCTAAATCCAAATCGGCTTTCGTGATACTTTGTAATTGTTTACCGTCAAATTCAGTTAAATAGCTTAACATCCATTCATCAATGCGATCGGAAAGCAATAAAACCTCAATGCCTTTTTTATTGAATAACTCCAAGTGCGGACTATTTTTCGCTGCAACATAACTATCCGCTGTAATGTAATAGATAGCTTTTTGCCCCTCTTTCATACGCGAGATGTAATCTTCTAAAGAGACAGTTTGCTCGCTGCTATCATTATGCGTTGAAGCAAAACGCAATAACTTCGCGACAGTTTCTTTATTAGCAAAATCTTCTGCAGGGCCTTCTTTCAAGACTAAACCAAACTCTTTCCAGAATTGGAGATATTTTTCTGTATCATCTTTTGCTAATTTTTCTAGCATTTGTAATGAACGCTTAGTTAATGCTTTGCGTAATGCTGCAGTAATTTTGTTATCTTGCAAAATTTCACGAGATACATTTAATGGCAAGTCATTGCTATCAATTAAACCACGCATAAAACGTAGATAATTCGGCATAAATTGCTCAGCATCATCCATAATAAATACACGTTGAACATAAAGTTTTAAGCCGTGTTTATGTTCGCGATTAAATAAATCCCAAGGTGCTTTAGCTGGCACATAAAGCAAACTAGTATATGCTTGATTTCCTTCAACTTTGTTATGCGCCCAAGTCACAGGATCTGCAAAATCATGGCTTAAATGTTTGTAAAACTCCTTATATTCCTCATCGGAGACATCATTTTTAGAACGCGTCCAAAGTGCATCGGATTTATTAATTTTCTCCCATTTTTCGCCGCACTCTTTGCCTTCATCATCGTATTCTTTCGTCAGCATTTCCACTGGCAAGCCAATATGGTCAGAATATTTACTGATAATTTCACGCAAACGCCATTCGTTTAAAAATTCTTTTTCATCTTCACGTAAGTGCAAAATCACATCTGTGCCACGGGATTTTTTCTCAATATCCGCCACAGAATATTCGCCTTCGCCCGCAGATTCCCAAAGTACGGCTTTATCCGCCTCTTCACCAGCTGCTCTGGTTTTTACAGTCACTTTATCTGCCACAATAAAAGCTGAATAAAAACCTACACCAAACTGCCCAATAAACTGGCTATTTTTTGCTTGATCTTGACCAAGTGCGGTTAAAAATTCTTTTGTTCCTGATTTCGCAATCGTACCCAAATGATCGATGACTTGCTCGCGAGTCATACCAATGCCGTTATCGCTAATTGTGATAGTGCCTTTGTCCGTATCAAAGCTCACACGCACACGCAAGTCGCCATCACTTTCATATAAAGCAGGGTTGGAAAGCGCTTTAAAACGTAATTTATCTGCCGCATCAGAGGCATTAGAAATTAATTCACGTAAGAAAATTTCTTTGTTGGAATACAAAGAATGAATCATTAATTGGAGGAGTTGTTTGACTTCAGATTGGAAGCCACGAGTTTCTTGATTTTGTGACATAATTTTTTCCTTCATAAAGATAAAAATTGAACGTCACAGATATAAGAATAAAAAGAAAGATTTCAAGGGGAAAAGCAAAGTGCGGTGAATTTTCACCGCACTTTTATCAGGCTAACATCAATTACTCTTTTCTTTCCTTCACATTTTCAACCCAGCGTTCTATTAATCGTTTCGCCTCTTGATCCGAACCAAATTTGATGAAATCAATATCAAGTAGTTTAAGTTTTGCTGGCTCTGAAAGATGTGGATGCGCTTTGGCATGAATATTTGTTGGCAGTTGGTAAGAATCCGCCTCACGCCAATGAATTTCTTGGGCTTCAGCAGAAAGAACAAAATCGACAAAGCGTTTAGCATTCTCTAAATTGCGTCCATTTTTAATGATACTGACCGCCCCTAACGTATAGCCTATGCCTTCGCAAGGTAAAGCACCAATAACTGGCGCACCTTTATCCTTTTCACGCACATAAGTATGCATAAAACCAATATCAACAGCGGCTGCGCCCGTAGAAATATTAGCCGTTGCTAATCCAGTTTTCGTGTATTGAGCAATGTTTTTGTCAAGTTCTTTCAAATAAGCAAAGGCTTTATCTTCGCCCATAATTTCAATTAAAGTTGTAAGAATAGTGTAGCCAGTGCCCGATACTCGAGGATCTGGATATTGAATTAACCCTTTAAATTCTGGTTTTAATAAATCAGCATAACATTGAGGTTTCGCGATATTTTTTTCAGCTAGCAGTTTTTCATTCATCCCAATGCCAAGCTCCATAAGATAAATAATCGACGTAGTATCGCCACGTTGTTCCGTGAGCTTTTTGAATTGAGGCATAATTTCTTTTTGCAGAGGCGAACGATAAGTTTCTAACAAACCTGCATCTCGTGCTTGAAAGTGCGGTTCCAATGTACCGCCATACCACACGTCTGCTTGTGGATTTTCTTTTTCAGCTTTGATTTTGCCTAATACAGTCCCAGTGCTATTACGCACAAACTGAGTGTCCACATTATATTTTTTGCTAAAAGCGCGAGCGACTTTTTCACAAGTCGTGTTTTGGACGCTGCAATACAGCACTAATTTGCCTTCTGCTTGAGCAGGGGTTGATAAACTTAATCCTAATAAGCCGCAACCAAGCACGCTGGAAAGTGCGGTCAATTTAAAAGAATTTTTTAAAGAAAAAGAGAGTGTCATGATGCATCCTTACTTATATGAATACAGAAAAAAGTAAGTCAGCCCTTTAAGTAAGAAGGAGAGATTAGTTTCCTACGCCAGTGCTAACTGTTTCAGGTTCACGGGTATTTTCTCAGCGATGTCCGCACCCCGACTAACCGTGAATCAATATAAGTTGTAATACTATTTTTGTAAAGTCGGATAAGTTTATGATTTTCTTGATTGTGATATAAAAAAATTAGACTTATAATTCCTGTAAATTTGAACAGATAAAAATTTCATCATGGATATTTCTGAATTACTTGACGGACTTAACGATAAACAACGCAAAGCCGTAGCTGCTCCTCTTGGTAATCACTTAGTGCTAGCTGGTGCAGGCTCTGGCAAAACGCGTGTATTGACACACCGTATCGCTTGGTTAATTGCGGTAGAAAATATTTCTGAAGGCAGCATTATGGCGGTGACGTTTACCAATAAAGCAGCAGCAGAAATGCGTCATCGTATTCAAGCTACCCTTGCCAAACACGCACAACATCAATTATTTGGTATGTGGATTGGAACCTTTCATAGCATTGCCCATCGTTTATTGCGAGCCCACCATTTAGATGTAGGATTGCCACAGGATTTCCAAATTTTGGATTCAGAAGATCAACTTCGTTTAATTAAACGGTTATTAAAATTACATAATTTTGATGAGAAAGCTTTTCCGCCGAAACAGGCTTGTTGGTATATCAATAACAAAAAAGATGAAGGCTTGCGACCAAACGACATTGAAGATTTTAATGATCGTCAAGAGCGTGAATGGATTAAAATTTATCAGATTTATCAAGACACTTGCGATCGCGCAGGATTAGTCGATTTTGCTGAATTATTAATTCGAGCCTATGAATTATTTGAGAAAAAACCATTAATTTTGCAACTTTATCAACAACGTTTTCAGCATATTTTGGTAGATGAATTTCAAGACACCAATAAAATTCAATATAAATGGATCAAAATTCTCG
Organism: Haemophilus influenzae; assembly: GCF_900475755.1. Classification (NCBI taxonomy): domain Bacteria; kingdom Pseudomonadati; phylum Pseudomonadota; class Gammaproteobacteria; order Pasteurellales; family Pasteurellaceae; genus Haemophilus; species Haemophilus influenzae. Next base: position 1,011,091 of record NZ_LS483411.1, read on the forward strand.
CAGGAAAAACAGGCAAAGTAATGATTGTGGGCGATGATGATCAATCTATTTATGGTTGGCGTGGTGCACAAATCGAAAATATCCAGAAATTCTTAAAAGATTTCAAAGCAGAAACAATTCGCCTTGAACAAAACTATCGTTCTACCGCCAATATCCTAAACAGCGCAAATGAATTGATTGCAAACAATAGTGATCGTCTTGGTAAAAATTTATGGACAGAGGGTGAAAAAGGCGATCCTGTGGGCATCTATGCCGCCTTTAATGAATTGGACGAAGCAAAATTTGTCGCTTCACAAATTCAGGATTGGGTAGAAAATGGCGGAAAACTTGATGATTGCGCTGTACTTTATCGTAGTAATAGTCAATCACGGGTTATTGAAGAAGCCTTAATTCGTTGTCAAATTCCATATCGTATTTATGGCGGTATGCGTTTCTTCGAACGCCAAGAAATTAAAGATGCGTTAGCCTATCTTCGTTTGATTAATAATCGTCAAGATGATGCGGCTTTTGAGCGTGTAATTAATACGCCAACCCGTGGCATTGGCGACCGCACTTTAGATATATTGCGTAACTTAACACGCGAACGCCAAATTACCTTATGGCAAGCAGTACAAGTCGCAACACAAGAAAATATGTTGGCTGGACGAGCCTCAACAGCCTTATTACGTTTCCAAGAATTAATTAATTCATTACAACTTGATACAGCAGAAATGCCGCTTTTCGCACAAACTGATTTTGTGATTAAACATTCGGGTTTATATGAAATGTATCAACAAGAAAAAGGCGAAAAAGGCGAAGTGCGTATTGAAAACTTGGAAGAGTTAGTCAGTGCAACCCGTGAATTTATCAAACCTGATAATGCAGAAGAAATGACCGAACTCACCGCCTTTTTAACGCACGCTTCCTTAGAAGCTGGCGAAGAACAAGCCTCTCCGCATCAATCTTGTGTAGAAATGATGACGTTACACTCCGCTAAAGGCCTAGAATTTCCTCGTGTGTTTATGGTCGGCGTAGAAGAAGGATTATTCCCAAGTTTCCGTTCTTTTGAAGAACCTGGGCGTTTAGAAGAAGAACGTCGTTTAGCTTACGTCGGTATTACTCGCGCGAAGAAAAAACTGACCATCTCTTATGCGGAAAGCCGTCGGTTATATGCAAAAGAAGAACGCCATTTACCATCACGTTTTATCGCAGAATTACCGAGAGAATGTATCCAAGAAATTCGTTTACGAGGGACTGTCACGCGTGCAATGAATCTAACAAAAGTCGGTTCATTGTCGAATACCAGTGCGGTCGAAAATGAATGGAAAATGGGTCAAAAAGTCAAACATGAAAAATTCGGTTTTGGCACAGTCATTAATGTCGAAGGATCAGATAACAATACTCGCCTCCAAATTGCCTTCCAAGCACAAGGCATTAAATGGCTTATTGCACATTTGGCAAAACTGGAAAAAGTACGGTAGAATCCAAGAGAGTTTTACTTCTACCGATTAATTTCTTTGAAAAGTGCGGTGAATTTTTACCGCACTTTTATTATCTACGAGTGATGGAATGTTTAAATTTGTATTCAAACGAATCTTAATGGTGATCCCTACTTTTATTGCCATTACTTTTATTACCTTTGCCCTTGTGCGTTTTATTCCCGGTGATCCTGTGGAAATTATGATGGGGGAACGTGGCTTAACGGCAGAAGTACATCAACAAATGCTGCACCAATTGGGTTTAGATTTACCTCTTTATCAGCAATATTTCCACTATATTGGCAATGTAATTCAAGGGGATTTCGGTGCATCGTTCCGCACTCAACAACCTGTTCTTAGTGAATTTTTTACGCTTTTTCCTGCTACCGCTGAATTAGCATTTTTTGCGTTATTTTGGTCATTATTAGGCGGCGTTATTTTAGGCACAATTGCCGCAGTAAAAAAAGACAGTTGGATTTCTCACACGGTTACAGTAGCATCGCTCACAGGTTATTCTATGCCAATTTTCTGGTGGGGTTTAATTTTAATTTTATATGTTTCGCCACAACTTGGTTTACCGCAAGGCGGACGTTTAGATAATGAATTTTGGATCGATACACCAACAGGATTTATGCTTATTGATAGCTGGCTTTCAGGTGTTTCTGGTGCTTTTGAAAATGCAGTGAAATCTCTAATTCTTCCTGCCATCGTATTAGGCACAGTTCCTCTTGCCATTATTACTCGTATGACACGCTCTGCGATGTTGGAAGTATTAGGCGAAGATTACATTCGCACGGCAAAAGCAAAAGGTTTAAGCTATACTCGAATTGTTATTGTTCACGCATTGCGTAATGCGTTAATTCCTGTTGTTACTGTAGTGGGATTAATTGTAGGTCAATTGCTTTCTGGTGCAGTTCTCACCGAAACCATTTTCTCTTGGCCAGGAATTGGAAAATGGATTATTGATGCTATTCAAGCCCGTGATTATCCAGTATTACAAGGTTCTGTACTGATTATTGCGACGATTATTATTGTGGTGAATTTAACCGTCGATTTACTTTACGGTGTGGTCAATCCGCGTATCCGTCATTAATTGTAGGAGAAATTATGTCTGACACGCCTTCAACTTTCGCGCCGAAAACGCCCTTGCAAGAATTTTGGTTTTACTTTAAACAAAATCGTGGTGCGCTAATTGGCTTAATCTTTATTTTACTGGTTGCCTTAATCAGCATTCTCGCGCCTTATATTGCGCCTTTTGATCCAACAGAGCAAAATCGTACCGCACTTTTACTGCCTCCCGCTTGGTATGAGGGCGGCAATCCTGCCTATTTACTCGGCACAGATGATATTGGGCGAGATATTCTTTCGCGCATCATTTACGGAACACGAATTTCCGTTTTTGCTGGATTTGTCATCGTATTGCTATCTTGCGCCTTTGGCACCAGTCTTGGCTTGATTTCTGGCTATTATGGCGGCGTGCTAGATACAATTATCATTCGCCTAATTGATATTATGCTCGCGATTCCAAACTTGCTTTTGACGATTGTGGTCGTCTCTATTTTAGAGCCATCACTCGCCAACGCCACTTTAGCTATCGCCGTTGTGTCAATTCCTAGCTATGTGCGTTTAACTCGAGCAGCCGTGATGAATGAAAAAAATCGTGATTATGTGACTTCATCTAAAGTGGCTGGCGCAGGTATTTTACGCCTAATGTTTATTGTGATTTTACCAAACTGTTTAGCCCCTTTAATTGTGCAAATGACAATGGGCATTTCCAATGCAATCTTAGAACTTGCGACACTTGGTTTCTTAGGCATTGGTGCAAAACCGCCAACACCAGAACTTGGCACAATGCTTTCCGAAGCACGTGGTTTTATGCAAGCGGCAAACTGGTTAGTTACAATTCCCGGTTTAGTTATTTTATCTTTGGTGCTTGCTTTCAACTTAATGGGCGATGGCTTGCGTGATGCACTTGATCCAAAACTCAAACAATAGGAAAACAGAATGGCATTATTAGACGTAAAAGAACTTTCTGTTCACTTTGGCGATAAAAAAACGCCATTTAAAGCAGTGGATCGTATCAGCTATCAAGTTGCACAAGGCGAAGTGCTTGGTATTGTGGGAGAATCGGGATCAGGGAAATCTGTTAGCTCTCTCGCAATTATGGGATTAATTGATCATCCTGGGCGTGTATCGGCAGAATCCTTGCAATTTGAAAACACAAATTTGCTTACTTTAGATCATAAAGCCAAACGTCAGCTTATTGGTGCTGATGTTGCGATGATTTTCCAAGATCCGATGACAAGTTTAAATCCAGCTTATACTGTGGGTTTCCAAATTATGGAAGCGTTAAAAACTCACGAGGGTGGCACAAAAAAGGCGAGAAAAGACCGCACTTTAGAGCTTTTAAGATTGGTTGGTATTCCAGATCCTGAATCTCGAATGAATGTTTATCCCCATCAGCTTTCTGGCGGTATGAGCCAACGTGTGATGATTGCGATGGCAATTGCCTGCAGACCTAAATTATTGATTGCTGACGAGCCAACCACAGCATTGGACGTGACTATTCAAGCACAAATTATGGAACTCTTACTTGAATTGCAAAAGAAAGAATGTATGTCCCTAATTTTGATTACTCACGATCTAGCACTTGTGGCAGAAGCAGCAGATCGAATTATCGTGATGTATGCTGGACAAATCGTTGAAGAAGGCACCGCAAAAGATATTTTCCGCGATCCAAAACATCCTTACACGCAAGCCTTGTTACGTTCATTACCAGAATTTGCAGAAGGAAAATCTCGCTTAGCGTCATTACAAGGTGTAGTACCTGGAAAATACGATCGCCCAACAGGCTGTTTATTAAATCCTCGTTGCCCTTATGCCACTGAATACTGCCGCCAAGTTGAACCTCTATTGCATCAGATCGGTTCGCGTAAAGTAAAATGCCACACTCCGCTGAACGAACAAGGCAATCCCGTTGAATATCAAGGAGCTTAATAATGACGAATGAAGTAAAAGAAAATGCGCCATTATTAAATGCGATTGGCTTAAAAAAATATTACCCTGTAAAAAAAGGCTTGTTTGCAAAACCACAGCAAGTAAAGGCGTTAGATGGTGTCTCTTTTCAGCTTGAACGTGGTAAAACTTTAGCTGTCGTGGGGGAATCTGGTTGTGGAAAATCAACGCTAGGTCGTTTATTGACAATGATTGAAGAACCAACCAAAGGCGAACTTTATTACAAAGGGCATAATTTTTTAGAAAATGATTCTGAAACAAAAGCACTACGTCGTAAAAAAATTCAGATTGTTTTTCAAAATCCTTATGCATCATTGAATCCACGCAAAAAGATTGGTTCAATTTTGGAAGAACCATTAATTATCAACACAAAACTTTCCGCCAAAGAACGGCGAGAAAAAGTTTTATCGATGATGGAAAAAGTGGGATTGCGAGCTGAATTTTATGACCGTTATCCCCATATGTTTTCAGGCGGACAACGCCAACGCATCGCCATTGCACGTGGTTTAATGTTAAATCCTGATGTTGTCGTTGCCGATGAACCTGTTTCTGCATTGGATGTTTCCGTGCGTGCGCAAGTACTGAATTTAATGATGGATTTACAAGATGAATTAGGCTTGTCTTACGTGTTCATTTCACACGATCTTTCTGTGGTAGAACATATCGCTGATGAAGTGATGGTAATGTATCTAGGTCGTTGTGTCGAAAAAGGAACAACAGAGCAAATCTTCTCTAATCCTCAACATCCTTATACCAAAGCGTTACTTTCAGCGACGCCACGTTTGTCACCAAACTTACGCCGTGAGCGTATAAAGCTGACGGGCGAATTGCCAAGTCCAATTAATCCGCCCAAAGGCTGTGCATTTAATCCTCGTTGTTGGAAAGCGACAGAAAAATGCCGTGAAAATCAACCGCACTTAGAGCAACATACTGATGGAAAATTAATCGCTTGTTTCCATATTGATTAAATTCATTTTGTAAGATTTATAAATAGGCTCATTTTTTCTCTCGCCAATAGGTTGCAAATCGAGGTTTTCCACGACTCGTGAGGCCTCGATATTTATAAGTAATTACAGATCCTATCGGAGGGGGATTTTCTCGTTCGTTTAAGTTAAAACCCGAACCGATTTTAAATTCTCCCCGATGATTTTTACAAGTTAAAGCACCCATCACATTTTCAAATTGTCCTTTGCCTTTATGGTGTGCAATAACTGTACATTCTTCATCTCGTGCTGTTTTCAATTTTAAAATTTGTGAGCTTCGCTTACGTTCATAAGGTGCATTGGGGTTGCGTACAACAACGCCCTCGCCTTGCAAATTTTCGACTTGTGCAAGAAATCGATATAAATGGGTTTTATCTTTAACAGGAATTTGCTCAATAATTTCAATATAAGTTGTGGGATGTTCGACTAAATATGCTTTCAATTTAGCTAAACGCTCAAATAAATTGCCTTCTGCATCAGGCACATCAAAAACATACAATTTAAGTTTTTCCCAACCGTCGCCTTTAAAAGATTTTGTGATGGATGAAATTTCCTCAAAATGATTCCGCTCACTAAATAATTCGCCATCAATCGCAAAAGGCGGAAAATCCTTAATGAAATAGGCGGGCGGCGATAAAGGTTGCCCTTGTCGGGTTAATAATTGCTTTCCATTCCAATAACCGCGTACGCCATCTAACTTTTCAGACATTACCTAACCCTCTATGGGTTGATTATTGTAGGTATGAAGAAGCATTAAATCTGAGTTAGCAAAAGCAAAAGAACTCGCCAAGAAAAGTAACAAAGTGCGGTAAAATTTCATTGTGTTTTTGAAAATTAAAAGGCTAATAAGTTTACGCAAGATAAACATATCTTGAAAAATCCCCAACCATTCAAACTTATTTTTTCGATCTAAATCGCAAAAAATCATCATTTCATCGAAAAAAGATGAATTTTTATTTACGCTAGCGAAGAATCTTCATCTGCTATACAATGCCATCGCGATTTTATGCTAAAAGGAGCAATCAATGTATTTAGATCAAATCAAAGCAGAACTTGTGGAAGCACAAGATGTGTTAAACAAATTTATTGCTGATGAAAATAACATTAAATTAATTCAAGAAGCCGCATTATTAATTTCCAACAGTTTCAAGCAAGGCGGAAAAGTGCTTTCTTGTGGTAATGGCGGTTCGCACTGTGATGCGATGCATTTTGCAGAAGAATTAACTGGTCGTTATCGTGAAAATCGCCCTGGTTATCCCGCTATTGCGATTTCAGATGCAAGCCATTTAAGCTGTGTAAGTAATGATTTTGGCTATGAATATGTATTTTCACGCTATGTTGAAGCGGTGGGTCAAAAAGGCGATGTATTATTCGGTTTATCAACTTCAGGCAATTCAAAAAATATCTTAAATGCTATTGAAGCGGCAAAAGCAAAAGGAATGAAAGTGATTGCGATGACAGGCAAAGATGGCGGAAAAATGGCAGGATTAGCAGATGTTGAAATTCGCGTACCCCATTTCAGTTATGCAGATCGTATTCAAGAAATCCATATCAAAGTCATTCATATTTTAATGATGTTAATTGAGTTTGAAATGGCAAAACAAGCCTAAAGTGCGGTTGATTTCAATCAAGTTTTTAAAATCCCAAATTTTTTTGGGATTTTTTATTAATAGCATTTGCATAATTATGCATAAAAATGTAATATTTTTTCATCTTATAAAGCATAGAGAAGAAAAATGGCTATTCGTGTTAAAAATCTCAATTTCTTTTACGGTTCATCACAAGCGTTATTTGATATTAACCTTGAAGCTGAAGAGGGCGATACCGTTGTGTTGCTGGGCCCAAGTGGCGCAGGCAAAAGTACATTAATTCGCACATTAAATTTGTTAGAAGTGCCAAAATCTGGCGAATTAAGCATTACAAACAATGAATTTAATTTATCCAATGCAATGGCAAATCCCAAAGCAATCAGACAATTACGCCAAGATGTAGGAATGGTGTTTCAACAATATCATCTTTGGCCGCACTTAACGGTAATTGAAAACTTAATTGAAGCACCAATGAAAGTGCGTGGTGTGAGTGAAAGTGAAGCGAAAACTGATGCAATGGAATTGTTAAAACGTTTACGTTTAGAACAACTTGCTGATCGCTTTCCATTACATTTGTCAGGTGGGCAACAACAACGTGTTGCAATAGCACGCGCACTGATGATGAAGCCACAAGTTCTATTATTTGATGAACCAACGGCAGCATTAGATCCAGAAATTACTGCGCAAGTTGTAGATATTATTAAAGAATTACAAGAAACTGGCATTACGCAAGTGATTGTAACCCACGAAGTCAATGTTGCACAAAAAGTAGCAACTAAAGTGGTGTATATGGAACAAGGTAAAATCGTCGAAATGGGATCGGCTGATTGCTTTGAAAATCCGAAAACCGAACAATTTAAACACTATCTTTCTCACTAGAAATAAGGAGCTTACGATGAAAAAAACATTATTAACTGCCATTTTATTGGGATCATCTGTTGCTGCAAACGCACAAGAACTAACTTTTGCAATGGAACCTAGCTATCCACCATTTGAAACCACAAATGAAAAAGGCGAAATTATCGGCTTTGATGTGGATGTGGCAAATGCAATTTGTCAAGAAATCCAAGCAACCTGTAAATTCAAGAGCGAAGCCTTTGATGCGTTAATTCCAAATTTAAAAGCAAAACGTTTTGATGCGGCAATTTCCGCTATTGATATTACTGATGCTCGTGCAAAACAAGTGCTATTCTCTGATCCATATTACGACAGCACAGCAAGCTATGTTGCTCTTAAAGGCAAAGCAACTTTAGAGAGCGCAAAAAATATAGGTGTTCAAAATGGCACAACATTCCAACAATACACCGTAGCGGAGACCAAGCAATATACTCCAAAATCCTATTCAACTTTACAAAATGCTATTTTAGACTTAAAGAGCGGTCGGATTGATATTATTTTTGGCGATACCGCAGTGCTTTCCGATATGATTTCCAAAGAGCCAGAAATTCAATTTATAGGCGAAAAAGTAACCAATAAAAAATATTTTGGTAACGGGATAGCGATTGCAATGCACAAATCAAACAAAGATTTGGCGGCACAACTAAATAAAGGTTTAGCTGCAATTAAAGCGAATGGCGAATACCAAAAAATCTATGATAAATGGATGACAAAATAATTTATGTTTTCTGACTTTCTTTCTTTAATGTTTACTGCTGCCCTAATGACTTTAGGGCTTGCGGTCTGTTCATTGATCTTAGGCTTATTTTTAAGCCTAATTTTTACCGCACTTGAAGCAAATCGTTTTGTTGGCAAGCCGATGACAATATTTGTGGCATTATTACGTGGCTTACCCGAAATTATTGTTGTATTACTTGTCTATTTTGGTTCTACTGAATTAGTAGAAATGCTAACAGGAGAATACATTGAATTTGGGGCATTTGGCTGTGGTGTGTTTGCGCTTTCTCTTATTTTTGCGGCTTATGCTTCACAAACATTACGCGGCGCAATTCAAGCCATACCAAAAGGACAATGGGAATCAGGTGCAGCGTTAGGTTTAAGCAAAAGCTATACCTTTATTCACATTGTTATGCCACAAGTATGGCGTCACGCTTTACCAGGTTTAAGCAATCAATGGCTTGTATTACTAAAAGACACAGCATTAGTTTCATTAATTGGCGTAGATGATTTGATGCGCCAAGCGGATCTGATTAATGCCAATACACATCAACCCTTTACTTGGTACGGTATTGCTGCGTTAATTTATTTAGCGGTAACATTAATTAGCCAAGTTGGTATTCGAAAATTAGAGCTGCGTTTTACTCGTTTTGAAAGGGGCGTGAAATAATGTTTCAAGAATATTTAACTGTGATCGCACAAGGGATTCCAACGAGTTTACTACTTACTGTCGTATCCTTACTGATTGCTTTCTTTTTAGCCTTATTTCTTACTTTTTTACTTTCAATGGAAAATAAATGGATAAAAAGTGCGGTCAATTTATACCTTACTTTATTCACAGGCACGCCACTGTTAGTACAGTTCTTTTTAATTTATGCGGGGCCCGGTCAATTTCAATGGATTATTGACAGCCCATTATGGTTTTTCTTATCTAATGCGTGGTTCTGTGCCGCATTAGCTTTAGCACTAAACAGTGCAGCTTATTCCACCCAATTATTTCACGGTGCAGTAAAAGCCATTCATAAAGGACAATGGGAAAGTTGTGCAGCGTTAGGATTAAGCCGATTACAGACACTCAAAATCTTAATTCCCTACGCTTTAAAACGTGCGTTGCCGTCTTACAGTAACGAAATTATTTTGGTATTTAAAGGCACGGCATTAGCTTCCACCATTACCATTATGGATATTATGGGCTATGCTCGCCAACTTTATGGTACAGAATATGATGCACTGACAATTTACGGCATTGCGGGCGGTATATATTTAATTATTACGGGCATTGCGACTTTATTACTACGTAAACTAGAGAAAAAAGTATTGGCATTTGAACGTTTTGAAGTAACAAAAGCATAAAGTGTGGTAAAATTTTTAGTGATTTTTAAATCCCAATCTCCGTTGGGATTTTTTATTTTGTGATCTTGATCACATATTTTTGATATTAAGCCATTGGAAAATGCTTATAAAACAGAGCGTCAAAATTATGCTGATTTGGCAGAATTACGTAATATTCTTTACGATTTGCCGAAAAAAAAGAGGAAGTTGCTGGGTTAAAAAGCAATATGGAACAGTTGAAAACCGCAGCTAATCCAAATCAAGCTAAGATTGACAACGCGACTAAACCTTATGAAACAGCTAAAAATGAATTAGTTTCAACTTGGAAAGGCACTGCGGGTTCGGTTTCAGTGGGGAATGAAATAAGAGGCATAACCCGCCAAATTACTGGCGTAGCTGCAGGGACTTATCAAGGACAATCTGCTGTTGCAGTTGGGGTTCGTTATACACCTAAACCAAATATAGTAATTAGCCTTTCTGGCTCTGCTGATACCAATAACGGTGTGGGTGCTGCAACAGGGGGAAGTTTTGGGTTTTAACGTATTGAAATAATCCAAAAATAAATAACGGTGATTGTTTTAAACGATCACCGTTAAATTAAAGTGTTTTATAAAAAAGATTTTTGTATTCTAAAAATTAGAATCCGTAACCCACGCCAACTTTCGCGCCATAATTATTAACTTTGGTACTATCAAAATTACCTAAACGATTGTATTCAACACCGCCATTTGCATACCAGTTGCCATCTAATTTATATTTCGCACCTGCTACAGCACCATAGCCGAGCTTAATTTCTGAAGAACTTCTATATGGTTGGTTAGCTCTGTTATCATATTTAAACTGGTTAGCTGCAACACGAGCACCAACATAAGGTTGCACTTTAGAATTTGTATCAAAATCATAAAATACCGAAGTACCTAAACCTTGAATTTTTGTGCCATCAACTTTTCCGTGATGAGTATAATCACCCGCAACGCGTGTATTTCCTACTTTATAACCCACGGATACGCGAGGTTCAACTCTTGTATTGTTACTATCGTTGGCTTTAGTTCGAGATAAACCGACATCGCCTTCAGCATAAATATTCGCATTTGCAACAGAAGCAAAGGTAAATGCACCAACAATAACAGCTAATAAAGATTTTTTCATTGGATAATCCTTTTATTTATTGAATAAACTGGAAAAATATATCACAAAAATTATTCGTCTTCATCGACAAAAATTAATTTTCCCTTACATTTTTTACACAAATATTCGATGTTTTCTTTCATTATTTTGTTATGCCGACGAATACTTAGAAAATGGGTTTGGCACGCACAACGATATTCAAAGGTTTTACCTTGCACATTTTTTATATCAAATTGATGACAGGTATCTGCAGGCAGCTTAAAAATTTCATTCATTACAAATTGCCATTCTTTCCCGTGTGGTTTTACGCGACCAAACATTTTATACACAATCAAATGCGCAAGCTCGTGTGGCACGACTTGTCGAATAAATTCATCCGTATTTTCTTGCAATAAAGTGCGGTTAAATTTTATTTCATTTTTTTGTAGGTAAGCAACTCCTGCCTTTATGCCACGCAACTCATAATTTACCTCAGGCATTGTAAATTTTCGCTTAAAATAAGCCTCTGCAAGTAGCAAAGACTGATTCAATTTGCGTTGCACTTGCATTTTTAAATGACGGAATGGAATGAGTGATATTGATGTCATTGGTAAAAGCAAAAACCGCTAGATAAGCGGCTTTATATGATAGAATGATCAGTGGTTGGTCAGGTACGTTATTGCCTGACTGGCGGGTCAGGCAGTAACTCAATCTCGATCAGCTTTGTTTAACAACTCTGAAAGGAGATAGCCTTATGATAAAAATCATCTTAATGATTATTATCGGGTTCTTGTTGCTGTTCTTTAGCTCCCCAGCTTGGTAGCAACCTAAACCAACTAAGGCAACAAGAAATCTTGTTACCTTCTAAACATAAGCCTTTCAAACTAAAAATTCAAGCCTATTATTTTAAACCTGCCGCAATACGTAATTCTGCTGCACGATCCACTTTTTCCCAAGGGAATTGCTCACGACCGAAATGGCCATAAGCTGCCGTTTCACGATAGATTGGTTGGATTAAATCTAACATTTTAATTAAGCCATAAGGACGTAAATCAAAAAATTCACGAACTAATGACACTAATAATTCATTTGCAACTTTTCCAGTTCCAAAGGTTTCGACCATAATAGATGTTGGATCAGCCACACCAATCGCATAAGAAAGTTGGATTTCACAACGATCTGCTAAACCTGCTGCCACAATATTTTTTGCAACATAGCGTGCAGCATAAGCTGCGGAACGGTCAACTTTAGATGGATCTTTTCCTGAGAATGCGCCACCACCGTGACGAGCGGCACCACCGTAAGTATCGACAATAATTTTACGACCAGTTAAACCACAATCGCCCATTGGCCCACCGATAACAAAACGACCAGTCGGGTTAATGAAGAATTTTGTTTCTTTAGAAAGCCATTCACTTGGTAATACAGGTTTGATAATTTCTTCCATCACACCTTCGTGTAAGTCTTTTTGGCTAACTTCTTCAGAATGTTGAGTAGAAAGCACAACCGCATCCACACCAACAATTTTATTATCTTCATATTTTAAAGTAACTTGGCTTTTCGCATCTGGGCGTAACCATGCTAATTTACCGCTTTTACGCACTTCAGCTTGTTTTTCCATTAAACGATGTGCATAAGTAATAGCTGCAGGCATTAATACATCCGTTTCATTAGTGGCATAACCAAACATAATACCTTGGTCGCCTGCGCCTTGATCTAATGGATTTTCACGATCAACGCCTTGGTTAATATCTACAGATTGTTTACCAATCGCATTAAGCACTGCACAAGAATGGCCATCAAAACCCATTTCAGAATGTTCATAACCAATATCACAAATCACTTTACGGGTTAAATTCTCAATATCAACCCACGCAGAGGTTGTGATTTCCCCACCCACCAATGCCATACCGGTTTTTACGTAGGTCTCACAAGCTACTCGTGCTTTTGGATCTTGTTTTAGGATTTCATCAAGTACTGCATCAGAAATTTGATCGGCAATTTTATCTGGATGCCCTTCAGAGACAGATTCGGATGTAAATAAATAGCTAGACATATTTTCTCTCTTTTTCTTTTAAATTTGGATGTATTGACGTATAGACGTCTATAATACGTATTTTTGCTTAATAAGCAAGCGGTATTATGGGTTAGCTGTTGTAATTGTGTTTACTTCAAAACACAAAATTAATTTTAATTTATAGAAATTGTGGATAAGTGTCTAGTTGCATCCTACATATCCTTGTGTTTAACTAATCCAGTGAGAGTGGTTAAAAATTTAAGCACAAAAATCAACTATAGCGAATATTTTTCAGTTTGCTTCGAAAATGGAGTGTAAAATGTGCGGGGGATGATTTTGTCTATATAGGGGGAATAGTTTGATTTTCATATTTATCCTACGATATATGTTTTATATTAAGAAAAGATTAATTTGTGGAGAGTAATTGGGCTTGTTGTTAGTTCGCTTTATTTTTACACACAAGAATAGTCATAAGTCCACACGTTTGTTATATGTATTCAATAGGTGCAAAAAGTGCGGTCAGAAATTGAAAAGAATTTAGGAGAGTAAAATGGGAAGTATATTGGTTGATTTGCAAATTGCCACAGAAAATATAGAGGGTTTACCAGCAGAAGAACAAATTGTTCAGTGGGCAACGGCGGCTGTTCAGCCTGAGGACAATGAAGTCGAAATGACGGTTCGTATTGTGGATGAAGCCGAAAGCCACGAATTAAATTTAACTTATCGTGGCAAGGATCGCCCGACTAACGTGCTTTCATTTCCATTTGAATGTCCCGATGAAGTGGAGTTGCCGTTGCTAGGGGATCTCGTTATTTGTCGTCAAGTCGTGGAGCGAGAAGCCGTAGAACAAGATAAACCATTAATGGCGCATTGGGCGCATATGGTCGTGCATGGTAGCTTACATTTACTCGGTTATGATCATATTGAAGACGATGAAGCTGAGGAAATGGAAAGTTTAGAAACTCAAATTATGCAAGGATTAGGCTTTGCTGATCCTTATCTAGCAGAGAAATGATTTTATTCGGAGTAATGATGTATAAAGCAGTATTTAGTGATTTTGATGGCACCTTATTAACTTCTCAACATACCATTTCCACCCGAACTGTTGCGGCGATTAAGCGTTTAACGGCGAATGGCATTCCTTTTGTGCCAATTTCGGCGCGTTCTCCTTTAGGGATTTTGCCGTATTGGAAACAGCTTGAAACGAATAATGTGCTTGTTGCATTTAGTGGTGCGCTTATTTTAAATCAACATTTTGAACCAATTTATAGCGTACAAATTGATCCACAAGATGTTTTAGAGATTAATGCTGTTTTGGCGGATCATCCGTTGCTTGGCGTGAATTATTATACCAATAATGATTGCCATGCTCGTGACGTAGAAAATAAATGGGTGATTTATGAATGCAGCGTCACCAAAATTGAAATTCATCCTTTTGATGAAATAGCAACAGGTTCGCCGCATAAAATCCAAATTATTGGGGAAGCAGAAGAAATCATTGAAATTGAAATTATTTTAAAGGAAAAATTTCCACATCTGAGTATTTGTCGTTCCCATGCTAACTTTTTAGAGGTAATGCACAAGAATGCAACCAAAGGAAGTGCGGTGCGTTTTTTGGAAGATTATTTTGGCGTACAAACCAATGAAGTGATTGCATTTGGCGATAATTTTAATGATTTGGATATGCTACAACACGCAGGGCTTGGAGTGGCAATGGGAAATGCGCCAGATGAAATTAAACAAGCGGCAAATGTGATTACGGCAACCAATAATGAAGATGGACTTGCATTGATTTTAGAAGAAAAATTTCCTGAATAATTAGAAAAGAAAGGCTCTCAATTGAGAGCCTTTTGGTTATGCTTCTTGTGAATGATACATTGCTTCAATTTGCTTGCGGTAACGTTCCAAAATTACTTTTCTACGCAATTTTAATGTTGGTGTAATTTCGCCTAATTTAATGCTGAATGTTTGAGAGAGTAGCGTGAATTTCTTTACTTGCTCAAAGTGAGCCAATTCTTTTTGCACCGCATTAATACGTTGCTCAAACATTTTCAGAATGTCAGAATTTTTTAATAATTCTAAACGGTCATGATATTTAATATTGATCTGTTTAGCGTACTCTTCCAAACTATCAAAGCAAGGCACAATAAGTGCAGACACATATTTTTTCGCATCGGCGATGATCGCAATTTGTTCGATAAATTTATCTTTACCGATTTTGCTTTCGATATATTGCGGCGCGATATATTTTCCATTTGAGGTTTTCATTAATTCTTTAATACGATCGGTAATAAATAAATTCCCTTGTTCGTCAAATTCTCCCGCATCGCCAGTTTTTAAGAATCCATCTTCTGTGAAGGCTTGAGCCGTTTCTTCTGGCTTCTTGTAATAGCCTTTCATCACCATTCCGCCACGCACGAGGATTTCATTATTTTCCCCAATTTTAACTTCTGCTTTTGGCATGAGTGTGCCGATTGAATTTGGGTTAAATTGGAAATCATGCCAGCAAGAAACGGTCGCAGTTGTTTCTGTCATGCCATAGCCTAATTTGATGTTGATACCAATGGCGTGGAAAAATAGCCCGATAGCAGGTTCTAATTTAGCTCCTCCGCAAGGCATCATTTTTATACGCCCACCCAATAATTGGCGAAGTTTTGAGAGTACTAATTTATCTGCCAAAGCAAATTGTTTCTTCAATAAGAACGGAATAGCTTTGTTATTCGTACGTAAATCAAAATGTTTTTGTCCTACGGAAATTGCCCAATGGAACATTATTTGGCGAAGTTTTGGTGCTTTTTGAACTTTATCCAATACGGCGGCATAAATTTTTTCGTAAAAACGTGGGACGGCACACATTAAAGTTGGGCGAATCTCCGTTAAAGCTGACCGCACTTGATTGGTGTCTTCTAAATAGCAAAGTATTGCACCTCTATGAAGAATATAAGCCGCCCAAGCTCGTTCAAAAATATGCGAAAAGGGTAAGAAAGAAAGTGAAATATCCTGCTCTGTCACATTAAGTGAAAGATCATGTGTTTCTAATTGGTGAGCGAGATTATCGTAATCTAACATAACACCTTTAGGCTCTCCCGTTGTGCCAGAGGTATAAATAATCGTAAATAAATCCGATAATTGTTTTTGGTTTAAGCGTTGGGTTAGTTCATTTTGTTGTACGTTTGAACCTGTTTCAATAAAATTTTCCCAAGTGCAAGAAAGAGGATCTTGTTGTAATTGAATGGTGGATTTCATTGCCACGATTTTTTGTAATTTTGGACAATGATGAGCAATTTCCAATGCTTGATCGTATTGCTCTTGATCGCCGACGAAGAGAATTTTTACATCGGCGTGATTTAAGATAAATTCTGCTTGCTGGGCTGTATTGGTTGCGTAAATAGGTACTGTGATTGCTCGAATTTGTAAGGTCGCAATGTCAGCGATTGTCCAACGTTCCATATTATGGGCAAAAATGGCGATTTTATCTTGTACGTCAATATTGTGAGCAAGCAATGCACGAGAAAGTTGATTGAGTTGCTCTTGAAAATTTTTCCAAGAGATGTCTCGCCATAAGCCGTGTTCTTTATAGCGAAGTGCGGTCATATTTGCACGAGTTTTGGCTTGTTGTTGAATACGATGAACAAAATGGAGATCGAGATTCATATTAACCCTATTTTTGATTTTATTGAGCGAACAATCGTTCGCTAATATAATCTTAAATAGGAATAAAAGCTAGAAGAATATTGATTGTTTTAAATTATTCTTAGTGATCCTTTGTTCATTTTTAGATCGTAAATTAAATTTTAGATAATAAAAAACCGCTCCGAAGAGCGGTTAATTTTTGCAAAGTTTTAATTAGCCTTTGTAGTTGTAAACGTGAGCAACTAAGTCTAATACTTTGTTTGAGTAACCAGTTTCGTTATCATACCAAGATACTAATTTAACGAAAGAATCAGTTAATGCGATACCTGCTTCTGCATCAAATATAGAAGTTAAAGCACAGCCGTTGAAGTCAGTAGAAACAACTGCATCTTCAGTGTAGCCTAATACGCCTTTTAATTCGCCATTGAAAGTTTTACCTTCAGCTGCATCTTTGATTGCTTGTTTGATTGCATCGTAAGAAGCTGGTTTTTCAAGGTTTACAGTTAAATCAACAACAGATACGTTTGGCGTTGGAACACGGAAAGCCATACCAGTTAATTTACCGTTTAATGCAGGTAATACTTTACCTACTGCTTTCGCCGCACCTGTTGAAGATGGAATGATGTTTTGTGATGCACCGCGGCCGCCGCGCCAGTCTTTAGCTGATGGACCATCTACAGTTTTTTGAGTTGCAGTCGTTGCGTGAACAGTGGTCATTAAACCATCTTTGATACCGAAAGTTTCATGAACAACACGTGCTAAAGGAGCTAAACAGTTTGTTGTACAAGATGCGTTAGACACGATATCTTGACCTGCGTATGCGTTGAAGTTTACACCACGAACGAACATAGGGGTCGCATCTTTAGATGGGCCAGTTAATACAACTTTTTTCGCGCCTGCAGTGATGTGTTTACGAGCAGTTTCATCAGTTAAGAATAAACCAGTCGCTTCAACAGCGATATCAACACCGATTGCACCCCAGTTTAAGTTTGCTGGATCACGTTCTGCAGTGACACGGATGGTTTTACCATTAACCACCAAGTTACCATCTTTCACTTCAACAGTGCCGTCGAAACGACCGTGAGTTGAATCATATTTCAACATATAAGCCATGTACTCAACGTCGATTAAGTCGTTAATACCTACAACTTCGATGTCATCACGGTGTTGTGCTGCACGAAATACGATACGACCGATACGACCAAAGCCGTTAATACCAATTTTAATTGCCATAAGATTTTCACCTTTTATTTAAGTTAAACAAATCTGTTCGCTTTGAGTAATACTACTTACTCAGTAAGATTGTGTTGTAGAGTATAGCACGAGCATTTTTATAAAACTATAACCCTACTACTTTTTTGTGATCTATATCAAATCATCATTAGAATGAAAAAGTACCGTAAAAAATCACCGCACTTTTGATGATTTTTTATAGAGAAATCTGCATAATAGACTGAAATTGTTAGAAAAGGTTAAATGATCTATGTCTCAAGGTAATCTTTATATTTTGTCTGCACCAAGTGGCGCAGGAAAATCTTCATTAATTTCTGTGTTATTGGCATCAGATAGTTCAACTCAAAAAATGGTTTCTGTGTCACATACGACCCGTGCTCCACGCCCTGGTGAAGTTGAAGGCGTACACTATTATTTTGTATCAAAAGAAGAGTTTGAATCACTCATTGAGCAAGATTTATTTCTAGAATATGCCAAAGTTTTTGGTGGAAATTATTATGGAACCTCTTTACCTGCGATTGAAGAAAATTTAGCAAAAGGCATTGATGTATTTTTAGATATTGATTGGCAAGGCGCTCAACAAATCCGTAAAAAAGTGCCTTCAGTAAAAAGCATTTTTATTTTACCGCCTTCATTGCCTGAATTAGAACGTCGTTTAATTGGTCGTGGGCAAGATAGTGAAGAGGTTATTGCTGAACGAATGTCAAAAGCGATAAGTGAAATTTCGCATTATGACGAATATGATTATGTTATTGTGAATGATGATTTCGAGAAAGCATTAAAAGATTTGCAAAGTATTTTGCAAGCAGAACGCTTAACCAAAAATTATCAGCAAAAACAAAATGCAATGTTAATTCAACAGCTACTAGCCAAATAAGGCGAAATTGAGTATTATAACGCCCTTTCAATAGAGTAATTTTTGACAAATCGGAGTAAATTATGGCTCGTGTTACTGTGCAAGATGCAGTAGAAAAAATTGGTAACCGTTTTGATTTAATTTTAACGGCTGCGCGTCGTGCAAGACAATTACAACTTAACCAAAGTGCGCCGTTAGTGCCAGAAAATAATGACAAACCAGCAGTTATTGCATTGCGTGAAATCGAAAAAGGTTTGATTAATCAAGATATTATGGATGCAAAAGAGTTCCAAGAAATGGCTAAAGTGCAAGAAACGGAAGAAGCAGCTATTGCATTAATTACAGAATAATCTTTTAAAAAGTGCGGTAAAAAATAAAGGTATTTTACCGAGGGTAGGTATACCCACGGTTGATCATAGTTATAGTAGTTCTCCTTTGGGGAACGTAATTTCTACCCCAAAGGGGTAATATTTAGTTAAACTAGGGTATACTTACCCTAGGCGATATTCTGTAACCGCGGGTAGGTATATCCACGGTTAATTATGGTTATAGTTGTTCCCCTTTGGGGAACGTAATTTCTACCCCAAAGGGGTAGTATTTAGTTAAGCTAGGGTATACTTACCCTAGGCGATATTCTGTAACTGTGGGTAGGTATACCCACGGTTAATTATGGTTATAGTTGTTCCCCTTTGGGGAACGTAATTTCTACCCCAAAGGTAATATTTAGTTAAACTAGGGTATACTTACCCTAGGCGATATTCTGTAACCGCGGGTAGGTACACCCACGGTTGATCATAGTTATAGTAGTTCTCCTTTGGGGAACTTTTGTCTTACCTAAAGGGTAACATTTCAATTGCCCTAGGCGATATTTTTCGACGATAAGTAGGTCTCCTTTGGAACTGTTTGCGGATTTAGATCGAATTATTCAAGGGTATTTGCCCGCAGATAAAATTGAACTCATCAAGCGTGCGTTTGTGATTGCAAGAGATGCGCACGAAGGACAATTTCGCTCCAGCGGCGAACCTTACATTACTCATCCTGTGGCGGTAGCCTCCATTATTGCTCAACTACACTTAGATCACGAAGCGGTAATGGCTGCGCTTTTGCACGATGTTATTGAGGATACACCTTATACGGAAGAACAATTGAAAGAAGAGTTCGGTACCAGTGTGGCTGAAATTGTAGATGGTGTATCAAAACTCGATAAGTTGAAATTTCGTACTCGCCAAGAGGCACAAGTCGAGAATTTTCGCAAAATGATTTTGGCGATGACGCGTGATATTCGCGTTGTGTTAATCAAGCTTGCTGACCGCACGCATAATATGCGCACGCTTGGTGCGTTACGACCAGATAAACGCCGCCGCATTGCGAAAGAAACGCTTGAAATCTATTGTCCGCTTGCTCATCGTTTAGGTATTGAGCATATCAAAAATGAATTAGAAGACTTATCTTTTCAAGCAATGTATCCCCATCGCTATGAAGTGTTGAAAAAACTCATTGATGTGGCGCGGAGTAATCGACAAGACTTAATCGAACGTATTTCACAAGAGATTAAAGTACGGTTAGAAAACGCAGGAATTTTTGCCCGAGTATGGGGGCGTGAAAAACACCTTTACAAAATCTATCAAAAAATGCGCATAAAGGATCAAGAATTCCACTCTATTATGGATATTTATACGTTCCGTGTGATTGTAAAAAACGTGGATGATTGTTATCGCGTTTTGGGACAAATGCATAATCTTTATAAGCCACGCCCTGGCAGAGTAAAGGATTATATTGCTGTGCCTAAAGCAAATGGTTATCAATCTTTGCAAACCTCAATGATTGGGCCGAAAGGTGTCCCCGTAGAAGTTCATATCCATACTGAGGATATGGAACAAGTCGCCGAAATGGGCATTACTGCACATTGGGTTTATAAAGAAAATGGTAAAAACGACAGTACAACCGCACAAATTCGTACACAACGCTGGCTGCAAAGTTTGGTCGAGATTCAACAAAGTGTAGGTAATTCGTTTGAGTTTATTGAGAATGTAAAATCAGAGTTTTTTCCTAAAGAGATTTATGTTTTTACCCCAAAAGGTCGAATTGTTGAGTTGCCAATGGGCGCAACGGCAGTGGATTTCGCTTATGCCGTACATTCAGATGTGGGGAATACTTGTGTTGGCGTGACTGTTGAGCATAAACCTTATCCGCTTTCACAAGCTCTTAAGTCTGGTCAAACGGTAAATATCATCACCGATCCAAATGCGTATCCTAAAGCAGCGTGGTTAAATTTTGTGGTAACAGCTCGTGCGAAAACACGGATTCGTCATTATCTTAAACAACGCTGTGAAGAAGATGCCGTGAAATTAGGAGAAATTGAGCTTAATGCAGCATTACAGCCTCATAATTTAGGCGATTTTTCTATTCAAAAAATTAGCACTGTATTAGATGCTTTAGCACTTTCTTCTTTAGATGAATTATTACGAGAAATTGGTTTAGGTAATCAGTCTGCCACTGTAATTGCGCATCAATTTGTGGGCGTTCCTCTTGAAGTTGTGGAAACAAAGAATCTTGAATTTGAGACAAAAACGCTCACTATTACACCAATGCAAGTGGGTAAAACCCAATTTGCTCAATGTTGCCATCCAATCCCGGGCGATCCTATTGTGGGATGTCGTACACAAGAAAACACAGTTATGGTACACCATCAACATTGTGCTAATTTAAAAAATGCTCGTCGCCAGTCCTTGGCTCAATGGGATAATGCTCAAAGTGCGGTAAGTTTTGAGGCAGAATTGCAAATTGAAATATTGAACGAACAAAATGCCTTGTTGAGTTTAATGACCGCAATTTCTGCGAGCGAAAGCAGCCTCCAAAATATTTGGACGGAAGAATTAGAGAGCAATTTATTGCTTGTGATTTTGCAAGTTTGTGTAAAAGATATTAAACACCTTGCCAATATTGTTCATCGTATTAAAGGCATTACTGGCGTTGTTAATGTCAAACGTAATATTAACAAGCTATGAACCTTGAGCTTCTCGATGCCGTCCCTTTGACCAGCCTCTCTGGTGTTGGGGCTGCCATTTCTAATAAATTGGCTAAAATCGGCATTCATAACCTGCAAGATTTACTCTTTCATTTACCTATTCGCTATGAAGATCGTACGCGAATTACGCCAATCGCTAATCTTCGCCCCGAACAATATTTTACCATTGAAGGAATTGTACAAACCTGTGAAGTCGCTTTTGGTCGCCGTCCGATTTTATCGATCAGTTTGTCAGACGGTACATCGAAAATTATATTACGTTTTTTCAATTTTAATGCGGGGATGCGTAATAGTTTTCAAGTAGGAGTGCGAGTAAAGGCTTTTGGCGAAGTGAAACGTGGTCGCCATATGCCAGAAATTCATCATCCAGAATATCAAATTGTGCGAGATAACGCGCCTATTGTATTGGAAGAAACACTAACGCCGATTTATTCCACGACGGAAGGGCTAAAACAAAATTCATTACGAAAATTAACAGATCAGGCTTTGGCATTACTCGACAAAGTTCAGATTGCAGAAATTTTGCCTAATGAATTTAATCCACATCAATATAGCTTAAAAGAAGCATTGAGATTATTGCATCGTCCGCCGCCAGACATTTCATTAGAAATGTTGGAGCAAGGCAAGCATCCTGCACAACAACGATTAATTTTTGAAGAATTATTGGCGCATAATCTTGCTATGCAAAAAGTGCGGTTAGGAACGCAGCAATTTTCTGCTTTACCGCTACATTATCAAACAGATTTGAAACAGCGATTTTTAGCCACTTTGCCATTCCAACCCACTAATGCGCAAAAGCGAGTCGTGTCGGATATTGAACAAGATCTTATCAAAGATTATCCGATGATGCGCTTAGTGCAAGGGGATGTCGGCTCGGGAAAAACATTGGTTGCCGCATTGTCTGCTTTAACGGCAATTGATAACGGCAAACAAGTCGCCTTAATGGCGCCAACAGAAATATTAGCAGAACAGCATGCGAATAATTTTCGACGTTGGTTTGAGCCTTTCGGTATTGAAGTTGGTTGGTTGGCCAGTAAAGTAAAAGGAAAATCAAGACAAGCAGAGCTTGAAAAAATTAAAACTGGTGCGGTGCAAATGGTAGTGGGGACGCACGCTTTATTCCAAGAAGAAGTCGAGTTTTCTGACTTGGCATTAGTGATTATTGATGAACAACATCGTTTTGGCGTGCATCAACGATTAATGTTGCGTGAGAAAGGCGAAAAAGTAGGATTTTATCCCCATCAGTTAATTATGACGGCCACGCCGATACCAAGAACGTTGGCAATGACCGTCTATGCAGATTTGGATACATCAATTATTGATGAATTGCCTCCAGGCCGTACGCCGATAACAACCGTAGTGGTTTCTGAAGAACGTCGCGCTGAAATTGTGATGCGTGTAAAAAACGCTTGTGTTAATGAAAAACGTCAAGCCTATTGGGTGTGTACGTTAATTGATGAATCAGAGGTTTTAGAAGCTCAAGCTGCCGAAGCGATTTGGGAAGATTTAACGAAAGCATTACCTATGTTAAATATTGGTTTAGTTCACGGGAGAATGAAACCACAAGAAAAACAAGATGTTATGATGCGTTTTAAAAATGCAGAATTGGATTTATTGGTCGCGACGACAGTAATCGAAGTGGGTGTTGATGTTCCGAATGCGAGTTTGATGATTATCGAAAATGCAGAGCGTTTAGGTTTATCACAACTTCATCAGTTACGAGGGCGAGTGGGGCGAGGCAGCACGGCTTCTTTTTGTGTATTGATGTATAAGCCCCCACTAGGTAAAGTTTCGCAAAAACGTTTGCAAGTGCTAAGAGATAGCCAAGATGGGTTTGTTATTTCGGAAAAAGACTTAGAAATTCGCGGACCAGGTGAAGTGCTTGGAACGAAACAAACGGGCATCGCTGAATTGCGAGTAGCAAATTTAATGCGAGATAGAAAAATGATACCAACGGTGCAATTTTATGCGAAATCACTTATCCAAAAATACCCAGATTTAGCAGAAAGTCTGATTCGCCGTTGGTTAAATAATAAAGAGATTTACTCGAACGCTTAAAAGTGCGGTCCAATTTTCAAAGAGTTTTAAATGGATAAAAAAGAAAAACGCCCCACTGTACTTTTTTTTGACTCTGGAGTGGGTGGGTTTAGCGTATATCGTGAAGCCAAAAAATTATTACCAAATTGGCACTATCTCTATTGCTTTGATAATGCTGGCTTCCCTTATTCAGAACGTGAAGAAGAAAGTATCATTCATCGTACTTTAGCGATTTGCCAACTGATCAATCAACGTTATCCATTAGATGCAATTGTGATTGCTTGCAATACAGCGAGTACTGTTGTGCTTCCACCGTTGCGTGCCAATTTTGACATTCCTATTATTGGCACTGTACCAGCGATTAAACCTGCATCAGAGATGACAAAGACAAAACATATTGGTTTATTGGCGACGAAAGGGACTGTAAAGCGTCATTATGTCGATGATTTAATTGATAAATTTGCGCAAGATTGTGTTGTGGAGAGATTGGGATCAACAAAATTAGTCGAAATTGCGGAGCAAAAAATTCGTGGTCATTCCATTGATCTAATTAGCTTAAAAGATGAATTATCTCCGTGGGCAAATATGGCAGATTTGGATACATTAGTTTTAGGCTGCACCCATTTCCCATTAATCAGAGATGAAATTCAGTTATGCTTGCCACAAGTTAAATATTTTATGGATCCGAGCGCAGCGATTGCTAAACGGATAAAATATTTACTCGATGATAAAAGTCTACAAGCGCAAAATGAAAAATATAATCAAATGTTTTGCACCGCACATTTTCCCGAAGAAGATCAATTCAAAAAATCTTTACATCTATGGGGATTTGAATTTTTGGAAGTAATCAAAATAGATTAAAAGTTAATAGATTAATGGTGTGATATTGATAAATTCACAATTTTTCCTAATTTCATAGGTAATTTTCTATCCAGATCTTTTCTATATGTCACTTTTTTAAAATAAATTGTGATCTAGTTCTCAAAATAATTATGATTTTTATTTAATTTGTTAAAATAGTGTTACAATACCTATCGGGTTTCTCACTATTTTATTTAATAAGAGGTAAAAATGATTATTTCATCAGCTAGCGATTATCGTGAAGCGGCACGCCGCCGTGTTCCTCCCTTTATGTTCCACTATGCCGATGGCGGTTCTTATGCCGAGCAAACACTTGCGCGTAATGTGAGTGATTTGGAAAATATTGCTTTAAGACAACGTGTCTTAAAAGATATGTCTGAATTGGATACCAGTATAGAATTATTCGGCGAAAAACTTTCAATGCCAACTATTCTTGCACCAGTTGGGGCGTGCGGAATGTATGCGCGCCGAGGGGAAGTGCAAGCAGCGCAAGCGGCAGATAACAAAGGCGTGCCATTTACCCTTTCAACCGTGTCAATCTGCCCGATTGAGGAAGTTGCGCCAGCGATTAAACGCCCGATGTGGTTCCAGCTTTATGTATTAAAAGATCGTGGCTTTATGAAAAATGCTCTTGAGCGTGCGAAGGCTGCGGGCTGTTCAACCTTGGTGTTCACCGTAGATATGCCAACACCAGGTGCGCGTTATCGTGATATGCACTCAGGAATGAGTGGTCCTTACAAAGAAATTCGCCGTGTTTTGCAAGGCTTTACGCATCCATTCTGGGCATATGATGTAGGTATTAAAGGAAAACCACACACTTTGGGCAATGTTTCTAATTATATGGGTAGACAAATTGGCTTAGATGACTATATTGGTTGGCTCACAGAGAATTTCGATCCGTCGATTTCGTGGAAAGATTTAGAATGGATTCGCGAGTTTTGGGAAGGTCCGATGGTGATCAAAGGGATTCTTGATCCTGAAGATGCAAAAGATGCGGTGCGTTTCGGGGCTGATGGTATTGTGGTGTCAAACCACGGTGGTCGTCAGTTAGATGGCGTGCTTTCAAGTGCAAAAGCGTTACCACCGATTGCTGATGCAGTGAAAGGGGATATTAAAATTATTGCCGATTCAGGCATTCGCAATGGTTTAGATGTAGTCCGTATGTTGGCATTAGGAGCAGACGCAACAATGTTAGGTCGAGCATTTGTTTATGCTTTAGGGGCAGCAGGTCGCCAAGGTGTTGAAAATATGCTAGACATTTTCAAAAAAGAGATGCGTGTAGCGATGACATTAACTAGCAATCGTACCATTGCTGATATTAAACCAGAGGCTTTAGTTGATCTAAGTAAACTTTAATTTATAAATTGAGATCAAAAATCAACCGTTTGTTGGCGGAATTATGTATTTTGCGTATGTATTTTCAACAAACGGTCGAGTTTTTCAAAAATTGTTGTAAAAAGTACTTGCAAGGGTTTTTAAAATCCCTATAATGCACCGCACACAACGACGCACTGTTGTGAAGTTTTTAAGTTTCCAAGTGCGTCGTTCTTTTTTGCTCTTTAACAATATATCAGACAATCTGTGTGGGCACTTGTTGATTGACTTGTTTTAAAAATATTTTTTAATTTTGAAGTCTTAATAGGTGCTTAACTGAAAATTCATAATTACTTTTTTAAGTAGTGTTTTATTTATAGCTAAGTAGTTTATTGAGCGATTGAACTTGAATTGAAGAGTTTGATCATGGCTCAGATTGAACGCTGGCGGCAGGCTTAACACATGCAAGTCGAACGGTAGCAGGAGGAAGCTTGCTTTCTTGCTGACGAGTGGCGGACGGGTGAGTAATGCTTGGGAATCTGGCTTATGGAGGGGGATAACGACGGGAAACTGTCGCTAATACCGCGTAGTGTCGAGAGACGAAAGGGTGGGACTTTTAGCCACCTGCCATAGGATGAGCCCAAGTGGGATTAGGTAGTTGGTGGGGTAAAGGCTCACCAAGCCTGCGATCTCTAGCTGGTCTGAGAGGATGACCAGCCACACTGGAACTGAGACACGGTCCAGACTCCTACGGGAGGCAGCAGTGGGGAATATTGCGCAATGGGGGGAACCCTGACGCAGCCATGCCGCGTGAATGAAGAAGGCCTTCGGGTTGTAAAGTTCTTTCGGTATTGAGGAAGGTTGATGTGTTAATAGTACATCAAATTGACGTTAAATACAGAAGAAGCACCGGCTAACTCCGTGCCAGCAGCCGCGGTAATACGGAGGGTGCGAGCGTTAATCGGAATAACTGGGCGTAAAGGGCACGCAGGCGGTTATTTAAGTGAGGTGTGAAAGCCCCGGGCTTAACCTGGGAATTGCATTTCAGACTGGGTAACTAGAGTACTTTAGGGAGGGGTAGAATTCCACGTGTAGCGGTGAAATGCGTAGAGATGTGGAGGAATACCGAAGGCGAAGGCAGCCCCTTGGGAATGTACTGACGCTCATGTGCGAAAGCGTGGGGAGCAAACAGGATTAGATACCCTGGTAGTCCACGCTGTAAACGCTGTCGATTTGGGGGTTGGGGTTTAACTCTGGCGCCCGTAGCTAACGTGATAAATCGACCGCCTGGGGAGTACGGCCGCAAGGTTAAAACTCAAATGAATTGACGGGGGCCCGCACAAGCGGTGGAGCATGTGGTTTAATTCGATGCAACGCGAAGAACCTTACCTACTCTTGACATCCTAAGAAGTTTGCAGAGATGCGAATGTGCCTTCGGGAACTTAGAGACAGGTGCTGCATGGCTGTCGTCAGCTCGTGTTGTGAAATGTTGGGTTAAGTCCCGCAACGAGCGCAACCCTTATCCTTTGTTGCCAGCGATACGGTCGGGAACTCAAAGGAGACTGCCAGTGATAAACTGGAGGAAGGTGGGGATGACGTCAAGTCATCATGGCCCTTACGAGTAGGGCTACACACGTGCTACAATGGCGTATACAGAGGGAAGCGAAGCTGCGAGGTGGAGCGAATCTCATAAAGTACGTCTAAGTCCGGATTGGAGTCTGCAACTCGACTCCATGAAGTCGGAATCGCTAGTAATCGCGAATCAGAATGTCGCGGTGAATACGTTCCCGGGCCTTGTACACACCGCCCGTCACACCATGGGAGTGGGTTGTACCAGAAGTAGATAGCTTAACCTTTAGGAGGGCGTTTACCACGGTATGATTCATGACTGGGGTGAAGTCGTAACAAGGTAACCGTAGGGGAACCTGCGGTTGGATCACCTCCTTACAGAAGACGAGAGACAGCGAGTGCTCACACAGATTGGCTGATAGTTGTAGACAAATGAGCAGAAGAAAACATTACCCTTGGGTCTGTAGCTCAGGTGGTTAGAGCGCACCCCTGATAAGGGTGAGGTCGGTGGTTCAAGTCCACTCAGACCCACCACTCTGAGAGTGGATAAAGGCGTAATGGTCAATCATTTATTATAAAAATATTAACTAATTAATATAATAAATGATGAATGATAAATGGGGATATAGCTCAGCTGGGAGAGCGCCTGCCTTGCACGCAGGAGGTCAGCGGTTCGATCCCGCTTATCTCCACCACTTATCATCGTTAAGTAAATTAGAAAAAGACAAAGTAATAAGGTATTGAGATAGTATTAAGCTATTTTAAATATTAGGTTATTTTATTCTTAGTTTTAAGTTTAATTTTAAATTTAATTTTTTTAGTTTATTTAACGATGATAACTGAAAAGTTTTATCAACTGTTCTTTAAAAAATTGGAAACAAGCTGAAAACAAGAGATTTTCGAGAGAAAGTCTGAGTAGGCAAGACAGGAAAGTGAGAGGAGGGAACTGAGAAGGAAACTCTAAAAACAAAACCTGTTTTGCATAAAATCTTGATTGAACAAAAGCAATCAAGTGTTTAGTTGAATGAAAATACGCATCAAATTGACCGTACTTTGAAGTGAAAACTTAAAGTGATTGAAAACATTTGAGGTTGTATAGTTAAGTGACTAAGCGTACAAGGTGGATGCCTTGGCAATCAGAGGCGAAGAAGGACGTGCTAATCTGCGAAAAGCTTGGATGAGTCGATAAGAGGCGTTTAATCCAAGATATCCGAATGGGGAAACCCAGTAGATGAAGAATCTACTATCAACAAGTGAATACATAGTTTGTTGAGGCAAACCGGGAGAACTGAAACATCTAAGTACCCCGAGGAAAAGAAATCAACCGAGATTTCGTCAGTAGCGGCGAGCGAAAGCGAAAGAGCCAGTAAGTGATAACAGTATGGTTAGGAGAATGTGTTGGGAAGCACAATCAAAGAGGGTGATAATCCCGTATCTAAAAACCATATTGTGGTACTAAGCTAACGAGAAGTAGGGCGGGACACGTGATATCCTGTTTGAAGAAGGGGGGACCATCCTCCAAGGCTAAATACTCCTGATTGACCGATAGTGAACCAGTACTGTGAAGGAAAGGCGAAAAGAACCCCGGTGAGGGGAGTGAAATAGAACCTGAAACCTTGTACGTACAAGCAGTGGGAGCCCGAAAGGGTGACTGCGTACCTTTTGTATAATGGGTCAGCGACTTATATTTTGTAGCGAGGTTAACCGAATAGGGGAGCCGAAGGGAAACCGAGTCTTAACTGGGCGAATAGTTGCAAGGTATAGACCCGAAACCCGGTGATCTAGCCATGGGCAGGTTGAAGGTTGGGTAACACTAACTGGAGGACCGAACCGACTAATGTTGAAAAATTAGCGGATGACTTGTGGCTGGGGGTGAAAGGCCAATCAAACCGGGAGATAGCTGGTTCTCCCCGAAATCTATTTAGGTAGAGCCTTGAGGTGACACCTTTGGGGGTAGAGCACTGTTTCGGCTAGGGGTCCATCCCGGATTACCAACCCGATGCAAACTACGAATACCAAAGAGTGATACTCAGGAGACACACGGCGGGTGCTAACGTCCGTCGTGGAGAGGGAAACAACCCAGACCGCCAGCTAAGGTCCCCAAGTCTATATTAAGTGGGAAACGAAGTGGGAAGGCTTAGACAGCTAGGATGTTGGCTTAGAAGCAGCCATCATTTAAAGAAAGCGTAATAGCTCACTAGTCGAGTCGGCCTGCGCGGAAGATGTAACGGGGCTGAAATATAGCACCGAAGCTGCGGCATCAGGCGAAAGTCTGTTGGGTAGGGGAGCGTTCTGTAAGCGGATGAAGGTTAATCGAGAGGTTAGCTGGACGTATCAGAAGTGCGAATGCTGACATAAGTAACGATAAAACGGGTGAAAAACCCGTTCGCCGGAAGACCAAGGGTTCCTGTCCAACGTTAATCGGGGCAGGGTGAGTCGGCCCCTAAGGCGAGGCTGAAAAGCGTAGTCGATGGGAAACAGGTTAATATTCCTGTACTTGGTAAAGCTGCGATGTGGGGACGGAGTAGGTTAGGTTATCGCACTGTTGGATATGTGCGTTTAAGTTGGTAGGTGGGAAGTTTAGGCAAATCCGGGCTTCTATTAAACACTGAGAGATGATGACGAGGCTCTACGGAGCTGAAGTAACTGATACCACACTTCCAGGAAAAGCCACTAAGCGACAGGCTTTACTAAACCGTACTGAAAACCGACACAGGTGGTCAGGTAGAGAATACTCAGGCGCTTGAGAGAACTCGGGTGAAGGAACTAGGCAAAATAGCACCGTAACTTCGGGAGAAGGTGCGCCGGCGTAGATTGTAGAGATTTACTCTCGAAGGTTGAACCGGTCGAAGTGACCCGCTGGCTGCAACTGTTTATTAAAAACACAGCACTCTGCAAACACGAAAGTGGAGGTATAGGGTGTGATGCCTGCCCGGTGCTGGAAGGTTAATTGATGGTGTAATCGCAAGAGAAGCACCTGATCGAAGCCCCAGTAAACGGCGGCCGTAACTATAACGGTCCTAAGGTAGCGAAATTCCTTGTCGGGTAAGTTCCGACCTGCACGAATGGCATAATGATGGCCAGGCTGTCTCCACCCGAGACTCAGTGAAATTGAAATCGCCGTGAAGATGCGGTGTACCCGCGGCTAGACGGAAAGACCCCGTGAACCTTTACTATAGCTTGACACTGAACATTGAATTTTGATGTGTAGGATAGGTGGGAGACTAAGAAGTAGTCACGCCAGTGATTATGGAGTCATCCTTGAAATACCACCCTTTAACGTTTGATGTTCTAACGAAGATTGCGGAACGCGGTCTCGGACAGTGTCTGGTGGGTAGTTTGACTGGGGCGGTCTCCTCCCAAAGCGTAACGGAGGAGCACGAAGGTTTGCTAATCACGGTCGGACATCGTGAGGTTAGTGCAATGGTATAAGCAAGCTTAACTGCGAGACAGACAAGTCGAGCAGGTACGAAAGTAGGTCATAGTGATCCGGTGGTTCTGAATGGAAGGGCCATCGCTCAACGGATAAAAGGTACTCCGGGGATAACAGGCTGATACCGCCCAAGAGTTCATATCGACGGCGGTGTTTGGCACCTCGATGTCGGCTCATCACATCCTGGGGCTGAAGTGGGTCCCAAGGGTATGGCTGTTCGCCATTTAAAGTGGTACGCGAGCTGGGTTTAGAACGTCGTGAGACAGTTCGGTCCCTATCTGCCGTGGGCGTAGGAGAATTGGTTGGGGCTGCTCCTAGTACGAGAGGACCGGAGTGGACGCACCACTGGTGTTCCGGTTGTGTCGCCAGACGCATTGCCGGGTAGCTAAGTGCGGAAGAGATAAGTGCTGAAAGCATCTAAGCACGAAACTTGCCAAGAGATGAGTTCTCCCTGTCTTTAAGACAGTAAGGGTTGTTTAAGACGAAGACGTAGATAGGTCTGGTGTGTAAGTGATGTGAGTCATTGAGCTAACAGATACTAATTGCCCGAGAGGCTTAACTATACAACGCTCAAGTGTTTTTGAGAAAAGAGCGAAAGAGAAGAGTAGACAAACAACTTAAATATAGAAGACTTAATAGAAAGGAAAAATAGAAAGAAAATCGAGTTCAGCTTGTTGCCGATAAGAAGAAGAGAGACGAAAAGCGAAAAAAGTGAAGTCGTAAAAGAGAAGAAACAAAGAGAGAAGTTATTAAAGAATTATCCCGGCGGCGATAGTGCGGTGGAACCACCTGAGACCATACCGAACTCAGAAGTGAAACGCTGTAATGCCGATGGTAGTGTGGGGTTTCCCCATGTGAGAGTAGGGCACCGCCGGGTTATCAAATAAAAATCTAAATCACATAAAAAAAGAAGAACCCCAGTCGAAAGGCTGGGGTTTTTGTTTTTTACAAATAGATATACCTGAAAAGATTTTTCAAAACCCTATTTCTTTTTTACCCATGTCCTTTGTATCCTTCCCATTTTTATCATTCTAATCAGAACAAAAATAAAGTATTTTTCACTTTAGTATACTAAAGTCCTTAGATATTGACATATCTAAGGAAACATACTGCTAAGAAACAATTTAACTTTGGAGAGGTTTAGAATGGAAACGTCATACGAATTATTGAATCGAGTCGTGCAATCTAAAATTGTGATTTTAAAAGAAGAAGCCCATCTTTCAGACAAAGAAAAAAAAGCTAGCGTTTTGTTACATTACACAAAGCGAACGATTGATAAATCTATGAAAAGGATTATTGCTGAAAATCCAGATTATCATATTATTTATCGATGTGAAATCAATGCGGTTATTTTGCATATCAAGGTTAAATAAGGAGAAGTTATGAATAATAATCAAGGATTTGAAAATATTAAAACACAAATGTCTGAGTTTATTTCTCTTAAGAAAGAAATAGGCATAATAGAGTTTATTATTTATAGTACAATTTCCATTTCATTATTCTTTCTTCCTTGGAGTCAATCTTACCCACTGAAACACTATTTATTTGATGGTAATGTTAATTCAGTTATAGTTTGGGGATTGATGATTGTAATGATAGTTTCTGCTATTTGTTTTATTATATTTTCAATGCAACGTTTAAATTCATTAAAATTAAATAGAAATATTGCTTATATATTTCTATTTACCACTCTATTGCTTATGTTGATAAATATAATAAATCCTGCTCTGGGTATTAAAGCTTATTCAGGAGTGTTTAATCATGAATTTTGGAATGGAATATATAAGTTTGTTAGTAATATGACTGATTATTCTGAGATTCCTGCAACTATATTATCTTTTATTTCTACTATCTTGATTCTTCTATTATCCGTTTTAAAAGGTATTGATAAATGATTTTCATATCTCATGTATATCAGAAATGAAACGCTGTAATGCCGATGGTAGTGTGGGGTTTCCCCATGTGAGAGTAGGGCACCGCCGGGTTATCAAATACAAATCTAAATTACATAAAAACAGAAGAACCCCAGTTTAAGGACTGGGGTTTTGTATTTTAACTAAAATAATTATCCAAATAATTAATTTTATTAATTAGCATATTTCTAATTTTAAGGTATTATACTGATTCTCTAATTCTTAATTTTATATGAATATTATTAATGAAACCAACCTTTCTAGAATTTAGACATCTTAAAACTTTATTGGCTTTAAAAGAGACAGGCAGTGTTTCTCTAGCTGCAAAGCACGTATATTTAACCCAATCAGCACTTTCTCACCAAATTAAATTAATAGAAGAACAATTTGGCTTGCCTTTATTTGAGCGTAAAAGTAATCCACTTCGTTTTACTTCAGCGGGAGAGCGTTTAATTCGTCTTGCGAATGAAGTAATGCCGAAAGTGATTGATGCTGAACGTGATCTTGCACGGGTAAAACACGGCGATGCAGGACAATTACGTATAGCGGTGGAATGCCATACTTGTTTTGATTGGTTAATGCCAGCGATGGACGAATTCCGTCAGCATTGGGGGCTAGTAGAATTGGATATTGTATCTGGCTTTCATACGGATCCCGTTGGCTTATTACTTTCCCATCGAGCAGATTGGGCGATAGTATCAGAAGTAGAGCATAATGATGATGTTATTTTTAAACCGCTCTTTTCTTATGAAATGGTTGGAATTTGTTCAAAAAATCATTCTTTAGCAGAAAAAGACATTTGGGAAGCAGAAGATTTTATTGATGAAACTTGGGTAACTTACCCCGTACCTGACGATATGTTAGATCTATGGCGTAAAGTGCTTAAACCAAAAGGCATTAATCCTACTCGCCGTACAACAGAACTTACTATTGCAATGATTCAACTTGTTGCGAGCAAACGCGGTATTGCCACAGCGCCTTATTGGGCGGCCTTGCCTTATTTGGAAAAAGGTTATGTCGTAGCAAGAAAAATCACAAAAAGTGGCTTATACAGCAACTTATATGCCGCGATTCGCAAAGAAGACGAATCCCTTTCTTATTTGGAAGATTTTTATCAAACAGTCAAATCTCAAAGTTTCTCAACTTTACCCGGACTTTCTGTTTTAAATTTATAGACGTAATTAATGGATTTATCTCAACAAAATCAACAGCCTAACCCAATTACTGAAGCGGCTAAGGCTGCTTTTCCCTACAGCGTACCAATGATTGCAGGATTTTTATTTCTTGGCATAGCATATGGTATTTATATGAAAGCACTTGGTTTCGGATTTTTATATCCCACTTTAATGGCTTTACTGATTTATGCGGGTTCTGTTGAATTTATTGCGGCAGGCGCACTTATCGCACCTTTCTCTCCAATCAGCGTATTATTAATTACCTTAATGATTAGTGCCAGACAAATTTTTTATGGCATATCAATGTTAGAAAAATATGGCATACATATAGGAAAAAAACGCTGATATTTAATCACAACACTGGTAGATGAATCTTTTTCCTTAAATTATATGGCAAAAATCCCACCGCACTTAGATAAAGGCTGGTATATGTTTTTTGTGAGCTTATATTTGCATATTTATTGGGTGTTTGGTGCAGTAATGGGTAACTTATTTGGCACTGTTTTACCTTTTAATTTAAAAGGCGTGGAATTTTCAATGACCGCACTATTCTTAGTTATTTTTGCAGAAAATTGGCTAAAAGAAAAATCTCACGAAAGCTCTCTATTAGGTTTAGGCATTGCATTTGCTTTTTTACTTATTATAGGAAAAGAATATTTTTTAATTCCAACATTAATTAGCATTTGGTTAATTTTAACTATGCGAATAGCTAAATTAGAAACAAAATGACACTAACAGAACAAATTATTACCATCGGAATTTGTATAGTCGCGGTACAATTTACACGTTTATTACCATTTTTTGTGTTTCCTGTTAATCGCCCCATTCCACAATATATCCGTTATCTCGGAAAAGTTTTACCTCCAGCAATGTTTGGTATGCTTGTCGTTTATTGCTATAAAAATATTGATATTTTAACTGGCTATCACGGTATTCCTGATTTGCTTGCAGGGATAGTCGTGCTTGGCTTACATTTCTGGAAGAAAAATATGTTTCTATCTATTGCCGTAGGCACACTTTTCTATATGGCTCTTGTTCAACTTATTTTTATATAATTTTCCCTTGCAAACGGTTGCTTCTTTTTCTTATCTTTTCCTTGCATTAAAAATCTTTTATCATAGCCAATGTTTTTATTTTTAATCAAAGAGAACAACATAATGGACTTTAATTTTATTGAGTTTTTAGGTTATATGGCGACTTTTTTTGTTGCTGCATCTTTCTTATTTAAATCTATTGTGCATTTACGCATTGTAAATAGTATCGGCGCGATTTTATTTGTTATTTACAGCTTAATTATCACAGCATATCCCGTTGCATTATTAAATGCGTTTTTAGTTGTGGTAAATATTTATCAACTTTGGCGATTAAAACAAGAAAACCTCTCTAAATAAAAGAAAAGCGTTGAATTAAATTTCAACGCTTTTTTTCTGGAAAAGTGCGGTAGAATTTTACCGCACTTTGTTATTTTAATGCTCCCGCGTTTTATAAAACGCCACATCGGGATAACGTTCTTGGGCTAAATTTAGATTTACCATTGTTGGCGCAATATAGGTTAAATTATCGCCGCCATCTAAGGCTAAATTTTGCTCGTTTTTACGTTTAAATTCTTCAAATTTTTTCCCATCGGCACATTCCACCCAACGAGCTGTGGCAACGTTTACATTTTCATAAATTGCTTCTACGTTATATTCAGTTTTTAGACGAGAAACCACCACATCAAACTGCAACACACCCACAGCACCCACAATTAAATCGTTGTTTAATAATGGACGAAACACTTGCACTGCACCTTCTTCAGAAAGTTGCACCAGGCCTTTTAACAGTTGTTTTTGTTTAAGAGGATCTTTCAAACGAATGCGACGGAATAACTCTGGCGCAAAGTTTGGAATGCCTGTAAATTTCAGCGTTTCGCCTTGCGTGAAAGTATCGCCAATTTGAATGGTACCGTGATTATGCAAACCAATAATATCGCCTGCGTAAGCTTCTTCAGCGTGAGCGCGATCGCCCGCCATAAAAGTAAGCGCATCAGAAATAACCACATCTTTTCCAATGCGGACGTGTTTAAGTTTCATCCCTTTTTCATATTTGCCCGAAACCACACGCATAAACGCCACTCTGTCACGGTGTTTCGGATCCATATTAGCTTGAATTTTAAACACAAAACCACTGAATTTTTCTTCCGCACTTTCCACCGTTCTTGTATCCGCTTGACGAGATTGTGGTTTCGGAGCCCAATGCGTTAAGCCATCAAGGAAATGATCCACCCCAAAATTGCCTAATGCCGTCCCGAAAAATACTGGAGTAAGTTCCCCTTTAATAAACGCATCTTGCTCAAATTCATTACTCGCGCCTTGCACCAATTCTAATTCATCACGAAGCTGTTGTGCCAAATCATCGCCAACAGCAACGTCTAATTCAAGATTATTCAAGCCTTTAACAACACGAACTGCCTGAATGGTTGAACCCTGCCCTGATTGATATAAATAGGTTTCATCTTTTGCAAGATGATAAACGCCCTTAAACAACTTCCCACAGCCAATTGGCCAAGTAATTGGCGCACAACGAATTTTCAACACATTTTCCACCTCGTCCAACAATTCCATCGGATCACGAATATCACGGTCGAGTTTATTCATAAACGTGATAATTGGCGTATCACGTAAACGTGTGACTTCCATCAACTTAATCGTACGTTCCTCCACCCCTTTGGCAGAGTCAATAACCATCAAACAGCTATCCACAGCTGTTAAAGTGCGGTAAGTATCTTCAGAGAAATCTTCGTGTCCGGGGGTATCGAGCAAATTCACTAAACAATCATTATAAGGAAATTGCATCACAGAAGTGGTAATCGAAATTCCACGTTGTTTTTCCATTTCCATCCAGTCAGATTTTGCGTGAGCCGCCGAGCCTTTGCCCTTGACCGAGCCAGCGGTTTGAATTGCATTGCCGTATAAAAGTACTTTTTCAGTAATCGTTGTTTTGCCCGCATCAGGGTGGGAAATAATCGCAAAAGTGCGACGTTTATTCACTTCTTGAGGATAAGCCATAATCTTCTCTTATTCATTCAAATTGTATTAAAAAATCGGCGTATTATCCTTGAAAATAGCGTGTTTTGCAAAAACACCTTATATAGAACCCTACAATTTTACAAATTTATAATGGAACACCGCGTGGGTTTTAGCCCACGCGTTTAATTTAAAAATTGGTCGGCTTTGTATAAAAACAAATTTTCGCTTATACTACGCAAGTTTTTTACGCTAACAACATAGGAAAAATTATGGGTTTCTTAACAGGTAAACGCATTTTAGTCACAGGTCTTGCAAGCAATCGTTCCATCGCTTACGGGATCGCAAAATCAATGAAAGAACAAGGCGCAGAACTTGCTTTCACTTATTTAAACGAAAAATTACAACCGCGTGTAGAAGAATTTGCCAAAGAATTTGGTTCTGACATCGTGCTTCCTTTAGATGTGGCAACTGATGAAAGCATTCAAAATTGCTTCGCAGAATTAAGCAAACGTTGGGAAAAATTTGATGGTTTTGTTCACGCAATCGCATTTGCACCGGGCGATCAACTAGACGGCGATTACGTCAATGCCGCAACCCGTGAGGGCTACCGCATCGCACACGACATCAGTGCATACAGCTTCGTCGCAATGGCACAAGCGGCACGCCCTTATTTAAACCCAAATTCAGCATTATTAACCCTTTCTTACTTAGGTGCAGAACGTGCAATTCCTAATTACAACGTAATGTGCCTCGCAAAAGCCTCTCTTGAAGCCGCAACGCGCGTAATGGCAGCAGATCTAGGCAAAGAGGGCATTCGCGTAAACGCTATTTCAGCAGGCCCAATCCGCACTTTAGCTGCATCAGGCATTAAAAACTTCAAGAAAATGCTTTCTACCTTTGAGAAAACCGCTGCATTACGTCGCACTGTGACTATCGAAGATGTGGGTAACTCAGCGGCATTTTTATGCTCTGATTTAGCCTCTGGCATTACAGGCGAAATTGTTCACGTTGATGCAGGTTTCAGCATTACGGCAATGGGTGAATTAGGCGAAGAATAATTTTTCTTTCATTCATTTTAGGCAGGCTTTCAGTCTGCCTTTTCGCTTTTTTAAAATATAACTATGTTTCAAAATACCTATGTTTCAAGATAATCCTCTACTCGCACAACTTAAACAACAAATCCACGACAGCAAAGAACAGGTTGAGGGCGTGGTAAAAAGCACAGATAAAGCCTACGGCTTTTTAGAGTGCGATAAAAAAAACTATTTCATCGCACCGCCATCAATGAAAAAAGTGATGCACGGCGACAAAATCAAAGCCACCATTGAAAAACAAGGCGACAAAGAACAAGCCGAGCCAGAAGCCTTAATTGAGCCAATGCTCACACGTTTTATCGCAAAAGTGCGGTTCAATAAAGACAACAAATTACAAGTGCTGGTCGATCACCCAAGCATTAATCAGCCCATTGGCGCGCAACAGGCGAAATCCGTTAAAGAAGAACTGCAAGAGGGCGATTGGGTCGTCGCAAATTTAAAAACCCATCCATTGCGTGACGATCGCTTTTTCTACGCCACCATTAATCAATTTATTTGCCGAGCTGATGACGAATTTGCCCCTTGGTGGGTCACATTAGCACGTCACGAACAATCCCGCTATCCCGCGCAAGGCGTAGAACATTATGAAATGTTAGATCAAAAAACACGTGAAAATCTGACCGCACTTCATTTTGTAACCATTGATTCCGAAAGCACAATGGATATGGACGACGCTTTATATATCGAACCCATCACACAAAACAGCGTGCAAACAGGCTGGAAACTCGTGGTCGCCATTGCCGATCCCACCGCTTACATCGCCTTAGATTGCCAAATTGAACAAGAAGCGAAACAGCGTTGCTTCACAAATTATTTACCGGGCTTTAACATTCCAATGTTACCCCGTGAATTATCAGATGAATTATGCTCTTTAATCGCCAATGAAACCCGCCCCGCACTGGTTTGTTATATCGAAACCGATCTTGCAGGCAACATCACAGCCAAACCGCATTTTGTTTCCGCTTATGTGCAATCTAAAGCCAAACTGGTTTACAACAACGTCTCAGACTACTTAGACCAAACCCAAAACGTGTGGCAGCCAGAAACGCCAGAAATTGCACAACAAATTCATTGGTTACATCAATTTACCAAAGCACGCATACAATGGCGTAAAACCCATTCCTTACTCTTTAAAGAAAAGCCTGATTACGCCTTTGTGCTGGCAGAAAACGGCAAAGTGCAAGAAATCAAAGCAGAATATCGCCGCATTGCCAATCAAATTGTGGAAGAAGCAATGATTATCGCCAACATCTGTGCTGCCCAATTTTTACACGAACAGGCAAAAACAGGCATTTTCAACACCCACAGCGGTTTTGATAAAAAATACTTAGAAAATGCGCACAATTTCTTAATGGCAAATTTAGCCAATGAACAAAATCAAGCAGAACTGGCAGAACGTTATTCAGTAGAAAACTTAGCAACATTAAACGGCTATTGCCAAATGCGCCACGACATCGACCATCTAGAAAGTGATTATGTAGCCCTACGCCTACGCCGTTATTTAACCTTCTCCGAATTTAAATCAGAATTAGCACCGCACTTCGGGCTGGGGCTAGAGGGCTATGCCACTTGGACATCCCCAATTCGTAAATATTCTGACATGGTTAATCATCGCTTAATCAAAGCCGTGCTGGCAAAACAGCCTTGCGAAAAACCACAAAATGAAGTTTTAGCACGTTTGCAAGAAGCACGCCGCCAAAATCGCCTCGTCGAACGTGATATTGCCGATTGGCTATATTGCCGTTATCTTTCGCCGAAAGTGGCTGAAAATGTGGAATTTAATGCAGAAGTGCAAGATGTAATGCGGGCAGGCTTACGCGTACAACTGCTCGAAAATGGTGCATCGCTATTCATTCCTGCTGCCACCTTGCACAACAACAAAGAAGAAATACAACTAAACCCTGATGAACTCGCTCTTTACATAAAAGGCGACCGCACTTATAAAATCGGCGACATGGTAAAAGTGAAACTCACAGAAGTGAAAGAAACCACACGCAGCATTGTCGGCGAAATCGTTCAATAAATTGCCGTTCCCTTTTGCCTAAAACCTGCTTTCAATGCCAGAAAGCAGGTTTTTCTTTTAATTTTTACCGCACTTTTCAACAAAAAACACCTAAAATGAGTCATGATTAATCTTTTTTCTTGCTAAAAAGAAATAAAAGATAAATAAACCTAAACCTTATTTTAAATAAAAAATAAATTAACTTATCTGAAAAGATTTGATTTTTGTGTAAATATTTGTTTTTTTATTTTTTTATTTTATTTTATTTTATTTTTTTTTTTTTTTTTTTTTTTTTTTTTTTTTTTTTTTTTTTTTTTTTTTTTTTTTGAGGCTAAATTTTTCGCAAAATATCACTTTTTTATTCTCCAAATATAGAATAGAATGTGCGCGATTTCACTAAGAAAAGTATATTTATCATTAATTTTATTAAATATAAGGTAAATAAAAATGAACAAAATTTTTAACGTTATTTGGAATGTTGTGACTCAAACTTGGGTTGTCGTATCTGAACTCACTCGCACCCACACCAAATGCGCCTCCGCCACCGTGGCAGTTGCCGTATTGGCAACCCTGTTGTCCGCAACGGCTGAAGCGAACGATACTTTAACGATTGGCGGAAATACACCTGCTACGGGTGGTACTGCAACGCCAAAAGTAAATGTCACTAGCACGGCAAATGGCTTGAATTTTGCACAAGAGGGTAAAACAGGTAAGGAAGCTTACGTTCATTTAAATGGCATTGGCTCTACCTTGGCTGATACTATCACGGGTACAACAAAAACTGCAACTAACGGTGTGGCTGTTGAAAATCATAATCGTGCTGCGAGTGTAGCTGATGTGTTGAATGCAGGTTGGAACATTAAGGGGGTTAAACCTAACGAGACAACTTCTGATAATGTTGATTTTGTCCGTACTTACGACACGGTTGAGTTTTTAAGTGCAAATCCAGAAACCACGACTGTTACTGTAGAAAGTAAAGATAGCGGAGTTAGAACTGAAGTTAAAATCGGTGCGAAGACTTCTGTTATCAAAGAAAAGGACGGTAAGTTGGTTACTGGTAAAGAAAAAGGCGAGAATGGTTCTTCTACAGACGAGGGCAAAGGCTTAGTTACTGCAAAAGAAGTGATTGATGCTGTGAACAATGCTGGTTGGAGAATTAAAACAACAGCTAATGGTCAAGCTGATAAGTTTGAAACTGTCACATCAGGCACGAATGTAACCTTTGCTGATGGTAATGGTACAACTGCGGAAGTGACCAAAGATAACAATGGCATTACTGTTAAATATAATGCAAAAGTTGGCGATGGCTTGAAGATTGATAACATTAGCAAAAAAATCGTTGCAGATACGACCGCACTTACTGTGAATGATGGTAAGGACGTTAATAATCCGAAAGGTAAAGTTAAAGAGCTTGCTTCTGATGACGAGAAGAAAAAACTTGTTAAGGCAGGCGATTTAGTTGATGCGTTAAATAAATTAAGTTGGACTGCAAAAGCTGATAAAGAAGACGGCGGCGAGGTAGATAATACAAAAGCTGCAAACGGTCAAGAAGTCAAAGCGGGCGAAACGGTAACCTTTAAAGCGGGCAAGAACTTAAAAGTGAAACAAGATGGTGCGGACTTTACTTATTCACTGAAAGATACTTTAACGGGCTTAACGAGCATTACTTTAAATGACGCTACAGCTAATGGCGGAAATGGTGCGAAAACCGAAATTACCAAAGACGGCTTAACCATCACGCCAGCAACTAACGCAGGTGTAACAGCTAAAGAAGAAGATAAAATCAGCGTAACCAAAGATGGCATTAAAGCGGGTGGTAAAGAAATTACCAATGTTGCGAGTGCTTTAAAAACTTATGGGCAAGCTAATGCACAAGCTCAACCTCAGCCTGCAGATAACACTGTTGATAAAGCTAAACAAAATTTAGTTGATTTGAGTAGCGTTACAACACCTGCAGTAGGTGGTGCTACAACAAATGACGAGCTAGCTAAAAAAGCTGCCACTGTAGGCGACTTGGCAGGCTTGGGCTGGGTGCTTTCAGCTGATAAAACCACGAAAGATGGCGGCGGTGTTGAAGATAAGGCATTCCACGCAGCGGTTAAAAACGCCAATGAAGTTGAGTTCAAAGGTAAGGGTGCGGCGACTGTATCTGCGAAATCTGATAACAACGGAAAATATACTGTAACTGTTGATGTAGCAGAAACCCAAGTTGGCGACGGTCTTGAGAAAGCTGATGGCAAGATTAAACTCAAAGCAAGCACGGATACCAATAATGTTTTAACGGTTAATGGTAACGGTGCGTCTGTTACTAAAGGTAGCTTTGAAACTGTGCAGACTGATGCAACTGCAGCTGCAGGTCAAGCTGCAGATGCCAACCGCGGTAAAGTAGTTGTAACTGGTGTGACAAATGGCACACCAACTGATGATGACAAGAAAAAAGTCGCGACAGTGGTTGATGTAGCTAAAGCGATTAACGACGCCGCAACTTTCGTGAAAGTGGAAAATGACGACACTGAAATTAATGATAAACCAACAGATGATGGTAAAAATGATGCTCTCAAGGCAGGCGACACCTTAACCTTGAAAGCAGGTAAAAACTTAAGAGTTAAACGTGACGGTAGTAACGTAACCTTTGCTTTAGCGAAAGACCTTGATGTGAAAACTGCGACTGTGAGTGATACCTTAACGATTGGTGGGGGTATGCCTGCTGCAGGCGGTGCTGCAACACCAAAAGTGAATGTGACTAGCACGGCTGACGGCTTGAAGTTCACTAAAGAGCCTGCGGGTGCTAATGGCGATACTACGGTTCACTTGACTAATATTGCCTCAACCTTGGCTGATCATCGTATAGGTAATACAGCTCATCTGGATAACCAAGTTGATGACGCTCATCGTAATCGTGCAGCGACTGTTGGCGACGTGTTGAGTAGTGGTTGGAATATTAAAGGTGCTAAGACTGCAGGTGGTACTGTTGAGAATATTGATTTTGTTGCAACCTACGATACGGTAGATTTTGTAGATGATGGCAAAACAACGACTGTAACGGTAACTCAAAAAACTGACAAGAAAGGTGCCGAAGTTAAAATTGGTGCGAAGACTTCTGTTATCGCTGAAAAAGATGGTAAGTTGCTTACTGGAAAAGATAACAAAGCAAATGGTGGTACAAACACCA
This sequence comes from Haemophilus influenzae, assembly GCF_900475755.1. Taxonomy (NCBI): domain Bacteria; kingdom Pseudomonadati; phylum Pseudomonadota; class Gammaproteobacteria; order Pasteurellales; family Pasteurellaceae; genus Haemophilus; species Haemophilus influenzae. The sequence continues at coordinate 1,054,533 of NZ_LS483411.1, forward strand.
CTCCTGCAACTGATGATACGGATGATGGCAAAGGCTTAGTGACTGCAGAGACTGTGATTGAAGCAGTGAACAAAGCTGGTTGGAGAGTTAAAACAACAGCAACTCCTCAAAATGGAGATGGTTTTGAAACTGTCGCATCAGGCACAAATGTAACCTTTGCTAGTGGTAATGGTACAACTGCGATTGTAACTAAAGATATCAACGGTATTACCGTTAAGTATGAAGCGAAAGTTGGAGATGGCTTGAAACTAGACGGCGATAAAATCGCTGCAGATACGACCGCACTTACTGTAGAAAACGGTAAGGTAAAAACCCCTGATACAACTAATGGTGGTAATGGTAATAAACTTGTTAATGCAAGTGGTTTAGCGGAAGCGTTAAATAAATTAAGTTGGACTGCAAAAGCTGAAGCAGATACTGCTAATGGCGGAGAGCTTGATGGACAAGCGACAGATAAAGAAGTCAAAGCGGGCGACAAAGTAACCTTTAAAGCGGGTAAGAACTTAAAAGTGAAACAAGAGGGTGCGAACTTTACTTATTCACTGAAAGATACACTTAGTGATTTAACAAGTATTACTTTAGGTAAAACGGGAGCTGGTGCAAACGGTGCAAGCACTAAGATTACCAATGAGGGCTTAACCATCACGCCAAATGGCGGTACGACAGGTGCTGACACTGCAAACACCATTAGCGTAACCAAAGATGGCATTAAAGCGGGTAATAAAGCTATTACTAATGTTACAAGTGGTTTAAGAGCTTATGATGATAAGAATTTTGATCTTAACAATAACTCTATAACTGATTTAAATAGACACTTTGAAGATGCTTATAAAGGTTTATTAAATCTAAATGAAAAAGGTGCGGATCAACAGCTGTTGGTGGCTGACAGCACTGCAGCAACTGTGGGCGATTTGCGTAAATTGGGTTGGGTAGTATCAACCAAAAACGGTACTGACGAGGAAAGCTATAAAGTTAAACAAGCTGATGAAGTTCTCTTTACTGGATCTGGTGCTGCAACTGTTACTTCTGCTTCTGAAAATGGTAAACATACGATTACTGTTAGTGTGGCTGAAACCAAAGCAGATAGCGGTCTTGAAAAAAATGGCGATACTATTAAGCTCAAAGTGGATAAAAGCACTAATAATGTTTTAACTGTTAGTGAAAACGGCACAGCGGTAACTAAAGGCGAATTTAATACAGTGGATACTTCAGTTCCTGCTGATGATGCAACTACTGAAACTAAAAATAATCGTGGTAAGGTTACTGTAAAAGATGCTGATAAGGCAGATAAATCAGTTGCAACTGTAAAAGATGTTGCAACAGCAATTAACAGTGCGGCAACCTTTGTGAAAACAGCGAATTTAGATACCGCACTTAATGAAGCTGATGCGACAGATAAGGGAGATGATGCACTTAAAGCAGGCGACACCTTAACCTTTAACGCGGGTAAAAACCTGAAAGTTAAACGTGATGGAAAAAATATTACCTTTGACTTGGCAAAAAACCTTGAAGCGAAAACCGCGACCTTTAGTGATAAGTTGTCGATTGGTTCTGGTGCGAATGCAGTTGATATTACGAATGAAAATGGCGGATTGAAGTTGGCGAAAGGTGCTGCTGATATTCAATTACGAGGTATTGGTTCAACCTTAACTGACACTATCACAGGCACAACAACAAAAGCTGAAAATGGTGTAGATGTTAAAAATCATAACCTTGCAGCAAGTGTGAAAGATGTGTTGAGTGCTGGTTGGAATATTAAGGGTGTTACAACTGGTTCCGCAACAGGTAAGTCAGAAAATGTTGATTTTGTCCGTACTTACGACACAGTTGAGTTCTTGAGTGCGAGTGCAGATACAACAACAGTGACTGTAGATAGTAAAGATAATGGAAAAACCACTAAAGTTAAAATCGGTACGAAGACTTCTGTTATTGCTGAAAAAGACGGTAAGTTAGTTACTGGTAAAGGTAACAAAGATGCAGGTGGCACAAATGCCAATACAGCTGATGATACAGATGCAGGTAAAGGCTTAGTGACTGCAGAGACTGTGATTGAAGCAGTGAACAAGGCTGGTTGGAAAGTCACTGGCGAGGGTACAACTGTTGGTAATAATGAAACTGCATTAACCAAAGACAACGCCCAAACCGTTACATCAGGCACAAGCGTGAACTTCAAGAACGGTAAGACAACTACTGCGACTGTAAGTAAAGATGATCAAGGTAACATTACGGTTAAGTATGATGTAAATGTTGGCGAAGTCTTGAAAGACAATGAATTCCGCGCACCAGATAACACAAAACTTGTGAAGATCGGCGATGAATACTTCAGTGAGGAAGATATTGATCCTGCGACAGGTAAACCAAAAGAAACTAATGGTAAGAAAGTTGCTGCTAAATATAAAACAGTGGGTAATGAAGTCTTTGCCGTTAATACTGATGGAACTACCACTATGGGCAATGCCGTTACTTTAACTAACCAAAATCAAGGTGTGGTTACAGGTAAACAGGTGGCAGAAGCCATTGCGAAGTCTGGTTGGAATTTAGGTTTGGCGAATGCTGATCAAGCTGTTTCTGCCTTTACGACTGGTGGCAAAGCCTTATCAGATGTTATGCTTGAGCGTGTTAATGCAAATGATAATGTGCGTTTTGCAAATGGTAAAAATACCGTAGTGAAAGCGGCTGTAGTGGAAGATGTGGATAAAGATGGTAATAAAGTTACCAATACTTATGTCCGCACCGATGTAACAGGTTTGCCTGTTCAATACACAACAGAAAATGGCAAAGCGGTAAGTAAAGTGGGGGATAAATACTACACTTTAGATGATAAAGGCGAGCCGTCAGCAACTGCATTGACTGATGAACAAGTTGGTAAATTAAGTGTGAATTTGGTAAGCCCAACTGCAGATAGCAATAAGCCAACGGCTTTAGGCAATCTTGCAAATGGTGCGAAAACCTTTGCCGCTCCAACAGTAGATGGTAAGGAATTAGCATTAGCAAATGATGGCAAGTATTATCCGAAAGATACATTGGGGGCAAATAATGCCGCACCAACGGATGGTACAGCCTCTGTTAAAGTAGCCAACCCAGGCAAGGCAGGATTGGCAGACTTGGCAAATTCAACATCAAGCAATGCGGCAACTGTGGGCGATTTGAAAAACTTGGGCTGGCAGATTTCTGTAGGCGATGGCTACAATGACCAAGTGAGAAATGCCGATAAGGTTAATTTCAAAGGTAGTAACGGTATTAGCGTTTCTGGTAAAACACTAGATGGCGGTAGGCGTGAAATTACTTTTGAATTGGCTAAAGGCGAAGTGGTTAAATCGAATGAATTTACCGTCAAAGAAACCAATGGAAAGGAAACGAGCCTGGTTAAAGTTGGCGATAAGTATTACAGCAAAGAGGATATTGACTTAACAACTGGTAAACCGATGGCAGGTAAAACTGAAAAATATAAGGTTGAAAACGGCAAAGTCGTTTCTGCTGACGGCAGCAGCAATACCGCTGTTACCCTAACCAACAAAGGTTCTGGCTATGTAACAGGTAACCAAGTGGCAGATGCGATTGCGAAATCAGGCTTTGAGCTTGGTTTGTCAAATGAAACAGAAGCGAAAGCAGCGTTTGGCGATAAAGAAAAAGCCTTGTCTGATACTAAACTGGAAACTGTAAATGCCCACGACAAAGTCCGTTTTGCTAATGGTTTAAATACCAAAGTGAGCGCGGCAACGATGGAAAGCACCGATGCAAACGGCGATAAAGTGACCACAACCTTTGTGAAAACCGATGTGGAATTGCCTTTAACGCAAATCTACAATACCGATGCAAACGGTAAGAAAATCACTAAAGTTGTCAAAGATGGTCAAACTAAATGGTATGAACTGAATGCTGATGGTACGGCGAGTAACAAAGAAGTGACACTTGGTAACGTGGATGCAAACGGTAAGAAAGTTGTGAAAGTAACCGAAAATGGTGCGGATAAGTGGTATTACACCAATGCTGACGGTGCTGCGGATAAAACCAAAGGCGAAGTGAGCAATGATAAAGTTTCTACCGATGAAAAACACGTTGTCCGCCTTGATCCGAACAATCAATCGAACGGCAAAGGCGTGGTCATTGACAATGTGGCTAATGGCGATATTTCTGCCACTTCCACCGATGCGATTAACGGAAGCCAGTTGTATGCTGTGGCAAAAGGGGTAACAAACCTTGCTGGACAAGTGAATAATCTTGAGGGCAAAGTGAATAAAGTGGGCAAACGTGCAGATGCAGGTACAGCAAGTGCATTAGCGGCTTCACAGTTACCACAAGCCACTATGCCAGGTAAATCAATGGTTGCTATTGCGGGAAGTAGTTATCAAGGTCAAAATGGTTTAGCTATCGGGGTATCAAGAATTTCCGATAATGGCAAAGTGATTATTCGCTTGTCAGGCACAACCAATAGTCAAGGTAAAACAGGCGTTGCAGCAGGTGTTGGTTACCAGTGGTAAAGTTTGGATTATCTCTCTTAAAAAGCGGCATTTGCCGCTTTTTTTATGGGTGGCTATTATGTATCGTTTCAACCAAATGAATTTGTGTTAAATTTCCTTTTGATGGTTAAAGTGCGGTGTTTTTAAATTGAATTAAAAGATGAAAATAAAGACTTGACAAAACCTATAAATATCCTTTAAAAGAGATCTGTAACAAAAAAATAACAAATTACATAACATCATATAAAGGGTATATTATGAATATCGTTCCGATCAGTGAGTCGGCGGTGGTTTGCTCTTTGCCACCCCCAGCTTCCATTCAACAACAACGCCAATTATGGGCGTTGGCTCGTCAATTGCAATCAGAACAAGATATTGTAGAAGTTGTCTTGGGAATGAATAATCTTACGGTTTTTACCGATTTTTTCGTAGATTTTAAGCCGCTTGTGCAACGTTTAGAACAACTTTGGGCTGAATTGAAAGTATCGGATTTTCAAGGACGCCATATTGAAATTCCTGTTATTTATGGGGGAGAGCGAGGTCAGGATTTATCTGATGTAGCGAAATTTCATCAGACAACACCAGAGCGGATTATTCAGATGCACAGTGAGCCTATTTATACTGTGTATATGATTGGTTTCCAAGCAGGCTTTCCTTATTTGGGTGGTTTACCTGAAAACTTACACACGCCACGCCGTGCCACGCCAAGAACGGTTGTTCCTGCTGGTTCTGTTGGTATTGGTGGTGTGCAAACGGGGATTTATCCTTTTTCTTCGCCAGGTGGGTGGCAGTTGATCGGTTATACTAAGCAAGCACTTTTTGATAAAAATCAAGTGCAACCAACCTTATTACAAGCTGGCGATACTGTGAAATTTATTGTGGAGGGGATTGAACTATGATTGATGTGCTTGATGTGCAATCCCGTGCGACTATTCAAGATTTAGGACGTTTTGGTTTACGCCGATTTGGTATTAGCCATTGTGGGGCAATGGATAAATTAGCCTTACGTGCAGGCAATATTTTATTGGGCAATGCAGAGAATGTTCCTGTTATTGAAGTGCCTTTAGGCGGCATTACATTGCAATTTCAGCAAGATATGAATTTTTGTGTGACTGGTGCTTTTTATGAAATGACGTTAGATGATAAGCCTGTTTTTGCTTATTGGCGTTATCAAGCACGTGCCGGTCAAATATTAAAAATGACTCGTGCAAAAATTGGAATGTATGGTTATTTATGTGTTCAAGGCGGTTTTGTTTTGCCTCAAGCATTGAATTCTTGTAGTACGGATTTGAGAGCGAAAATAGGGGGTATTGAGGGACGTTGTTTGCAGACAGGCGATCAGCTACAAACGGCAAATGATCATATTTTGCGTAGCGAAATTGGTGTTGCGCCCATTCCGCTTAGTGATGTTATTCGTGCTTTGCCATCTTCTGAATATCAGGCGTTTAAACGAAAATCCCAGTATTATTGGTGGCGAAATGAATGGACGTTGCAAAGTAATAGTGATCGTATGGGGTATCGTTTTCAAGGTCAGACATTAGAATTAAAGCAGCCGTTGGAAATGCTATCTCACGCCATTCAGTTTGGTAGTGTGCAAGTTCCACCAAGTGGTCAGCCTATTATTTTGATGGCGGATGCACAAACCACAGGCGGTTATCCTAAAATTGCTAATGTGATTGATGCCGATCTTGGGGCTTTGGCACAGGTGCGTTTAGGTTCAACGATTAAATTTGAAGCGGTTAGCTTACAAGAGGCGGCTAAATTACGCCGTAAAAATGAAATATACCTTGATCAAATTAGGAGAATTGTTGATGAAAAAAATTGATTTAAATGCAGATATTGCAGAGGGTTTTCCTTTTGATGAAAGTTTGTTGCAGTTGCTTTCTTCTGCAAATATTGCCTGTGGCTTACACGCTGGGGGCGCAAAGGAAATGCAAAGTGCGGTCAAATTTGCGAAAGAAAATAAGGTGCGTATTGGTGCGCACCCTAGTTTTCCTGATCGAGAAAATTTTGGTCGTACGGCAATGGCGTTGTCTTCACAGGAATTAATCGCACATTTGCGTTATCAATTAGGCGCCTTAAAAGCAATTTGTGATGGCGAGGGGGCGGTAATTAGTTATGTTAAGCCTCACGGTGCGTTATATAACCAAGCGGCAAAAGATGAAAAAATAGCGCGTGTAATTGCACAAACTGTTTATCAATTTGATCCGAATTTGAAATTAATGGGGTTAGCGGGTAGTTTAATGTTGCGTATCGCAGAGGAAGAAGGGCTGCAAACTATTTCTGAAGTGTTTGCCGATCGACATTATATGCCTGATGGGAGTTTAGTGCCTCGTTCTCAACCAAATGCAATGGTAAAATCTGATAAGGAAGCTATTCAACAAGTGTTACAAATGGTAACAAAGGGGCAAGTCAATGCCATTGATGGAAGCCTCGTGCCTGTAAAAGCAGAAAGTATTTGCTTACACGGCGATAATCAACATTCTTTGCAATTTGCTAAACGCATTGTGGAAGAATTAGAAAAAAATCATATCAAAATAACGGCATAAGCCGAATAAACACATAACATCAACTTAACAATGGAGGTGCTTTATGGCATCAATTACTCACAGACGAAATGCGGTTTTAGGGGCGGCTTTCTTAATGGCGACATCCGCCATTGGGCCCGGGTTTTTAACTCAAACCGCAACCTTTACAAATACTTTATTATCGAGTTTTGGCTTTGTTATTTTATTATCAATTTTGTTAGATATTGGTGCTCAACTTAATATTTGGCGAATTGTTATTGTGTCTGGCAAACGCGCGCAAGATATTTCTAATGCGGTTTTTCCGAAAGCAGGGTATTTTCTTGCTGCGCTGATTGTGATGGGCGGACTGGCTTTTAACATTGGTAATGTTGGCGGTGCGGGGCTTGGTTTAAATTCTATTTTTGGCATAGCACCAGAAATAGGTGCAGTGATTAGCGGTATTATTGCTATTTTGATTTTTTTGCGTAAAGAAGCGGGCTTATTAATGGATCGTTTTGCACAATTAATGGGCTTTATTATGGTCGCACTCACGTTTTATGTAATGTTTAAAACTGAACCGCCTGTGGCTGAAGCGGCATATCATTCCTTTATTCCAGAACAAATTGATCCCATTGCTATTGTCACATTAGTGGGGGGAACCGTAGGTGGTTATATTACTTTTGCAGGCGCGCATCGCTTATTAGATGCTGGCATTCAAGGCGAAAAAGCAATAGCTGAAGTGAGCCGTAGTTCTGTTTCAGCCATTTTAATTGCTTCAACGATGCGTATTGTATTATTTCTTGCGGTACTTGGCGTGGTGTCAAAAGGTGTGTCTCTTAATCCTAAAAATCCAGCTGAAACGCCTTTTGAATATGTAGCAGGCAATTTTGGTCAAGTGTTATTTGGGGTAGTTATTTGGGCAGCGTCTATTACATCGGTTATTGGTGCGGCTTATACTTCAGTTTCTTTCTTAACGACCCTTTGTCCAACTATTGAACGCAATCGTAATCGTTGGATTATTGCCTTTATTGTGATTTCTACCGTTGTTTTAGTCACAGTGGGAAAACCTGCTGCGGTATTAGTTTTTGTGGGAACATTAAATGGCTTAATACTGCCGATTGCATTGGCATTAATTTTGTTAGCCGCTTATCGAAGCGATATTGTTGGCACTTATAAACACCCTGTTTTTTTAGCTTTTTCAGGCTGGTTTGTTGTGATTATTATGGCAATATTAAGTGGAAAAACGATTATTTCTTATATTTCTAGTTTTTTTAGCTAACTACTATTTTTGTGAAAGGATCTGCATTTCAAAGTGATGTTAAATAATCAATCATTGAAATGCAGATTTTATTTTATGATTTATTTTTTGCCTAATTGTGGCAATACGGAATCTTTAACTGCGTTTAATAAACCTGTTTGCGCATAGATACCAAGTTTACCTCGGGTATCAGACACATCTAAATTACGCATTGTTAATTGACCGATACGATCAATAGGATCAAATGGCGCATCTTCCACTTTTTCCATACTTAAACGCTCTGCTTCGTAGGTTAAGTTTGCTGATTCGGTATTTAAGATAGTTAAGTCGTTACCACGACGAAGTTCAAGGGTTACTGTGCCTGTAATTGCTTTTGCCACCCAACGTTGAGCTGTTTCACGCAGCATTAATGCTTGCGGATCAAACCAACGACCTTGATATAATAAACGACCTAAACGGATGCCATTAATACGATATTGTTCGATGGTATCTTCATTGTGAATACCTGTGACTAAACGTTCGTAAGCAATATGCAATAATGCCATCCCCGGTGCTTCATAAATACCACGAGATTTGGCTTCAATAATACGGTTTTCGATTTGGTCAGACATTCCTAAACCGTGACGCCCACCAATACGATTGGCTTCTAGAATAATATCAACTGCATTATCAAAATATTTGCCGTTTAATGCCACAGGGACGCCTTCTTCAAAAGTAACTGTGACTGTTTCAGGTTTAATTTCTACCTTTTCATCCCAAAATGCGACCCCCATAATTGGTTTCACAATTTTCATTCCTGTGCTTAATTGTTCTAAGTCTTTTGCTTCGTGGGTTGCACCGAGCATATTGGAATCAGTGGAATAGGCTTTTTCAACAGACATTTTGTAGTCAAAACCATTTTCAATAAGGAATTGAGACATTTCTAAACGACCGCCAAGTTCTTCAATAAATTGTGCATCCAACCAAGGTTTATAGATTTTTAAATTCGGGTTCGTTAATAAACCATAACGATAGAAACGCTCAATATCATTCCCTTTGAAAGTTGAGCCGTCGCCCCAAATGTTTACATCATCTTCTTTCATTGCTGCAACGAGCATTGTGCCTGTTACTGCGCGACCAAGCGGTGTGGTGTTAAAGTAGGGAATGCCGCCTGTCGAAATATGGAATGCGCCACATTGAATTGCGGCAATACCCTCGTGAGCAAGTTGTGCACGGCAATCAATTAAGCGCGCATTTTCTGCACCATACGCCATTGCTTTTTTAGGGATTGCGTTGTAATCGTCTTCATCGGGTTGCCCTAAATTGGCAGTGTAGGCATAAGGTACAGCACCTTTTTGACGCATCCAAAGTAATGCTGCACTGGTATCTAAGCCGCCAGAGAAAGCGATTCCCACTTTTTGACCTTTAGGTAAGCTCTGTAAAATAGTATTTGACATATATTTTCCTTACTAATAATTAGGATTGAATAAATAATCGATTTTTGTGAATAAAAAATCGATAAAATATAACCGCACTTTTCCTGTTTGTCTAGTATTTTATGCATTAAGGCTAAAAATCTTTATTTGTAATAATGCATAAAAATCCCTGCTGTAAAAAGCAGGGATTTTGATCTCTATTTTGTTAATAAATCCAGTGCTTCTTGATATTTATCAACGGTTTTCTGAATAATATTTTCTGGCACTTTTGGTGCGGGGGCTTGTTTATTCCAGCCGCTATTTTCTAACCAATCGCGTACAAATTGTTTATCGAATGATGGAGGATTTGTTCCTGCTTGGTAAGTATCCACAGACCAAAAACGGCTAGAATCTGGCGTTAATACTTCGTCCATTAAAGTGAGCGTGCCATTTTCATCTAAACCAAATTCAAATTTTGTGTCGCAAATAATAATTCCTTTAGTCAGTGCATATTCTGCAGCCGTGGTATAAAGTGCAATAGCTTTTTCTTTTACTTGTGCGGCTAAATCAGAGCCGATAAGTTTTTCACATTCTGTATAGCTGATATTTATATCGTGATTACCAACTTCTTCTTTGCTTGATGGTGTGAAAATAGCTTCGGGTAATTTGCTGGCCTCAACTAAGTTTTCAGGTAATTTTAAACCGCAAATCGTGCCTGTTTGTTTGTAATCTTTTAAACCACTGCCAGTTAAATAGCCACGTACAATAGATTCAATTTTAATCGGGGTTAAACGTTTACACACGACGGCACGATCTTTGATTAAATCCGCTTCTTCTTTGGGTAGTACATCATAAACGCTGTCGCCAGTGAAATGATTGGGCATAATGTGAGCAAGTTTATTAAACCAAAAATTGGAAATTTGCGTGAGAATTTCGCCTTTTCGTGGAATGGGATCATCTAAAATAACATCAAAGGCAGATAAGCGATCAGAAGCAACCATTAGCATGCGTTTATCATCGATTTCATAGAGATCACGTACTTTACCTGAATAGATTTTTTTTAGACTTAGCGTGAGGGATTGTTGTGTCATCCTTTTGCACCTGTATGAAAAAAACTGGCGAATATTATACCGCACTTTTAACGCAAATAAAGCAAACGTTTGCTATTTTTAAAAAGAAATAAAAATTCCCTGAAATTTCAGGGGAAGTATAGGGGGTAAAATGTTTATTATTGGAAATTCAGTAAATCCTATTAATTATTGAGCGGGTGGATTGGGATTATCCAATACGTCCCACAGGCTTTCTTGTGGTGGTGTAGTTGTTTCTGCTTCAGTTGGCGTAAAAGACGGAGATGCTATTTCGCCACAGAAATTCTGACCATTATTTAGCCAAACAGGAATTGTTCGATAACTCTCACAATCCCAGCCACCGTATTGATTTATCCCCACCCATTTCACTGTTGCAGGAGGCGTAATTGCTAATTTTTCAATATTCGTACGGTTTAAATAATCTTTATAAATTTGCAATGCGCCAGAAGCACCAGTCAGTTTTGTTTCGCCATTATCATCGCGACCAAGCCAAACTGTGCTGATATTTTTTCCGTCAATTCCCACAAACCACGTATCGCGAGCTTCATTGGTTGTGCCTGTTTTGCCTGCTAAATGTAAATCTGCGTAATCTTTTTGCAAACTACGTGCAGTGCCTCGTTCAACAGTTTGTTGCATTGCAAATAATGTTTGGAATGCCGCTTCTTGTGGCACCACTTGTTTTACGCTTTTATCGTGTTGAAAAATTAGGTTACCTTGACGATCAGTAATGCTATCTACGGTTGTGAGCGAAATTCGCCCCCCTTGATTGGCAATAGTTTGATAAAGTTTTGTGACATCATAAGGCGAGATGGTATAAGAACCGAGTAACATCGCAGGCACTTTAGGAATTTCTACATTATCCCAGCCCATCGCTTTTTGTGTGTCAATAACTTTACTCAAGCCGACTTTCATTCCAATATTCACTGTCGGAATATTTAAAGAACGGGCTAAGGCATCCATTAACATTACCGAACCGCTATATTTTTTGTCATAGTTGCGTGGCTGCCAAGGTGGGCTACCTTTAACATTAATCGTAATTGGCTGGTTATTAATTAGGGTATTTAAACGGAACTGTTCTGGATTAGAAAGTGCGGTCAAATAAATAGAAGGTTTTACTAAAGAACCAATCTGACGTTTTGCCATTAATGCACGATTAAAGCCTGCATATTGGGTTTGTAAACCGCCAACCACGGCACGAATTTCGCCTGTGCGATAATCCGTTATAATCATTGCACTTTCTAAATGGGGATTTTTCGTTTTCAGTTGTAATTGCGAAACGGTATTGACCACTGCATTTTCTGCTTGGGCTTGTTGTTTTAAATCCATTGTGGAAAAAATACGTGCACCAAGTAAGCTCGACATTTTGTGTTCGCCCAGTTCACGGCGTAAATCTGCCTGTAAAGTTTGAATAAATGCAGGGTATTTACGCGAGATTTGCCCTTTCTTTTGCACACCTAAAGGTCGCTGACTTAATAATTGATAAAGTTCATCGCCGATCATTTTATGCTCAAGCATTAGCTTTAAAACAATGTTGCGACGTTCGAGGGCGTTTTGCGGATTTCGCCACGGATTATAAAGTGAAGGCCCTTTGACCATCCCCACTAAAAGGGCAATTTGATCTAAGCTAATTTCACGAATCGAACGACCAAAATAAAATTGGCTGGCTAATTCAAAACCGTGAATTTGCGTATCGCCATTTTGTCCGAGATAAATTTCATTGAGATAGGTTTCGAGAATGCGGTTTTTATCGTAACGCCAATCTAACACCAATGACATCAAGGCTTCGTTGGCTTTGCGTGTAATGGTGCGTTCACGTGATAAAAATAAATTTTTGACTAATTGTTGAGTGAGCGTACTGCCGCCCTGTACCGTTTGACCTGCACGAATATTGGCAATTAATGCGCGTAAAATCCCCACTGGATTAATGCCATTATGTTCATAAAAGCGGCGATCTTCCGTTAAAATTAATGTATCAATTAATAAACGGGGATAATTTTGTAAAGGAATAGCTAAACGATCTTCGTTGTCTGATTGCAACATCGCAATCAATTTTGGTGCAAGACGAAATTCATCAACAGTTTTGACTGTGACTAAATCTTCAATGCGAGATAACTTATTATTGCTAAAACGCAAACGTAAAACTCGTTGTGGTTCTGCTTTATCGGGGAAAGGAAAAGCACGGCGAAGCACTACAATGCTATCATCTTCTAACTTGAAATCGCCAGGGGCGGCAACCATTGTGGTTTGGCGATATTCGTTATCTAATAAAATTTGAATGACTTCATCAAAAGCGAGATTATCGGCAATTTTCACACTTTCTAATCGACTATAAACTTCCGCAGGCAAATGCCAAATTTGTCCATCCATTTTAGAACGAATTTGCCAATCGAGATAACCGCCGTAAAAAATCGTTAAGACAAGCACAGTGAAACTAAATTTCAGTAAAAAACCTTTAAAAGTGCGGTTATTTTTTGGCGTGTTTTTCGATGATTTTTTAGCGGAGTGTTGAGAAGTCATAGTGAGTTAAGCAATAAAATCAACATAAGATTGGAGAAAATGAATAAAATCTTGCGTACCGCAAAAAGCAAGGCTTTCTTCATCATAATAGTGGAAATCTTGTTCTAAAATTTCATCTGATTCAATGGCGAGATTGTTGGCGCGCACCATTACTTCATCAGCATTTAAAAATAACGTATATTCCGCACCGATTAAGATTTTTTCTTGATTTTCAATAAGTGATTTTGCAGAGGAAAGTGCGGTTAAAATCTTGTCTGAATTTGACCGCACTTCTGTATTGAACCAGTTAGCAAGGGCAATGTGTTCCATTGAACATTTTACGGATACATTGCCTTGATAATGTGTAAATTGGAAATCCATCTTAGATACTAAAGGATGAACCACAGCCACAAGTGCTGGTGGCATTTGGATTATTTACAGTAAAGCGTGAACCCTCTAAACCCTCAGTATAATCGACTGTACCGCCGATTAAATATTGTAAACTCATCGGGTCAATCACAAGTTGAACACCTGATTTTTCAATGGTTAAATCGCCGTCATTGACTTTTTCATCAAAGGTAAAACCATATTGGAAACCGCTGCACCCCCCCCCTGTGATATACACGCGTAATTTCAAATTAGTATTTTCTTCTTCGCTGATTAAACTTTTTACTTTATTTGCTGCTGCATCAGTAAATGTCAGTGGCACTGCAATATCATCTATCATAACTATTTCCTACTTTCCTAAAATTTCAATCCTGCCATTATCTAATAACCCTTTACTCCATTCAAGTGTAATCCAGTTTTTTCCTAGAAATCGTGCTATAATCTCGCAAAGTTTTTTTCAAAAAAGTGAGATAAAAATGGCTATTCCAATTAGAACTGAAAAAGAAATTGTAAAATTACGCGAGGCATGTAAATTGGCTTCCGATGTGCTTGTGATGATTGAACCTTACGTAAAAGCAGGCGTAACCACAGGCGAGCTTGATCGCATTTGTCACGAATATATGGTAAATGAACAAAAGGTTATTTCCGCCTGTTTGAATTATCACGGTTTCCCAAAGGCAACCTGTATTTCCATTAACGAAGTCGTTTGTCACGGTATTCCAAGTGACGATAAAGTGCTTAAAAATGGCGATATTGTGAATATTGATGTTACCGTAATTAAAGACGGTTATTTTGGCGATAACTCAAAAATGTATATCGTGGGCGGCGAAACGAATATTCGTAGTAAAAAGTTAGTGGAAGCCGCACAAGAGGCATTATATGTTGGGATACGCACTGTAAAACCCAATATTCGTTTAAATGAAATAGGTAAAGCCGTGCAAAAATATACGGAAAGCCAGACTTTCAGTGTTGTGCGTGAATATTGCGGACACGGCGTTGGTACAGAATTTCACTGCGAACCTCAAGTATTGCATTATTACGCAGATGATGGCGGTGTGATTTTAAAACCCGGAATGGTGTTTACCATTGAACCAATGATTAACGCAGGTAAAAAAGAAGTGCGTGTGATGGGAGATGGTTGGACAGTAAAAACCAAAGATCGTAGTCATTCAGCACAATATGAACATCAACTTGTTGTCACGGAAAGTGGTTGTGAAGTGATGACTATTCGTGATGAAGAAATTGCAGAAGGTCGAATTTCACGGATTATGATTAATATGTAATTGACATTAAATTGTAAGTAGGGGCGTAGATATACGCCCTTTTTGTTTTTCTTTATAATAAAGCCACTTCTAACCACTAAAGGGCAATCAAAATGCTGTTTTCTCCGACACTATCTTCTCCTTTAACGCCAAGTGCGGTCAAAATTGAGCGAGAAAATCTCAAGCAATTTGAGCTTGAGAATTTTTCTCGTTATTCCATTTTTGAGCTGATTGAAAATCGCAGTGATTTTTATGATGCCTTATTGATTCAACTTTGGCAGGAAATGGGATTAAGTGAACAACTGGGGATTTCTTTAATTACGGTGGGCGGTTATGGACGGCGTGAGATGTTTCCTTTGTCGGATTTAGATTTTTTAATTTTGGTCGAGCAAACACCAATCCCAGAAATTGAAGAAAAGATTACCCAATTTATCCAATTTTTATGGGATTGTGGCTTTGAGGTGGGACATAGCGTCCGAACCTTACAACAATGCGAATTGGAAGGAAAACAAGATATTACGATTGCCACTAATTTATTAGAAGCCAGATTTCTCATTGGAAATCGACCGCACTTTGATGCGCTAAATGAATTGGTAAAACGTGCTGATTTTTGGTCGAAAGAAGATTTTTTTAATGCCAAAGTGCAAGAGCAAATAGAACGTTATCAGCGTTATCACAATACGGCTTATAACCTTGAGCCAGATATTAAGTTCAGCCCAGGCGGTTTGCGTGATTTGCATTTGTTGTATTGGGTGGCGTTGCGCCATTCGGGGGCGCTGACTCTTGAGGCCATTTTACAAAGTGGTTTTATTTATCCTCAAGAATATCAGCAACTACAAGAAAGTCGTGCTTTTTTATTTAAAGTGCGGTTCGCTTTGCATTTGATTTTGAAACGTTACGATAATCGTCTGTTGTTTGATCGCCAAATTAAAGTCAGTGAATTGTTAGGTTTTCGAGGGGATGGCAATCAAGCTGTGGAAAAAATGATGAAATGTTTTTTCCAAGCATTGCACCGCATTTCGCTGATTAGTAATTTGTTGATTCAGCATTATCGAGAAAATGTGCTTTCATCAAATCAGGCTACTGTGATTGAGCAGTTAGACGATGATTTCCAACTGATTAACCAATGCTTATGTTTGCGTAATAGCCGTGTTTTTCAAGAAAAACCAGCGCGAATTTTAGATCTATTCTTTTATTTAACGCAGTACGAACAGGCTAATATTCATTCTGATACCTTGCGTCAATTACAAATTTCCTTAGAGCAATTACCACAAAAATTATGTGAAATTCCTGCGGCTCGTGAAAAGTTTTTACGTTTATTTAATCAACCCAATGCAATTAAGCGTGCGTTTATGCCGATGCACCAATATGGTGTATTAACTGCGTATCTTCCCCAATGGCAAGCCATTGAGGGCTTAATGCAATTTGATTTGTTCCATATTTATACGGTGGATGAGCATACATTACGCGTGATGTTGAAATTGGAAAGTTTTCTGTCACAGGAAAGTGCGAAAGAACATCCCATTGCCCATCGAATTTTTAGCCAACTTTCTGACCGCACTTTGCTTTATATTGCGGCGTTATTCCACGATATTGCAAAAGGGCGGGGCGGTGATCACGCAGAACTTGGTGCTGTGGATGTTGCAGATTTTGCGCAATTACATGGTTTAGATCGTCGAGAAATTGACACCCTTGCTTGGCTCGTAAAATCCCATTTGCTGATGTCAATTACTGCGCAACGTCGTGATATTCATGATCCTGAAGTCATCATGAATTTTGCGGAAGCCGTGCAAAATCAAGTTCGATTAGATTATCTCACTTGTTTAACGGTGGCGGATATTTGTGCAACCAATGGTAATTTATGGAATAGCTGGAAACGTTCGCTTTTTGCCTCTTTATATGAATTTACTGAACAGCAATTTGCACAAGGTATGAAAGAATTGCTTGATTATTCAGAAAAATCGGCAGAAAATCGAAAACTTGCACAACAAATTTTAACGCAGGATTATTCCAATATTACACTAATCGCGATTGAGCAATTATGGGAGCGTTGCCCTGAAGATTATTTTGTGCGTAATACGCCAAAACAAATCGCATGGCATACAAGTTTGCTGGTGGATTTAGTTGAGGCATTATTAGTGAAAATTAGTAATCGCTTTTCACTTGGTGGCACGGAAGTGTTTATTTATTGCCAAGATCAACCGCACTTATTTAATAAAGTCGTGAGTACCATTGGAGCAAAAAAATTCAGTATCCACGATGCTCAGATTATTACAACACAAGACGGTTATGTTTTTGATAGCTTTATCATCACAGAACTTAACGGAGAATTAGTAGAATTTGATCGTCGCCGAGAACTAGAGCAAGCACTCACATTAGCCCTTCAAAGTGAAAAATTATCCGCACTTTCTATTACGCCGAATCGTCAGCTTCAACATTTTACTGTGCAAACCGACGTGCGTTTTTTACACGAAAACAAAAAAGAGCATACTGAAATGGAACTGGTTGCCTTGGATAAACCAGGGTTATTAGCCCAAGTTAGCCAGATTTTCACTGAGTTAAATCTCAATTTATTGAATGCAAAAATTACCACGGTGGGCGAAAAAACCGAGGATTTTTTTATTTTGACGAACCAATTTGGGCAAGCACTTGCAAGAGAGGAAAGGGAAATATTAAAACAAATTCTTGTGAAAGAAATTAACTAACTAATAGTATAGTTTTACGATGATATATTCGTTGTAGAAGATTAGGTCTGATTTTCTACAAAAAAGGACGCTTTCAGCGTCCTAATTTCAAAATGATTTCGCTACATTTTTAAAGTATCACGAGCCTTTTTATTATCCTTATCACAAGCCTTACGGAGCCATTCTTTAGCTTTTGAAAGGTCACGTTTAACACCTTCTCCATTGTGATACATCGTCCCCAAATTAAATTGAGCCTTTGCATGTCCCTGTGCAGCTAAAGGTTGCAAAAGTTTGAGGGCAGTTTGATAGTCTCCTTTATTAGCAGCTTCCAAGCCTTGTTGAAATTTCTGTTCTGGCGTATCTGCCTAAGCCGTAGATTGAACAGAAAAAATTGAAGTAGCTAACAATGCGCTAGTGAGAAATGTTTTTGTCAGTTTCATATAATAATCTCTAGATTGATTTATAGAAGACGCCAAAATTTTTGTTTGGCAATATATTTTTAGTATCTACTGAATTGTCAAACTAAAAACGAGTCGTCATTATACTTTGAATTTATAACCTAACTGAAACACTTTCTTGATTTTTTAACGTTTAAATAAGGCAATATGTGTAGCTATTCATAAGGTTGATATCTTTCTTGTTGTACTAAACAAATTATATTTGATGTCCTTATAAACTACTTGGGGGGAGCTGTTAAATTTAAATATAAAAACAGTGGCGTTAAAGTGAAAAATAGGGCTTCTTGAAAAATATATTTCTAGGTAAATTTGCCTTATGTTATCCTTTGCAAAAAATTTTTAGGATCACATTATGTTGAGTATTTTTGTTACTTTTCTTGGCTCGTTTTTAACATTGATTGTGATGCGACCCGTTGCCAATTGGATTGGATTAGTCGATAAGCCAAACTATCGTAAACGTCACCAAGGCACAATTCCGCTAATCGGTGGCGTATCGCTTTTTGTTGGTAATCTTTGCTATTACCTGATGGAATGGGATCAGCTTCGATTACCGTATCTCTATTTGTTCAGTATTTTTGTTTTATTGGCGATTGGGATTTTAGATGATCGCTTTGATATTAGCCCTTTTTTAAGAGCAGGCATTCAAGCGATATTGGCGATTTTAATGATCGATCTAGGCAATATTTATCTCGATCATCTTGGTCAAATTTTAGGGCCTTTCCAATTAACGCTAGGTTCTATTGGGCTGATTATCACTGTATTTGCCACTATTGCGATTATTAATGCCTTTAATATGATTGATGGTATAGATGGATTGCTTGGTGGGCTTTCTTGCGTTTCTTTTGCGGCAATTGGTATTTTAATGTATCGAGATGGGCAAATGGATATGGCACATTGGAGCTTTGCTTTAATCCTGTCGATTTTACCTTATTTGATGCT
This sequence comes from Haemophilus influenzae, assembly GCF_900475755.1. Lineage (NCBI taxonomy): Bacteria > Pseudomonadati > Pseudomonadota > Gammaproteobacteria > Pasteurellales > Pasteurellaceae > Haemophilus > Haemophilus influenzae. The sequence goes on from NZ_LS483411.1 coordinate 1,073,466, forward strand.
AAATCTAGGGATTCCATTTGGACCGAAATATAAGGTGTTTATGGGCGATGCGGGGAGTACATTAATTGGTTTTACCATTATTTGGATTTTGTTATTGAGTACGCAAGGAAAAGGGCATCCTATGAATCCAGTAACCGCACTTTGGATCATTGCGATTCCTTTGATTGATATGGTTGCGATTATTTATAGCCGTGTACGTAAAGGCAAAAGTCCATTCCGCCCAGATCGTTTACACGTTCATCATTTAATGGTGAGAGCAGGTTTAACATCAAGACAAGCCTTTTTATTGATTACGCTTGTTTCGGCAGTTTGTGCAACTATCGGTATTTTAGGGGAAATTTATTATGTGAATGAATGGGCGATGTTTGTCGGCTTTTTCATTTTATTTTTCCTTTATGTCTATTCAATTACGCGTGCGTGGCGAATTACCCGTTGGGTCAGAAGAATGAAACGCCGTGCAAAACGGTTGAAAAAAGCATAAAAATAAAGGCTTGTGTTATTAAATCACAAGCCTTTATTTTTTGAGAAAATTCACCGCACTTTAGAGTTTGGGCGATATGTTTTGTAGATAGAAAAAGTCCCCAGCCTTTTGGCTAGGGATTGAAATCTGGAGCGGGAAACGAGGCTCGAACTCGCGACCCCAACCTTGGCAAGGTTGTGCTCTACCAACTGAGCTATTCCCGCAGTTCACATCAGTGAATGGGGTGGTATTATACAAATATTTTTAGGGCTTGCAAGGGCAATTTCATAAAAAGCAATTTTTTGTTGAAGTTTTCATCAATCTAATTTTATGAAATGTTCGCGATAATAAGCCAGCTCTTTAATGGATTCTCGAATGTCATCAAGCGCCAAATGGGTATTTTCTTTTTTAAAGCCTTCTAAAATTTCAGGTTTCCAATGCGCTGCAAGTTCTTTTAATGTGCTTACATCTAAATAGCGATAATGAAAATAATCGGCTAAATCAGGCATATATTTCACTAAGAAGCGTTTATCTTGGGCAATGCTGTTACCGCAAATTGGCGATGCACCTTTCGGCACCCATTTTTTTAAAAAGTCTAAGGTTTGTAATTCTGCTGCACGTTCGGTAAGTTTACTGGCTTTTACGCGTTCAATTAAGCCGTTTTCACTGTGAGTTTTTTGGCACCAATCATTCATTTTATTGAGTAATTCATCAGACTGATGAACAGCCAATACTGGGCCCTCTGCCAAAATATTCAAATTTTTATCTGTCACAATAGTCGCAATTTCAATAATACGTTCTTTTTCTGGATCTAAACCGGTCATTTCTAAATCAATCCAAATAAGATTTTGTTTATCGAATGGCATAATATCAGGTATCCTATGCAAAAATTTTTTTCATTTTACCAAAAACAAGGGAAAAAACGACCGCACTTTTATGGCTAAACGTAAATTAACTCAAAACCAAACCAGAAGAATTCAATCGAATAATGCGAAAACATTACATCGCCATAAGAAAAAAGACATTGAATGGTCAGATGAAATGTTGGGCGAACCGCAAGAAGGCGTTGTGGTCACACGTTATTCTATTCACGCAGATGTTGAAAATGAACAAGGCAAAATTTATCGTTGTAATTTGCGTCGTACTTTGTCGAGTTTGGTGGTGGGAGATAAAGTTGTTTGGCGTAAAGGTAATGAACAATTACAAGGTGTGAGCGGCGTGATTGAGGCGATTCACCCTCGAGAAAATGAAATTTCCCGCCCTGATTATTATGATGGTTTGAAACCCATCGTGGCGAATATTGATCGTATTATTATTGTATCAGCAGTATTGCCAACGCTTTCCTTAAATATTATCGATCGTTATCTTGTTGTGTGTGAAATTGCGGGAATTACGCCTCTCATTGTTTTGAATAAAGTGGATTTATTGACGCAGGAACAGCGTCAAGAAATTGAAGAACAACTTAAAATTTACCAAGATATTGGCTATGAAATTTTAATGATTTCAGCAAAGAGCGGTGAAAATATGGAAAAATTGACCGCACTTTTGGCACAAGGCACGGCGATTTTTGTTGGGCAATCTGGTGTTGGTAAATCGAGTTTAATTAATCATATTTTGCCTAGCGTAAACGCTCAAGTAGGGGATGTGAGCGAAACATCAGGGTTAGGGCAGCATACTACGACATCGTCACGTCTTTACCATTTGCCACAAGGCGGTAATTTAATTGATTCGCCCGGAATTAGAGAATTTGGGCTTTGGCATTTAGATGCGGAGCAAATCACAAAAGGCTATCGAGAATTTCAATATGTATTAGGCACCTGTAAATTCCGTGATTGCAAACATTTGAGCGATCCAGGGTGTGCGTTACGTGAAGCCGTTGAGCAAGGGAAAATTTCGCCTGTTCGTTATGATAATTATCATCGATTAATTGAAAGTTTAAGTGAAACAAAATCACAACGTCATTTTTCAGTAGTTTAACGATTGAGATTGTGAATAATAAATAAGCTATTTAGCTTATTTTTATGATTTAATTAGGGCTTTTTGGTGTTTATTCTTGATTATTTTGTTTTGAAAAAGGATACTAGGGCAACTTTCTGGTTTTATATTTTTAATCATTGATTAGTCGAGGTAGCATTATGTATTCAAAAGATGTGGAAATTATTGCGCCAAACGGTTTACACACGCGCCCTGCTGCACAATTTGTGAAAGAAGCGAAAGCATTTTCTTCTGAAATTACAGTAACCTCTGGGGGAAAAAGTGCAAGTGCAAAGAGCTTGTTTAAGTTGCAAACATTAGCTTTAACGCAGGGAACAATACTTACCATTTCTGCTGATGGAGAAGACGAGCAACAGGCAGTTGAACATTTAGTTGCGTTAATTCCTACTTTAGAATAATTCTTACTTAGCCATAAAATTGTGAAATTTTATGGCTATTGTTTATTTATTACTTTGTTAATTGTTTCGGAAGGTATCTATGATTTCTGGCATTCTCGCATCCCCAGGTATTGCCTTTGGTAAGGCACTTGTTCTTAAAGAAGAAAAGATTGTTCTTGATACGCAAAAAATTACAGATGATCAAATTGATGAAGAAGTTGCTCGATTTTATGAAGGGCGTGCTGCGGCGGTAGAACAACTTAATTCAATTAGAGAACGTGCATTAATTTCTTTAGGCGAAGAAAAAGCCGCAATCTTTGAAGGTCACTTGATGATTCTTGAGGATGAAGAATTAGAAGAAGAAATTCTTGATTATCTTCGTTCAAATAAAGTGAATGCAGGGGTTGCAGCGAGTAAAATTTTAGATCAACAAGTGACAATGTTATCTGAAATTGATGATGAATATTTGAAAGAACGTGCAGGCGATATTCGGGATATTGCTAACCGTTTAGTTAAAAATATTTTGGGCATGCACATTGTTGATCTTGGCGATATTCAGGAAGAATCTATTCTTGTTGCTTATGATCTGACTCCCTCAGAAACCGCCCAACTTAATCTCGAAAAAGTATTAGGGGTTGTCACTGATATTGGTGGCAGAACTTCCCATACTTCGATTATGGCACGTTCTTTAGAATTGCCAGCGATTGTCGGCACAAATAAAGTGACTAAATTAGTCAATACGGGCGATTACTTAATTTTAGATGCGATAAATAATCAAGTTTATATTAATCCAACGGCATCTCAAATTGATGAATTAAAAGCACTTGAAGCGAAAATTTCTGAGGAAAAAGCAGAGTTAGCTAAATTAAAAGATCTTCCAGCTATTACATTGGATGGACATAAGGTTGATATCGTCGCGAATATCGGGACGATTCGTGATTGTGACGGCGCAGAACGTAATGGAGCGGAAGGGATTGGGCTATACCGAACTGAATTTTTATTTATGGATCGTGAACAGCTTCCCACAGAAGAAGAACAATTTATTGCCTATAAACAAGTGGTAGAAGCAATGAACGGACGCTTAACTGTGCTTCGTACGATGGATATTGGCGGCGATAAAGAGCTTTCATATTTAGATTTACCAAAAGAAATGAATCCATTCTTGGGATGGCGTGCAATTCGCATTGCGTTAGATCGTCGTGAAATTTTAAATGCACAATTACGTGCGGTATTGCGTGCTTCAGCTTTTGGTAAATTGGCAGTGATGTTCCCGATGATTATTTCGGTAGAAGAAATTCGAGAATTAAAAGCGGTTATTGAAACATTAAAGGCGGAATTACGTGAAGAAGGGAGAGTTTTTGATAATAACATACAAGTGGGTGTCATGGTTGAAACTCCCTCTGCGGCGGTAAATGCAAAATTTTTAGCAAAAGAAGTAGATTTCTTTAGTATCGGAACTAATGATTTAACTCAATATACTTTGGCTGTAGATCGCGGTAATGAGTTTATTTCCCATCTTTATAATCCAATGCACCCTTCTGTGCTTGGTTTAATTAAACAAGTGATTGATGCCTCTCACACAGAAGGAAAATGGACGGGAATGTGTGGGGAATTAGCAGGGGATGAACGCGCGACTTTATTGTTACTTGGTATGGGATTAGATGAATTTAGCATGAGTGCGATTTCTGTACCTCGCATTAAAAAATTAATCCGTAATGTAAATTTCCAAGATGCAAAAGCGCTTGCTGATGCCGCATTACAAAAACCGACCGCTGCAGAAATTGATCAATTAATTGAAGAATTTTTGCTGGAAAATTCATTAAATTAAACAAAAGTATTTGATTTTACGTTAAAATAGCAGCCATCTTGAATGGATAGGAGATTAAAATGGGCTTATTTGACAAGTTATTTGGTTCAAAAGAAAACAAATCTGTGGAAGTTGAAATTTATGCACCGATCTCTGGCGAGATCGTTAATATTGAAGATGTTCCTGATGTGGTTTTCTCTGAAAAAATCGTTGGCGATGGTGTTGCTGTTCGTCCTATTGGTAACAAAATCGTTGCGCCAGTGGATGGTGTGATTGGTAAAATTTTTGAAACCAATCACGCTTTTTCAATGGAATCAAAAGAAGGCGTAGAATTATTTGTACACTTTGGTATTGATACTGTTGAGTTGAAAGGCGAAGGCTTTACTCGTATTGCACAAGAAGGTCAATCTATTAAGCGTGGTGATACCGTGATTGAATTTGATCTTCCTTTATTAGAATCAAAAGCAAAATCTGTCTTAACACCAATCGTAATTTCAAATATGGATGAAATTTCTTGTATCGTAAAAAAATCAGGCGAAGTAGTGGCTGGAGAATCAGTAGTATTAGCCTTAAAGAAATAATTTGTTTACGATAAAAAAAAGTCCGCCTTTGTGCGGATTTTTTATTTATTTTAGTTACCTAGGGTAAGCATACCCTAGGCTAATTTAAATGCGACCCCATTGGGGTAGTTTTACGCTCAGAAACGACCGCACTTTCATTGAAACAAGGTGAGGCTGCTTTTATTACTGCAAATGCTTCTTATGAAGTGGATGGCTTAATTGAAGGCTATGCAGTGGTCGCAAAATTGCCTTGATAAAGTCTTTTAGAAAAAGTATAGTCCTCTTAATTTTTTATTAAGATTTATTTGTTTTAATACACACATCCAAGCAATGGTGCTTGAAATTAACTAACTTAAAAAGGAAACGTCATGAAAAAATTTGCATTAGCAACAATCTTCGCATTAGCAACCACTTCAGCATTTGCTGGTTTTAATGGCAATAATAGTCAAGGTGGTTTTCAACAAACAGCCCCTGCTGCAATTAGCGTAAAACAAGCTTTATCTGCGGCTGATAATTCAATGATTACTTTGGTGGGTAATATTACACAACAAATTGATGACGATGAATTTTGGTTTACTGATGGGACAGGGCAAATCAAGATTGAAATCAAAAAACGCGTTTGGAATGGTTTAAACGTAGATTCAAAGGATAAAGTGAAAATTTATGGAAAATTGGATAACGAAGCCTTTGAGAAAGCAGAACTTGATGTATTGCGCGTTGAAAAAGCAGAATAATTATCTTTGAAGATAGCGGGCGTTAGCTCGCTATTTTTGTTTATAAAGTGCGGTCAATTTTTTATGAGAATTTTATTGATAGAAGACGATAATCTAATCGGCAATGGGTTGCAGATTGGTTTAACTAAACTTGGTTTTGCGGTGGATTGGTTTACCGATGGAAAAACAGGAATGGCTGCTTTAACCTCTGCGCCTTATGATGCGGTGGTATTGGATTTAACCTTGCCTAAACTTGATGGATTAGATGTATTGCAACAATGGCGATCTAATCATCAAGATGTTCCCGTATTAATTTTGACTGCTCGTGATACTTTAGATGAACGAGTTAAAGGTTTACAAAGTGGTGCAGATGATTATCTTTGCAAGCCTTTTGCTTTGGCTGAAGTCGCCGCACGTTTACAAGCCCTTATTCGTCGTCGTTATGGACATCATCATTCTGTGATAGAACAGTCTGGGGTTAAGCTCGATCAGAATCAACGTTCCGTTTGGCTGAATAATCAACCCATTTCTTTAACAAGCCGTGAATATAAATTATTAGAATTATTTATGTTGAATAAAGATCGGGTGTTGTCTCGCACATCGATTGAAGAAAAATTATCCAGTTGGGATGAAGAAATTAGCAGTGGCGCATTGGATGTGCATATTTATAATTTACGCCAAAAATTGGGGAAACAATTTATTCGAACAGTACACGGTGTTGGTTATGCGCTGGGACAAGTTGAAAAATGAAAAATAGAAGTCTCACTTTGCGTCTTATTTCCGTGCTTTCTTTAACCGCACTTTTAGTTTGGTTTGGTTCTACGCTTATGGCTTGGTGGCAAGTACGTCACGATGTGAATAAAGTTTTTGATGCACAACAAGTTCTCTTTGCCGAACGGCTCGCTAATTCTGATTTAAGTGCTATTTTGTTGGAATCTAGCACAAAGCTAGATAAAAATTCACAGTCGGCATTAAAAAAAAGTTATGACGATGATGCCTTAGCCTTTGCTATTTTTTCTAAAACAGGGAAACTTTTATTTAGTGATGGGCGAAATGGAAAGGATTTTATTTTTAATTATAAAACGGGGTTTTATAACGAGAATATTTATGATGATGACGATAAATGGCGAATTTTTTGGCGTACGGCAGCTAATGGAGAATTATTTATCGCAGTAGGGCAAGAATTAGATTACCGTGAAGATTTAATTGAAGAAATGATTTTTGGGCAAATGTGGATTTGGTTTGCCAGTTTGCCTATTTTGATCATTGTTTTAGGATGGTTGATTCATAAAGAACTTCGACCGATTAAACGTTTAAGCCAAGAAGTGCAAAGGAGAAAATCTGGCGATGTGTCATTGCTGAATACGGAGGGGCTACCCGTTGAGATTTTACCCTTAGTAAAAAATTTAAATCAATTTTTTGACCGCACTTCAGCTATGTTGCAACGAGAACGCCGTTTTACTTCTGATGCAGCTCACGAATTGCGTAGTCCATTGGCGGCATTGCGTATTCAAACTGAAGTTGCACAACTCGCAAATGATGATGCGTCTTTGCGTGAGCAAGCCCTTATCCATTTAACGCAAGGCATTGATCGGGCTTCGCAATTGATTGAACAATTATTAACGCTCTCTCGTTTGGATAATTTGCAAGCCTTAGAAACACTACAGCCGCTTGATTGGGAAGCCATTGTTCAATCATTAATTTCTGAGCGTTATTTTGTGGCAGAAAAACGTAAAATTACCTTGGTTTTTGAGAAAGAATCTGAACCAAAGCAAAAACAAGGGCAATCAATTTTAGTTTCATTGATGCTTAGAAATTTACTCGACAATGCCATTAAATATTGTCCAGAAGAAACAACCGTTTCAGTAAAAATTGCATCTTCTCAGATTATTATTGAAGATAATGGTGGCGGCGTTGAGCCTGAAGATTTGAAAAAACTTGGTCAGCGTTTTTATCGCCCAGCTGGGCAAAATGAAAAGGGAAGTGGCTTGGGGCTTTCTATTGTTATGCGAATTGCTGAATTGCACGGATTTAAAGTGTGGTTAGAAAACGTTGTAAAAGAGGGGAGAAGAATTGGTTTAAAAGCAATAATATCTTTGTAGAAATGGCTTTAAAATAAATGATATTTGTGCGGTAAATTATTTTGTAAATTTTACCGCACTTTTCACTTTAGCTTTCACTAATTTGAAATAATGACTGTATTTTGTTAATATACACAAGTTTTTGGAAACAATCCTTCAATTCCTACTGAACGTTTCCTTCAAAATCGCACTTCTATGTGCTGTCCTTTGTAGTGGTTCCATTACACATTTTTGCCTCTAGGCAATTTTTATTAAATCTATTCACTTAATCGTTAAGGGGAAAAGTTTGTCTTTATCTCAATTTATGACAAAGAGAACGTCATTTAATCCTTTGGTAATTGGCGTTACATTATTTTTTGTGCTGTTACTGATGGCAATGATTTTTATTGCGCCAGAGCAAACACAGGCATTATTGAATCAAGCTAAAAGTGGTATTTTTGCTAATTTTAGTTGGTTTTATGTACTCACTTTTTCAGTGTTTTTAGGATTTTTATTAATTTTATCAGTCAGTAGTCTTGGCAATATAAAACTAGGGCAGGATGAAGAAGAACCTGAATTTAGTTTCTTATCTTGGCTTGCGATGTTATTTGCCGCTGGAATGGGAGTTGGGCTGATGTTTTTTGGCGTAGCAGAACCATTAACCCATTATCTTTCTGACATTACAGCAGGTTCTGCAGAACATAAACAACAAGAGGCTTTACTTCATACTCTGTTCCACTGGGGCATTCACGCTTGGGCAGTATATGGCACCATTGCTTTAGCATTAGCTTATTTTGGGTTTCGTTATAAATTACCTTTAGCGTTGCGCTCTTGTTTTTATCCTTTATTAAAAGATCGTATTAATGGCAAAATCGGCGATGCGATTGATGTTATGGCATTACTTGCCACATTGTTTGGGATTATTACTACATTAGGTTTCGGTTCATCACAGCTTGGTGCAGGACTTGAACAAATAGGTTGGATAAGCCAGAACAGCTTTGCTTTACAAGTTGGCGTTATTGTTGTGGTGATGTGTTTAGCGGTGTTTTCTGCTATTTCTGGTGTTGGAAAAGGCGTGAAAATATTAAGTGAAATTAACTTAACTTTAGCATTTTGTTTACTTCTCTTTGTTTTAGTTGCAGGACCTACGTTATACCTTTTATCTGCATTTAGCGATAATATGGGGAATTATTTCAGCAATTTAGTGCAACTCAGTTTTAAAACCTATGCTTATGAACAAGAACATACTAGCTGGTTTAGTGGATGGACTGTGCTTTATTGGGCTTGGTGGTGTTCTTGGGCGCCGTTTGTGGGTTTATTTATTGCCCGTATTTCTAAAGGACGAACTATCCGTGAATTTATTTTTGGTGTATTAGTTATTCCAAGTTTATTTGGTATTTTATGGTTTACTGTTTTTGGTAATACAGCAGTATGGCTAAATGATGGCATTGCTGCGGGCGGGCTTGGCGAATTTATTTCTTCCCCAGAAATTTTATTATTTAAATTTTTAAATTATCTGCCTTTGCCAACAGTAACAGGCTTTGTGAGTTTATTAGTGATTTCATTGTTTTTTATCACTTCAGCGGATTCAGGCATTTATGTGTTAAATAACATTGCATCTCGTGATAAAAGTTTAGCTTCGCCTGCGTGGCAAGCCATAATGTGGGGAACTTTAATGTCTGTTGTTGCAATTGTGCTTATGCAGTCTGGTGGACTTGCTAATTTGCAAACAATGACATTAATTGTTGCCTTGCCTTTTGCTTTATTAATGTTGGTAATGTGTTTTAGTTTATGGAAAGGCTTAATTGCGGATAAAAAATATTTTTCTACTAAAGTCAATCCAACTAGCATTTTCTGGAGCGGCGATAAATGGAAATCACATTTAGAGCAAATGATGAACCAAACGCAAGAGAAAGATATTTTACGTTTTCTTAAAAATACGGCGTTACCCGCTATGCGAGAATTACGTCAAGAATTAACAGGAAAATATAATTTAAGTGTAGAAATCAACAGATTATTTGAACAAGAAGAGCCAGCTTTGGAATTGGTAATTCATAAAGAATCAATGAGAGATTTTATGTATGGTATTAAATCTGTTGGGCGAGAAGTGTCAGAGCAATTAATTAACGATGAAAATTTACCGCACATTCAGCATAGCACTACTTATGAACCTTACGCTTATTTTTTTGATGGACGAGTAGGTTACGATGTTCAATATATGGATCAAGATGAATTGATTGCTGATATGTTGAAACAATATGAACGTTATTTAAGTTTGCTTGATGATGTGGGTCAGGAACTAATGGCACACGAGCAAACCGAACTAGCAGAGTAATCGATTTAAAGGTGCAACGTGTGCCTCGTTTTTTGGTTATTTAACCTGATTAATCAAAAATTGGGTTAATAGCGAAACAGGGCGACCTGTTGCACCTTTATTTGCGCCTTGTAACCAAGCCGTACCTGCAATGTCTAAATGTGCCCAGCGATATTTTTTCGTGAAGTTAGACAAAAATGCACCGGCAGTAATTGCGCCACCCCAGCGACCCCCAATATTGGCAAGGTCGGCGAAAGGCGATTTCAGTTGCTCTTGATATTCTTCGCTTAATGGTAAACGCCACGCTTTGTCAGTAGTTTCTGTTGAGGCTTGGAGTAGTGCATTGGCAAGAGCGTTATCTGTAGAAACTAATCCGCTATTGTGTTGCCCAAGGGCAACCACACAAGCCCCCGTTAAGGTTGCAACATCAATAACAAGCTCAGGTTCAAAACGTTCAACATAAGTAAGGGCATCACAAAGGACTAAGCGACCTTCTGCATCGGTGTTGAGTACTTCTACGGTTAAACCATTCATAGTGTTAAGAATATCGCCTGGGCGATAAGCATTGCCATCAGGCAGATTTTCGCAACCAGCTAAAACACCAATAACGTTTAATGGCAAATTCAACTCTGCAATGGCTTTCATTGTGCCGAAAACAGAAGCTGCACCGCACATATCATATTTCATTTCATCCATATCTGCGGCAGGTTTAAGTGAAATACCGCCTGCATCAAAGGTTAATCCTTTGCCGACAAGTACAATGGGTTTTGCGTTTTTATCTGGTGCATTATTGAGGGTCAAAATAGACATATAAGCACGGTTTTCAGAGCCTTTTGAGACGGCAAGATAAGCATTCATTCCAAGTTTTGCCATTTCTTCTTCATCCACAACTTTTAATGAAAGTGCGGTAGAATTTTCGGCTAAATTTTTTGCTTGCTCAGCAAGATAAGCGGGGTTGCAGATATTGGGTGGCATATTTGCGATGTCGCGTGCTGCTTTTATGCCTGAGCTAATGGCATTGGCGTGAGCAATGGCTTGTTGTGCTTGATCACAATCCGTATTAAAGATGAAAGATTCTAAAACAGAGGCTTCCGTTTTTTGAGATTTGAAATGATCAAATTGATAATTGGTGTGTTCAATCGTTTCAATGGCAAAGCGGATATTCCAATAAAGATCGCGATCTTTTAATTCAATTTCAGTTAAATAAGAAACAACTTCACGCGTGTTGGTTTCTTTTAGCGTTTTTAATACAGCTTGGATGATTTGTTTATATTGACGCTCCGTGAGTTCTCCTTTTTTGCCACAGCCAACGATTAATACGCGTTTAGCAGATAAACCTTGAAGATCACGAAGTAAAACGATTTGGGCTAATTTTCCAGTTAGCTCACCTGATTTCACTAAATCGTTTAAATAGTCTTGGGTTAATTGATCGATTTCATTAAAACTTTTTGAAAATTCATTATTTTCATAGACGCCTAAAACAATGCAATCAGTGGTTTGAGAAAGTGCGGTATTTTTTGCTTGATATTTCATTTGTTGTCCTTAAATTTCTGTTTAATTCAGCGAAAATAAGTTATCATACGCGACCGATTTTATCCAGTTTTCCTCCGTTTTAGATTTAGAAAAACAAACGAAATAAGATGATTTTAATTCGATATTTAATAAAAGAAGTTTTCAAAAGCCAAATCGCAATTTTACTAATTTTGCTATTAATTTTTTTTAGTCAGCAGTTTGTACGTGTATTAGGTGCGGCGGCAAATGGGAATGTGCCAGCTGATTTGGTTTTCTCTTTATTAGGCTTAGGAATGCCGACAATGGCTCAGTTGATGTTGCCACTATGTTTATTTATTGCAATTTTACTGACTTTTGGTCGTCTTTACGCTGAAAGTGAAATCACAGTGATGCGCGCATGTGGTGTAGGGCAACGGATTTTGGTTAAAGTGGCATTGATTATGTCTTTATTAACAGCAGGTATTGCCGCTTATAACGCATTATGGCTTTCGCCTTGGGCAATTCAAAAACAAGTGAATATAGTGGAAGATGCAAAGGCTAATCCAACCGTTGGCGTGCTGTCTTCAGGTCAGTTTATTTCTACCAACAACAATAACGTTGTGTTATTTATTGATAAGATTAAAGATAACCAAATCCGCAATGTTTATTTATTTCAAATGACACCTCAAAAACAAACAAAACCTTCAGTGGTAACGGCTGAAAAAGGGGAATTAATTGCGTTACCAAATGGTGATCAAGTATTAAATTTGAAAAATACAAAAAGGGTTGAAGGAACCTCTGTTTTGCCAGATTTTCGCATTACACATTTTGATGAATATCGCGCCTATTTAGGTTATCAAGCAGCAGAAAATACCAATGATGAAGCAGCAGAATTAACATTATCTCAACTTATCGATTTAGATTCTTCTTCTGCGAAAGCTGAATTGCATTGGCGTATTACCTTAATTTTGGCAGTGCCATTAATGGCATTGATTGCTGTACCATTAAGTCGCGTAAATCCTCGACAAGGTAGATTTGCCAAAATTTTACCCGCACTTTTACTCTATTTAATTTATTTCTTGTTACAAAGCTCTTTTAAATCTGCAGGTGCAGCGGGAAAATTAGAGGCTGAACTCTTAATGCCGCTTGTTAATATCGGATTTTTCTTACTTGCGGTGGTGTTGAATAGCTGGGACAGTAAAATAATGTATAAATTTCGCTATTTATTTAGTCAGAAAGGATCGGCAAAATGATAAATACCCTTGATCGTTATATTGGAAAAAGTATTCTTGGCGCGATTTTTGCTACTTTAATGACTTTAGTGGGGTTATCGGCGATTATTAAATTTGTCGAACAATTTCGTAGTGTAGGTAAAGGCACTTATGATATTTGGCAAGCGGTAATTTTTACTGGTTTAACTATGCCTAAAGATATTGAAACTTTCTTTCCTATGGCAGCATTGCTTGGTGCATTAATTGCACTAGGTAATCTTGCTAGCAGAAGCGAACTTGTTGTTATGCAATCAGCAGGATTTTCTCGCTTTAAAATTGGAATGGCCGTGATGAAAACTGCATTACCATTAGTAGTATTTACAATGATTATTGGGGAGTGGGGAATTCCACAAACAGAACAATTTGCACGAGATATGCGCGCTAAGGCTCTTTCTGGTGGTTCTATACTTTCAATAAAAAATGGCGTGTGGGCGAAAGATGGTAATAATTTTGTATTTGTTAGGCGGGTAACGGATGATGCAAAATTAGACGATATTTATATTTATACCTTTGATCAACAGCATAATTTAACAGAATTAAAACATTCAAACCAAGCGAGTTATTCTGAAGATGAAGCTAAATGGACATTGCATCAAGTTAATCATTCAACGATTACAAAAGATGAAATCATTACAACGAATCATTTATTAGAAACTTGGGAAACTAGTTTAACGCCAGATAAATTAGGTGCGGTTTCTTTGCGCCCGACATCATTATCTATCTCTGGTTTATATCATTACATTTCATTTCTGCGTGAAACAGGGCAAGATGTGAGTCGTTTTGAACTCACGTTTTGGCGTAAAATTTTCCAGCCTATATCCGTTGGCATAATGATGTTATTAGCCTTATCTTTTATCTTTGGATCGCTACGCAGCGTGACAGCAGGCGCAAGGATAGTTACTGGGATTTGTGTAGGATTCTTATTTTATGTTGTTAATGAAATTTTAGGACAAATGAGCGTAGTTTACGGTATTTCTGCTATTTTTGGCGCATTGATCCCGAGTTTGCTTTTCATTGTGATGATTTGGTGGTTGTTAAGTCATAAGCGAGATTAGCTTTAAGGGGATAAATTAGTTGAATTGATTCATTGTTATTTAATAAATAGGGGAATGTTTAATTATGAATTTATTTAATGCAAATCCTGAAAATAATAAGTTTGCATAATAAATAAAGATCAAGCATTCTATATTGGTATAGACGTTTAGCCGTCTAAATGATTAAGAAAATTACTTTAAAGTGGGAGTTATTATGACAACAGCACACATCTTAGGCTTTCCTCGTGTAGGGGCAAAACGTGAATTAAAATTTGCACAAGAACGTTATTGGCGTAAAGAATTATCTGAACAAGATTTATTAGATTTAGCGAAAGCATTGCGTGAAAAAAACTGGAAACATCAAGCTGCGGCGAATGCAGATTTCGTTGCAGTGGGCGATTTCACGTTCTACGATCATATTTTAGATTTACAAGTGGCAACAGGGGCAATTCCTGCTCGTTTTGGTTTTGATAGCCAAAATTTAACCCTTGATCAATATTTCCAACTTGCACGTGGTAACAAAGATCAATTTGCAATTGAAATGACCAAATGGTTTGATACAAACTATCACTATCTCGTGCCTGAATTTCATAAAAATACACAATTCAAAGCTAATCCAGCACATTATGTAAATCAAATCCGTGAAGCAAAAGCGTTAGGCTTAAACTTCAAACCAGTGATTGTTGGTCCATTAACATTCTTATGGTTAGGTAAAGAAAAAGGCGAAACATTTAACCGTTTCGATTTATTAAATCAATTAGTGCCTGTTTATGTTGAAATCTTAAACGCATTAGTGGCTGAAGGGGCAGAGTGGATTCAAATTGATGAACCTGCATTAGCATTAGATTTACCAGCAGAATGGGTTGAAGCCTATAAATCTGTTTACGCTGAATTAAGCAAAGTGAACGCGAAATTATTATTAGCTACTTATTTTGGTTCCGTCGCAGAACACGCTGAGTTATTAAAAGCTTTACCTGTTGCGGGCTTGCATTTAGATTTAGTTCGTGCACCAGAACAACTTGCAGCATTTGAAGATTACAGCAAAGTATTATCAGCTGGCGTGATTGAAGGCCGTAATATCTGGCGTGTAAACTTAAACAAAGTGTTAGATGTATTAGAGCCATTAAAAGCAAAATTAGGCGAGCGTTTATGGATTGCACCAAGCTGTTCACTATTGCACACCCCATTTGATTTAGAAGTGGAAGTACAATTAAAAGAAAAAAATACCGCACTTTATAGCTGGTTATCTTTCACGCTACAAAAAGTAGAAGAATTAAATGTATTAAAACAAGCCTTAAATCATGGTAGAGCGTCTGTACAAGCGGCATTAGATGCAAGCCAAGCGGCAACAGATGCACGCGCAACATCAAAAGAAATTCATCGCCCTGAAGTGGCAGAACGATTAGCAAACTTGCCAAAAGGTGCGGATCAACGTAAATCGCCATTTGCAGAACGTATTGTTAAGCAAAATGCATGGTTAAATTTACCGCTTCTACCAACCACAAACATTGGTTCATTCCCGCAAACGACTGAAATTCGTCACGCCCGTGCGAGCTTTAAAAAAGGTGAATTATCCCTTGCAGATTACGAAGCGGCAATGAAAAAAGAGATCGAATATGTAGTGCGTCGCCAAGAAGAATTAGATTTAGATGTGTTAGTTCACGGCGAAGCAGAACGTAACGACATGGTGGAATACTTT
Source organism: Haemophilus influenzae (assembly GCF_900475755.1). NCBI lineage: Bacteria > Pseudomonadati > Pseudomonadota > Gammaproteobacteria > Pasteurellales > Pasteurellaceae > Haemophilus > Haemophilus influenzae. Next base: position 1,089,247 of record NZ_LS483411.1, read on the forward strand.
GGGGAATTATTAGATGGTTTTGCCTTCACTAAATTTGGTTGGGTACAAAGCTACGGTTCACGTTGTGTAAAACCACCAGTAATTTACGGTGATGTTACCCGCCCTGAGCCAATGACAGTACGCTGGTCACAATATGCACAAAGCCTCACAAACCGTGTAATGAAAGGAATGCTTACTGGTCCTGTAACTATTTTACAATGGTCATTTGTGCGTAACGATATTCCACGTTCAACCGTATGTAAACAAATCGGCGTAGCGTTATCTGATGAAGTGTTAGATTTAGAAGCAGCAGGCATTAAAGTCATTCAAATCGATGAGCCAGCAATTCGTGAAGGTTTACCACTTAAACGTGCAGATTGGGATGCGTATTTGCAATGGGCTGGCCAAGCGTTCCGCTTAAGCTCAATGGGCGTGCAAGATGATACGCAAATTCACACTCATATGTGTTATTCCGAATTTAACGACATCTTACCAGCGATTGCTGCATTAGATGCGGATGTGATTACCATCGAAACTTCACGTTCAGATATGGAATTATTAGATGCCTTCGTGAAATTTAACTACCCGAATGACATCGGTCCAGGTGTGTATGATATTCACAGCCCACGTGTACCAACAGCAACGGAAGTGGAACATTTATTACGCAAAGCATTAAATGTCATTCCAAAAGAACGCTTATGGGTAAACCCAGACTGCGGTTTAAAAACACGTGGTTGGACAGAAACCATCGATCAATTAAAAGTGATGGTGGATGTAACCAAAAAATTACGTGCGGAATTAGCGTAAGTCATAATACAGAAAGTATAATTTTCAAACACAATATAATTAAAGCCGAATCTCTATGGGATTCGGTTTTTCTTATAGATAAATAAACGTTGAATATAATAAAAAAGCCTTGATTTTAGTAAAATCAAGGCTTTTTAATGTCTTATAGTGATGTATGATTTTAGTTTTTGGTGGAGCTGGGGGAAACTGATCTAGATATATATCAACTTGTTTTTAATAAAGATATTTTACAAGTCAATAAGCTTTACTACTACGCTTACTACCATAAAAACAAGACGCTAATTCAGATGATATTTTGTCTTTTAGGGACGGCGATTGTATCATCAAAACTTGCATTTACTTGAGTAATTTTGCGTTAAAGAATTTGATAATAAAGATCTGAATGGCGGTAGATCTGAAAAGGGTTAGGAAAAGATCTAAAATTGCGTTGAAATCGACATCTTTAGTGTGCGAGCGTGGCGAGGTTTGACTGCGATTTTTTATGCGTACAATTGGGCGAAAAATCGGGCTGAAATAAGGATTTAAGATTTGTCATATTGATTGATTTGATATAATACACTGAGGCAGTGCTAATACTATACAGGACAAAAATAGCTCTTTTAGCAATAAAAAACCCGCATTTCTGCGGGCTGTTTATTTTTGAAAGGATCTAATTTAGCAATTTGTAATCGGAGAATGTGATCACTTCTTCCCCCACCCAACTATTAATCTCTTTCAATCGTTCTTGCAATGGGATTATCTCATTGATAAAGAATACTCGCGTTGCTTTTTCTACATCACCAAAACCGCCTGTATTATTAGGCACAATGCCCATTAATTGCGGTGGCACACGGTGCGCAGCTAACACATCATCACGGCTTGCGTTCTTAATGTTTAGGAAATCATCTTTAGCAATAGCATCAGACAGAGGAATAACTTGCATTCCATCTTTCTTTCCATTTGGAATATACACAAATAAATTTTTAAAGTTGCCAGTGCCTTTTGTTTGTCTGATTTGCGTTTTGATTGCTTCAATATCGTCTTGGTTCTGTGTTGGGTCAGTCATATAAATGATTGACCCAGCATGCGCACCGTTCAAATAATATTTACGGCGGAACAATGTGGCACTTTCATTTAAAAAAGCAGATTGTAACGCTGCCAAATATTCTGGCACGCCATAAATCTTTTGATTCACATCGGGATTAATCAAGTTAAAGACAGCACCTTTTTTAAATTCATATTCATCAAATCCATTCACAATCTGATAAAACACGCCTGTTTCAACACCGACACGCATATATTTAGCAAGAGGGGATTTTAACGAGACAACCTTACCAAACGAATTTACAGTTTTTTCAATATAAGCATTGCCAAAGACCAAGTAATCTTGCACCAGTTTTTCTAATTGGGTACGAGGTAAAAGTGCGGTGGTTTTACACGTCGAAAGTAAAATGTTTTTCTTCACAGTGATCGCACTGTTATGATGGGCTGAGGCATTTAAGGCTTTAGCCAAGTAACTTAAATTAATTGGCGGATTGTAATATTTTTCATACATCACCACGCTTTCGAAATAATTCAGTATTTCTGCACGGTCAATCACTGGAATAGGCTCTCCAAAGCTGAACGCCTGTGCTTGATTTCCAGTAGAAAGTGCGGTGGATTTTTTTGTGTTTTTGCTCATTGGATTATCCTATTCAAAAGTAAATATTGTTGATTTGTTGCTTGATACATCGCCGCCGAAACCATAAGGCACATTTAAAATGCAGTTCATAATCGCCCATGATAAATCGCCATGGCTTGCATCTTCCGAACGATCCGAAACATAAGTAATTTTCCCTGTGCCAGTAATGCGTTTTTTCACCGTCATAAAACTACTCACGATGTCATTGTCTCCACTATCAAATTTCAGGCGACGTTTTTGAATTAAGTTTTGTGTTTTTAATACCATTTCATTTTTTAGATCGGCGTTATACTCTAGGCCTTGCGCCATTGGATAAAATTTTCTCACTTCCTGATAAACGCCCGACCCCATCCCCGTTTTATCAATCACGATACGAGTCACATTGTAATCATCACAAAACTGCTTAATGCGGCTTGCTTGTGTTTCGTAATCCATACCGTGAAAAGTTTGTTTATGTAAAACGCGATAATCGCCCCCTTCCACTTTCGGCGGTACAACAATCACTAAGGCTGCACGGTCGCCAGTAAAAGCAGGGTCATAACCTAACCACACTTCACGATTGCCGAATGGGCGTTGATAAAATGGCTTGTAATCGTGCCATTCTTCCAAGCTATCCACCTGGCAGAGTTGCAAATCGGAAAACTTGAAAGCAGAACTATTATCATCGGCAAATTGACACAAAAACAACTGTTCAAATTCTTCTTTGCTGTTTTCTGCGATTAGGTCATCAATGTTGAATAGATTGCACCCACCTTCCATTGCATCATAAATACTCACAATCTGCTTCCATTGACGGTCGGCACAAAGTTTTCCGCTTTTTAAATTCTCGTGCGAAATGTCAATTTCAACTTTGTCCGCCTTAGCCCGATTTTTATTAAATGCTTTTCCAGAGAAAAACGCATAAGCAGGATGTGCAATCGTGGTCGGCGTTGAAAAATAGGTTTGGCGATACATTTTTTGCGCCGCCATACCTGATGCCACTTTTCGCATCACATCAAATTTAGGCACTCAAAACACTTCATCAAAATATAAATTGCCGTGGTAGGATTGAGCTGTAGCGGAGTTCGTCCCAAGGAAAATCAATTCTGCCCCATTTGGCATTTTGATGGTTTCGCCTTTTAAATCTACATCTGCCGTCTGCTTGGCGTAATTCACAATGTACGATCGAAACTGTAAGGCTTGTTTTTTACTGGCAGACAAAAAGATTTGATTGTGTCCCGTCGTCAAGGCGTCAATAAAGGCTTCATGGGCAAAATAGTAAGTCGCACCGATTTGTCGGCTTTTTAAAATATTTCTGATTCGATGTTCTTTCGCCTTGTGCCAAATTCGCTGATAATTAAACATCCCATCAAGAAAGCCATTAATCAGCAATTCCTCTTGTTCCTGATCAATGGCATTGGGTTCGGTTTTCTTGCGATCACCCTTGTTGCGGTTCGCCAGTTTCGGGTTTAAATCTACTTCGTTGCCATCGCCAAAAGAATATTTTTTTACACTCGCCATCCGTTCCATTTGGCGACCAAGCAAATCAATTTCTTTGTAATCTGAACTGCTCTTTTCTTCTTTCGCAATCAGCAAATTTAATCTTGTCTCAAGTGCCAATTCCACCCGACCGACAGGCGCAATATCGTCCCACTTTTCTCTGTCTTTCCAACTGGCAATCGTTGATGCAGGAATATCAAGCTGACGAGATATTTCAGCGATTTTATAGCCACTGAAATACACCTGCTGTGCTTTACGTTTGATTTCCGCCGTTACTTCGGGGGAAGGTTGATTAATAACTTGTTCGTCCATTCCTAATCCTTTCTATTTACAACCGCATAATAGAAAGGGGGCGAATGTTAGTCTTTCCGCTTGCTCTGTGAATCGGCATACAACAAAAGCAACTCATAGACCACCAAAATTAAACCTTTCAGAATAATGGCAATCTTTGAATCAAACCAACCATCGCAAGGATAACCAATGGCAAAAAAATCTAAATGGGTCATTGTTGCAACTGAAGGGGCAACAACTGACGGCCGCACAATTCAACGCAACTGGATTGAAGAAATGGCCGAAAGTTACGATCCAAAAAACACCTATGGTGCACGTATCAATCTCGACCACATCAAATTCTCTTTATACATGCCAGAACTAGCAAATTCTCATTGCTTTGGTGATGTATTAGCCGTGAAAGCAGAAGAACGTGAAGACGGCAAATTACAACTTTTAGCTCAATTACAGCCAACTGATGCACTTATTGCATTAAATAAAGAAGGGCAAAAAGTTTACACCTCCGTTGAAATCGACCCCAATTTTGCCGACACGGGCAAAGCCTATTTGGTCGGTTTAGCCGTTACGGATAATCCAGCAAGCTTAGGCACAGAAATGTTAAGTTTCTCACACAATGGTTTAAATGCTCGCAAGCTAAAAACAGATAACCTTTTCACTGCCGCTATTGAAACTGAATTGGAATTTGTGGAAGAAACACAAAGCATCTTTGAAAAAATCAAAGGCTTGTTTGCGAAAAAAGAAAAATCAGACGATGAACGCTTTTCTGATCAAACACAAGCCATTGAGCTTTTAGCCGAGCAAACCAAAGAAACCTTGGAAAAATTAACCGCACTTTCTGACGATTTAGCCAAACAACAAGCCGAAATCGAAGAAATGAAAGCAGGTAATGAGGAAATCCAAGCAACCTTTGCAGAACTCAAAAAGCCGGTTGAACCCGAAAATCCTCGCCCTTTAGTTTACGGTGAACAACCTGAAACTGACGGCCGCTTCTTTTAATTTATCTTAGGAAAAAACCAAATGAATAAATTTACCCAACAAAAATTTAATACTTATGTAGCTGGTGTTGCAGCAGATAACGGCGAAGATGTGGCATTCGTTGCAAATGGCGGTCAATTTACCGTTGAGCCAACTATCCAACAAAAATTAGAAAATGCCGTGCTTGAAAGTTCTGATTTCTTGAAACGCATCAATGTAGTAATTGGGCTTGTTATTGGTTGAAAAGCACCCTGAACAAGCACTGGCATATTTAGAACGTGCTTTGGGTTTAGATCAAAAAATTGGCGTAAAAGGCGACATCAAGAAACTAAAAAAACAATTATCAACGACTGAATGTTGATGTTGTTTTAATGCCCCGTCTAAATCGCCTGACCGACTTGGCATTTTTAGGAAAATTTTTCTTGTTTGAGCGTAGCGAGTTAAAAATTTTCCGTTAAGAAAATGACAACAAAGGGCAGAAAAGCGATTTAATCGGGGTGTGTTCTTTGGTTCTTTCTTGCACAAGCAAGAAAGAATATAAACCGAGCAAACCACGCAGCCGTCGGGCGGATTAAAAGTGCGGTCAAATTCTGACGGATTTATTGGCCGTGCTTAATTTAATCCTCACCCGACTTTTTTATAAGGGTAAATCAATGAGCGACGGCGCAATATCAGTCAAACTTGCCCCTGATTATGAAATGGGCGAAGTACAGCAACAGTTAAATGATTACGATACGTCAGATGACATTATCAGTAATGATGGTTTCTTCCCCGATATGTCACTTGCTCAATTTCGTAATCAATACCGTGCAGACGGCACTATTACCACACAACGCTTACAAGATGCCTTAATTGAAGGAATGGCAAGCGTCAATGCAGAACTCTCTATGTTTAAAACACAAAGTAAACACGACAGTTTAGAACAGATCACTGCCCCATCAATCAATGGCGAAAGCGTACTGGGTTATCGCTATAAACGTGCGGTAAGTTGCTTGGCACTGGCAAACCTTTATGAACGCTATGCAAGCTATGACAGCACTAACGATGGCGAAAAGAAAATGGCACAACTCAAAGACAGCATTGATGAATTACGCCGTGATGCTCGCTTTGCGATTAGCGACATATTGGGCAGAAAACGCGTCGATGCGGAGTTAATCTAATGCAAGTTTACGCACAACAAAATGACAATTTAGATGCCATCCTTTATCGACATTTTGGACGAAGTGAAGGCTTGCTCGAAATAACATGCGAACTCAATCCGCATTTAATGGATAAGCCCATTATTCCCATTGGTACCCCAGTCATATTGCCAGATGCCGATATAGCAAAAATCAGTGTAGCAAATGACACGATTCAACTTTGGAGCTGATATGCACGACACACCATCAAGAGCGTCTTACACATCAGGAATATTCGCTTTCTTAATTGGACGCATTGCCGATATGTTCTCAAATGTAAATTGGGCTGATGTCGCATCGATTACAGGTATTGTGATTGGTGTCGCCACCTTTCTTGTGAATTGGTATTACAAGAAAAAAGATTTTGAATTAAAAGAAAAAGAACTTAAACAACGGATCCATCATCATGATTAAACGTTCTGCTAAATACATCTGCGCCATATCCGCCGTTGTTGGACTGGTGATTGCCACTCATGGGAATGAAATTCGAACATCAGAAAAAGGCTTGTTACTGATTGGCAATGCAGAAGGTTGCATGAAAAAGCCCTATCAATGCCCTGCCGATGTTTTAACAGTCGGCATAGGCATAACTGATGCTGTTGAAAAAATTGACCGCAATAAAATTTACAGCTTACAAGAAATTGCCGAATTATACGTAAAAGGCATTAAACAATCAGAAAAATGCGTTAATCAATACGCCAACGGGCAAACTATGCCACAAGGTGCATTTGATGCCTTAGTGTCCATTACCTTTAACGTAGGATGTGGCAAATTAAAAAATAGCTCACTTTTTAAAATGGCACGCCAAGGCTACAGCAAAGCCATGTGCGGTCAGTTTGAGCGTTGGATTTATGCCGCAGGAAAAGTGCTAAAAGGCTTAATCGAACGCCGACAAAAGGAGAAAAACCTATGTTTAATTTCTTAACTGCCAAAGAAAGAAGCATTTTACTTATCGGGCCAATACTACTTGTACTCTTGATTATGTTTCTGGGATTTGAGGCTAATTATTGGCGAAAAGAAATGCTCAAAGAAGAACAGCTAAAACTGAAATGGCAAAACGCTTACATTGAGTTAAATCATAGTGTTCAAAATTTTGCCGAACAGCAAGCACAACTTATTCAAGCCGTAAACAACCTCAAAGCAAAATCAACAAACACAGGATTTAAAAAATGTACTTAAATCAAATCAAGATTGGGCTGATAGCCCTTTGCCTGATGATGTTAAACGCCTGCTCAACTCAGCAGGAAATCATTAAGTCGCCGATTCTTTGTCCGCAAACCACAGAGTGCAGTGCCTATTCGCCACAAATCCGCACCAATGGCGAATTAGCCGAAGCCTATTTACGGACACTGCACCACCTTGATTTGTGCATTATCGAGAACTCAAGTTTAAAAAAATGCATGGATGAATTTAATAAAAAGGAACAGCCATGACAGATCAATTCGACCGAGCACAACAGCTTGAAGAAATGCAACGCGAAATCGCCCTGAAAAAACACCGCACTTTTAAAGCAGTAAGTCGCCTTTATTGTGAAGATTGCGATGCACCCATCCCAGAAAAACGCAGACAAATGATTCAGGGCGTAACACGTTGCGTGGTTTCTAAAAAAGAGGGTAATAACGTACAAATTCATTACGCAAAAGAACCAGTATGGGATGAACCACCCCGAGTAAAAGTCTACTTGGAAAACTGGGATTCGCCAATTTTTGAGGGGGATATAGTCTAATGGCAACAGTAGAAGAAGTTCAGGCAAAATTGACCGCACTTATTGCCAATCTTTCTCTGCAGGCACGTAGACAACTTGGGCGAAAAATCGGGCAAGCCTTACGAAAAAGACAATCGAACCGAATTGCACGCCAACAAAACCCCGATGGTTCTGCCTTTGAACCGAGAAAACCACGTAAAGAATTTAGAAAAAAAAGGGCGAATCAAACGCAAAGCCATGTTCGCTAAACTTCGCACCGCCCGACATTTAAAAGTGCGGTCAAATGGTAACGAAGTTTCAGTGGGTTTTAATGGCTCAAGTGCCGCCATTGCTACAGTGCATCAATACGGTTTAAGCGCTAGCCCATCTAAATATAAAGATTTCAAAGTGCAATTACACCAAAATCAATTGCAAGCCCAAGTAAGCCAACAGACAGAATAAATAATGAAAGTATCGCAATCATATTTCCCCCTTTTGCTTGCTCGATTATTGAGCTAAATAATTAATCTTGTTAATAGAAAAGTGAATAAAAATGAATAATTTACAACTTACCGTTTTATTAAATGCCATTGATAAAATTTCTGCTCCAGTTCGCAGTGCATCTAAAAGCGTTAATGAGCTATCGGCAAAACTAAAAGAAAGCAAATCGATTCAGCGACAACTAAATCAGCAAAATAAACAGCATCAAGCTGCAATGAAACAATATGCTTCTGCTATCAACCCATTGAAATCAAAATTAGATTCACTAAATCAAGAATTAGAGCAAGCCAAACAAAAAGCAGCGTCTTATGCTCAATATATGAAGAATGCTCAACATCCTACTGCAGGACTTCAAAAGGAAGTAGAGAAAGCGAAAAGTGCGGTAAAAAACTCAAGCAAGAACAAATTGATGCAGCAAATAAATTACAGCAAGCACGCCAAGAATTAGCAAAATCAGGCATTTCTGCAGAAAAACTCGCGCAAAAGCAAAGAGAACTGCAGAAAAATACCAAAAGCGTAACGGATCAAATTAAAAATCAAGAAGCCGCATTGAAGAAACTCAACGCTAAGCAGGCTGCTTATAATCAATATCGTGGGCAAGTTGAAACTCTCAAAAGTATTAGTGGAAAAGCACAAATTATTGGCGCTCAAGCCTCTGCTGCGGGTACAACGATCACTGCACCAATTGTCAATTCCATTCGAGATTTTATGTCGTTTGAAGATGTTATGGCGGGGGTCGCTCGCCAAGTTCCAGGGCTAAAAGACAAATTTGGGCAATTTACTCCTAAATACGATGAATGGAAAAATAAGATTAAACAGCTTTCAACTGAATTACCTCTTACCACAAATCAAATTGGTGACATGGTTACTGCTGCAGCGAGAATGGATATTCAGGAAAATGAATTGGAAGATTTTATTCGCTTAAATACCCAAATGGCGACAGCATTTGATGCAGAAAACCCCGATGAATTAGTAGAGTTATTTGGTAAAGTACAGAAAAACTTTAAATTAACCACCAAAGATGCCAAAGAGCTAGCCGATACTATTAACTATTTAGATGATAATGCCATTTCAAAGGGGACAGATATTATTAATTTTCTAAATAACACATCAGGAATTGGTAATTTAGTCAAAATTAGTGAAAAGAATCTTGCTGCACTTGGTTCAACTTTATTAACGGCAGGAAACGAAGCCAGTACATCAGCCAAAGCAATCGAAAGTACGTTCAACCGTCTAAGTAAAGCCACTAGAATAAAACCCGTTAATAACGGACTAAAAGCGTTAGGTTTAGATCCAAAAGCGATTCAAAAAGCAATGGTAAAAGATGCTCAAGGCACATTAATGATGATTGTTGAAAAAATAAAAAAATTGCCTAAACATTTATAGGCTGGCGTAATTAGCGATATTGCAGGCGGAAATTATAATACCCAATTAGCAGGGCTTGTTGCCAATACCGAAGAATGGCGCAGACAAATTGAACTGGCAAATAGTGAAGAAGCTAAAAATAGTATGGCTAGGGAATTTCAAACCCGAATGACTACTTTATCAGCAAAATGGCAATTATTTAAAAATCGTTTATTCAATGTAAATAGTTCTGTAGGAGCCAGTTTAAAAGATACGATGACTAGCTTAATGGACGGAGTTGGCTATTTGCTTGATAAAATCCAGACGTGGATTGATAAACATCCTAAATTAACCTCTACTATAGCAAAAACAGCAGCTGCAGTTGGGGAAGTTTAAGCCTATTAGGTGCATTAAGCCTTGCTTTAAGTTTTATACTTTACCCCGCCGCACGGCTATTTTTAGGCTTATCCAAATTAAACGTAATTCTTCCTAAATTTTCAGGACATTTATCATCTGCAGGGCGGCTAATATTAAGAGGATTACTTTCTCCGCTAAAATTAATTGCACTGGCTATCAGTCCACTAGGGATAGTTAAATGCGTGGGCTTACGACCAACCTACATTGGATTATATGTTGTTATATCAATAACCAAGCTAAAACAAGCATAAAGTGCGGTTAAAAAAGCTAATAAAAGAAAGACAAGGAATTAGCTTAAAACTAATAATATTTTGTAGAAATTTTAAAAAATAAAACCGAGCATTTACTCGGTTTTTTCTTTTTTAGAACAGATTGCTAATAAAAATCACTAAGATGATCACGGGGACAACAAATTTCACGTAGTTAAACCAAATTTTGATAAAAGTTGAATATTTTGTTGAAGAAAGTTCTTTTTTGGCTTCATCTTTTAATACAAAACCAACGAAAATAGCACAGCCAAGTGCGGTCAGCATAAAGAGAATATTTCCACTGGCGTAATCATAGAAATCAAAAATGCTTTTGCCGAAGATGGTTACGCTTTTCCATAGATTATCCCCTAAAATTGCTGGAATATTGCCTAATAGAAAGATCCCTCCAAGCGTAAAAATAATGGCTTTACCACGACGCATTCTGAGTTTTTCTTGCAATGCCGTGATGATTACTTCATAAATTGTGATGGAAGTCGTTAGTGCGGCAATTAATAATAAGCCGAAGAAGATAATCGCAAAGAATTTACCTGCCCATAAGTGAGAAAATACGATAGGTAAACTTTGGAATACTAAAGTTGGCCCTGCGTTTGGTTCAATCCCAAAAGTGAAAAGTGATGGGAAAATCATAAAGCCAGCAAGTACAGCAATAATTGTGTTGGTAAAACCTGTGATTACGGCGGTGTGGATTAAGTTTTCTTCTTTATTGAGGTAACTGGAAAGGGTAATTAATACGCCAAAACCAAGGCTTAATGCGAAGAATACTTGACCTAAAACGAAGATAAATAATTGTGGGGTAATTTTGCTGAAATCAGGTTTTAAATAGAATGTAATGCCTTCCATTGCGCCCGATAATGTTACGTTGCGAATAACCATTCCAATTAAGAAGATAAATAGCAGTGGCATTAAATATTTTACCGAACGTTCAATCCCACCAATGATACCCTTTGCCAAGATAATGTAATTCACGACAACAAATAAGAATGTGTAGAACATAATTTCATAAGGGCTGTTGCCGATATGAAGATCGTAGAAATTTTTGGCAATGTCTTTTGTGATGGGGCTTGAAATGTCCAATGTACCGTTAATTAGGCTGATGATATAAGAAATAACCCAACCACCAAGCACCATATAATACGCCATAATGCCAAATGCACCGAGTAAGCCCATATAACCTAATATTTTCCAATATTTAGAAATGCCTTTTCCTTTGTCGAGAATTTTATCGCCGAAGGCATCAATAGAATTTACACGTAAGCGGCGACCTATCACGTTTTCAACTAAAATCATTGGGATACCGATTACAATCATTGCGATGCAGAAAAGTAGAACGTAGGCACCGCCACCATTTTCCCCCACGAGATAAGGGAAACGCCAAGTTGCACCGAAACCGACAGTTGCACCTGCGACCGTCATAACATAAGTTAGGCGGCTCGACCAAGTTTGTCGCTGTTTATTATTTGTTGTCATTTTTTATCCTATTTTTAATAAAAAGTGCGGTAAATAATTAGGCTGTTTTACCGCAAAATTAAAATTCAACTTTTTCTTTATATTCACAAAGATCTTCAATAATGCAAGATCCACAACGTGGTTTGCGTGCAATACAAGTGTAGCGTCCGTGTAAAATCAGCCAATGATGAACATCTACTTTAAATTCATTAGGTACGACTTTAAGCAGTTTTTCTTCCACTTTTACCACATCTTTACCCGCTGCAAAATTAGTACGATTGCAAACACGGAAAATATGGGTATCCACGGCAATGGTTGGGTGACCAAATGCTGTATTTAGTACAACATTGGCTGTTTTTCGCCCAACACCTGCTAATGCTTCTAAGGCTTCACGATTTTCGGGGATTTCGCCGTTGTGCTTTTCGATTAAATCACGGCAGGTTTTGATAATATTTTCTGCTTTACTATTAAAAAGCCCGATAGTTTTAATATAGCTTTTTAAACCGTCTAATCCTAAGTCTAAAATCGCTTGAGGCGTGTTTGCCACGGGGAATAGTTTCTCTGTTGCTTTATTCACGCCTTTATCCGTTGCTTGTGCCGATAGAATGACCGCAATTAATAATTCAAAGGGCGAGTTATACTGTAATTCTGTGGTTGGGTGGGGATTTTGCTCCCGTAATCTTGTGAGTATTTCGATTCTTTTTGTTTTGTTCATATTTTGTAGAAATTAGTCTATTTTATTTATTGAAATTATTTGTTTAGAAGGTTGCAAGCCCCCTTCCGTCACTTCGTGGCACCTTCCCCCGCAAGCAGGGGAAGGCAAGATTTTTTTGAACCTCTTTTTGTCACTTTGTGACATCGCCCTGTAAGTAGGGGAAGCAAGATTTGGTTGCCTTATTTTTTTACATTATCAATTCGATTTTTTATGGCGAGGAGCAAGCCTAAGCCTATAAATGCGCCTGGTGGCAGAATGAAAAGTAAAAAGCTACTGTCTGTATGGTAAATATGGTGCGTTAAAAATTTTGCTTGTTCGCCGAATAGATTTTCGATGCCCTCAAAAATCGTGCCTTGCCCAATAATTTCACGCAATGCACCGAGTACTGTTAAGCTAAGTACCATTCCTAATCCCATTGAAAATCCATCCCAGATCGAATGGAGTAAGCTGTTTTTTGAGGCGAATGCTTCTGCACGACCGATAATAATGCAGTTAGTCACAATTAATGGAATAAAAATCCCCAGTGATTGATAAAGCGTATAAGTGTAAGCATTCATTAAAAGTTGAACCGCGGTTACTGTTGTCGCAATAATCATCACGTAGATTGGAATACGGATTTCCTTAGGAATATATTGACGGAAAAGGGAAATGACCGTATTTGTGCAAGTGAGTACAAGCATTGTTGCTAAGCCCAAACCAAGCGCGTTGGTGGCGGTGCTAGACACCGCTAAAAGCGGACAAAGCCCGAGAAGTTGGACAACCGCAGGGTTATTTTTCCAAATTCCTTGAGTAAAAATATCTTTCCAGATGGATTTTTGTTGATTTTCAACCGCACTTTCTATTTTTTCTTCTTCAAGTGCGGTATTTTTTTCAGTTAAATCTGTCATATTATTTCACTTGTGTTGAAAGCTGTTGTAACAAGGCTCGATTATTTAGCATGATTAATGCTGAGCGTTTAGTTTGATTAACCACTGCGCGAGGTGTAATGGTTGCGCCAGAAAATTGATCAAATTTTCCGCCATCTTTTTTGACTGCCCATTCGCTTAAATTATGTTCATTAATCGATTGATTTGTGAAACCTAAAATCCAGTTAGAAATTCGGCGTTCAATTTTATCGCCTAAGCCTGGTGTTTCGTGATGTTCAATTACTCGTACTCCTAACACTTCGCCTTTCGGATCTAATCCTACAAGCAAGCGAATATCGCCAGAATAACCATCGGGCGCGGTGGTTTCATAGGCATAGGCAGAAACATTTCCATCTTTTTTCGCAAAATAAATTTTCTGAATGCCCAGCAAATTTTTATCTTGAGGAATAACCGCACTTTCTAGCAAATTATTGTTGAAATAATCTTGTGGAATAACTTGTAGAAGTAATTCTCGCTGTTGTGCTGCGATTACCGCATCAATTTTATCTTTTGTTAGGAAGAAAATTCCTGCAGAAATTATTGTGCAAAGTAGGGCAATAAAGCCTAATAATATGCCGTAACGCGATGTGATTTTTACTGTACCCATTATTTTTTTCCTTTTATTGGATAACCAGATACGCGAGGACGTGTGTAATGATCGATAAGTGGAACGCAAATATTACTTAATAAAATAGCAAATGCCACGCCGTCGGGATAATTTCCGTGATAACGAATGAGATAGACAAATAATCCCACTAATGCACCAAAAAAAATTTTTCCTCGTGGTGTAATGGAGGCTGTGACAGGATCTGTGGCAATAAAAAATGCACCAAACATCATTGCACCGCTCACGAGTTGGCTAATTGCACTTAAATGCGTGAAACCAGTGAAAGCGGTGGCTGTGGCTAAACAGAAAAAGGTTACGATCATTGCCACTGGAATTTGCCAGTGAATGATGCGTTTTAAAATAAGGAAAATTCCGCCCACTAAGAAAGCCACATTGACTTGCCACCAGCCTTGAGCAAAGTCGGTTCCATTACCCATAAAAATCGGTAGTTTAATTAATTCATAAAAATCATTTAATTGAGTGTGACTTTTATAGAAAATTTTTGCGCTATCTAAGGGGGTGGCTTGGGTAATACCATCAATGTTATGCGTAAGTTGTGAAAGCGTAAACCCATCAGTGGTTAAGCCTGAAAATATTAATGAAAAGGCATCTGAAAAAGTTGGTGTTTCCTGTAATAAATTAATTGGTGGCATCCAAGTTGTCATTGGTAATGGGAATGAAATTAGAAGAATTACATAGCCAATCATCGCAGGATTGAATGGATTTTGCCCTAAACCCCCATAAACTTGTTTACCTAATAAAACTGCACAGAGTGTTCCAATAATGATGACCCAATAAGGTGCATAAGGTGGAATAGCCATTGCCAAAATTAATGCAGTCAGGGCTACGCTGAAATCTGAAAGATAATTGAGCGGCTTTTTGCCGCGTAATTTTATTGCAATAAATTCCGCAATAATTGCCGTGCCAATGGCTAATGCGGATTGAATTACCACGCCAAATCCAAAATAATAAATTTGCGTGAAAAAAGCGGGCATCATTGCCAATATTACCCAAAGCATAATACGCGCTGTGAGTTTCCCCGAATGGGTATGTGGAGAGCTAACCATTTTAAACATTATTTTATTCCTGATTATTTTCTAATGTTGCTTGTGTTTTTGCTAATTTCTTTGCTTTTGCTCGAGCAATAGCAGCGGCTACGGCGGCTTTTTTAGGGTCAAGTGCGGTTGAATTTTCTTCTGTTTTTTCTACCGCATTTTTTGTTTTTTCTTCATCATTTTCTACGGTTTTTGAATTTGAAATAGCTTCGGCGGTGCTATTTGCTTGCGCAAGTTTTTTCGCTTTTGCACGCGCAATAGCAGCGGCTACGGCGGCTTTTTTAGGGTCAAGTGCGGTTGAATTTTCTTCTGTTTTTTCTACCGCATTTTTTGTTTTTTCTTCATCATTTTCTACGGTTTTTGAATTTGAAATAGCTTCGGCGGTGCTATTTGCTTGCGCAAGTTTTTTCGCTTTTGCACGCGCAATAGCAGCGGCTACGGCGGCTTTTTTAGGGTCAAATGCGGTTGAATTTTCTTGTGTTTTTTCTACCGCACTTTTTGTTTTTTCTACTTCATTTTCTACGGTTTGAGAATTTGAAATAGCTTCGCTAGTGCTATTTGCTTGAGCAAGTTTCTTCGCTTTTGCACGGGCAATAGCAGCAGCTATAGCCGCTTTTTTAGGGTCAAGTGCGCTTGAATTTTCTTGTGTTTTTTCTACCGCACTTTTTGTTTTTTCTACTTCATTTTCTACGGTTTGAGAGTTTGAAACAGCTTCGCTGGTGCTATTTGCTTGCGCAAGTTTTTTCGCTTTTGCACGCGCAATCGCTGCAGCTACAGCTGCTTTTTTCGGATCAAGTGCGGTTGAATTTTCTTGTGTTTTTTCTACTTCATTTTCTGTGGTTTGAGCGTTTGAAATAGCTTCGGCGGTGCTATTTACTTGCGCAAGTTTTTTCGCTTTTGCACGGGCAAGTGCGGCTGCAACCGCTGCTTTTTTCGCATCGGTTGGCTGAACAGATTGTTCTTGATTTTCGACTTGAGATGCTGCTTGCTGACGAGCTAAACGGCGAGCCTTACGTTGTGCCATTAAATCTGTGTTATCCGGTAAAACTTCCCCTTTTTCTGAGGTTAGTGTTTTAATCTGCGTTGATTCTGTTTCATTGGCTTTTTTCGCTTTCAAGCGTTCGAGTGCCGCCTTGACTGGATCTTCCCCTTTAGTTTGGGCTAATTCTTCACGGCGAGCCTGTGCTGCACGTTGTGAACGTGCTTTACGCTCTTGTTCTTCACGTTCCATCCGTGCTTGTTTTGCTTCAAAGCGAATTTTGGCTTCATCTGATTTCTTTTGTTTTTCTTTGATTTGCCAAATTTTTGCTTTTTCTTGGCGGAAATACTGAATTAGAGGAATATGGCTTGGGCATACGTAGGCGCAAATCCCACATTCAATACAATCTTTGAGGGCGTATTCTTCCGATTTTTTGTGATCTTCACTGCGCGCAAACCAATAAAGTTGTTGTGGCATTAAATTTACTGGGCAGGCATCAGAACAGCTAGAACAGCGAATACAAGCCTGTTCTGCTTCAGGTTCGGCATATTCAAGATAATCTGGAGCAAGTAAACAATTGACAATTTTTGTCACAGGCGCATTGAAGTTTGGAAGCTCTAGTCCCATCATTGGCCCACCCACAAATACAGGAAAATACTTGTCAAATTGATAGCCAACATCGCTCAATATTTGGGAAATGGGTGTGCCAAGACGAACCCAATAATTACCTTTTTCAGCGATTTTATTTCCAGTAAGGGTAACGACACGTTCAATTAAAGGCTCGTCATTTATAACTGCTCTTTTTATTGCAAACATTGTTCCCACATTTTGCATTAATACGCCAATGCTGGACGAACGTGCACCACTTGGCACTTCTATCCCTGTGAGCAAATAAATCAGTTGTTTGGTAGCACCTGAGGGATATTTTGTTGGAATGATCCGAACGCTAATGTCATTTGCTCCCTGTAGTGCTTTGCGGATTGCCTCTATGGCTTCAGGCTTGTTATCTTCAATGGCAATGACAACTTTTTCAGGACGCAATATATAACGTAAAATACGAATGCCTTCTATTATTTCATCAGCGCGTTCACGCATAAGACGGTCATCACAAGTGATATAAGGCTCACATTCTGCACCATTGATAATTAAGAGTTTGACTTTTTGCTCTGCTGACTGAATTTTGGCAGCAGTCGGGAATACCGCACCGCCTAAACCTGCTATACCTGCTTGATAGATTTTGTGGATAAGTTGTTCTGGTGATAGCGTTGAAAAATCATCAATAGGATTACGTTCGATCCATTGATCTAAACTATCTGCTTGTAAATGAATTGTGGGTTCATCAAGACCTGAAGGATGGGTGGCAACATAAGGTTTAATCGATTTAATTGTGCCAGAAGTGGGCGCGTGAACTGGCAACATACGCAAGCCATCGCCTTTTGTTAAGGCTTGTCCTTTTAAGACGTAATCGCCCTCTTTTATTAAGAGATTGCCTGTTGTTCCTACGTGCTGTTTGAGTGGAATGTAAAAATCCGTGCCGAGAGGCAGATGGCGTAATGGCTGTGAATTAGATTGAGATTTCATTTCTGGTGGATGAATGCCACCTTTGAAATCCCATAATTTACCGGAATTGAAACGAGATAATACGTCCGCCATTTATTCCCCCACAACCAATTTTTTTTCAGAGCCATCGACATTCATTACTGGAATAACAAGTTTTGCATCAAATTTCCAATCCCAATTATCGATATTTTTTTTCACGGGAATCATTAAAATACAATCTGTCGGGCAGGGAGCAACACAAAGCTCGCAACCTGTACAAAGATCGGGAATAATCGTGTGCATTGCTTTATTTGTACCAATAATGGCATCAACGGGACAGGCTTGGATGCATTTTGTGCAGCCAATACACATATTTTCATCAATAAAAGCGACTTTCTCGATAGGTTCTTCTACGCCATCCATTGTTGGCACATCAACCCCTAGAATTTCGGCAATTTTTACGATAGTTGTTTGACCACCTGGAATACATTTTGTGATTTCATCGCCATTGCAAATGGCTTCAGCATAAGGCTTACAACCAGGATAACCACATTGCCCACATTGGCTTTGCGGTAAAATAGCATCAATTTTCTCTACGACAGGATCAGCTTCCACTTTGAGCTTAATTGATGCAAAGCCCAAAATTGCACCGAAAATTAAAGCAAGTAGCGTAATTACGATGAATAAAAAAGTCATTATTTCTTTCTTTTTCCTGAAAAATACTGAGACAGCCCAATAAATAAAATTAAGAGAGTTATTATCATTAAAAAGTAAATCATTTTATTACTTTACAAGTCCTGTAAATCCCATAAAAGCGAGGGACATTAAGCCTGCAGTAATTAAAGCAATGGCTGAACCGCGAAAAGTGACTGGTACATCAGCTGCGACTAAACGTTCACGAAGTGCGGCAAAAAGTACCAATACTAAGGAAAAGCCGAGAGATGCACCAAAACCATAAACGACAGATTCTGTTAAATTATGAGCAAGATTTATATTTAATAGTGCGACACCAAGTACTGCGCAGTTTGTGGTTATCAAAGGCAAGAAAATGCCGAGTAAACGATATAATGTTGGACTTGTTTTGTTTATTGCCATTTCGGTAAATTGCACCACTACAGCAATAACTAAAATAAACACTAATGTACGTAAAAAAGTGGCATTTAAGGGAATTAGAATATAATGATCAACTAAATATGCACAAAGGGAAGCAACGGTTAAAACAAACATTGTTGCTAATCCCATTCCCACAGCCGTTTCAATTTTTTTGGATACGCCCATAAAAGGGCAAAGTCCTAAGAATTTTACCAATACAAAATTGTTAATTAATGCGGTTCCGATAATTAATAAAATATAGTGCGTCATTATTTTTTGCCTTTTGAATAGGGGCGTTATTATCCCTATTTATGGAAGCAAGAACAATAGAAAATTTTGCTAAGGGGAAATGCTAAATAGCGATTTTGGTCTTTATTCATACCACTTTCAATCATTCGGAGATTGTCCCAATTTGGCCAAGAACCAAATTGACTGCCATCTTTTTATGAATTAAATATAATAAAACCCCTAAAGATTGGAGAGTGTCTTAATGACAAAGATTTGTCTTGTAAACATAGAAATAAAAACTTCTGTCTTTTTTGTGAATAAATGTTTAGTACATAAAGTCTTTAGACTGTTTTGCACTATAACGATGAATGATATTTATCGCACTTTCTTCAGCTTGTCGTCCGAATTTTTTTATTAGGGATTTTTTTAAACGGTATTTAACATTAAGCACCTGTTTTTCTTTCATTTTTTCCAAAATTAAATCATCACTCGTTGAGATTTCATCGACAAGTTGTAATTCAATGGCTTGTTGTCCAAACCAATGTTCGCCTGTTGCGATTTTATCAATATCTAGGCAAGGGCGATTTTGTGAGACAAACTGTTTGAATAATTTATGTGTTTCTTCCAATTCTTGTTGAAATTTTTGTTTGCCTTTTTCCGTATTTTCGCCCAATACGGTCACTGTACGTTTAAATTCGCCCGCAGTCATTACATCTACATCGACATCGTGTTTTTTCAATAGTCGATGAACATTTGGAATTTGAGCGACAACGCCAATAGAACCGATAACAGCGAAAGGTGCGGATACAATTTTATCGGCAACGCAAGCCATCATATAACCGCCACTTGCAGCCACTTTATCAACGGCAACGGTTAATTTTATGCCTTTTTGTTTTAAGCGAGACAATTGAGAGGCTGCAAATCCATAATTATGCACAATGCCACCAGGACTTTCTAAACGTAGTAATACTTCATCTTCAGGTTTGGCGACATTTAAGATAGCTGAAATTTCTTCGCGAAGTGCGGTTGTTTCTGAGGCTGAAATATCGCCGCAAAAATCTAATACATATACGCAAGCTTTCTTTTCATCTTCTAAAGTATCGCCTTTTTTCAATTTTTCTTTACGTTTTTTAGCATTTTGTTTTTCAGCTTTTTTTTCTGCTTTGGCTTGCTGTTTTAGTTCTTCTTCAGAAAGATTAAAATCACGTAATAAACGAACTTGTTCATTAAATTCTTTTGATAAATCTTTAATTTCTAATTCTCCCGTTTTAGACTTCTTATGTTGGCGATAAGAAATAATCAAACCAACAATAGCAAGAATGAGTAATAAAATTGTTAAAATTTCCAAAATAAAAATTCCATAGCCTGTTAAAATATCGTTCAACATTGTTACTCCCGTTGATATTTAATGGATTAAATTTTCACGACACTGGTTTAGTGTG
Organism: Haemophilus influenzae; assembly: GCF_900475755.1. Taxonomy (NCBI): domain Bacteria; kingdom Pseudomonadati; phylum Pseudomonadota; class Gammaproteobacteria; order Pasteurellales; family Pasteurellaceae; genus Haemophilus; species Haemophilus influenzae. The sequence goes on from NZ_LS483411.1 coordinate 1,109,839, forward strand.
TAGATCGCCAACATAATAAAACATTGTGATTGTTTTTGCTATTTATAACAAAAAATTTTAAATTAATTCTTACTTTTTATATTTTCATTTTGCTTAATTTGGCATAGCATAAGCGAGTATTTCATTTATACCAAAGGAGCAATTATGAAATTACGTGCTGTTGTATTAGGTCTTGCCACTTTATGCGCAAGTACGGCAACCTTTGCTGGAATGGTTTCTACGTCATCTAACCTTGAGTTTTTAGCGATTGATGGTCAAAAAGCCTCTAAATCTCTCGGAAAAGCTAAGACATTTACTGTAGATGATACTCAAAGCCATCAGGTTGTTGTGCGTCTAAATGAAATTGTTGGTTCAGGATCGAATCAATCTCTTTTTGAATCTAATCCTGTGATTGTGACATTTCAAGGTAATGCTGAAGATTTAGTTATTTCTGCACCAGTTATTCGTAATCTTGACAGTGGCGATAAATTCAATCAAATGCCAAATATTACTGTGAAAACAAAATCAGGTAATGCTATTTCAGCGAAAGTGGATGTGTTAAAACAAGAAGGTTTATTCCCAAGTGCTAATGTGCTAAATGATCTTGCTGAATATAATGCGTCTGGTGCAGCTGCATCAGTTTCTGCATTTGCTGCAACAACTTCTGCTAATTCAATGGTTGCTGCTCCAGCAGGTAATGCAAAAGCGAATAAAGGCAAAGTGGTTGTTCAGGGCGAAAATGTTGCAGAGCAACAGCTTCAATATTGGTTCCAACAAGCGGATAAAGAAACTCAAACACGTTTCTTAAAGTGGGCAAAATCCCATAAATAATGACCGCACTTTATACAATAAAAAGTGAGCCTTGTTGCTCACTTTTCTATTTTGATAAGGATTTGAAATGAATATTCGGTTAAATGCTAAAGTAATTTCTACAATTCCTGTTTTTATTGCCGTAAATATTGCGGCAGTGGGAATATGGTTTTTTGATATTTCTTCGCAATCAATGCCTTTGATTCTCGGCATCATTGCAGGTGGTTTGGTGGATTTGGATAACCGTTTAACTGGACGATTGAAAAACGTATTTTTTACCCTTATTGCCTTTTCTATTTCTTCCTTTATTGTGCAGTTACATATTGGTAAGCCTATCCAATATATTGTGTTAATGACGGTGCTGACATTTATTTTCACTATGATTGGTGCCGTGGGGCAGCGTTATAGCACCATTGCTTTCGGTTCATTAGTGGTTGCGCTTTACACCACATTAACTTATATCCCAGAGGTAAATGTATGGTTTATTAACCCTGTAATGATTTTATGCGGTACCTTGCTGTATAGCGTGGTAACTCTGATTGTTTACCTGTTTTTCCCAAATCGCCCCGTGCAAGAAAGTGTCGCTAAAGCGTTTTGTGCGTTGGGCGAATATTTAGATACCAAATCCTGTTTTTTTGATCCTGACGAAGTGGCTGAGATTGAAAAAAAACACCTCAATTTTGCGATGAAAAATGCGAATGTTGTCACGGCATTTAATATTGTGCGTACCGCACTTTTTTACCGTATTAGAGGGCAACATCGCCATCCTCGTACCCAGAGAATGTTACGTTATTATTTTGCTGCGCAAGATATTCACGAACGCGCCAATTCTACGCATTTTGATTATCAACAAATAACGGAAAAACTAAAAAATACAGATTTGATTTTCCGTATTCAACGTTTGTTAGAACTACAAGCACAATCCTGTAAAGAAATCACGGCGAGTTTACGTGAAAATAAACCTTATCATTTTAATGAACGTGTGGAACGTGCGCTTTTAGGCACCTTGCATTCCTTTGAACTATATAAAGTACAGCATCTAAATGCTCAAGATGAACTGATTGATATCCAAACCTTGTTAGATAATTTACAAAGTATTAACTGGCAACTTCGCCAGTTAGCACAAGACACGACGGTTACAGAACAATTAGCTCAAATTCATACGGAACAAATCACTGGGTTAAAAAATATCAGTGCGGTGATTTTTAGCCATTTTACTTTTGAGTCACCGTTGTTCCGTCATGCGGTACGATTATCTATTGTGGTATTTTTATGTTGTGCAATTGTTGAGTTTTTCCAATTTAATCTGGGTTATTGGATTTTATTGACTACTGTATTTGTGTGTCAGCCAAACTATTCTGCAACTAAAGTACGTTTACGTCAGCGTATTATTGGCACGATATTAGGCGTAGTGGTGGGATCTCTATTACCTTATTTAAATCCAACTTTAGAATTAAAACTGGGTCTTGTGGTGCTTACAAGCACGTTGTTCTTTTTCTTTCGTAGTAATAATTACAGTTTCTCGACCTTTTTCATCACACTGCAAGTATTGCTCAGTTTTGATGTCATGGGATTTGATACGGCAGCCGCCTTAATGCCTCGTTTACTTGATACATTACTTGGTGCCGCGATTTCATGGTTTGCCGTATCTTACTTATGGCCAGATTGGAAATATTTGCAACTTGATAAAGTGAGCCATCAAGCATTGCGTAGTGATGCGGTGTATTTATTGCATATTATTAGCCAATTGCAATTTGGTAAAAGTGACGATCTTAAATATCGCATAGCACGTCGCAATGCGCATCAATATGCAGCCGCACTGAGTACAACGCTTTCTAATATGAATAATGAGCCAGTGAAATATAAGGCATATTTACAGAAAGGTTTTGATTTGCTCAAGCTTAATTATTCTCTATTAAGCTATATTTCAGCACTGGGAGCTTATCGCGACAGAATGAAAAATTTGCAACAGACCGCACAGTTTTTATCTGGTTTTTATCCTGTGGCAAAGAAAATTATTTATACCTTAGAACATATTGAAGAAATACCTGAAGCTATTTTTAACCAACAGCAAGAAAGTATCGAAACACATTTAAAAGAATTGGAAAAACAAGAGATGACCGCAGAAGAACGCGCCGTCTTTAGTTTGCCGTATCAACAATTGAATTTGATTACCCAACTATTGCCACAATTTTATGGGTATTTTAAGAAAGAGATAAACTGTCAGAGTGCGGGAGCGTTATAAATATAAAAGTGCGGTTGATTTTTGAGAGATTTTAAAACGCTTTGAAAATTGACCGCACTTTATTTTTTATTAAGCAATAACATTGACGAATGAGTTATTACTGCCCCATGTTTTTCACTGATTTCAGGAAACCTTGGGCGGTATCAAACACTGAGGATTTTCCCTGAGCTTGTAAAATCATATCAGACATTTCACGGAAAGCACCTTTGCCGCCATTGGTGGAAAGTACATGATCAACAGTATTCTTTACATAAATAGGGGCATCAGCCACCGCAAAAGAAGTTCCACACGCTGCAAAGGCGGGGAGATCTACGCTATCATCGCCAATATAAGCGGTTTGTTCGGCAGTGACGCCTGCTTGTTTCATGAGTTCAAAACAAGCCGTTTCTTTTTCAAGTTTGCCAAGAAAGAATAATTGAATACCAAGATCGGCAATGCGGCGACGTAAAATAGGGGAGTCGCGACCAGAAAGCACTGCCACTTGAATACCTGCATCCATCAGCATTTTTATGCCTAAACCATCGCGAACATGAAAGCTTTTGAGGGCTTCACCATTGGCATCATAATGAAGTTGTCCATCGGTAAGCACGCCATCTACATCAGTAATGACAAATTTAATATTTTCTAATTTTTGTTGCATTGAAATTCCTTAGCTTGAAAATTCCACTAAACCCACCACGTGATTTTCATCATTAACAACGACTAGCGAGTGAATTTTTTTCGCTTTCATAAAGTCTTCTGCTTTTGATAAAAATTCGTCTTGATGAATAGTTTTTGGTGAACTTGTCATAAAGTCTTTGGCTGTTTTATTCAGCGTTTCTGCACCATTGGCTGTAAGCGCACGGCGAATATCGCCATCCGTGATAATACCTTTAAGTTGCTCATTTTCCATCACTAAGGCAACGCCCATTCGCCCTTCATTCATGACTGTGAGGCAGTCAGTAAAATTGGTGGTGGGTAAAATTGTTGGTAGGCGAGTTTGCATTTGATCTTTCACTTTACATAATAAACGACGACCAAGACTGCCACCTGGATGGAATTTAGCAAAGTCAGCTGGTTGGAAATTGCGTGCAGTAATGAGCGATACGGCGAGTGCATCACCAAGTGCCAGCGTGACAAGTGCGGATGTTGTTGGCGCAAGATTATTTGGACAGACTTCACGCTCAACAGTTATATCTAGAACATAATCTGCATGGCGTGCGAGCGTGGAATTTTTGTTACTCGTCACAGCAATAATTTTATTACCAAAATTTTTTAAACTTGGAATCAGTTTATTGACATCATCGGTTTCGCCGCTATAGGAAATTAACATTACGATATCAATTGGTTTTAACATACCTAAATCGCCGTGGAAGGCTTCTGTTGGATGTAAAAAGAAACTTGGTGTACCCGTAGAGGCAAAGGTAGCTACCATTTTTTTGCCGATTAAACCCGATTTTCCTATCCCTCCGATTACCAAACGCCCTTCGCAGGCTAAAATAAGATCGATGACTTGATTAAAATCGTCGCCTAAGCGTTGGCTGAGTTGCAAAAGTGCGTTACTTTCCACTGAAAGGGAATCCTGTGCAATTTTTAGATAGTTCATTCTTCTTCCTAAAAGAGCGGTTGAAATTGGCGTTATTTTAGCGAAATCCTAAAAAAATACGAATGAAAAATTCGCTATAAGCTAGGTATTATTGTTTATAAGATTGCCGTAAAAAATGTAAAAATAGGGATTTTATTGACCGCACTAGTGATTGCCCCTATACTACGCGCCGAGTTGGTTAGACAATCGCTGGTTTATTGAAGCCCTTAACCGTATTTATACGACCTAGTGGGACAAGTAAACGAGAGGAAAGTCCGAGCTACACAGGGCAGAGTGCCGGATAACGTCCGGGCGGCGTGAGCCGACGACCAGTGCAACAGAGAGCAGACCGCCGTGTAAACGGTAAGGGTGAAAGGGTGTGGTAAGAGCGCACCGTGCCGTTGGTAACAACGTGCAGCAGGGTAAACTCCACTCGTAGCAAGACCAAATAGGAACTCAATGGGTGGCCCGTCCAGAGTTCGGGTAGGTTGCTTGAGCGGCAGAGCAATTTGTCGCCTAGAGGAATGATTGTCCACGACAGAACTCGGCTTATCGACCAACTCAAAATTTTTATAGAAATGACCGCACTTTAGTTTGTTTTTCAGAATAGATTAAAGTGCGGTTATTTTTTGACGAAAATTAAATTATTTTTCGTTTAATACACGTGGAAATAAAATATTATTTTCCAAATGAATATGGTGCATTAAATCATCAATAAATTCATTAATACCGCTATATAAGGCTTTCCAACTGAAACAAGCATCTGCTGGTGGTGTGCAGTTATTAGTAAGTGATTTGATCACTTCCACATCTTGTCCTGCTTCATCGTGTTCCATTTCCATTACACGAATTGGCATTGAGGCCATAGCATAATTCCCCATTTTGATCATTGGGAACAAAATTTGTTCTTCTTTCATTAAATGCTGGCTAAGTTCAGCATAAATTTTTTCTAACTGTGCGGTTACGCCTATAGGACAGTCATCACGATCACCATGTACATTTTCTACTTTCTCCGCCAATGTAATTAATTCAGGGAGTTGTTCACGGTGGCGATTATGAAAACGAGTAATAATGTGATCGATCATCTCCGCATAAGATGCTGAAGTCCAATCTTTATCATTATTTTCTGCTTTACTTTGTTGTAAATCAGTTAAATGTTTTTCAATTTCAGCAAGGTTAAGATTCTTTTGTTGTGCTGCGACTTCTAATAATACAGAACCTCCGCAGCAAAAATCTAAATCATATTCACGAAAAATTTTAGTTGCACCTGGAATTGAAACAGCCAGCTCGCTAAGTTTTTTTTGGGCAAAAGACATAAATCACTCCTATATTGATTAAGTAAAAATAAATCCGATAAAAATAGTAGGATATTTTTCTGATTATGAAAAGTAGAGAGATTTATTTATTGATTAAATTATGATTTAAATCAATAAAAATACCTCATAATAATCAGGTTAAAATTTATGGTTATTTGCATAAATAGGATTAATTATCACTAATGAGCTGGTCTCAAATTCATTATGTATTTTTTTATATAATTGATTTTTAAGAATTTAGGAAAATACTGATTTTCATCAATATTATTGATTGTGTTTATGAAGTGAAATCTTTTAGAATGACGACAAATCAAATTTAACGCATAACTCCGAGCTTGTTTAGCCTAAGTTTCATCGAAATACGGCGACAAGCCAATAACGCAGTGTGTTATTCAGGGATACGCTGGAAACGGTTTATCCTCTCCGTATTTAGAAAGGTGTAAAATGCAATCCATTCCTATTAAAAACGTAGGGGAGTCTCGCTTAGTCGATCCTTTCCAACGCCAATATTACTATCTACGACTGTCGATTACCGATCAGTGTAATTTTCGTTGTACTTATTGTTTACCTGATGGTTATCAACCCGAAGCTAACAAACCAAGTTTCTTAACTTTAAAAGAAATTACCCATCTTGCTCAAGCGTTTGCTGAAATGGGCACAGAGAAAATCCGTTTAACGGGTGGCGAACCGACTTTACGCAAAGATTTTATTTCTATTGCTGAAAGCATCGCTAACATTGATGGAATCCGTCAATTAGCTGTCACGACAAATGGCTATCGCATGGCAAAAGATGTGGCTGATTGGAAGAAAGCAGGGATTACGTCCATTAACGTCAGTGTTGATAGCTTAGATCCAAAAATGTTCCACCAAATTACGGGTATCAATAAATTTGATGACGTGATGCGTGGTATCGATCGTGCATTTGAAGTGGGCTACAACAAAGTCAAAGTCAATTCAGTTTTGATGAAAAATTTGAATGACAAAGAGTTTGAGCAATTCCTTGTTTGGGTTAAAGATCGCCCAATTCAAATGCGCTTTATCGAACTCATGCAAACGGGCGAAATGGATAGTTTCTTTGATAAATTCCATCTTTCAGGACAAGTATTAGCGGATAAATTGCTGAAAAATGGTTGGACATTACAACACAAATCCCATACTGATGGTCCTGCTAAAGTATTCACGCATCCTGATTATGCAGGCGAAATTGGCTTAATTATGCCTTATGAGAAGAATTTCTGCGCAAGTTGCAATCGTTTAAGAGTGTCAGCAAAAGGTAAACTTCATCTTTGTTTATTTGGCGAAGAAGGCATTGAATTACGTGATTTATTGCAGTCGCACGAACAGCAAGGTATTTTACAGGCTCGTATTTTTGCCGCACTTCAAGGCAAACGTGAACATCATTATTTGCATATCGGCGATACTGGTGTAAGAAATCATTTAGCTTCTATTGGTGGCTAAAAAGCAAAGTGAGATGAATGGTAATATTCATCTGCTTCCTTTTGTCGCTTATTTAAAACATTCATATTTTAACCGCACTTTTATTATATTATGACTACATTTACACATATCAATTCTCAAGGCGAAGCCAATATGGTGGATGTTTCTGCTAAAGCGGAAACTGTTCGTGAAGCTCGTGCTGAAGCCATTGTAACTATGTCAAAAGAAACTCTTTCCATGATCGTGGAAGGTAAACATCACAAAGGCGATGTATTTGCTACTGCTCGTATTGCGGGTATTCAAGCGGCAAAACGCACTTGGGAGCTTATCCCACTTTGCCATCCATTGTTACTTTCTAAAGTAGAAGTGAATTTAGAACCGTTACTTGAAACCAACCAAGTTCGCATTCAATCTCTTTGCAAATTAACTGGAAAAACTGGCGTAGAAATGGAAGCACTAACTGCGGCAAGCGTAGCAGCCTTAACCATTTACGATATGTGTAAAGCCGTACAAAAAGACATAGTGATTGAGCACGTTCGCCTGTTAGAAAAGAGCGGTGGAAAATCAGGCCATTTTATTGCGGAGGAAAAATAAGATGTTAAATGTTTTATTTTTTGCTCAAACTCGTGAATTAATTGGCGTTGATGCCATTCAATTAGAAGATGATTTTGCCACTGCGGAAGCGGTGCGTGAACACCTTGCTCAAAAGGGTGATAAATGGGCATTGGCACTGGAAAAAGGTAAACTTTTAGTGGCAATTAATCAAACCTTAATGCCTTTAGAAAGTGCGGTAAAAAATGGCGATGAAATTGCCTTTTTCCCACCAGTAACAGGAGGCTAAATGACGGATATTCAAATTGCGGTACAAGAACAGTCTTTTGATCAAAATGCCGTTTATCAATGGCTTTCTGAGCTACATTCGGTTGGCGCAACGGTTATATTTGTGGGCAAAGTACGCGATCTTAATTTAGGCGATGCAGTATCTAGTTTGTATTTAGAACATTATCCCGCAATGACTGAAAAAGCGTTGAATGAAATTGTTGCACAAGCGAAAGCGCGTTGGGATATTCAACGTGTATCGGTAATTCATCGTGTTGGGCTTTTACAAACTGGCGATGAAATTGTTTTAGTGGGGGTAAGTTCCGCACATCGTGGAGATGCCTATCATGCCAACGAATTTATTATGGACTTCTTAAAATCCAAAGCACCATTTTGGAAAAAAGAACAAACCAATCAAGGCGAGCGTTGGATTGAAGCAAGAGAGAGTGATAGAGAAGCATTAGAAAAATGGTAATCGCTTACCTGCACCCTAATTCATTAAGGTGCAGATTAAATATTTTCATTTATGTTATTTTGATAACGCGCCACTTCCCCAAGTTTGCACTTCTTCAGGGCGGTTTATTTGAAGCAAGAAACGTTTGTTTGGCTGTGCTTGCGGTTGAATTTCTTTTTCTGCTGGTGTGGAGAAAGAAATCCCACCTTTTAGCAACTGCTGAACACTACCTGTATTAAATACCGCACCTTTCCAGCCTAAGCTAAAGTCGTAGCCTGATGCGATCCAAAATTCTGTGTTTTGTCGAACAAGATGGCTATATTTCGGCATAATGGCAATATGCACTAATACACGATCACCAAGACTATTAAGTTCAAATTTCTTCACTGTGCCAACTTCTACACCTCGATAAAGAATTGGCGAACCTTCACTTAAATTCATCGCATCACGCGTTTCTAAAATAAACGGCGTGCCATTGCTAAATTTATTACGTTGTGGTGCTGTTTGCGCTAAATTAAATTGTGTTTTTGTGTTGCCATTACCAATTTCAATATCAATATAAGGTTGTAATAAACTATCAAGGTTATCTATTCCACCTGCTGAAATTTGTGGCGAGATTATCGTAAAATTAGCCCCCTCTTTTGCAATTATATTCATATAATTTGGATTTATTAGGGCTTTTGCAGTGATGCGTTTCGCTTTTGCATCAAGCTGAATGCTGTCAATTTGCCCCACATCTAAGCCTAAATAACGCAGATTCATTCCTTTGCTAAGATTAGTTGCATCATCTGTGATTAACGTGATGACAAACCCGATGGATTTTGCATAACTTTCATTTGCATAAAGTGTTCGATTATTGCCTGAACCACCATTATCAAAGCTAATCGCCCCTTTTAAGGAACGTGCAAGTGGTGTTGCTTGAATACTAATACCTTTTGGACTGACATCAATCTTCGCCGCACTTTCTACCCAAAAACGGCTTTTATTTGTCAATAAATGTTGATAGGCAGGATAAATATAAATTTCTACATCAAAGCTATTCGTTTTAGGTTTAATACTTAAAATTTTTCCTACTTCAAATTGACGATATAGGACGAGAGAGCCTTTATCAATACTTGGTAATGTTTGGGTATGTAAGGTTATTGTTGGCGTAAGAATATCGCCTGTGATACCGTGTTCTGCATTGCTAATATTTTGATAAAGTGGATAACTGGTTTTAGCTTTTCCCTGAGCTTGTTTTGTTAGTACTCGAACACCACCTTGTAACCATTTTTCTGGTGTCGCGGATTCAAAACGCAATCCATCTAATCCAATGCTTATATCGAAATTGGTTGCAGCCACAAATTGAGTATCTTCGTGAATTAAATTACGGTATTCAGAGGCAATTGCTGCTTTAAATTGCACGCCATTTACATCAATTGTTTGTGAAACAATTTGCCCAATTATCATATTGTTATAAAACACATTTTGCCCTTCGCTGACGCCGTAATTCTCTGGCGCAGTGAGGGTTAAAACCAACGTGTTAGGCGCATTGAGTAATAATTCATTTTCTTTAATCACGTTAAATTGATGTTTAGTTTCGCCGTCTCCCGCAATCACATCAAAATATTCGTCACGAAAGAATTTTTTTGGTTCTGCTAAATTGCTTAGATCCATTTTTTTATTGCGTAGGACAATTTTACTATTTGCTTTAAACAAAGAGGCTTGGTTTGGATCGATCAATAAACTGCCTTCTAAAATTTCATCGTTATTTTCCACCGCACTTAGCTTGGCGAGAATCCCTATAGCATTATCTTGAGAATAAACTTCCGTTTGCCCTGCAATAAGAGCGGTAGAGGCAGGAATAGTTACCTTAATTTCAATCCCACGTTTAGCCGCTTTTAAATTGGTATAGAGCGTGAAATGACTATTTTCATCTGCTTTTGGGCTGTCAGCTGGAGAGTCAAAAGAAACCGCCCCCTGTACAACGGCATTTAAACTTTCTACATTTAGGTTTAAGCCTGACGGGCTAATATTAGCGTTAATGCCACTAATATTCCAAAAGCGTGAATCTTTTTTCACAAACTTGGCATAGGCTTTATCAATGACCACATCTATTTCTACTTTATTGTTTTTATTAATACGGTAATCATAGATTTTTCCTACAGGTAATTTTTTAAAATACACGGACGCACCAATAGAAATCGAACCTAAATCATCAGAAATTAAGTGGATCAACAAGTCTCCTGCTGAAACTTGCGCAATAGGCCCTTGTTCTTCTGCTATAAATTCATCTTCACGATCGCCATCACCCGGTTGAAGAGTGATGTAATTACCTGACACGAGAGAATCTAATCCTGAAATGCCTGCAAGGGAAACATTTGGTTGTACAAGCCAAAATTTTGTGTCTTCACGTAAAATATTTGAAGCCTCAGGATTGATATTTGCAATAACTTCTACTTTTTGTAGGTTATCAGTGAAATGAACTTCTTTTACTATGCCAATTTGTAATCCTTGATAACGAATTTGAGTTTTATCTGCCACAATGCCAGAACCATTGGTAAAAGTAATTGTAATGCTAGTACCGCGTTCTTTCACAATTTGGAAGAATAAAATTGCCCCGATACATAATGCGATAAAAGGCAATAGCCAAAAAGGCGAAATGCGTTTTGTTTTACGTAAGTTGGCTGTTATTTCTTGATATTTTTCTTCTATTGAGGAGGAATTATTTTTCTCTGTCATAAATTTTCCAAATTAATTTGCTATCAAATTGAGAGGTGGAAAGCATAGTGCAAAATACGGCTGCGCCAAAATAAAATGCGCCTGGCCCTACGGTAAAATTAATGATTTCTCCGCGTGTGACAAGCGACATCATTAAGGCTAATACAAATAAATCGAGCATAGACCAGCGTCCAACAAAATGTACTAGATGTAATAAACGCATTTGCCATTTAATAGAATGTTGCCATTTAAAATGCACGCAAGCAAGTAAGTAAAGCATAATAAAAATTTTGCTGATAGGCACGAAAATACTGGCAAAAAACACAACAAAAGCAACAAAATAACTACCTGATTTAACAAATGAAATAACCCCAGAAATTAACGTATCTTCAGATAATGCACCTGTTAAATAAATGCCAGATATAGGTAATAAATTTGCAGGAAAAAGCATAATAATCCCTGCAATTAAGGTTGCCCAAGTTGCTTGTAATTTTAGCTTATCCGATGTATTAAGAGGCGATTGGCAGCGGGGACAATAAATTTTTTGTTGATTATCGTATTGGATAGATTTTTGCGTAAATGTGTAATGGCAAGCAGGACATAATTCAACAGCTTGTTTTGTATAAACTGGAGTACATTCAGGATAAAATTCCTGCCATAAGGCGGAAAGATTAAGTTTGATAAAAAGCAGCGTGGTTAAAAGTGCGGTAAAAATAAAAGGAATTAAATAAATATTAATTTCTAATGTTGCATATTCGCGTACTTTAAATATGGTTACCCCAAGTGCCACTAAATAAACATCAAACATTACCCAAGCTTTAATGTAACCAAGAAATAGTAAAACACTACGTGGTTTTATCTGAAAAATCTTAGCCAGCCAAAGCATAATAACTAAAAGTGCAAAAGTAATCGGCATTACTACTGCACAAATAAAGATCATAAACGCGGTGTATTCATAACCACCCACTGCCATTTTCCAAATGCCATCCCAAATAGAGGCGTCAATTTTAATGCCTAATAAATGTAAACTTAATAAGGGGTAGTTCAAGGAAAAGGGCATTAATATCAAAATAGATAATGCAATCATTGCACAACGATGTAATGACCACCTCGTACCACTTGCTAACAGATGATGACAACGTGGACATTCGGCTTGTTCATTCGATTGAAGAATAACAGGCACGTTAATGCAAGCATTACATTCTGTGCATTTTAAAATTTGAAATGAAGGCGAAGTTAGCTTTGTTTTAGGCACGTTTGTGGTCTTTCTTTATGAATTAAAGCACGCCATTCTATCGTTGTTTTAACGTATTTGTGAAGTCTTGGCGTTATTTTTGTGTGAAATTTATTCAGCATAACGGGATCCGTTGTTAATTTTGTAAAAAGTGCGATAAACTAGGCAAATCTTTATTTTATTAATAGCCTCAAGGATATAAATATGACTGACACACAATTATCATCTCAAGTTACAGATGTGCAAACGGAAGTGCAAAAATTAACCAATGCAAAAGCTATCATTGCTTATTTAGCAGAAAAATTTCCTCTTTGCTTTGTTTTAGAGGGCGAAGCAAAACCATTAAAAATAGGTTTATTTCAAGATTTAGCTGAAGCATTACAAGATGATGAACGCGTAAGTAAAACCCAATTGCGTCAGGCTCTTCGCCAATACACATCAAATTGGCGTTATTTATATGGCTGTCGTGAAGGTGCAGTGCGTGTTGATTTACAGGGTAATCCTGCAGGTGTATTAGATGCAGAACACGTTGCTCACGCTGCACAGCAACTTGCTGAAGCGAAAGCACGCTTTGCGGAAAAACGTAAAGCAGAAGCCGCAGCTAAAAAAGCACAACAAAAACAGCGTCCACGTAAACCAGCGAATAAAAACTTTAAAAAAGAGAGTAAAGTATCACTAAGTGCGGTTGATTTTTCACAAATTTCTGTTGGTTCTGTTGTGAAAGTTAAAGCTGGAGATAATGCTAAAAAAGCAACAGTGGTAGAAGTATTAAAAGATTCAGCACGTGTTGAACTTGAAAACGGTTTGATTATGAACGTTGCTGCAGATCGTTTATTTGCTTAATAAATGAAAATTGACTCGGAAATGGTTATGAAATTTAAAATGTCAAAAAATGTGATTTGTTATGCGTGGTTATCGGTATGTTTGAGCAGTGCAATTCCTGCATTTGCTGTACAACCTAAGTTAAAGCCAAGTGACATTAGTATTCCAGCGATAAGTGAAGAAAACCAGCTGGCAACTAAGCGTGCAACGACGAGATTAACTCAATCCCATTATCGTAAGATTAAATTAGATGATGATTTTTCCGAGAAAATTTTTGATCGTTATATTAAAAATTTAGATTTTAGCCACAATACTTTTTTGCAGTCTGATATAGACGAACTTCGTCAAAAATATGGTAATAAGTTAGATGATCAGTTAAATCAAGGCGATCTTTCTGCTGCGTTTGAGATTTATGATGTAATGATCAAACGTCGTTATGAACGTTATACTTATGCGTTATCTTTATTAGATAAAGAGCCTGATTTAAATGGTCAAGATCAAATTGAAATTGATCGTGAAAAAGCGGCTGCTCCACAAACTGAAGCTGATGCGAATAAACTTTGGGATGCTCGCGTAAAAAATGACATTATTAATCTTAAATTAAAAGATAAAAAATGGTCAGAAATCAAAGCAAAACTTACAAAACGCTATAATTTAGCCATTCGTCGTTTAACGCAAATAAAAGCAGACGATATTGTTCAAATTTATTTGAATGCTTTTGCGCGTGAAATTGATCCTCACACCAGTTATCTTTCCCCAAGAACAGCGAAAAGTTTTAATGAAAGTGTGAATCTTTCCTTGGAAGGCATTGGGGCTACTTTACAATCAGAAGATGATGAAACTAGCATAAAATCTCTTGTACCTGGTGCGCCAGCGGAACGTAGTAAAAAGCTGCATCCTGGGGATAAAATCATTGGCGTTGGGCAAGCAACAGGCGATATTGAAGATGTTGTTGGTTGGCGTTTAGAAGATTTGGTAGAAAAAATTAAAGGGAAAAAAGGCACTAAAGTTCGCTTGGAAATTGAGCCTGCTAAAGGGGGAAAATCACGTATTATTACTTTGGTGCGTGATAAAGTCCGTATTGAAGATCAAGCGGCTAAACTAACTTTTGAAAAAGTGTCAGGAAAAAACATTGCGGTAATAAAAATTCCAAGTTTTTATATTGGATTAACCGAAGATGTCAAAAAACTACTGGTTAAATTAGAAAATCAAAAAGCTGAGGCTCTAATTGTTGATTTACGTGAAAATGGCGGTGGTGCATTAACGGAAGCCGTAGCGTTAAGTGGTTTATTTATTGCTGATGGCCCTATTGTGCAGGTTCGCGATGCTTATCAGCGTATTCGTGTTCACGAAGATGATGATGCTACGCAACAATATAAGGGGTTATTATTTGTGATGATTGATCGTTACAGTGCTTCCGCATCAGAAATTTTTGCTGCAGCAATGCAAGATTATCGTCGAGGTATTATCATCGGGCAAAATACTTTTGGTAAAGGTACGGTGCAACAGAGTCGATCGTTAAATTTTATCTATGATTTAGATCAGAGTCCGTTGGGTGTTTTGCAATATACTATTCAAAAATTTTATCGAGTTAATGGTGGTTCAACCCAATTAAAAGGTGTTGCAGCCGATATTAATTTCCCCGAAATTATAGATGCGAAAGAATATGGGGAAGATAAAGAAGATAATGCGCTTGCTTGGGATAAAATCCCATCAGCGAGTTATATGGAAGTAGGAAATATCGATGATATTAATAATGCAGTAAATATTCTAAATGAAAAACATCTTGCTCGTATTGCTAAAGATCCTGAATTTGTTGCATTGAATGAAGAATTGAAAGTGAGAAATGAACGCCGAGATCGAAAATTTCTATCATTGAATTATAAAATGCGTAAAGCAGAGAATGATAAAGATGATGCAAGACGTTTAAAAGATTTGAACGAACGTTTTAAACGTGAGGGTAAGAAAGCGTTGAAAGATATTGATGATTTGCCGAAAGATTACGAAGCACCAGATTTCTTCTTAAAAGAAGCTGAAAAAATGGCAGCTGATTTTGTTATCTTTAATTCAGATCAGAAAATTAATCAAGCAAATAGCTTATCTGAAGAAAAAACGGAAAGTAAAAAATAAATACTAAATGGTTTTGACCGCACTTTGTTTGAGAAAAGCAACAAGTGCGGTTATTTTAATAAAGGTTTAGGAAATGGTCGTGTTTAAAAGCACCTTAAAGTTATCATTATTCGCCTTATCATTATCTATGATGATGTCGGGTTGTGTTTTAGCCGATTTGAGCAAAAATGACCAATCTAAATCATTGAACGGCATTAATTTCTCCCATTTGTCACTCGCAGAAAGAAAAGAGCTTGAAGAAGCCATTTATGCGGATCAGCAACGTTTAACGGAAGAAAAACAAGCATTGCTTAATATGACGCTAACACACGAAATAGGCGATCATAAGTTACAATTTAAGTCCTTACTCGCACGTTTATATGCTTCTCGTAAATATGCACCATTATGGACTGACTATTCGGCAGCTCGTCAATTGTTACGTGATTATGCAGCAATGGTGGCAAGTGGTATTTCAAAATCGTCGGCAAATTCACTAGAAACATTGGCATTGGTAGAACAACAAGGCGGATTGGCTTATGATGTGTTATTAAGTGATATTTTGTTAGATTACTTATATTACACAAAAAATGTTCGTTCTCAAGCATCAAATTGGTTGTATTCATCTGATCAATATCAAGCAAAACAGCCTGAAAATGATCATATTCAACGCTGGTTAAGTGCGGTGGAAAATAATCAACTTCTTGATTTCATACAAAGTTTAGCGGGAGAAAATCATTTATATCGCCAAACAGTTCAAGCATTGCCGATGTTTATTCCGACTTCTAAAGAATCAAATATTGCTCAAAAACTGGCAATGAATGCACAGCGTTTACGCGTAATTCCTGATTTTCATAATGGGATTTTTGTGAATATTCCAAGCTATAAATTACAGTATTATCGTGATGGCGATTTAATTTTAGAATCTCGGGTAATTGTTGGCAAAAATTCGCGTCGAACCCCCGTGATGTATAGCAAATTAAGTAATGTGGTTGTAAATCCGCCTTGGAATGCGCCAATTCGCTTAATTAATGAAGATTTACTGCCAAAAATGAAAGCCGATCCAAATTATATTACGGAGCATAATTATTCAATTTTAGATAATCAAGGCAATGTTGTTGATCCTGCTTCTATTGATTGGGAATCTATTGGTAATAAATTTCCTTATCGAGTTAGACAAGCGGCTGGCGATAGTGCATTAGGTAATTATAAATTTAATATGCCAAGTTCTGATGCAATTTATTTACACGATACGCCAAATCACGGCTTGTTTAATCGTAAGAATCGTGCGTTAAGTTCTGGCTGTGTACGCATTGAAAAATCAGATCAATTGGCAAGTATTTTATTAAAAGAAGCAGGTTGGACAGAAACTCGAAAAAATACAGTATTAGCAAGTAAAAAAACCACTTCTGCGCCGATACGCTCGGATAATCCTGTCTTTTTATATTATGTTACTGCGTGGATTGAAAACGGAAATATTGTAAATTTACCTGATATTTATGGTTATGATCGTCAGATTAATCTTACTGAGATTAATTGGGATCTCGTAAAAAAATATCTTCAATAAAATAAGGGAGCTATAATGAATTATGTGGATCAAAATAAACGAAAATGGTTATCGCTGGGCGGTATTGCGTTAGGAATATCTATTTTACCAAATTCTGTATTAGCAATGGTTTCAACGCCTAAACCTCGTATTTTAACTTTCCGCAATATTAATACAGGCGAAAGATTAAGTGGCGAGTTTTCTTTAGCAAAAGGTTTTTCGCCAGCGATGTTAAAAAAATTGGATTATTTAATGCGTGATAAAAGGACAAATCAAGTGCATAAAATGGATCCAAATTTATTCCATAAATTTTATAATATTCAAACTAATTTAGGTTTACGCAATGCTGAAATTGAAGTAATTTGTGGTTATCGTTCAGCCGCCACTAATGCAATGCGTCGTCGCCAAAGTCGTGGCGTAGCGAAAAATAGTTATCACATTAAAGGAAAAGCCATTGATTTTCGTATTGCGGGTGTGCCTTTGATTAAAGTGAAATCTTCTGCGGAAAGTCTTAGAAATGGTGGCGTGGGTTATTATCCAACCAGCAATTTTATTCACGTAGATACAGGCCCTGTAAGAACTTGGAAAGGCGTGTAAAACAAATGTAAAATTAACCGCACTTTTGTGCGGTTTTTCATTGGAAAAGATATGTTATTTGACAGCCATCTTCATTTAGACCAACTCTCTGACGAGAATATTCAGCAAACACTTGGTCATTCAAAGATTATAGGTATGCTTGCGGTAAGTATGAATCTTGCAAGTGCTAAAAAACTGCTGAATTTAAAACAGACTTACCCAGAGAAACTTTATATTGCAGCTGGTTTTCATCCTGAACAGCAATTACCTAGTTTAGAAGAACAAAAAGAATTATTTCAATGGATTGACGAACATCATTCATCGATTTCTGCCATTGGCGAGGTGGGCTTGCCACATTATTCTAAACGAGAAAATCCGAATTTAGATTACGCGCCTTACATTGAATTACTTGAACGATTTATTCTGATAGCGAAAAAAAGGGATTTACCGTTAAATTTGCATATTGTACATAACGATGTAGAAATTGCCCTTGAATTATTGCAGAAACATAATATTCAACGTGCCCATTTTCATTGGTTTAAGACAGATGAAAAATCTTTTCAGAAATTTTTCTCTACGCCCTATTTTGCAAGCCTAACCCCTGATATTTTATGGAACCCTAAAACCCAATATGTCGCACAACATTTACCCTTAAATCGCTTGATGATTGAAACGGATAGCCCTTGGCAACACGAGGGATTTGAACGTGCGGGCATTTCTGAACAATTATTGGCAGTCTTGCAAAAACTAGCTGAATTAAAATCTTTGCCATTACATTCTGTTCAAAAGCAAATCCTTTTGAATACTCAACAGTTTTATCGATTATAAGGAGCAAACATGAATATCGAAATTATCCCCGTCACCGCATTCCAACAAAATTGTTCTTTGATTTGGGATGATGAAAAAAATGCCGCAATTATTGACCCGGGTGGCGAAGCCGAACGCCTAATTCAACGCATTGAAGAACTGGATTTAAATCTCAAAGTGATTTTGATTACCCATGGTCATTTAGATCATGTTGGCGCAGCCATGCAGTTAAAACAACATTTTGGCGTTGAAATTTGGGGCTCTCATGAAGAAGATAAATTTTTATTTGAGAGTTTACCAGAACAGGCTCAACGCTTTGGTTTGCCAAATATTGACGCTTTTTTACCTGATCGTTGGTTTAATCAAGAAGGTGAAATCTTAAAATTAGATGGCTTTAATTTCGAGATTTTACATTTACCAGGGCATACACCTGGGCATATTGGTTTTATTGAACATGAGAAAAAAGTGGCATTTACAGGCGATGTATTATTTCAAGGTGGCATCGGTCGCACCGATTTTCCTCGTGGGGATTATGATGCATTGATTTCTTCAATCCGAACAAAATTACTCTCATTAAATGACGATCTTATTATTATCGCTGGACACGGATCTTACACAACCATAGGGCAAGAAAAGCAGACCAATCCATTTTTAAATCCTAAATCCTTGGAGGTTATTGATCGCTCAATTGCTAACTGAAAAATGAATGATCAATTAGCCTAAAAGTGCGGTAAATTTTTCCACGTTTTTTTATTTAATTTCAAAAATGTGAAGTAGCTCACATTTTTGAAATTATTTTCTGTTACAATCAACGTCCTCAATTATTTTCTTGACAAAGGAGCAAAACAATGAAAATCATTAAGCAAGCAAGCAAGCAAGCAAGCAAGCAAGCAAGCAAGCAAGCAAGCAAGCAAGCAAAATAGTCTAATTCGCCTTTCTTTAATCAGTCTACTTATTTCCACTTCTTTTTATTCTGTTCAATCTTTTGCTGACGATCCAAAATGGACACCAGAGTATGGAACTGTTCCTAGTGGTACAGCTTTTGGTGTGGCATTGGGTGATGAAAGCCAAGTATTAAATCAATCTAACGGGAAACCGTCTCACGCTTCCGTAGCAATTGGAGGTTTGGCTAAAGCTCAAAATTTGGGTTCAATAGCAATTGGTTATAAAGCTGAAGCTGGACTGGATAATACGACAACAGGCGAACAAGGCGATGCGTTTAGTTATGCTATTGGGCGTGAAGCTAAAGCACCAAAAAGTGGTTTAGCATTTGGTAGTGAAGCTGAAGCTTTAGGTAATGAAGCTATTGCTATTGGTACATATTCATATAGTAAAGATGGGATTGGTGCAATGGCTATCGGTGTTGGTAGCCGAGTGGCTGTTTTGGAAAAAGGAAAAAGTAATAAAATTGATAATCAAAACAGTAAAGTGTTAGAAGTAGATGCAGAAGGTTGTGTAAATAAAATTAGTGTAGATCGAACTTCTGAAGCTGATATTATCAAAAAAAGTGGAGCAACTTACGGTGCATTAGCATTTGGTTGGAAAGCATCTTCGCATAATTTATTTGCTACCTCAATAGGTGCATTTTCTACGGTTGCCGCGATTGAAGGCACTGCTGTTGGTGGCGGAACTCAGGTAACCGGCTATCGCGGTTCTGCTTTCGGTATGCACAGCAAGGCGCAAGCAGAAAAAAGTTTGGCTTTGGGTTATGAAAGTGAAGCCGCCGCTTACAACTCTGTTGCTTTAGGTGCTAGTTCTCTTGCTAACCGCCCTAACACCGTTTCTGTTGGCGATGGCAATTATAATCTTTACCGTCAAATCACTAATGTCGCCGATGGTACTCAAGAAAATGATGCAGTAAATGTTCGTCAGCTAAAAGCTCAAGCTCAACGACTGAAAAAAGAATACCGCTCAGGGATTGCAAGTGCGATTGCAATTGGAGGACTGCAATCTGCTTCCATACCCGGTAAACAAGGTGTTTCTGTCGGGGTAGGGAATTTTAAAGGGGCAAATTCACTCGCAGTAGGGTATTCACGTTTATCTTCTGATGGTTCAGTGAGTTTGAAAATTAACGCAGCTCTTTCATCTAGTGGCTATTCTGGCGGTGGAGCAAGCGTAGGATTTATGTGGTAATTTAAAAACACAAGTAAAAATAACCGCACTTTGTTTAAGAGATGAAGTGCGGTTTTTTATATACAAAGAGTTTGAACTAGATCACAAATTTGTAACAATTTCTTATAAGAGGCTTATTTCCTTTTTAATCCTATGTATAATGCGTAAAAAAATGGAGCGAAAATATTGCTTCAAATATCATAATAAAGAGGTAATTATGCAGCAAAACAAGGCATTTGATGATTGGTTAGCCAGCACAGCTTTAGGTGGTGCAAATCAATCTTATATAGAAGAACTTTATGAAAGCTATTTGAGTGATCCACAGTCGGTGGAGGAAAGTTGGCGAGCCACTTTTGATTCTTTACCAAAAACTACCGCACTTGAACAGCCCCATACACCAGTGCGAGATTATTTCCGTCGTTTAGCGCGGGAAAATCATAATGAAGCAGTGACAGTAATAGATCCTGAAGCTGGCGCAAAATTAGTGAAAGTTCTACAATTTATCAATGCCTATCGTTTTCGTGGCCATTTAGAGGCTAATCTTGATCCTCTCAATTATTATCGTTGGAAAGTATCTTCCGTCCCTGAATTAGATTATCGCCATCACGGTTTTACTGAACAAGATCTCAACGAAACTTTCAATATTAATCAGTACGTTTACAAACGCGATACCATTAAACTTGGCGAATTAGCTCAAATGTTGAAAGAAACATATTGTGGCTCAATTGGCTTGGAATTTATGCACGTACAAGATATGGAGCAGAAAATGTGGCTTCAGAGTAAAATGGAAAGTGTGTTAGAGAAACCGCTTTTTACATCTGAAGAACGTGTTAATTTTCTGCGTGAACTTACGGCAGCAGATGGTTTAGAGCGTTATCTTGGTGCGAAATTCCCTGGTGCGAAACGCTTTTCCTTAGAAGGAAGTGATGCCTTTATTCCATTGATGAAAGAAATTATTCGTCATTCTAGTCGCCAAGGGGTAAATGATGTGGTAATGGGAATGGCACACCGTGGACGTTTGAATATGCTTGTGAATGTATTAGGTAAAAAGCCTGAAAATTTATTCGATGAATTTGCAGGTAAACATTCCAGTGAACGTACGGGGGATGTGAAATATCATCAAGGTTTTTCTTCTGATTTCGCAGTAGATGATAAGCGAGTTCACTTAACTTTGGCATTTAATCCTTCCCATTTGGAAATCGTAAGCCCTGTTGTAATTGGTTCTGTTCGATCTCGACAAACTCGTATGAATGATACAGAACATAGCAAAGTGCTTGCTATTACTGTTCACGGAGATTCAGCTGTGGCAGGACAGGGGGTTGTTCAAGAAACATTGAATATGTCAAATGCCCGTGGTTACAGTGTGGGCGGTACCATTCGTATCGTGATTAATAACCAAATTGGTTTTACCACATCTAACCCGAATGACACACGTTCCACAGAGTATTGCACCGATATCGCGAAAATGATTCAAGCGCCGATTATTCACGTTAATGGCGATGATCCTGAAGCGGTGGCATTTGCTGCGCGTATGGCGGTGGAATATCGTAATTTATTCAAACGAGATATTTTTATTGATTTAATTTCTTATCGTCGCCACGGTCATAACGAGGCAGATGAACCATTAGCCACTCAACCAATGATGTATAGCATCATCAAAAAACATCCTACACCTCGTAAAGTTTATGCTGATCGTTTAGTTTCAGAAGCTGTAATAACTGAAGAACAAGTTATTGAAATGGCAAATAATTATCGTGATGCGCTAGATAATGGCGATCGCGTGGTATCTGAATGGCGTGAAATGGATGCGGCAAAAATGGATTGGTTGCAATATCTCAATTATGATTGGACTGCACCTTATGAAAGCAAATTTTCGCAGGAACGTTTTTTAACCCTTGCCAAACGTGTGTGTGAATATCCCGAAAGTTTACGTGCGCATCCTCGCGTAGAAAAAATCTATAATGATCGTAAAGCAATGTATCAAGGCGAAAAATTGCTCGACTGGGGTATGGCTGAAACCATGGCTTATGCAACCTTACTTGATGAAGGTGTTAATGTTCGTTTATCAGGCGAAGATGCGGGACGAGGTACTTTTTTCCATCGTCATGCCGTTGTGCATAATCAAAATGATGGTACGGGATATGTACCATTAACACATTTGCACGCCAATCAAGGTCGTTTTGAAGTATGGGATTCTGTACTTTCAGAAGAATCTGTACTTGCTTTTGAATATGGTTATGCAACGACAGATCCAAAAACTTTAACTATTTGGGAAGCGCAATTTGGCGATTTTGCTAATGGTGCGCAAATTGTTATTGACCAATTTATTAGCTCTGGCGAACAAAAATGGGGCAGAATGTGCGGTTTGGTAATGTTGTTGCCACACGGCTATGAAGGACAAGGCCCAGAACATTCTTCCGCACGTCTTGAACGTTATTTGCAACTTTGTGCCGAACAAAATATGCAAGTTTGCGTGCCATCAACGCCAGCGCAGGTGTACCATATGTTACGCCGTCAGTCTTTACGTAAAATGCGCCGTCCGTTGATTGCTATTTCTCCAAAATCTTTGTTACGCCATCCATTAGCCGTATCCAGTTTAGATGAATTGATTAATGGAACTTTCCAAACGGTAATTGGAGAAATTGACGAGCTGGATCCTAAAGATGTAAAACGTGTGGTAATGTGTTCAGGTAAAGTTTATTACGATTTACTTGAACAACGTCGTGCCAATAATCAGAAAGATGTGGCGATTATTCGTATTGAGCAGCTTTATCCATTCCCTCACGAGGATGTGAAGAATGCACTTGAGCCTTATGCGCACGTGACTGATTATGTTTGGTGTCAAGAAGAACCACTTAACCAAGGTGCGTGGTATTGCAGCAAACATAATTTTGAATCAGCAATTCCAGAATCCGTTAGACTAAAATATGCAGGGCGTCCAGCTTCTGCTTCGCCTGCTGTGGGCTATATGTCGCTTCACACTAAGCAGCAAAAGCAGTTAGTGGAAGATGCACTGAGTTTTTAAAGTGCGGTTAATTTAATAAAGGTTTTTATATCTTTGCTTTCCTCTGTAAATAGGGGAGCCAAGATAATTAAGATATAGAGTAAAAAAGAAGAAAAGGAAAAATAAAATGACTATCGAAATTCTTGTTCCAGACCTACCTGAATCAGTTGCAGATGCAACTGTTGCCACTTGGCATAAAAAATTGGGCGATACTGTGAAACGTGATGAAGTTATTGTGGAAATTGAAACGGATAAAGTCGTGCTAGAAGTCCCAGCACTTTCTGATGGTGTACTGGCTGAAGTTGTTCAAGCTGAGGGCGAAACTGTCGTCAGTAAGCAGTTGCTAGGCAAAATTTCTACGGCTCAAGAAGGAGATGTCAGTTCAGCGACGTTAAAAGCAACGAATGAACCCACACCATCTGATCGTCAAAATGCAGCGATTGAAAATAGTCATAATCATAATGCGGATCATAGCCCAGCAATTCGTCGTTTATTGGCAGAATATGATTTACAAGCAGATCAAATTCAAGGTTCGGGTGTAGGCGGTCGTTTAACACGTGAAGATATTGAACGTGAAATCGCAAAACGACAAGCTCAGCAAGTGAAACAAGAAGCTGCCACTGAGCAAAATACAATTAGTACGGTGGCTTATAGCGCACGTTCTGAAAAACGTGTGACAATGACCCGTTTGCGTAAACGTATTGCTGAACGTTTAC
This sequence comes from Haemophilus influenzae, assembly GCF_900475755.1. Taxonomy (NCBI): domain Bacteria; kingdom Pseudomonadati; phylum Pseudomonadota; class Gammaproteobacteria; order Pasteurellales; family Pasteurellaceae; genus Haemophilus; species Haemophilus influenzae. The sequence continues at coordinate 1,134,086 of NZ_LS483411.1, forward strand.
TTGAAGCCAAAAATAGTACAGCAATGCTTACTACTTTCAATGAAGTGGATATGCAGCCAATAATGACTTTGCGTAAAACCTACGGGGAAAAATTTGAAAAACAACATTCAGTGCGTTTAGGATTTATGTCTTTTTATATCAAAGCGGTTGTGGAAGCATTAAAACGCTATCCTGAAGTTAATGCTTCTATTGATGGGGATGATGTTGTTTACCATAACTATTTTGATATTAGTATTGCGGTTTCGACCCCGCGTGGATTAGTCACACCAGTGCTTCGTGATTGCGATAAGCTTAGTATGGCTGATATTGAAAAACAGATTAAAGCATTAGCTGAAAAAGGTCGTGATGGCAAATTGACAGTAGAAGATCTCACTGGCGGCAATTTTACTATTACAAATGGCGGCGTGTTCGGTTCTCTTATGTCCACTCCAATTATCAATCCACCACAAAGTGCGATTTTAGGGATGCACGCAATTAAAGAACGCCCAATTGCGCTTAATGGTCAAGTTGTGATTCGTCCTATGATGTACCTTGCTTTATCTTATGATCATCGCCTAATTGATGGCCGTGAATCTGTTGGTTTCTTGGTAACGATTAAAGAATTATTGGAAGATCCAACAAGATTGTTATTAGAAATCTAAGAAATAAAAGGCTTTCTGTATTAGAAAGCCTTTTAAAATGAACAAAAATTTAACCGCACCTTAAATATTTAAAAAGTATATTCCAAAGTGCGGTTAGTTTTTATGTGTTTTTAATTAGAGAGAAAAATCGTCAAAATCATTCGTATCAACTTTTGAGTCAATTTGACCTACAAGGTAAGAACTTACTTCTACTTCTTGTGGTGCAACCTGTACGTTATCTGACACTAACCAAGCGTTAATCCAAGGAATTGGATTTGAACGTGTTTGGAATGGTAGTGGCAATCCAACAGCTTGCATACGGATATTGGTAATATATTCTACGTATTGAACTAAAATATCTCTGTTGAGACCGATCATTGAACCGTCTTTAAATAGATAATCAGCCCAGGCTTTTTCTTGTTCTGCCGCTGCAACAAATAAATCATAGGCCTCTTGTTTACATTCTTCCGCAATTTCTGCCATTTCAGGATCGTCTTGACCTGCTGCCATAATATTTAAAATATGCTGTGTACCTGTTAAGTGTAAGGCTTCATCACGTGCGATAAATTTAATAATTTTCGCGTTGCCTTCCATTAAACGACGTTCAGCAAAAGCAAATGAACAAGCGAAAGAAACGTAGAAACGAATAGCTTCAAGCGCATTAACACTCATCAGGCAAAGGTAAAGTTGTTTTTTCAAACTACGTAAAGTCACGACGCATTCTTTGCCATCTACGGTATAAGTTCCTTCGCCGTATAAGCCATAAAGTTGGCTATCACGGATTAAATCATCGTAGTAAGATGAAATATCCTGTGCGCGTTTGATGATTTCTTCGTTGGTCACGATGTCATCAAACACGATAGAAGGATCGTTCACAATATTACGAATAATATGTGTGTAAGAGCGAGAGTGAATGGTTTCAGAGAAGGTCCAAGTCTCAATCCAAGTTTCTAATTCAGGAATAGACACTAAAGGCAATAATGCTACATTCGGGCTACGACCTTGAATAGAATCTAACAAGGTTTGATATTTTAAGTTACTGATGAAAATGTGTTTTTCATGTTCAGGTAACGCGGCATAGTCAATACGGTCTTGCGACACATCTACTTCTTCCGGACGCCAGAAGAAAGAAAGTTGTTTTTCAATAAGCTTCTCAAAAGTCTCATATTTTTGTTGATCGTAACGTGCAACATTAACATTTTGACCAAAGAACATCGGTTCTTTTAATTGATCATTTTTATTTTGGGAAAAAGTGGTATACGCCATTTTATTTATCCTTTTAAATAGAAGTTATCATTTATTTAGCTTTCCCTGTTTATCAGGAGAAACTATCGAAGACTGAGGAAAGTATCCTAATTCATTATGTCGTGCTATCTTCCCCATAAGTTGGGGAAGACAATAGGGGCGTTTAAATTTTGCAAGCACCACCAGCACAGCCGTCATCAAGATCTTCTTGAACATCTTCGGCACCGTCGCGGGTGTTTTGATAGTAAAGGGTTTTTAAACCGTATTTGTAAGCGGTTAATAAATCTTTTAATAATACTTTCATTGGTACTTTACCGTCTTCAAAACGTTTTGGATCATAGTTTGTGTTTGCAGAGATCGCTTGATCCACGAATTTTTGCATAATACCAACTAAGTGTAAGTAACCGTCATTACTTGGAATATCCCAAAGTAATTCATAGTTATCCATTAAATTTTCATATTCAGGCACAACCTGTTTTAAGATACCATCTTTTGACGCTTTAATACTTACGTGACCGCGTGGTGGCTCAATACCATTAGTCGCATTGGAAATCTGTGATGATGTTTCTGATGGCATTAAGGCCGTTAATGTTGAGTTACGTAAACCAAATTCTTGAATATCTTTACGTAAACTTTCCCAATCATAATGTAGAGGCTCTTGTGTTAAAGCATCTAAATCTTTCTTATAGGTATCAATCGGTAAAATGCCTTTTGCATAAGTGGTTTCATTGAAGTATTCACACGCACCTTGCTCTTTTGCTAAGTTCATAGAGGCTTTCAATAAATAATATTGAATGGCTTCAAAAGTGCGGTGAGTTAAATCGTTGGCTGAACCATCAGAATAGCGAACACCATTTTTCGCAAGGTAATAGGCATAGTTAATGACCCCAATACCGAGTGAACGGCGTGCAAGTGAGCTACGTTTTGCTGCCACAATAGGGTAATCTTGATAGTCTAATAAGGCATCAAGAGAACGAACCGCAAGATCCGCAAGTTCTTCTAATTCATCTAAGTTTTCAATTTTACCTAAGTTAAAGGCGGAAAGCGTACAAAGTGCAATTTCCCCATTTTCATCGTTAATGTGTTGAAGCGGTTTAGTTGGTAATGCAATTTCTAAGCACAAGTTAGATTGACGAACTGGTGCCACTTGCGGATCAAACGGAGAGTGGGTATTACAGTGATCCACGTTTTGAATGTAAATTCGACCCGTTGATGCCCGTTCTTGCATCAATAAAGAAAAGATTTCAACTGCTTTAACAGTACGCTTACGGATAGTTGGATCTTGTTCGTATTTTACGTAAAGTTCTTCAAATTTATCTTGATCCGCAAAGAATGCTTCATAAAGTCCTGGCACATCTGATGGGCTGAATAAAGTAATTTCGCTGCCTTTAATTAAGCGTTGATACATTAGTTTGTTTAATTGCACGCCATAATCCATATGACGAACGCGGTTGTCTTCCACACCACGGTTATTTTTTAATACGAGCAAGTTTTCTGCTTCTAAGTGCCAAATTGGGTAATAAAGTGTTGCTGCACCGCCACGAACGCCACCTTGTGAGCAAGATTTCACTGCAGTTTGGAAATATTTATAGAATGGAATACAACCTGTATGGAATGCTTCTCCACCACGAATCTCACTACCTAATGCACGAATAGCCCCTGCATTAATACCAATCCCCGCACGTTGTGAAACATATTTTACAATAGCTGATGCCGTTGCATTGATTGAATCTAAACTGTCATCACATTCAATTAATACGCAAGAGCTGAATTGACGAGTTGGAGTACGCACACCCGCCATAATTGGCGTTGGTAAGGAAATTTTGAAAGTCGATGTTGCATCGTAGAAACGTTTTACATAATTCAAACGTGTTTCTTTTGGATATTTAGAGAATAGACTTGCGGAAACGAGCAAATATAAGAATTGTGCAGACTCGTAGATTTCTCCCGTCACACGGTTTTGTACTAAATATTTACCCTCCAATTGCTTCACGGCTGCATAAGAAAACGTCATATCACGCCAATGGTCGATGAAATTGTCCATTTCATCCCATTCTTCGCGAGTATAATCATCTAATAACGCTTGATCATATTTTCCCATACGTACTAATTTTTTGACGTGATCGTATAAACGAGGGGGATCGAAATGACCATAGGCTTTTTTACGTAAATGGAAAATCGCTAAACGAGCAGCTAAATATTGATAATCTGGCGAATCTTTGCTGATTAAATCTGCGGCTGCTTTAATGATGGTTTCGTGGATGTCTGAAGTGCGAATGCCTTCATAAAATTGAATATGTGAACGAAGTTCTACTTGGGAAACAGAAACATTGTCTAGTCCTTCAGCAGCCCACGTAATCACACGATGGATTTTATCAAGATTGATTTGTTCTTGCGTACCGTCACGCTTTGTAACCATTAAACTTTTATTCATTGTATTAGCCTTCTTGTTGTTATTTAAAACAGGATTTAAAACACAAGATATAGTGTTTTTATGAAAACGATGCACAAGATAATGTGTTTGAGAAAAGATCGCAAGTAATAAATTTTTTGTTTTAATTCTTGACAATAGATAACTTATTTAAAAATAAACGGTTTTTGTGAGAATAAAAATTAAAATTTTTTATTTATAAAAATAAGAAAAAGTGCGGTAAAAATTTGTTGAATTTTTCACCGCACTTTGAAAGATTAGTCTAGGTATTTGAATACTTTAATTACTTTTTTTACCCCGCTGATTTTGCTGGCAATGTCGGCTGCCGCATTGGCTTGGGATTGTGTGACGTTACCCAGTAAAAATACTTCTCCATTTTCACTAATCACTTTGATATCGGTGGCTTTAACTCGACCATCAACGAACATCTTAGATTTGACTTGCGTTGTGATCCAACTATCTTTACTTATTTGTGCAAAGGAAATTTTAGGGCCTATAGTGAGTTGGTTATAAGTATCATTAACGCCTTCAACGCCACGTGTTAAGTCCGTTGCTGTTTCCTTGACGTTATCATTTGGTACTTGACCGATTAAAAGTACTCGACCATTGTAAGATACGGCATTTACACGGCCTTCAGCCTTAATTTGGGCATCTTTTTCTACAGCATTTTCGACTTTAAATTCTAGGGTTTCGTCATCAATTTGTGTCCCTGTGGTTCGGGGATCTGTACCTACTTTAGCTGCGACAGCACCACCTCCAATCACAGCTGCAACACAGCCTTGTAGAAAAATAGTCGCCCCAAGCAGGATAGCGAGTTTTTTTAACGGGGATAATGTCATAATTAACTCCTTTTTAGATTAAATTACTATTAGTTTGAAAGTGATTTATTTTCCTGTCAAGCACTTGGGAATAAAGTCTGATCAACTAATTCACAAAGTGCATTAATCACAAAAAGATGGTTCTCTAAGATACGACTTTCTTTGCTGGCTGGGATTGATATTTCTAAATCCTTGTCTGCTAAAATTCCTTGAATGGCATCATTGTTAGAGCCAGTCAGCGCAATAACATTAATTTCTTTGCTGACAGCGTGGGAAATCGTATTTAGCACGATTTTTTCTGTCCCCAAAGGTGCAAAAGCAATAAGTAAGTCGCCCGATTTTGCAACAGCATTAAATTGATGACAATACAATTCTTCTGGCGATTGTTCAAAAACAAGTGAAGAACCCACCGCACTTTCTAAACTCAATAGTACAGAAGGGAAGCTCGGTCTAACTAACTCGTATCGATTCAGCAAGTTAGATACAAGAAACTGTGCATTAGCATAAGAACGTGACACGCCACAGGCGATAACCTTATTACCGCCTAATAAACATTGCATTACCATTTGTGTGGCGTTGGTAATATTTTCAGAAAGCATACTTGATGCTGCAATTTGAATTTGAATACTTTCGCTATAAATATCTTTTACTTTTTGTAACATTATAAAAAGCCGTTAATCGAGAAAATTAGGAATCCATTGAATATCTTGGGGCGTTTTGCCAAAGGCGATTAAATCAAAGCGGCAATTAGCATCTTCTAAGCTCATATTTTGTTTTGCAAGCCATAAATTTGCGGCATCTAACCATTTTTGTTGTTTTCGCCAATCTACGCTTTCTATAGCAGAACCAAAGGCGGAATGACTTCGTTGGCGAACTTCAACAAAGACGATAGTTTTTTTGTCATTCATTATTAGATCAAGTTCACCACATTTGAGATTTTGATTAGCCGCAATAAATGTTAAGCCTTTTGCTTCTAAAAAAAGGCGAGCTTGATGCTCAAAGCTCGCCCCTTGCTGACGTTTTAAAGAAAACATTAGTTTGCAACTGGTACAATTGCACCATCTTGATATTGATACCAAGTCATATCGCGTTCAACATTACAGTTGGTATCAGCACTTAAAATCCCTGTTAAGCCACTTAAGCGATAGCCTGGCACTTGGCGTAATTCATTGAATTGATTAATTAGCAACCACGCATCCGCACCCATTGCATATAAACGCATCAATTGATATTCGCCCCCCGTGGATTTTGCCAACTTCTGATATTGTGGAGAATTGGTATCTTTAAAAAATGGAATATCACTAAACTGTACACCGTTCATCTGTGCGATGAAGTCAGCATTAGTGTTTGTTGCACTTGCGCTTGCTCGAGAGCTGGCATAAATCGCTAAATTAGGCACGATATTTGTTAAATAACCTTTCATTTCTGCCAGTTCAGTTGGACTTGCTACGGCATAAAGTGCGGTTGTATTTGAGTTATTTTCTTGAACGAAATAAGTCACATCCGCAGGCAAATTGTAGTAACGGATATTCGCATCAGTACCTGCTAATTGTTGCCAACGTACATTAAAGGCATTGCCTACGCGTTGTCCTAAATCATTTTGTGGCATTGCGACAAGTGGATTACGCACGCCATCGTTCCACATTTTATTGGCAGCAGATTCAGCTTCATCTTCTGGAGAAAGTCCGTAATAACAAAGTTGAGGAATCGCACGAGAATTTGGTGTGGCATTTAATGCAAGCACATCCATACCTTGAATTTGAGCAGGATCCGCTAAAATCACATCAAGATTTTGTTTTAGTAATGGGCCAACTAAGGTTTTAATACCCGCCTGTTTTGCCTGCACAATAATATCTTGAACAGAATTCATTGAGGTATCAAATACTTGCACTGGAACGGTTGAGTTACCTTTTGCATCGTTGAAACCCGATTGAATGGTTGTACCAAGAATTTGTCCATCACCACTTAATGGCAGTAACAAACCAATTTGTGAAAGAGTTGTTTGCTGGAAATTTAATAAAGAAAGTAATTCTTTTGGAAATAAAATTGCGGCTGAATGATTTGGATAGGCATTTTTCCAGCTTTGTAGTGTTTGGCTTAATTGCACAGGCTGACGAATATAATCGTTGTAAGCTTTGATTAAAGTGAGCCAGCCACCTAAAGCCGCGCTGCCTTCATCAGAAGCATTATTGATTACGCCAGTATTAGCTGAACGCAATAAAGCCCAAGTTTTATCAATGTTATCTTGACGGCGTTGTACATCCGTTAAATTTTTATCCATTTCTATCCGCGCTTTTACCGCTTCAATAATGTCTTTACGGTTTTCGGCAACAATAGCTAAGATTTCGTAATAACGAGATTTTTGTGACGGGCTTAATTTATTCAAATCTAATACACGTAATTGATTTTGAGCGACCTCATTAGCATTTTTTGCAGCAGAAATTCTCGCTTCAATTAATGCTCGATCTAATTTTTGCGCATCATTTAATTCGCCTAATTCCCTTAATAACGCTTCCGATTGTTCAACTTTATTTTCACGGATTAACACGCGAGCTGCGAGCAATTTATAGGTTTGTTGATCTTCAAGTTCTTGTGTTTGCCCTAATTTGTTTATATAAAATTCAGAACTTGCATTTGCATCTTGTTGTAAGGTTTGTGTGAAATTGCTACCAAGTAGATTTGAACAGCCAGCTAAAGCCATTGACAATAAAATTGGCATTAAACGTTTTTTAAAACGTCCACCTTGTAATAGAATAGACATCTTTGCTCCATCATAAACAGACAATAGTTGTAGCAGATCTTACTTATCTCATAACTTAAAAGCAAACAAAAATGACTGATTTAACCGGAATTTTATACATTGTTGCCACGCCCATTGGTAATTTACAGGATATTACCCAGCGTGCTTTAGAGACTTTTGTGCAAGTGGATTTAATTGCAGCAGAGGATACTCGCCATAGCGGATTTTTATTGAGTCATTACGGCATTAAGAAGCCATTTTTTGCTTTGCACGATCATAACGAACAAGAAAAAGCCCATATTTTGGTGGAAAAGCTTAAGCAGGGGAGTAATATTGCTTTGATTTCTGATGCGGGGACGCCATTAATCAGTGACCCTGGTTTTCATTTAGTACGTCAATGCCGTGAAGCTGGCATTCGAGTTGTGCCTTTGCCTGGAGCCTGTGCGGCAATTACCGCACTTTGCGCATCGGGGATTGCTTCTGATAGATTTTGTTTTGAAGGTTTTTTACCTGCGAAAAGTAAAGCGCGCAAAGATAAATTAGAAAATATCGCCGAAGAAGACCGCACTTTGATTTTTTATGAATCTACCCATCGTATTTTAGATACGCTAGAAGATATGCAATCGGTGCTAGGAGAAGAACGATATATGGTGTTAGCCCGTGAAATGACTAAAACTTGGGAAACGATTACGGGCAACACGATTAAAAATTTACGAGAATGGCTTTTAGAAGATCCAAATCGTACAAAAGGCGAGATGGTTTTGATTGTGGAAGGCAAACCAAAGTCTGACAATAACGATGAAATTTCGCCGCAAGCGGTAAAGGCACTTGAATTAATTGCAGAAGAATTGCCACTAAAAAAAGCAGCAGCTATTGTTGCGGAATTGTATGGTTATAAGAAGAATGCTTTGTATCAATTTGGATTAGCGCATTTGGAAAAATAACCTCAAAATCAACCGCACTTTATTAATCCGATTTTAATCTGTGTTGTTGTACTAAACGGATATAAGCACTCACAAGATATTTACTTTAGACTGGAAAAAATATGTTAAACCAAGTTTCAAATACATTACTCACACCAAGCAATCTTTCAACTAAAACATTACTCAATATTTTTGATGTTATGTCGCATCGCAATATTGATTATGCCGATCTGTATTTTCAACTTAGCCAAGATGAAAGTTGGGTATTAGAAGATGGCATTATAAAAGAAGGCGGTTTTCATATTGATCGTGGCGTTGGCGTGCGGGCAGTTTCTGGCGAGAAAACAGGCTTTGCTTATGCCGATCAAATTAATCTTGCTTCTTTGCAGCAATGTGCAGAAGCTGTGAAAGGAATTGCGCAAGTCAAACAGGGAAATTTGATTTCGCCATCCGCTTTTAATGTTGTAAATCCTATTGCTCGTTATGCAGCGATTAATCCTTTGGAAAGTTTAACCAAAGAGAAAAAAATTGAGCTATTACATTTGGTTGATCGTACGGCTCGAGCTGAAGATCATCGTGTAACCAAGGTTTCAGCAAGCCTCAGTTCCGTTTATGAAGAAGTATTAGTCATGGCGACGGATGGTACACTAGCAGCAGATATTCGTCCTTTAGTTCGCTTATCTATTTCTGTGTTAGTAGAAGAAAATGGCAAACGTGAACGAGGCAGTTGTGGTTCTGGTGGACGTTTCGGTTTAGATTGGTTCTTTGAAATTGTTGATGGCGATATTAGAGCTGTAAGATTTGCTAAAGAAGCGGTTCGTCAAGCACTTGTAAACCTTAGTGCAATTGCAGCACCAGCTGGATTAATGCCTGTTGTATTAGGTGCTGGTTGGCCGGGTGTGTTGCTACACGAAGCAGTAGGTCACGGTTTAGAAGGCGATTTTAACCGTAAAGAAAGTTCACTTTTTACAGGCAAGATTGGCGAACAAGTAACTTCTCCATTATGTACAATTGTAGATGACGGCACCATTGAAAATCGTCGAGGATCATTGACTATTGATGACGAAGGTGTGCCAAGCCAGTGCAATGTACTTATCAAAGATGGAATCTTGCAAGGTTATATGCAAGATAAAATGAACGCCCGTTTAATGGGCGTCTCGCCAACAGGGAATGGACGACGTGAGTCTTATGCACATTTGCCAATGCCTCGAATGACTAACACCTATATGCTTGCGGGACAAAGTCACTTTGATGATTTGATTGCTTCTGTAGAACAGGGGATTTATGCACCGCACTTTGGTGGTGGGCAAGTGGATATTACCTCTGGTAAATTTGTATTTTCTACTTCAGAAGCTTATTTAATTGAAAAAGGGAAAATCACGAAACCAGTGAAGGGTGCAACTTTAATCGGTAGCGGCATTGAAGTGATGCAAAAAATTTCTATGGTTGCAGATAAATCAGAACTTGATTTAGGTATCGGGGTTTGTGGTAAAGAGGGACAAAGTGTACCCGTTGGCGTAGGGCAGCCAGCATTAAAAATTGATGAAATTACTGTTGGTGGAACAAATTAAGTCGAATTTGTGTGAAAGATCACAAAATGCTTATCAAAATTGGATTTTTACTGGTAATTCTATTCAAATTTTTATAGCCTCTGCTAGATTTTATTTCTTTTAATTATTTGAAATTATGTTGAAAAGAATTTTAGTTATTATTGGTTTAGCTGTATTAGCAACGGCTTGTTCTAATACACCACGAACGGCAAATCATCAGATTATTTCGGAAAATGATGATGTTCAATTAACGGGTTTAATTAATAATTTAGAAAAAGATAATCGAACAGGTATTTTTCACAAAGTGAGAACAAACCGCTCCTCGGCTTTGATGGGCGATAAGGCTCTCGCTAGTGTATATAATGAATGGGTTGGCACTCGTTATCCTATGGGCGGTACGACTAAACGTGGTATTGATTGTTCAGCATTTATGCAAACAACTTTTTCTGAAGTTTTTGGTATTGAATTGCCTCGTTCTACGGCTTAACAGCGTCATTTAGGTAGAAAAATAAATAAATCCGAACTTAAAAAAGGCGATTTAGTTTTCTTCCGTAAAAATAATCACGTTGGTGTTTATATTGGTAATAACCAATTTATGCACGCAAGTACAGGGCAAGGTGTGACGATAAGTTCCCTTGATGAAAAATATTGGGCTAGAACCTATACTCAATCGCGTCGTATTATGTAATATAAAAAAACCGAACATTAAGTTCGGTTTTTTGATAAAAATTTCCTCTTTTAGTCGAGGGGATTTTTATTATTCTTTAAATTCTTCCATCATTTCTTGTGCTTTTTTTACCATATCTTCTGAACCCACAAATAATGGAGCACGTTCATGAAGTGCGGTTGGTTCGATATCTAAAATTCGACGATAACCATCCGTTGCGACACCACCAGCTTGCTCCGCTAAAAATGCAATAGGATTGCCTTCATATAATAAACGGAGTTTTCCATTTGGATAGTTGGTTGCATTTGGGTAAATATAAATGCCGCCTTTTAATAAATTGCGGTGGAAGTCTGCTACAAGTGAACCAATATAGCGAGAGGCGTAAGGGCGATTGGTCGCTTTGTCTTCTTCTTGGCAATATTTAATATATTTTTTCACACCTTGTGGGAATTTGAGGTATTGTCCTTCGTTGATGGAATAAATACGCCCCGTTTTTGGCATTTGCATATTTTCGTGGGAAAGACAGAATGTACCGATTGATGGATCATAAGTAAAACCATTGACTCCGTTACCTGTGGTATATACCAACATAGTTGATGAACCGTAAACAATATAACCTGCGGCAACTTGTTTATTCCCTGGTTGTAAGAAATCTTCTAAGGTTACAGGCGTTCCAATTGGAGATATGCGACGGTAAATGGAGAAAATTGTACCGACGGAGACATTTACATCAATATTTGAAGAACCATCAAGGGGATCCGTTAAAATAATGTATTTTGCATTGCGTCCACGTTCCGTATCAAACGCAATAAAACTTTCTTCTTCTTCAGATGCAAACCCTGCCACTTCTTCACGTGCCATTAATGCCGCTTTCATCGTGTTATGGGCGAATAAATCAAGTTTCATTTGACTTTCGCCTTGTACGTTTTCAACACCAGATTGACCTAGAATATTTGTTAAACCTGCTTTGTTAATATCTCGATGAATAATTTTTGCTAAAAGACGAATTGACGACAAAATACCACTCAATTCCCCTTTTGCGTTTGGATATTCAGCTTGGCGTTCAACGATAAATTCACTCAATGTTTTCATAATTTTCCTTTTAGTTTTTCATAATGCGTAAGTTAATTATAGGAAGTTTGGAGTGTAAACTCTAATGGCAGATTATCAGAATGGGATCTTTATCACAAAAAATTCACATTTATTACTGCAATTTTTAGAAACTATCGCTTATTTTTGAATAAATTTTGGAGTGTTTTTATGCATTTGCGCTCCAAATAAACTTGAGCTACCATAACCGCACTTTATTAAGCCAAAAGGTAAAAAATGAAAATTGCATTAGGCATTGAGTATAACGGGCAAAATTATTATGGTTGGCAGAGACAAGAAAAAGTCCGCAGTGTACAAGAAGAATTAGAAAAGGCACTTTCTTGTATTGCGAATGAAAAAATTGAAATATTTTGTGCGGGTCGAACGGATTCTGGCGTAAGTGGAACGGGGCAGGTTGTTCATTTTGAAACCAATGTGATTCGTCCTGAGAAAGCTTGGGCTTTTGGCACTAATGCTCATTTACCTGATGACATTGCAGTGAGTTGGGCAAAACAAGTTGATGATGAATTTCACGCCAGATTTTCCGCAACAGCACGCCGTTACCGTTATATTCTTTATTGTAATAAATTACGCTCTGCGATTTTAGCGGGAGGAATGACACATTGTCATTTAGATTTAGATGCGGAAAAAATGCATCAGGCAGGACAATGTTTACTTGGCGAACATGATTTTTCCTCTTTCCGTGCAGCACAATGTCAATCCCATACCCCTTGGCGTAATGTGCATCATTTGAATGTGTCTCGTATCGGGCAATATATTATTGTTGATATTCAGGCGAACGCTTTTGTGCATCATATGGTGCGTAATATTGTGGGAAGTTTGATTGAGGTCGGTGCTGGAAATAAGCCGATTGAATGGATGCAATGGCTACTTGAGCAGAAAAATCGTCAGCTTACTGCACCAACAGCAAAACCCGATGGATTGTATTTGGTTGATGTGATTTATCCGCAGAAGTTTGATATTCCTAAACGCCCAATTGGCCCTTTATTTTTAGAGGATGGTTTATTAAATCGTACTTTGAAGTAAAGCGTAATTTCATGTTTTAAATAATCATATCTGAAAATATTCTTCATAAAAAAAGACCGCACTTTAAAAGTGCGGTCAATCTTAAGTGAATTTTATATTAATTTTGATATTCCATAATTCACTAAAAATCCACCAACCACTAGCCATAAATAAATTAGTGTTCCTAAAACAAGCGGTTTTAATCCTGCCTTTTTGATTGCACTTGCTTGCGTCGTTAAGCCAAGGGCAGCCATCGCTGAAATTAATAAGAAAGAATCGATTTCAACTAATAATTTCACGAGTTCTTTTGGTAATAAATCAAAAGAATTAAAAATCGCAACGCCAATAAAAAGTACAGCAAACCAAGGAATTGTAATTTTGTGTGAGGTATTTTCTGATACCCCATCATTACGTGTTAATAACCAAGAAAGCATTAATAAAAATGGTGCGAGCATCATTACTCGGATCATTTTGGTAATGACGGCGGTATTTGCCACGATAGGATCAATATTTCCACCAATGGCATAAACTTGAGCCACTTCATGTACACTAGAACCAACATAAATACCGAATTGATGAGCATTAATTAAATCTTGTGACCAAGTGTAGAAAAATGGATAAGTAAAAATAGAAAGCGTCCCGAAAATGACCACTACGGCAATCGCCACTGAAACTTTATGAGATTCTGCTTTGGTAACAGGCTCTGCCGCCATAACCGCTGCCGCGCCACAAATGCTGCAACCTGCCCCAGTGAGATAAACCAATTGTTTATCCATTTTTAGATAACGAATACCTAAAAGTGCGGTAAAAAAGAACGTTGAAATTAGCATAATTGCATCGGTAACGACTGCATTTAATCCTACATCGGCAATATCGCCAAAAGTGAGGCGGAAACCATACAGCACAATGCCAGTGCGAAGAAGCGTGCCTTTGGCAAACAAAACGCCTTTTTCCATTTGTGTTGAAAATTGCGGATAAATGGTATTGCCGATTGCCATTCCCAGCAAGATAGCAATAATTAAAGCACTGATATGATAATGATGGGAAAAATCAGTATTTCCTAAATAGTTAGCAAGTATAGCGATAATCGCAATAAATATAAGTCCGAAATAAAAGGGACGAGTGTTCATTTTTCCTTTCCTTGGTGAGTGTTTTTGTCTTTTACCCAAGCGGTTTCATCTAAAATTTTGCCAAAATAGCTTTCGACTAAGCGACGAGTAACATCAGTTTGTGGATCAGTAAAAAGATTTTGAGGGCTGCCATATTCAATCATTTTTCCTTCATCCATTACGATAATCGTATCTGCAATATGTTTAATTACACCGAGATCCTGTCCCACATAAATATAAGAAATACCTAAACGTTGTTGTAAATCAAGGGTTAAATTAAGCAATTGAATACGTACAGAAGCATCTAAATTGCCAATTGCATCATCTATTATAATAATTTCTGGTGCTAAAATTAATGCGCGTGCTAGGGCAACTCGCTGCTTTTGGCTGATAGAGAGATGCTTAATATTGAGATTTGTGTAATCAGGATAAAGTCCAACGAGAGAGAGGGTTTCAAAGATTTTTTCATTACGTTGTGTCTCTGTCCAATCTGTTGCTAGGCTTAATGGTTCGTCTAATATTTGCCCAATATTTAAACGTGGGTTGAATGCAGAATTAGCATCTTGGAAAACCATACGAATATGTTTAGCTCTAGATTGTACATCCTGATATTGTAATTCTCGATCATTAAATAAAATTCGACCAGAAGTCGGCGGAATAATACCTGCTATCATTTTCACTAGGGTTGATTTACCAGAGCCATTATTGCCAATGATCGCTAGTGTTTGTTTGCGTTCAAGGGTAAAACTCACGCTATCCACTGCATTGAATTGACTTCGACCAAATAAACTGGCGTGACCTTTGAAAGTTTTAGTTAAATCTTCCACTTGTAGTAAGGGCATTATTCATTTCCTTTGCAATTAAGTATAAAAGGGGTGGCTGTTGTTTTTTCTTTAAAATTTTTTTCTCGTAAATTAATAGGATAATGACAAGAAAATTCGTGTTGTTTTATTTTCAATCGTCTTGGTTTTTCCATACATTTTTTTTGTGCAAAAGGGCATCTTGGGCCAAGACGACAGCCAATTGGCATTTGCTCTAAAATAGGAACGGTGCCTTCTAACGTACCCAATTTAGTTTTAAATCCTAAAGGTTGAGTAAAATCGGGTACAGCATTAATTAAGGCTTGGGTATAAGGATGATGGGGACTTTCGATTAATATTTCAGTCGGAGCGGATTCTGTATTTTGCCCACAATAAAGCACTGAAATTTGATCGCACCATTCACTAATACTTTTAATATCGTTACTCGTAAGTAAAATTGTTGTTCCCTGATTTTGGTTCATACTGGAAAGTAAACGAAAAACTTGTAGGGCAGTGGTTGATTCTAACGCATTTGTTGGTTCATCCGCGATTAATAAGCGTGGCTGATTAGCGACAGCCATTGCGATCATAACTTTTTGTCCTTCGCCTTCTGTCAGTTCGTTAGGATAGCTTGCCATAATATCACGATGATCTTTAATTCCTACGCGATGTAACAATTCAATAGCACGTCTTTTTTTCCACCCAAACCATTTCCACCATTTATTTTTAAATGTCCAATTAGGAATATTTTGGATGAGTTGTTTTCCTATTTTTCGACTTGGATCAAGGCAAGATAAGGGATTTTGGAAAATCATTGAAATTTCTTTGCCAACAATCTTACGTCGTTTATGAGGACTGAGTTTCAGTAATTCTACATCGTGAAAACGAAAGCGATCGGCAGTAATAATCCAATTTTCTTTGATTGCATTACAAATGACTTTAGCGATTAAACTTTTTCCTGAGCCTGATTCGCCAACTAATCCAGTGATTTCTCCTTCGTTAAGAGAAAGATTGACGCCATCTACAATTTTTATACGCCCATTGGAGGTTTGAATTTCAATATTGAGGTTACAAATGTCTAAAAGTGCCATAAGCTATTCTTGATGTTGATTGATGGCTTTAGTTAAGCCATTACTGAAAATAATACTTAATAAAATAGTAAAAATAATGGCGAAACCAGGTAAAAGTACTGTCCAAGGCGCAAGATAAAGTAGTTCCAAAGAGTCTTTTATCATTGCCCCCCATTCAGGTGTAGGTCGTTGTGCGCCAAGAGAAATAAAGCTTAATGCACTAATATCTAACACGGCTATAACAAAAGCATGAGCCACTTCTTGAATATAAATAACGGTAATATTCGGTAAAATAGTGCTTTTCAATAAGGCTTGATTGGAAATGCCTTCAAGTTTTAGCATTACAACATAATCTTTTTTTAATTCTTTTTGAATAGCGCGATATATGGTGTGAATGAAATAAGGCAAAATCGCTAATAGCGTAGCAAACATTGCATTCCATAAACTTGGTTCCATTAATGTTGAAATAACAACGGCAATTAATAGAATAGGTAACGATAAAAAAGCATCAAAAATATGCCCGACAAAACGAGCTTTAATACCTTTCAGTAGTCCTGCAATAATTCCTAGTGCGCCGCCTATTATTGCCACTGAAAAGACAACCAGTAAAGCAGAACCTAAGGTATAGCGAGTACCCATAATTAAACGACTTAATATGTCGCGACCTAAATCATCAGTACCAAAGAAAAAAGCAATTTTTCCTCTATCTACCCAAGATGGAGGCATTAATTCTTGCCCAATAAATTGTCGATTATCAGCATAAGGTGCAAGATAACTAGCAAAAAGTGCGGTAAAAATTAATGCGATTAATAAATAAAAGCTAAAAAGTGCGATGGTATTTTGACGAAAGCGTAACCAAATTTGAAAGATTGAGGTACTTTCGCGGAATTCATCAGGTTCTTTATTTTGCATACCAACCTTTCTTTTTAAATGGATCGAGTATAAAAGTGAATAGTTTAGTGAATGTATCAATTAGAATAATACATACACCAATAACAATTACACCTGCGGCAATGCTGTTGTAATCTTGTTCATTTACGGCATTAATTAACCAACGACCAATGCCTGGCCAGCCTAAAGCCGTTTCTACCAACATACATTGCGTTAATACTAATGTGAATACACGTGGTACTTGTGGAACAAGCAGGGGAAAAGTATTACGGAAGACATATTGATGGAGAATTTTCCATTTTGACCAACCTCGTGTTGCCGCTACTTTGGAAAAATTTTGATTCAAAATATATTCTGCTCGTTGATGAATAATGCGGATAATTTCCATTGTTGGCAAAATACACAATACCAGTGTTGGTAAGGCTAAATGTTGTAATATATTTTGTACAATTTTTGTGCGATAAGGCACTTCCATAAACCACATATCAATAACAGGAAATCCTGTAATGGATTTAATTTCGTAAAGTAAATTATATTGCCCAATAGCGGCAATTTCCCAATGTGAGAGTGCGGCAACATACAGTAAAATGGGGGCTAACCAAAATATTGGAATAGATAGTCCTACATAAGATAGGCTTTGTAAACTTTTTGCAAAAACTTGTTCAGAATTGACCGCACTTATAATGCCAAGTGGCAAACCAAAAATAAATGCTAAAAATAATGTAATGAAACAAAGTTCTAATGTGGGAGGAAGAACCGTGAGAATAAGGTTCATTAATGATTTTCCACCGTTATAGGTAATGCCAAAATCACCTTGTAACAAGGTGCCTAAATAATGAAAATAGCCGATATAAATGTTTTGTGTAACAAGATTCGCATTAAGAGGATCACGTAATAAAATGACAAAGCCTAATAACGATAGTACGAGTAATAATAATGCCACCCACAGAATATGGCGAAGAGCCGACCATAACATTAGTGTTTCTCCTGAATAAAATGTAAGGTGGAAAAATCTAAGCTACCAAAAGGTGTCATTTTTACTCCTTTCACACGACTATTTGCGACTAAAATACGTTTTACATTGGCAATAGGAATAATGGGTAATTCACGTAAAACGAGTTCTTGGGCTTCATTATAGGCTTTTGCGCGTGAACTTAAATGTGAGGTGGTAATGGCGCGATCCATAAATTGATCAAATTCTTCATTACACCAATTAGATAAATTAGTAAGTTCATTTTTTGTTCCACAGCTTAAAATTGGACGCATAAAACCATCAGGATCAAGATTACCAGCTAACCAACCAGATAGAATCAAATCATAATTTTCTGATTGATTGCGTAATTGCGCCGTTAAAAATGGACGAGTTACGGCACGCACTTTAACTTTTACACCCGCTTGGGCTAAATCCCATTTGATCATTTCAGCCATTTTAAAAGGTGCGGGATTATAGACTTGTTCTTCATTAATTACCCATAAATTTAACAAAAGGTTTTTATCTGTTAATTTATTTTTGGCGATTTTGGGATGGTAATCAAACTCAAATTCTGGCGTATTGACAGTTGAAGCCCAAGACACTTCAGGAATAATGTTATTAGCAACAGTTGCCGTGTTATGGTAAATGCTATGAATGATTCGAGCTCGGTTTAAACTTTGTGAAATAGCAGCACGGATTTCGTGATCTCGCATTAATGGCTTATCAAAATTAAACGCTAAATAGGCTAAATTCATCCCATCAGTAGATTGCATATAATAATGTTTGTCATCATTTTTTAATAAGCCAATTTGGCTTACTTCAGGATAAGAAGCGATTTGACATTCGTGATTGAAAAATTTGACTAAACGTCCGCTTCGATCAGTAGAAAGATCCACAATAATATGTTCTATCTTAGCTTCTTTTTTCCAATAATTTTCATTACGTACTAAGCGGACATATTGATTATATACATAATCTTTTACTTGATAAGGCCCTGTGCCTACTGGATGAGTATCTAATTGAGCAAGATTGTCATCTGCGCTTAATTGATAGGCATATTCTTGTGAAAAAATAATGGCATACTGGCTGGCAAGATGCGACAAAATGGAGGAATCTGGTTCAAATAATTCAATTTTTACTTGATAAGGTGAAAGTGCGGTCACAGATTTGATTTTTTCGTTAAGTTTAATGCTATCAAAATAAGGGAAACGCACTTTTCTTGCTTGTTCGTGAAACACTTTATATTGTGGATTACTATAGGTAACATTCGCCTCAGCTAGGGTTGGTAAATAAGTATTATGCCCTAATACACGATTAATCGAAAATACTACATCTTCCGCGTTAAAATCACGTGTTGGGGTAAACCAAGGGGTTTGGTGAAATTTTACGCCGTGACGTAAATTTAATAAAATTTCTTTACCATCAGCTGAGATGGAATAAGATTGCGCCAGCATTGGTGTTAATGTTGCACTGTGATTTTTTATATCAAATAATTTGTTATAAATTTGCTCCGTGACCACATTCATACTGGTTCCTGCATCTGCAGTTTGCGGGTTCAATGAAAAACCTGAAGCGTGGGTGCAATAAGTTAAGCCATTTTCAGTTAAAAATGTTGGAATACTTGGCGCAGCTTGTAATTCTATACTTTGGCTTATGCAGAGCAGAAAAGATAAAAATCTCAGATTTAGACGTAACATAACAAATGCATTGTGATAAATTATGTGCCAAATTGTAAGGCATATTAGTAAAAATGGCTAGGATATTGAATGTTTAATCGGGTTCAAAAGGAAATCAATCAAATTATTAATCGTGGTTTTGACCGCACTTTGCGCTTGGCGGTAACAGGGTTAAGTCGAAGTGGAAAAACGGCGTTTATTACAAGTTTAATCAATCAACTTCTCTCTATTAATCAAAATTCGCCACAGCATTTGCCCTTGTTTGAAGCGGCTAGAAATGGTTCAATTTTGGCAGTCAAACGAATATCCCAACAAGATCTCAGCGTGCCACGTTTTGATTATGAAAGTAATTTAAATGATTTGTCACAAAATCCACCTCAATGGTTTCAATCTACTCGTGGCGTGAGTGAAACGCGTTTAGCCATTCGTTTTCAACGTCAATCTGGCTTGCTACGTCATTTGAAAGAACGCAGCACGCTTTATCTGGATATTTTTGATTATCCAGGGGAATGGCTACTCGATTTGCCGTTATTAAATCTAGATTTTCAACAATGGTCACAAGAACAAGTCAAGGCAACCACAGGTATTCGCGAAGAATTAGCGCGAAATTGGCTTGCTATGTTACAGGATTTGGATTTAAGTGCGGTCGCAAATGAAGATGTTTTAGCAGAGATTGCGAAAAGTTATACGGATTATTTACACCAATGCAAGTCGCAAGGCATGCAATTTATTCAGCCTGGGCGATTTGTGTTGCCAAGTGATTTAGAGGGCGCGCCCGCATTACAATTTTTTCCATTAATTCATCTTTCAGAAGAACAGTGGCAAACCTTGAAAAAAACAGCCAAATCGAATAGCTATTTTGCCGTGCTGACAACACGTTATAATTATTATCGCAATAAAATTGTGAAAGGTTTTTACGAAAATTATTTTTCTAATTTTGATCGCCAAGTGATTTTGGCGGATTGTTTAACGCCTTTAAACCACAGCCAGCAAGCCTTTTTAGATATGCAAATGGGCTTAAATCAGTTATTTAATAATTTCCATTATGGCAGTAGAAATTTTCTTCATCGTTTGTTTTCCCCGAGAATTGATCGATTAATGTTTGTTGCGACGAAGGCGGATCATATTACTCGCGATCAAATGCCTAATTTAGTGAGTTTAATACGCCAAATTGTGCAAGAGGGCGGTCGCCATGTGGAATTTGAAGGAATTGATACGGAATATACCGCGATTGCGGCTGTTCGTACCACAAAGCAAGTGATTGTAAATCAGCAAGGAAAAGAAATTAAAGCGATTCAAGGGATTCGTTCTATTGATAAACAACCGATTACGCTTTATCCAGGAACGGTGCCGAGTAAATTACCAAGATCAGAATTCTGGCAAAAACAACCGCATTTTGATTTCGATAGTTTTGAACCTCAGCCTTTAGAACAAGGCGAAACTATTCCCCACCTGAGAATGGATGCAGTTTTACAATTTTTATTAAGTGATCGATTTGAATAAAAAAGTGCGGAAAATTTTTCCGCACTTTTTTCATCGTTCTAGCCCGTATTACGCATTCCAGCTGCGATACCTGTAATGGTAATCATTAATGCTTGTTCCACATCGGGATTTACTTGCTCTGGATTTTCACGGAAACGGTGAAGTAATTCTACTTGCAGTAGATTGAGTGGATCCGTGTAGATATTACGCAATGCGATTGAATCTGCAATCCAAGGTAAATCAGACATCAATTCACTTTGATGAGAAAGTGAAAGTACAGTTTGAATATCATCTTCAAGTTGCTTACGTAAATTTTCCCCTAAATACCAAAGTTCTTTTTTCACTAATCGTTGATCATATTGTTGGGAAAGCCAAGTATCCGATTTACTAAAGACCATTTCCAACATTCCGATTCGCGTTGAAAAGAACGGCCAGTTTTCACACATTTTATGAATAATATCGCCTTTTCCTTGTTCGATAATTTGACGTATAGAGGCACCTGCGCCTAACCAAGCAGGTAGCATTAAGCGATTTTGCATCCACGCAAAAATCCAAGGGATGGCACGTAAACTTTCCACGCCGCCATTTGGATTGCGTTTTGCTGGGCGAGATCCAAGCGGCAATTTGGACAGCTCCTGTTCTGGCGTTGCACTACGGAAATAAGGCACGAAATCTTTATCGCCACGCACCACACCACGATAAATATCGCAAGAAATCGTGGAAAGCTCGTCCATTATGTTACGCCATTCTGGTTTCGGTTCTGGTGGCGGTAACAGATTTGCTTCTAAAATGGCACTGGCGTAGAGATCAAAGGTTTCTACCGCCACAGTGGGTAAACCCAGTTTGAAGCGAATCATTTCGCCTTGTTCTGTTACACGTAAACCATTTTTTAGGGAACGAGGCGGTTGAGAAAGTAATGCCGCATGTGCTGGCGCACCGCCACGACCAATTGTGCCACCACGTCCGTGGAATAAAGTGAGTTCAATACCAAGTTTTTCCGTTAAATTCACTAAGGCTTCTTGCGCACGATATTGCGCCCAAGAGGCAGCCATCATTCCCGCATCTTTTGCCGAATCTGAATAACCAATCATTACCATTTGACGATTATCGATAACGCCACGATACCAACCCACATTGAAAAGTTGAGTCATGACTTTTTCGGCTGCATCTAGATCCTCCAAGGTTTCAAATAATGGCACAACAGGAATATGATATGGCACGCCCGCTTCTTTTAAGAGTAAATGAACGGCTAAAACATCGGATGCATTGCGTGCCATCGAAATAACATAACAAGCTATGACACCTTGTTTTTGTTGAGCAATGACTTTGCAAGTATCTAAAATTTCTTGGGTTTCAGGCGATGGCGTCCAGTTTTGCGGAATTAATGGACGGCGTGAGCTTAATTCCCGAATTAAGAAAGCCTGTTTATCGTCTTCCGTCCATTGAGCGTAATCGCCCAAACCAATATAGCGCGTGATTTCAGCAATGGCATCGGTGTGACGAGTGCTTTCTTGGCGAATATCCATCTGAGAAAGTATCACGCCAAAACAACTAATACGGTGCAAAATATCCAACAATGAACCATTTGCAATAATGCGCATACCGCATTGAATTAAAGATTGATAACAATCGTAAAGCGGTTCCCAAAGTTGATTATCTTCTAAAATAATTTCGCTTTCAGATACGCGCGGTGTGCGATTTGATAAGTGATCATCAAAATAAGCTAAGGTTGCTGTAAGCTGATCGCGTAAATTTTTTACTACGAAACGATAGGGTTCTAAATGCTCGCCGTATTTAGCGCGAAATTCATCGCTACATTTCATCATTGAAAGTTCATCGGCTAATTTGCTGATGTCTTGTAAGAATAAATCTGCCGCTTTCCAACGGGCAAAATAAAGTACTTTTTTGGTGATTTGTGCGGTAACAAATGGGTTTCCATCTCGGTCGCCGCCCATCCAAGAGGAAATGCGTACGGGTTTTAATCCCACTGGCAAATCGTAACCTAAAAATTCACGGGCGGTTTCATTTAGTTGGCGTAAAAATTCTGGTACAGCTTGCCACAAACTGTTTTCCAACATTGCAAAGCCCCATTTTGCTTCATCAAATGGCGTTGGACGAACAGTACGAATTTCGTTGGTATGCCACGCTTCTGCGATTAAACGAAGTAATAGACGCTCAATAATATTGCGTTCTTTTTCCGTTAAATCATTATGCTCTAATTTGCTTAAACATTTATTGATTTCAATGTGTTTATGAATTAATGAACGACGTGTTGTTTCTGTTGGATGTGCGGTCAGAACTAGCTCAATTAATAATTTTTCGACGGTTTTATGAACATCTTCCACAGAGACATTTTGTTCTTTTAAACGTTTGAAAAGTTCGCTTAAGGATTGAGAAGAACTTTGAGCAAGAGAATGTTCACGGGAAATCGTTTGATATTGTTCAGCAATGTTTGTGAGGTTTAAAAATTGGCTGAAAGCACGTGCAACAGGAATAATATTTTCATTAGAAATACTACCTAGCGTATCGAGCAATGCTTGTCTTGCTTTATCATCACCAGCACGAGAATTGCGAGAAAGTTTACGAATGTTTTCGATTAACTCGAGAATATCGGTACCTTGGGCATCGTTGATTGTTTCTCCGAGAAAACGCCCTAACATACTAATGTTATTGCGCAGAGTGGCGTACTCTTGTGTCATAGGAACTCCTAAAAGTAAAAAATAAAATTTGTCAGTTGGCGGTAGATATAACTAAAAATAGGGTGGAGGGCAAATGCTATTCAGAAAAATTTTGAAAATAATCAAGAAAAGCTAAAAAATAGCTAAAAAAGAACCGCACTTTTTAAGAATTACTTAAAAAGTGCGGTTTATTTTTGCTAAGTTTATAAAATCGATTTAACGGATTTTCGAATGATAAGCTCAGGGGCTATATCAATACGACCATATTGTTGAACGCTTTCATCTTTGTGACTAATTCGTTCTAACAGAATATTTACTGCCTGTCTGCCTAAACGTAGTTTTGATTGATGAATGGTGGTTAATGGTGGTGCGTAGAAACGTGAGGCGTGAATATCATCATAGCCGATAATGGACATATCCTCTGGCACGCGTAAGTCTTTTTCTGTCAGAGCGGAAATTGCACCTAACGCCATCACATCGTTACAGCAGAATAGGGCAGTTGGTAATTCCTCTTGAGTCAGTAAACGATTCATACATTCATAACCATCTTCAGGCTCAAATGCACCTTCTAGTACCCAAGACGGATTGATGGTTAATTTAGCTTCTTCCATTGCTTTTACAAAGCCTTCATAACGCGTTCTTGCGGTAGTTTTATTGAGTTCGCCGCAGATAA
The DNA here is from genome assembly GCF_900475755.1 of Haemophilus influenzae. Taxonomy (NCBI): domain Bacteria; kingdom Pseudomonadati; phylum Pseudomonadota; class Gammaproteobacteria; order Pasteurellales; family Pasteurellaceae; genus Haemophilus; species Haemophilus influenzae. The sequence continues at coordinate 1,158,547 of NZ_LS483411.1, forward strand.
TCCCGATTTTTTTATGACCGCACTCAATGAGGTGTTTGGTTGCTAAATATCCGCCATCAAAACTATGATCATCAATCACATCTGTATTGGCATTTGGGCCCCAATCCATTACAACCATTGGAATAGTGGAAAATGATGAAAGTAAATCCAATGAATCTTGCGTATATTCAGAACACATTACAAGCAAGCCATCAACCCGTTTTTTTGCTAACATTTCTAAATGATTTTTGACTTTTTCAGGATCATTTTGTGTGTTACACAAAAATAAAGAATAACCTTGTCGATAGCAATGTTCTTCAACAGAATGAATGATTTCGGCAAAATACGGTGCTTCACTGGTTGTCACAATCATACCAATGGATTTAGTGGTATTGACTTTTAAACTGCGCGCTACAGCACTAGGGGAATAATTAAGTTGTTTAATTGCGGATAACACCGCTTCCTCCGTATCTTTTGCAACGAAACGGGTTTTATTAATTACGTGAGATACGGTTGTGGTGGACACACCAGCCATTTTTGCCACATCTTTAATTGTTGCCATATATTTAAATCCCTAAAAAATTTTTCTTATTATAAAGGTTTGTTGAGAATTTAGTCATCTTTATTGCAAATTTTTTATAAAAAGAAGTGATTTTTTCGTATTATTCTTGCTAGAATGTCTGCGTTATTTTTTATGAGGAGAACAAAATGAGCGATTTTGGTTATGCAATGATTATGGTTGTTTTTAGTATGTCTGTTGTCGTGGGGCTTGCACTTTCAATCTTTTAATCAAATCAACTTTTTATTATCACCGCAGTTTTGTTTCTACAAAGTGCGGTGATTTTTTTTCGGTGTTTTGCTTGCCCGTTTAAAATATGGTAAAACTAACGCCGTTTTATTCACAACATATAGGAAGTTCTATGTCAAATTTACAAGCAATTATTGAAGCTGCATTTGAAAAACGTGCAGAAATTACACCAAAAACCGTTGATGCAGAAACGCGCGCGGCAATTGAAGAAGTAATCGAAGGGTTAGATTCTGGAAAATATCGTGTAGCCGAAAAAATTGATGGCGAATGGGTAACACATCAATGGTTAAAAAAAGCGGTATTGCTATCTTTCCGCATTAACGATAACCAAATTATTGATGGCGCAGAAACAAAATATTACGACAAAGTGGCATTAAAATTTGCGGATTACACCGAAGAGCGTTTTGCTGAAGAAGGTTTCCGTGTTGTGCCTTCTGCAACGGTGCGTAAAGGCGCATATATTTCTAAAAACTGCGTATTAATGCCATCTTATGTAAACATTGGTGCCTATGTTGGCGAAGGCACAATGGTAGATACTTGGGCGACGGTAGGCTCTTGTGCGCAAATTGGTAAAAACGTTCACTTATCTGGTGGCGTAGGCATTGGCGGCGTATTAGAACCATTACAAGCTAACCCAACCATTATCGGCGATAACTGCTTTATCGGCGCACGTTCAGAAGTGGTGGAAGGCGTTATCGTAGAAGATGGCTGTGTTATTTCAATGGGCGTATTCATTGGTCAATCAACTAAAATTTATGATCGTGAAACAGGAGAAATTCACTACGGCCGTGTACCAGCAGGTTCTGTTGTTGTATCAGGTAGCCTTCCATCAAAATGTGGAAAATATAGCTTATACTGTGCCGTGATCGTGAAAAAAGTGGATGCGAAAACTTTAGGTAAAGTTGGCATCAATGAATTATTACGTTCTATTGAAGAATAGTAAAAAAATCATAAAAAAAGACCGCACTTTTAAAGTGCGGTCTGAAAATCAAAAGAAATTAAGCGGCGAATGGGTCGCGTAAAATCATCGTTTCCACACGATCAGGGCCTGTTGAAAGAATATCAATAGGTACGCCAGTCACTTCTTCAATACGTTTAATATAGTTAATACAGTTTTGTGGCAATTTATTTACATCTGTGATGCGGAAAGTATTTTCTTTCCAACCAGGTAATGTTTCATAAATTGGTTCTACACCTTCCCAATCTTTTGCCGCTAACGGTGCATATTCAACGATTTCGCCATTTGGCATTTTGTAAGCAACGCAGATTTTTACTTCATCAAAACCATCTAACACGTCTAGTTTAGTCATACAGAAACCTGAAATGGAATTGAGTTGGATTGCACGGCGGATTGCAACGGCATCGAACCAACCGCAACGACGTGGACGACCTGTTACCGCACCAAACTCGTTACCTTTACGTGCAATTTCAGCACCCACATCATCAAATAATTCCGTTGTGAATGGGCCTCCGCCTACACGAGTACAGTAAGCCTTGATGATACCAAGTACATAATCAAGATTGCGTGGGCCAAATCCAGAACCTGTTGCAACGCCACCAGCCGTTGTATTTGAACTAGTGACATACGGATATGTACCGTGGTCGATATCTAACATTGTGCCTTGTGCGCCTTCAAATAAAATATGTTCGCCATTTTTGCGTGCGGTATCAAGAATTGTAGTGATGTCTGCCACCATTCCCGTAATTACATTGGCAATTGCCATTACATCATCTAAGGTTTTTTGATAATCGACAGGTTCAACTTTGTAGTAGTTCACTAATTGGAAATTATAGTATTCAAGGATATTTTTGAGTTTTTCGGCAAAAGCTTCTTTGTCGAACAAATCGCCTACGCGTAAACCACGACGAGCCACTTTATCTTCATAAGCTGGGCCAATACCACGACCCGTTGTACCTATAGCTTTTTTGCCAAGGGCTGCTTCACGGGCGTGATCCATAGCAACGTGATAAGGCAGAATCAAAGGACAAGCTTCTGAAATTAATAAACGTTCACGAACTTTAATACCTCGGCTTTCAAGTTCGCCCATTTCTTTCATTAATGCTTCAGGCGAAACCACAACGCCATTACCAATTAAGCAAGTTACGTTTGGATGTAACATACCAGATGGAATTAAACGTAATACGGTTTTTTCTCCATTGATAATAAGTGTGTGACCTGCGTTATGACCGCCTTGATAACGAACTACGTATTTTACGCGATCCGTCAAAAGATCAACGATTTTTCCTTTACCTTCATCGCCCCATTGTGCACCTAAGATAACAACGCTTTTTCCCATAATTTCCGCCTTTTATTCGGTTAAATTAGTCAAATAAACAGCCGTTTACTTTACTCTTTTTCAACTTTAATCTCAATGATATAAAAGAAAAAGTACGGTGATTTTTCACCGCACTTTAGGTTTAAACTTTATTCAAATAAGGATTTGTGTAATGAGCGTACAATTTCATCAGAATGTTCACTTTGTACTAACATACAAACATTGTTGGTACTTGCCCCATAACTAATCATTCGCACATTATAAGATTGAACAGTATCAAAAATACATTTTGCCACACCTGAAGTAATATGCAGGTCATTACCGATTAATGCAACTAATGATAATCCTGTATCGACTTTTACTGAACAGTATTGACGAAGTTCATCTAATAATTCGGTTGAAAGCAATTCCGCTCCTGAAGATGCAGAACCTGTTTTATCTAATGTTAATGCAATGCTTACTTCTGAGGTGGTAATGGTATCCACTGAAATTTTGTGTTTAGCTAAAATGTTAAATACATTTGCTAAGAAACCTTGTGCGTGCAACATACTTAAGCTCGAAAGCGTGAGTAAAGTTTGATCTCGGCGTAATGCAATTGCACGGAAAGTTGGACGCGGTTGAGGATCACGAGTAACCCAAGTACCACACGCTTCAGGTGCTTTGCTTGAACCCACATAAACAGGGATATTGCTACGTACGGCAGGGAGCAATGTGGCTGGGTGTAGCACTTTAGCCCCAAAGGTTGCCATTTCAGCGGCTTCAGCAAAGCTCATTGTGTCGATGCGTTGTGCTGTCGGAACAATGCGTGGATCGGTTGTATAAATGCCTGCTACATCAGTCCAAATTAAAACGTCTTTTGCATTTAATACTTCGGCTAATAAAGCAGCAGAGTAGTCGCTACCGCCACGACCTAATGTGGTTGTTTTACCGCTTGGTTCACGTCCGATAAAACCTTGGGTAATAACTAATTCGCCGCGGTCTATTAATGGTTTTAAAATGCTATCGCTGTTTGATTGGGTTTGTTCATCATTTGGCGCAGCTTTACCAAAATGGTTATTGGTTGAAACAATTGTACGCACATCAACCCAAGTCGCAGATGCGTTTTGCTCACGTAAAATCTCAATAAAAATTTGAGTAGACATCATTTCGCCGTGACTGATAAGTTCATCGGTTAATGCGGGAGAGGTTGCAAGACTAGCTGCTTCAGAAAGTGCGGTAATATTTTCAAGATATTTTTCAATAATTGGACGGATACGGCTGTCGTCTTTTAATTCATTCAAAATATTCTCTTGAATTTGACGGATTTCGCCAATTAATTTTTCACGTTCTGTCGCTTTTACACCATTTGCTAAAGCCACTAATAAATTTGTTACACCAGCTGATGCAGAAAGCACGACTACGCGTGTATTTGGATCGGCAATGATAATTTTTGCACAAGCTGTCATTGCATCGTGGTTAGCAACGGATGTTCCGCCAAATTTGGCAACCGAGAGATGGGACATAAGATACTCCTAGATGTTGTGTTTTTTTAGAATAATAGGTATAGAAATAACGATTTCATTATTTTTTGTCAAATAAATTTTAATTAACAATAAATGAACGCATAAAAGAAAAAATAGGATTAGGAAAAATTGGTTGTTGAGAAAGACATATAAGTTGTATAAATGAATAAAAAATAAGTGATATGCTTCATTAATAAGCAAACAAACATAAAATTGCTTTTTTTGTAAAAAAGTATTTGACGAGGATCATCAAAATTAGCATAATACGCCCCGCAAAGCCGATATGGTTAAGCAAATTAAGTAATGGCTACATAGCTCAGTTGGTTAGAGCACAACACTCATAATGTTGGGGTCGCAAGTTCGAATCTCGCTGTAGCCACCAAATTTGCGGGACTGGCGAAATTGGTAGACGCACCAGATTTAGGTTCTGGCGCCGAGAGGTGTGTGGGTTCAAGTCCCTCGTCCCGCACCATTTATCGCTTTGTAATTCAAATAGTCGTTGGGGTATCGCCAAGCGGTAAGGCACTGGGTTTTGATCTCAGCATTCCTAGGTTCGAATCCTAGTACCCCAGCCATACTATCAAAAAAGTCTTCTTTATATCCAATCAAAGATTTATCTAATTGGGGTATCGCCAAGCGGTAAGGCACTGGGTTTTGATCTCAGCATTCCTAGGTTCGAATCCTAGTACCCCAGCCATATTTTTTAACTCCCATAGCACTAACAAAAGCTAGTTTTTTGTCTTATTTAAGGTTGTTTTTGCGATCCAGATCTCAAACAGGTTTATTTGTAATATAAAGTAATATTCTATTAATGCTATCTTGTTTTCCTGTTCATTTAGGAGAGCAATATGGAATTTTCTTTACAATACATCATTATTTTCATTTTTGTTATTTTATTTCTCATTGGCTTATTTTCATCTAAATCAAGATCAACTCGTCGTAATGCAAAGAAGAGTCGTCTTTATCTTTCGACAGAAAACAAAATTAATATTGTGAATAAAAATGATCATCTTGATGTCGTTATATTGAATAAGTATAAAAGAAAAGCTTTGATGAATAAGAGTGAATATCAACTTTTTCTTCGTTTAGAAAAGTTGTTGTCTAAAGATTATCAAGAGTTCCGTTTATTTACTCAGGTTTCAATGGGAGAGTTTTTAGAATCAATAGATAAAGAGGCCCATTTTGCGATAAATAGTAAACGAGTAGATTTTTTGATTGTGGATAAGAAAGGCTATGCCGTAATAGTAATTGAATATCAAGGGCAGGGACATTATCAGGATAATGCAGCGAAGCGTGATGCAGTGAAACGGGAGGCTTGTCGAAAGGCTGGGGTGATTTTTTTAGAATTTCAGCCGAACTATGGAAAAGCAGAATTAGAATTTGTTGTTGAAAACTTAAAACGTTATTTGATAAAAAATTAAAGTTTAGATATTTATTGAGAAACAATGAATATGTAAGGAAAAAGCTAAGATGAATGTCTTAGCTTTTTTGTTATTTTATTTAAATGTGTGAACTAGAATTATGCACGTTTGAAGTCAATGTGAACCAATTTTGGTTTGAATGGGTGACGTTGCATTGCTTGTACTTTAACTGCAACTTCTTTACCACCGATCACTAATGTAATCACTTCAGAATAGAAAGATTCGTGTGCTTGCGCGTTGTTTAATTCATCGTGGTTTAAGATGATTGAAACTGGTTCTTCACTGCCACCATAAACAATTGCAGGGATTTGACCATTGTTACGCAGGCGGCGGCTCGCACCCTTACCTTGCGCAGTACGAACTTCAGCGTTAAATTTAAATGCCATTTTTATGTTCTCTTGAAATTAAATGTTAAAAGAAAGAAAATCGCAGGCGACCCAGCAATTTTCCTAAAAACCGCTCAAAGACAAGCCTTGAGAGCGGTGGATTATAGAATATCCTTATTTTCAAATCAAACTTTTTTCTAGGCTTTTTGATTTAAAAAGATTAAAATGTGAACCAATTTTTTGTCACATCTATTAATAAAAAAGCAGGAACAAATGGAATTTTTGATTGGATTTTTTACTGAATATGGTTATTGGGCTGTTCTTTTTGTTTTAATTATTTGTGGATTTGGTGTACCTATTCCAGAAGATATAACATTAGTTTCAGGTGGTGTCATTGCGGGGCTTTATCCAGAAAATGTCAATTCTCATTTGATGTTGCTAGTTAGTATGATTGGTGTGCTTGTTGGCGATTCCTGTATGTATTGGCTTGGTCGAATTTATGGTACGAAAATTTTACGTTTCCGACCAATACGTAGAATTGTAACATTACAGCGTTTAAGAATGGTGCGTGAAAAATTCAGTCAATATGGAAATCGAGTACTGTTTGTTGCACGATTTTTACCCGGTTTACGCGCTCCAATTTATATGGTCTCAGGCATTACACGCCGTGTAAGTTATGTTCGTTTTGTTTTAATAGATTTCTGTGCTGCGATTATTTCTGTACCCATTTGGGTTTACCTTGGGGAATTAGGGGCTAAAAATTTAGATTGGCTACATGCACAAATTCAAAAAGGTCAAATAGTGATTTATATATTTTTTGGTTTACTTGTAGTATTCTTTTTTTGGAAATGGAAAAAATCTAAAAAATCAGTGCAATAATAGAATAATAAACGGCTAAAAACATTCCTATTTTTAGCCGCACTTTTTAATTTTCTTCTCTCTTTTCTTTAAATAAACCTGATTCGCCTTCAGAATAATCTCTTGGTTGTTCATTTTGAGATTTATCTGTTGCAGTAATCAACTGTTGGGTGAATAAACCTTTGTGATCTTTTTCGCCCAGTAAATTATTGGAGGAGGTTGCGTAGTGGTGATAAAGTTTTTGATAATCCTTAATTAAGGTTTTGAATAATTCAGCACTTTCTGCAAAATGTTTTTCGATTTGCGCTTTTTGTGTATCAAGTTGGGTTTTGACTGTTTTTAATTCAGCCTCTGTTTTAGCTTGATGTTTTACGGAACCTTTGGTTAAACGCACGGCAATGTAACCAATAAATAATCCAACAATAAAAGCGATACCAATCGCTACCCAAATTTCATTTGTCCAATTTTCCATAATGTTCTCCCATTAATGTGATTAAAAACTAGCAGGTTGCAATAACAACAATTTCAACTTTCCAACGAGGATCCGCTAATTTAGCTTCGACTGTCGCTCGACTTGGTGGGCTAACATGATCGACCCATTCATCCCAAGCTTGATTTAATTGTGCATAATCTTGCATATCTGCCAAGAAAATTTGCGCAGTTAAAATATTGCTTTTATTGGAGCCAATTTCTGCTAACAATTTATCAATTAATCCTAATACTTCTTTGGTTTGTTCGTAGGCATTTTGCTCGATGGTTAGTTCTGGAACTTGCCCTGCAAAATAGGCGAGGTTGTTATGAATTGAAACTTCACTTAAACGTGCATTGGGTAAAATGCGTTGAATTGTCATAGGATTCTCCTTTGGGGTATTTTCTTCTATTCTAAATAGCCTTTACTGCTTTGTAAAATCCTCTTTACTAAGCTAGAATACCCGACAGTTATTCTCAATTATTTAATTATTATGAAATTGCTTATTTCTAATCAGCACGGTGCTATTGTTATGGCATTGGTCCCTTTTATTTACGGTATGTTACTTGCTAATCCAGTATGGGCTCACTTATTTTTACTATTAGGATGGTTTTCGCTTTATTTGATGACTTATCCTTTTTTGAATTTATTTAAAGGTAAAAATCTTGAGTTATACAAAAAATGGTCTGTGATTTATTTTGCTGCCGCAGTGATTTTTGCGATCCCCGCGTTAATTTATAATTGGCAAGTACTGTATTTTATGTTTGCCATGCTGCCGTTTGTCGCGGTGAACATTTATTTCACTAAGAAAAAAGATGAGCGTAACTTATGGAATGATTTGGCTGGGATCTTAATTTTTGCTTTAGCTGGAATGGGATCCTATTACTTTTCTGACCGCACTTTTGATGAAAAAATACTTTGGGTGGCGATTTATCCAACATTATTTTTTATTGGAACAACGCTTTATGTGAAATCTATGATGCGTGAGCGAAAAAATCCACGTTATTTTTGGGCATCAGTGATTTTTCATTTATTATTTGTGCTGATTTTTGTGGTTTCTCAGCAGTTTATTTTAGCATTAGCTTTTGTCCCTGGATTAGTGCGAGCGGTTTATCTGCCCACTAAAAAGCTCTCTGTTATGCAAGTTGGACTAACCGAATTTGCGATTACAGCGGTCTTTTTTATTTTACTTTTAATTGCAACCTTATAAATGAAACTGAAGTTCTTTTTTTACACCGTATTACTTTGTTTTAGTTTGCCTATTTGGGCGATGAAAACTGTTGATGTTACTGCAAGTTCTAAAATGGATGATCAAGCAAGAATGAATTTGGCACAAGAGTTTGCCAATAAACAGCAATGGATCTCTGTTTTCGATATTATGTATCCGATGGCGTTGGAAGGAAATATAACGGCTCAAAGCAATCTTGGTATGTTATATAATCTCGGGCGTGGCACAGCGAGAGATTATGAAAAGGCTTATTGGTGGTTTAGCGAAGCCGCAGAGAAGGGCAGCGTGAAAGGGCTAAATAATCTTGGCGTTATGTATCTGCGTGGCGATTACGTCAAACAAAATACAGAGCAGGCCATTAAGCTTTTTGAACGTACAGCTCGGGCTAAAGATACGGATGCGATGATGATGTTAAGTAATATTTATCGCTCACAAAACCAACCTAAAAAATCATTGGAATGGCTGAAGAAAGCTGCTGAATTAGGTAATCAGGAAGCAAAACAGCGTTTATCTAGCCAGCCATAATCTAAAAGTGCGGTTATTTTAATCGCACAAATTTCACGCCACTATGTTGCAATAGCAATTTCATTGGATCTTCATCATTCGAGACTGCTTTCTCACGTAATTCAATTAATTTCATCCGTAAATGGGCGAGTTCGTGAATCCTTGTCGCCACCTCTTTAATGTGTTTGTCTAACACGCGATTAATTTCTTCTGCTTGCTGTTTTGAAGCATTTTCTAAATTCAGTAGGCTTTTTATTTCATTTAATGAAATATCTAAATTTCGGCAGTTACAAATAAATGATAAACGTTGCAAATGTTCTTCATTATATTGGCGAAAATTGCCTAAAGTGCGTTTGGGGAGTGGGATTAAACCTTGTTGTTCATAATAACGAATGGTTTCTACGGTACAGCCTAGGGCTTTAGCAAGTGCTCCAATTTTCATCAATTTCCTTAAAAAATGACTTGATTCTAAAGTTACTTCATATTTTATCATACGCCTAAATTTTCTTAAACAAACAAGGAGTATCCAAAATGGAATTAAAAAAAATCGCCGTGGGATTAACCGCACTTTTAGGTATGTCTGTTGCTAACGCACACAATGTTTGGCTTGAACCTACTTCATCACAAAATGAATACGTAGTGAAATTTGGACATGAACAAACTGAAACCTATCCAGAATCTAAACTTAAATCTATCCAAGCCTTAAATGCGCAAGGCAAATTAACTGCCGTTGATTACCAATTCAGAAATGGCGAAGCCTATCTTATACCTAAATCTGATTTAGTATTTGTTCATTTCGATAATGGTGTATGGTCAAAATTACCAAGCGGTAAATACGTTGAAAAAACAAAACGTGAAGAACCAACAGCTGAATTTAGTACCAATCCTGTTAAATTTGGTAAAGCGATTTTGAAATGGGATGCTGAATCTTTCAAATCTCATCAACAAGCTTACGAATTGATTCCTCAAGAAAAACCACAAGCGAACAAACCACTTTCTATCCTTGTTTTACATAATGGTAAACCAGTTCAAGGCATAAAAGTGGGCGTGAGTGAAGATGCACCGTTCAATTTAACCAATGAAAAAGGTATCGCTCAATTTACGCCAACTAAAGGCTTCAACAAAGTATGGGCAGAGTTTGAGGAAAAAGTAACAAATAATGCGGATTACGATCGTCGAACTGTGGAATATATGCTAACTTTTGACGCACAATAATATGGATTTGGGATGAAAAAATTTGCTTTTTTAACCGCACTTTTTGCGGCTTGCTATCTCCCGAATGCTTATGCCCACGCACTTTATGTGTTTGCCCAATATGATGGGCAAACACTCTCTGGCAAATCCTATTATTCTGATATGACCCCAGCAGCTGAAACTTATTTAGAAGTTTTCCGATCAGGTGTTTCTGATCCTGTTTTAACTGGAAAAACAGACCGCCAAGGCGCATTTAAGCTTTCGATTGCTGATGTGCCACATACCACCTTAAAAGTGGTGGTGGAAGGCGATGAAGGACACCGTGCATCAGTTGTTGCTGCTCATACATCTGCCGAAAATCAAAGCGGTGCAGATTTAATGCTACTTCGTGAAGATATTGCGCATTTAAAAGATAAAATTTATTTGCATGATATTTTAGGTGGAATAGGTTATATCGTTGGTATTGCTGGACTTATTGCTTTACGTAATGCGCGTAAAATTAAACAAGGACGTATTTAATGCATTTATCTGAAGGCGTGTTACATACGCCTATTTTATTAGCTGGCACAGTGCTTGCTGTTGCGGGAATTACTGTGGGGTTGCGTCGTTTAGAATCAGAACGTTTACCGCTCACTGCACTTTTTGCGGCTGCATTTTTTGTGGCTGGAACCATTCATGTCCCCGTAGGAATTGGTAGTGTGCATTTAATTTTAAATGGTATGGCTGGTTTATTCCTTGGGTGGGCTGTTTTTCCTGCGTTTCTTATCGCACTTTTATTGCAAGTCATTTTCTTTTCTTTTGGTGGATTTGCAGTGTTAGGCGTCAATCTATGCGTGATGGCAACGCCTGCAGTGATCGCTCATTATCTTTTCCGTTCTCGTTTACAACCGCACATAGCTTTAAAAGATCGCTTATTCGTCGGTATTGGAGCTGGCGTAATTGGCGTTGGTGGGGCAGGCGCACTTGCTTCTTTTGTGCTGATGTTAGATGGTGGAAAAAGTTATTTGAATCTTGTTTGGCTCTTACTAGTCTCTCATATTCCGGTATTTATTTTGGATAGTATTATCAGCGTAGGTGTGATTACCTTACTTGGTAAAATGTATCCTGAAGTCATGAATCGTACAGAGAATGTCTCTTAATGAAAATTCATCACTTATTTCAACCGCACTTTAAGTTGATTTATCTATTTATCTGGGGGCTAATCATTAGTGGATTGAGTGATCTCACTTGGCTTATCCCCCTTAATGCGCTTGCAGTTTCTCTCTTTTTTATTTCACTGCAGTTCAGTCAAAAATCTTTTTTGCCCTATCTTAAACGTTGGTTTGCTTTAGTTATTTTTATTGTTTTAATGTGGGCGACATTAAGTTGGCAAATTGGCGAAAATGGCATTGAACTCAATTTTCAAGGTATAGAATTAGCAGAAAAATTGAGTTTACGGACTCATTTATTGCTGATTTCTCTTTGGCTCTTTTTGTGGAATATTAATGATGCGGTGCTTGTTCAAGCCATTGGCAAATTGCCTTTGCCAGAAAAATTAATTCAACTTTTTGTGCTGACTGTACGTTACATTGCACTGCTTGGCGAATTGCGTCAAAAAATGGATATTGCCATGCGAGCTCGTGGATTTCGTCCTGGGCTTAATCGCCGAACCCTTTATGTGACCGCTCAAAGTGTCGCTTTATTATTGATTCATGCCCTGTTGAAAGCCGAAACGGCGCAAATGGCTTTAAAATGTCGTGGTTTTCAGTTTGGCAAAAAGAGAGAAAAATAACATGTTAGCTGTAAATAATCTTTATATAGAACGCAATGGTAGAGCGATTATTCAAGATTTGAGTTTTACCTTAGAAGGTCAAAAACGCCTTTTCGTACAAGGGGAAATTGGCTCAGGAAAAACCACTTTACTGCTTGCTTTGTTGGGATTTGTTCCTGTAACCAAAGGCGAAATTAAACTATTTGACCAAGTTTGTCGTGAAGAAAAAGATTTCGAACCCTTTCGTGGCACGATTGGTATTTGTTTTCAAAATGCCGATGATCAACTTTTTGGTCCTACGGTGTTGGATGATATTGCCTTCGGGCCATTAAACCAAAATATTCCAAGAGAGCAGGCGTATCACATCGCTGAACAACAATTAGATCGTCTTGGTATCACACGTTTAAAAGATCGTATGGTACATACCTTATCTGGTGGTGAGAAAAATTTTACCGCACTTGCAGGTGTCTTAGCGATGCAGCCAAAAATCTTATTATTAGATGAACCCACCAATGGATTAGATCGAAAAAATACTGAAAAATTGACCGCACTTTTGCGAGAACTTTCCCTACCCATTTTGATTTCATCCCATCATCATGGATTTATTAACGAATTAGCCACAGAAATTATCAGTTTATGATTTCTATATCCATTAGGTAAAAATGCGGCTGTGATTGGTGAAGTAATAACCGATAAAAAAGTGCGTTTACTGGGAATTTTGGGACAAAGTCGATTGTTAGATTTACCAACAAATGAACCATTGCCAAGAATTTGTTAATGATTAGATAAAATTAAAGCCTTGATAATCAAGGCTTTAACTATTTATATTTGCTCTATTTTAGGTTAGAGATGATTTCTAACTCTAATTAAAGTACTTTCACGATACTTTCACATAGATAGCGAATATTATCTTCTGTGATTCCAGCTACGTTGATACGACCAGAACGAACAGCGTAAATGGCAAATTCATTTTTTAAACGATCCACTTGTTCCCCTGTTAATCCACTGAAAGAGAACATACCGTTTTGTTCAATGATAAAGCTGAAATCTTGTTCTGCACCATATTCTTTTAATAACTGAACGAATAAATGACGCATTTTTTTGATGCGTTCACGCATTTCAGTTAATTCATTTTCCCATTCTTGGCGAAGCTGAGTGTCATTTAATACTGTTGCGACAGTCGCCCCACCGTGAGATGCTGGGTTAGAGTAGAGTGTACGAATAATTGATTTCACTTGGGTTAATGCAGTTGAAGCAATTTCTGCATTTTCTGCCACAAGGGTAAATGCACCAACACGTTCATTATATAAACCAAAGTTTTTCGAGAATGAACTCGCCACTAATAATTCTTTGTGGTTTGCCGCAAAAGCACGTAAACCATAAGCATCTTGGTCTAAGCCATTGGCTAAACCTTGATAAGCAAAGTCAAAGAGTGGCAACCAACCATTTTTAGCTGAAAGTGCGGCTAATTCTTGCCATTGTTCAGGGGTTGGGTCAATACCCGTTGGGTTGTGGCAGCAGCCGTGTAACAGCACCACATCGCCTTCGCTTGCTTGGCTTAAATCTTCAAGTAAATGATCCCAATCAAGGGCTTTGCGTTCAGCATCATAATAACGATATTCACGAATGGTCATACCGACAGCATTGAAAATCGCATTGTGGTTTGGCCAAGTTGGTGTGCTGATCCAAACATTTTGTGCTTTAGTTTGGCGTTTAATAAATTCTGCCGCAATGCGTAATGCACCTGTTCCGCCTAAACTTTGTACTGTTCTTGCTCGATTAGATTGGATGACTTCAGAATCTTTACCGAAAAGGAGTGCTTTTGTTTGTTCGTTATAATCCGCAATACCATCGATAGTCAGATAATTCTTGGTTTTTTCCTTATCAAATAATCGTTTTTCGGCTTCTTTTACCGCGCGCATAATTGGGGTTGTGCCTTGCGCATCTTTATAAACGCCAATACCCAAGTTAATTTTATTTTCGCGAGTTTCGGATTTGAATGCTTCGCCTAAGCCTAAGATGGGATCGGCTGGTGCCGCTTTGATATGTTCAAACATAGCTTTTCCTTATGTATGTCAGTTGTGTGGTGGATAATTTTATACTTCAGCCGTTTTATTTTATCAAGAAAGATTTTTATAAAAATTAACCGCACTTTGATATTTTTAAATATTCATCAAAAAGTGCGGTCATTTTTTACATTATTTTAGTTTTTTAATCGCCCAATTTAATCCAGATTGATAATCTTCCGGTAATTCAGAGCGAAGTTTTTCTAATTGTTGAATAATGGCCGCTCTATTTGGATGAGAAAGATTAATATGCCCAACCTTACGCCCAGCTCTCACTTCTTTACCGTACCAATGAAGTTGTGCAAAGGGTGTATTAAGCCATTTTGGGTTATGGTTTGTGCCGATTAAATTAATCATTACACTTGGGGCGAACGTTTGTAATTCAGGCGTTGGCAAATTGAGTAGCGTACGTAAATGTAATTCAAATTGACTGATAGCACAGCCTAGTTGTGTCCAATGCCCACTGTTATGTACGCGAGGCGCAAGTTCGTTAATCAGTAATTTGTCGCCTACAACAAAACATTCCATTGCCATGACACCCACATAGCCTAATTTATCCATAATTTTGCTGAGCATGGCTTCTGCTTGCTTTTGTTGTGCGGATTGTTGAGGAAAAGCACTATCAACCACACTGTAACGCAAAATACCGTTTTGTTGCAGGTTATGTGTAACAGGATAAAAACGCTTTTCGCCATTTTTAAATCTCGCACCTACAATAGACACTTCATAATCGAAAGGAATAAATTTTTCTGCGATTACTTCACCGAATAAGTCATCGGTGATGTCCGCTTTGTTTTCATCGCTGATAATCCATTGACCTCGTCCATCATATCCACCTGTTCTACGTTTAACGACGACTTTCTCGCCAACAGTTTGGAAAACATCATTCCATTGCGTTTTATCTTTTAATAAACACCAAGACGAGGTAGAAAGATTGAGTTCATCTAGCAAGGATTTTTGCGTAAAACGATCGGCTAATAATCCAAATACATATTGATTGACGAAGTTTTTATGATTGCCGAGTAATTCAGTCAAAGGCGTTTTTTCCCAGCGTTCAATTTCCGCCGTGATGATCGCATTTTCAGGTAAGTCAAAAACTGGCGCATTGAAGGCTAAAGGTTCAACATAAATATCTAAAGGTGCGCCAGCGTAACCTAACATTCTGCCGAGTTGTCCGTTGCCAAGTACATAAACCGTTGGGTATAAGGTGGAGTTTTGCATAATATTGCTCGTTAAATTTACGAAAAAAACAACCGCACTTTAAAAGTGCGGTCAGATCTAAAGATGTTTTTATGTGCGTGGATCAGGATTGTCCTGTACAGCACGAGTTTGGCTTTCACGGAAAGATTGCAGGCGTGAAAGCAATTCTGCATCCCAACCTGCTAGAATTTGTGCGGCTAACAATCCAGCATTTGCTGCACCCGCAGGACCAATTGCTAATGTTCCGACTGGGATTCCTTTTGGCATTTGCACAATTGAATAAAGGCTATCTACGCCACTTAACATAGAACTTTTTACTGGCACCCCCAGCACTGGCACAAGTGTTTTCGCTGCGAGCATACCGGGTAAATGTGCCGCACCGCCTGCACCAGCAATAATTACTTTGTAACCATTTTTTTGTGCATTTTCGGCAAATTCGAAAAGTTTATCAGGCGTACGATGGGCAGAGACGACTTCCACATGATAAGGCACGTTTAATTCATCTAAAATCTGAGTTGTCTCTTGCATAGTAGCCCAATCACTTTTTGACCCCATCACAACGGCAATTTGTGCAGTTTTTGACATGCTATTTTCTCAATTTTTTTAATTAAAACGTGGTGTAGAATAGCATAGATTACATATATCTAGCAAACGTTTGCTATTTATGTACGTATTAATGGGGATTATTTTATAATTATTTGATTTTTAAATTTTAGTAATTGTAGGCTGGGCGTAAGCCCACGCAGGATATAACAAACACGTGGGCTTAGATTGCGTTACATTAGGAATTATTCGTAAGCAATTTGGAAATCAACTGAGGATTGTACTTTGCCAGCGGTTGCTGGACCTGTTGCGTAATACTGGGCGATAAATTGGAGATCAATTGAATTCTTATCATTTATTTCAGTACTATTCGAAATGTGTTTAGTATTTACGTTTGGTGCTGAAACGCCGTTATTCGTATTTTGAAAAGAAAAATCGGTCGTATCATTACCTACCACTTTAATTGTATCCATACCATTAGCTTTTAGAAGCTGAATATTAACCTTAGTTGCGTAATCTTGATCGGCTTTATTTTTCAACGTAAAGCTATTGTCTTTATCGGCATTTTCCCAAGAATAGAAATAAACCCCGACTTTCTTCGTTTTCGTATCTCCAACTCCAGTTGTAGTACAATCAGTCAATGTAATCGTAAAAGGCGTTGGCATTGCGGTATTCCCCTTGTTTTTTAAATGGGATTTACCTACATCATTTAATACTACGCTCATATCTCTATTTTCTGTTTTCACTTTACAAGTATTCTCAACAACCTTACCAAAAAAGTAACTTTACCAGCGGTTTCTGGATCATTTCCACCATTACTTGCCGCCTGCACATTTCCTGCAAATGCCAATAAAATTAAACTACCAAGAAGTGTTTTTTTTCATAATAAATTGCTCCATAAAGAGGTTTGTGCCTTATAAATAAGGCAAAAAGATTAATATAAACCGTTTATTAAAATGCCAAAGCCTTAATAAACAGCAAGATTTGTTTTTCCAAAAAAGTAAAAAACGCTTCCATTATATATATAATTAAAGTCCTTTTTGAAAAATTTCATATTTTATTTTGGATTAAACACGCCGATTGGGGCGTTTTCCGCTGATGCCACTTGGTCGCACGCAGAATTTCCGCTGAAAAAAGTCAGTAAAAACGGTTACAGCTTGCACGGCAGTTATAGCATTAACTTCAACGAAATTGGCACCAATCTCACGTTGGCAGCTTATCGCTATTCTTCCCGTGATTTTTACACCTTAAGCGACACCATTGGTCTTAACCGCACTTTCAGACAATTTAGCGGGGCGTATTTGCCTGAAATTTACCGCCCGAAAAATCAGTTCCAAGTGAGTTTAAGCCAAAGTCTGGGGAATTGGGGCAATCTCTATCTTTCAGGGCAAACCTATAATTATTGGGAAAAACGTGGCACGAATACGCAATATCAACTGGCTTATGCAAATCGTTTCCATATTCTCAATTACTCTGTAAACCTCTCACAGTGCATTGACAAAGAAACAGGCAAACGCGACAACAGCATTTATTTGAGTGTCAGCCTGCCATTAGGCGATAACCATTCTGCAGACAGTAGTTATTCTCGCAGTGGTAACGATATTAACCAACGACTTGGCGTAAATGGCTCTTTTGGCGAACGTTATCAATGGAGTTATGGCATTAACGCTTCACGCAATAATCAAGGCTACCGCAGTTATGACGCAAATCTTGCACATAACAATAGC
Organism: Haemophilus influenzae; assembly: GCF_900475755.1. Classification (NCBI taxonomy): domain Bacteria; kingdom Pseudomonadati; phylum Pseudomonadota; class Gammaproteobacteria; order Pasteurellales; family Pasteurellaceae; genus Haemophilus; species Haemophilus influenzae. The sequence goes on from NZ_LS483411.1 coordinate 1,176,398, forward strand.
ATTGGTAGCTATCGTGCCTCTTATTCCCGTGACAGCCTCAAAAATCGCTCCACTTCATTAGGCGCAAGTGGTGCTGTCGTGGCGCACAAACACGGTATTACTTTAAGCCAACCTGTTGGCGAAAGCTTTGCCATTATTCACGCCAAATCATTCCTCGTGCAAATTCAATTAGCTTAGTGGATTTCCGCACGGGCAAAAATACAATGGTGTTATTTAACCTCACTTTGTCAAATGGCGAGCCAGTGCCAATGGCATCCACCGCACAAGATAGCGAAGGGGCATTTGTGGGCGATGTGGTGCAAGGGGGCGTGCTTTTCGCTAATAAACTTACCCGGCCAAAAGGCGAGTTAATCGTCAAATGGGGCGAGCGAGAAAGCGAACAATGCCGCTTCCAATATCAGGTTGATTTGGATAACAAGCAAATACAAAACCACGATATTCAATGCAAAACCGCAGAATAATTGAAGAGGATTTATGCAAAAAACAGACCGAAAATTAACCGCACTTTATGCTCGAAAATCCATCGCTTGCGGTGGTCAAACATTGAGTGCCTTTTGTCGTCAAATAGCCTTGTTTGCTTGCTTCATTGCACCGCCTTTATATGCTCATGACGGCAGAGTGACCTTTGAAGGGGAGATTTTAAGTGATGGCACTTGTAAAATTGAAACAGACAGTAAAAATCGCACCGTTACCCTGCCAACGGTGGGGAAAGCCAATTTAAGCCATCCAGGGCAAACCGCCGCCCCCGTGCCTTTTTCTATCACGCTAAAAGAGTGTAATGCAGTCGATGCTAAAAAAGCCAATCTGCTATTTAGCGGGGCAGTAACAGGGCAGATATATCTTTCTAATGCCACAGGCAGCGGCAAAGCCACCAATGTTGGCATTCAAATTGTCAAAGCCGACGGTGCAGGCACGCCCATTAAAGTGGACGGCAGCCAAGCCAACAGCGAAAAAGCCCCCGACACAGGCAAAGAGCAAAACGGCACAGTTATTCAACCCCGTTTTGACTACTTCGCACATTATTACGCCATAGGTGCCGCCACCGCAGGCGACGTTGAAGCCACTGCAACTTTTCAAGTGCAGTATAAGTAATGTTTAATAGGCAATAGAATAAAATGAAAACTCTAACAACATACGCAAAGTATTTCACGCCCATCTCTAAAATTGCATTCTTATTTTGTTTCTTAATGGGGAATATTGCAGAAGCAAGTACGAAACAAGCAAGATTGCAAAATCAATTTTCAGGTCGATCAAGAATTCTTACTTATAATTTTGAAGGTAATTCTATAATGATTGCATCTGCGACTACTAATTAAAAACTTGGCGTAGAATAGCATATTTTACGTACATCAAGTAAACGTTTGCTAAATGATTTTTATAGGAAAATACCATTGCAACTTTAAGGATAAAATTTTATCCTAAGCACAATTTTTATAAGAATGGGGCAAATTATGTTAGCCAAAGCAAAATATAGAAAAGATTACAAACAACCAGATTTTACGGTCACTGACATTTATTTAGATTTTCAACTTGATCCTAAACACACTGTGGTAACCGCAACCACAAAATTCCAACGCTTAAATAATGAAGCGACTGCTTTGCGTTTAGATGGGCATAGCTTCCAGTTTTCTTCTATTAAATTTAATGGCGAGCCATTTTCTGATTATCAACAAGATGGCGAGAGTTTAACGATCGATTTAAAAGGCAAAAGTGCGGATGAATTTGAGCTTGAAATTGTGACTTTCCTTGTGCCAGCTGAAAATACGTCATTACAGGGACTATATCAGTCTGGCGAGGGTATTTGTACGCAATGTGAGGCGGAAGGTTTTCGTCAAATTACTTATATGCTTGATCGTCCTGATGTGCTGGCGCGTTATACAACCAAAATTACGGCGGACAAAAGCAAATATCCATTCTTACTTTCAAATGGTAATCGAATTGCAAGTGGCGAATTAGAAGATGGTCGCCATTGGGTGGAATGGAATGATCCTTTCCCAAAACCAAGCTATTTATTTGCTTTAGTGGCGGGAGATTTTGATTTATTACAAGATAAATTTGTAACTAAAAGTGGACGAGAAGTTGCATTAGAACTTTATGTGGATCGCGGCAATCTTAACCGTGTAACTTGGGCAATGGAAAGTCTGAAAAAAGCGATGAAATGGGATGAAGATCGCTTTAATTTAGAATACGACTTAGATATTTATATGATCGTTGCCGTCGATTTCTTCAATATGGGTGCAATGGAAAATAAAGGATTAAATATCTTTAACTCTAAATTTGTGTTGGCAAATCCACAAACGGCAACAGATGAAGATTATCTTGCCATTGAAAGTGTGATTGCACACGAATATTTCCATAACTGGACAGGTAATCGTGTGACCTGCCGAGATTGGTTCCAATTAAGTTTAAAAGAGGGTTTAACGGTTTTCCGTGATCAAGAATTTTCTTCAGATACAGGTTCTCGTGCGGTGAATCGCATTAATAATGTGAAATTTTTACGCACCGTGCAATTTGCCGAAGATGCAAGCCCAATGTCGCACCCAATTCGCCCTGAAAAAGTGATTGAAATGAATAACTTTTACACGGTGACAGTATATGAAAAAGGGGCAGAAGTGATTCGTATGTTGCACACTTTATTAGGGGAGCAAGGCTTCCAAAAAGGGATGCAACTTTATATTGCTGAAAATGATGGCAAAGCGGCAACCTGTGAAGATTTTGTTTCTGCGATGGAACGGGCAAATAACCTCGATTTAAATCAATTCCGCCGTTGGTATAGCCAATCGGGTACACCAGAATTATTGATTAGTGATGCTTATGACGAAAAAACGCATACTTATCGTTTAACGGTTTCACAATCCACACCGCCAACCGCAGATCAAATGGAAAAAGTGAATTTACATATTCCATTAAAAGTGGCACTTTATGATGCGAACGGTACGAAACAAATGTTACAACATAATGGCGAATTGTTGAGTAATGTATTAAATGTTACTGAAAAAGACCAAGTCTTCGAGTTTAACGGCATTTATGGTCGCCCCGTTCCTGCATTGCTATGTGATTTCTCCGCACCGGTAAAACTTGATTATGATTATAAAACGGAACAGTTATTAGGCTTGCTGAAATTTGCAGATAATCAATTTATCCGTTGGGATGCGGCTCAAATGTTATTTGCGCAAGAATTACGTCGTAATGTTGTGCGTTTCCAACAAGGCGAGGCTTTAGAAATTTCGCCTGAAATTTTGACCGCACTTTCTTATGTTCTGAATAATTACGAGAAAGACATTGAATTGGCAACCTTAATTCTCACACTGCCGAAGGAAATGGAGTTTGCAGAAAGTTTTAAAACAATTGATCCTGAGGGCATTTCAGCCGCAAGAGAATTTATGCAAGCGCAAATTGCAGAATCTTTAAAAGATGATTTCTTGCGTGTTTATACCCATATTCGCCTTGATGATTATCAAGTTACGCAACAAGACATCACCTTACGTGTAATGCGTAATCTTTGTTTAACTTATTTGGCTTACACCAATTTGGGCAATAACCTAGTGCAAAAACACTACAATAATGCGAATAATATGACAGATACATTGGCGGCATTAAGTGTTGCAACTAAAGCGGCATTACCTTGCAGAGATGCGTTATTAGCTGATTTTGAACAAAAATGGCAGCACGATGGATTAGTAATGGATAAATGGTTTGCATTACAAGCCACTCGCCCAGATGAAAATGTGTTGGAAATTATTCAGTTATTAATGGATCACCCAAGTTTTAACTTTAATAATCCAAACCGTTTACGTGCATTAGTAGGTAGCTTTGCAAATCACAATTTAAAAGCATTTCACAACGTAAGCGGTTCTGGCTACCGTTTCTTAACGGATGTGTTAATCCGTTTAAATGAAAGTAATCCACAAGTGGCTGCGCGTTTAATCGAGCCATTAATTCGTTTTTCTCGCTTTGATACCCAACGCCAAACGCTGATGAAACGTGCTTTAGAACGCCTAAGCATCGTAGAAAATCTGTCAAAAGATTTATTTGAAAAGATTGAGAAAGCGTTGCAGTAACACTTGATGATGTGAGAATAGGCTTTATGCCTATTCTCTATTCAATTACCGAATATTTTTAAATGAACTAAAAATTTTTTGACTGCAAATAATTTTCCACCGTATCTACAATAGCTTGCGTTTGAGGATCGATTTCAATATTCACAATATCGCCTACTTTACGCTGCCCCATTAGGGTTCGTTGCAAAGTTTCAGGAATTAAATTCACACAGAATTGTGTGCCTTTTACTTCCCCAATAGTGAGGCTAATGCCATCTACCGCAACAAATCCTTTCGTTAAAATGTATTTCATTACATCTGCGTTTGGTAGCTCGAACCAAATTTTTCGGTTATTTTCACTAGCGATAATATCTGAAATTTTTGCGGTGCAATAAATATGACCAGATAATAAATGTCCGCCAATTTCCGTTCCCATTTGCATAGCACGTTCGATATTCACATAATCACCCACTTTTACTGTGCCGAGATTTGTAATTTTTAAAGTTTCTTGCATCAGATCAAAGCTAACCAGATCGCCATTGATTTCAGTTACAGTTAAACATACGCCGTTATTTGCTACTGATGCGCCAATTTCCAGATCTTTACGCATTTCAGGTGGTAATTTTACTACTTGTGTTCTAAAATTAGCCTTTTCTTTAATGGAGTGGATAGGGGCGGTGCCTTGGACAATTCCAGTAAACATAATTTTTTCCTTTTCTAAAAATTTTTAGCAGTATATCAAATTTATGAATTTTCGTCTTTTATCTCAATACCACACTGATATTAAAAAGTTGATTAAAATTTCCTTGCCTATTTTATTAGCGCAAATTGCACAAAACTCAATGGGATTAGCGGATACCATTATGGCGGGGCGAGTGAGTTCCACTGATATGGCAGCCATTTCTATTGGTGCTTCAATTTGGATGCCATTGATGCTTTTTGGGCAAGGTTTATTGTTGGCATTGCCGCCTACAATTTCTTATTTGAATGGTTCAGGCCAACGCCATCGCATTGCACATCAAGTTCGCCAAGGCATTTGGCTTGTGTTAGGCGTGAGTATTCCTTTAGGTTTGCTGATTTATTTCTGTGAAATTCCGCTGCAATATATGCAAATGGAAAGCAAAATGTCAGATTTAGCACGCGATTATTTACACGCGATGTTGTGGGGATTGCCAGCTTATTTGATGCTGATTAATTTTCGTTGTTTAAATGATGGGATTGAGAAAACCAAGCCTGCGATGGTCATTACCTTTTTAGGTTTATTGATTAATATTCCGCTTAATTACATTTTTATTTATGGAAAATTTGGTATTCCTGCTTTTGGTGCGGTGGGCTGTGGTATTGCGACAGCTATTGTGAACTGGGCAATGTGCTTAATGATGATTTTCTATTCCTACACGAATACTCAAGAACGTTCACTAAAAGTATTTAGTCAATTAATTGAAATGCCAAATCCGAAAACACTTAAAAAATTACTGCGTTTAGGATTACCCATTGCCATTGCAATTTGTTGCGAAGTGGCGTTATATGCACTTACGTCCTTAATGCTTTCTCCGCTGGGTGCAACTATTGTGGCAAGCCATCAAATCACATTGAATGCCAGTTCTTTTATTTTTATGTTCCCTATGTCGATTGGTATGGCAACGACGATTTTAGTTGGACAAGCATTGGGTGCAGGTTCTCCACAAAATGCGAAGAAAATTGGCTATGCCGCATTATTATTAGGGCTAACTGTGACAATTATTACTGCATTAATTACGATTTTCTTCCGTTATGAAATTGCCTCTATTTTCGTAACAGATGAAATTGTCATCGCCATGGCAGCAAATCTATTATTATTTGCCGCACTTTATCAATTTTCAGATACCATTCAAATGGTGGTTGGTGGCATTTTACGTGGTTATAAAGATACCAAAATGATTTTATATATTACTCTTTTCTCTTATTGGGTAATTGGTATGCCACTTGGTTATACGCTAGGTCGTACAGATTGGCTTGTGCCACACATTGATGCGAAAGGTTTCTGGATTGCCTTTGTGGTCTCGCTCACTTTTGCGGCGATCTTACTTTCTTTGAGAATGAAAAAAATGCAAGCTATGAACGACAACGCTATTTTACAACGTTTAGAAAAACTTAAATAAGGAACTTTATGCAACTTCCAGCTTTACAATCGGCAAAATTAATTCGTCGTTACAAACGCTTTCTTGCGGATATTGAATTGCCAACTGGTGATGTTATGACAATTCATTGTGCCAATACAGGTGCGATGACTGGGTGCGGAGAGAAAGGCGACACAATTTGGTATTCACATTCCGATAGTCAAACTCGTAAATATCCCCATTCTTGGGAGCTTACTCAACTCGCAAATGGACAACTTTGCTGTATCAATACCCATCGTTCTAATCAGCTTGTCTTTGAAGCATTGCAAAATAAGCAAATCAAAGAATTGGCAATGTATGATGAAATTTACCCTGAAGTGAAATACGGCGAAGAAAATAGCCGAATTGATTTCTTACTAAAAGGCGAAGGCTTGCTTGATTGTTATGTAGAAGTAAAATCAATCACGCTTGTAAAAGGCAATTTAGGTATGTTCCCCGATGCGGTTACTACAAGGGGGCAAAAACATGTTCGAGAATTATTGGCAATGAAAAAACAAGGTCATCGAGCAGTGGTACTATTTGCTGGGTTACATAATGGTTTTGATCGCTTCAAAATCGCAGAATATATTGATCCTGAATATGATCGCTTATTAAAAGAAGCAATGGAACAAGGTGTTGAAGCCTATGCTTATGCGGGACAATTTGAAATTTCTAATGAAATTCCTACCGCACTTTCTTTGACAGAATCGGTGCCTTATATAAAATAATATTTTTTGAGAATTATTTTCATTTAACTATTGACAAGGCTATTGATAACAATTATCATCTAATCATTCCAACAACAATATTAGATAATCACTCCAACATTCTCGCCTATTTCCCCACAAATAGGCGTTTTTTTTATTCACAAATTGCTAAGAATCCCTATAATAAAACTTTTCAAAACATAATTTAGGAAATAATAATGACTGACATTAATACCGTTCTCGCGGAACTAAAGCGTGGTACTGATGAAATCCTTTCAGAAGCGGATTTAATCGAAAAACTGAAAGAAAATCGCCCATTAAAAGTAAAATTAGGCGCAGATCCAACCGCACCAGATATTCATTTAGGACATACTGTTGTATTAAACAAATTACGTCAATTTCAACAACTCGGTCATGAAGTCTATTTCTTAATTGGCGATTTTACTGGAATGGTGGGCGATCCATCAGGTAAAAATGCGACTCGTCCTCCACTTAGCCGTGAAGATGTATTGCGCAATGCTGAAACCTATAAAGAGCAAATTTATAAAATTCTCGATCCACAAAAAACCAAAATCGTCTTCAACTCTGAATGGTTAAGCAAACTTGGTACGGAAGGTATGATTCGTCTTGCAAGCAACTACACGGTTGCGCGTATGCTTGAACGTGATGACTTCAAAAAACGCTTTGGCAATAACCAACCTATTGCCATCCATGAATTTATTTACCCATTATTACAAGGTTACGATTCCGTTGCATTAGATGCAGATGTGGAACTAGGCGGTACAGACCAAAAATTCAACTTACTTGTTGGTCGTGAATTACAAAAATCAGCAGGCAAAAAACCACAGGTTGCGATTACACTCCCATTACTCGTTGGCTTAGACGGCGAGAAAAAAATGTCCAAATCACTTGGTAACTATATCGGCGTAACGGAAGCACCAAGCGATATGTTCGGTAAAGTGATGTCGATTTCTGATGAACTCATGTGGAATTGGTATAACCTTCTTTCATTTCGTCCATTAAGCGAAATTGCACAATTAAAATCGGAAGTAGAAAACGGCAAAAATCCTCGTGATGTAAAAATCTTACTAGCAAAAGAATTAATTGCACGTTTCCACAATGAAGAGGCAGCAAACGCTGCAGAACAGGAATTCATTAATCGTTTCCAAAAAGGCGCAATGCCTGATGAAATGCCTGAATTTACGTTTTCTGGCGAAATTGGTTTAGCCACTTTATTAAAAGAAGCGGGACTTGTTCCGTCTACTTCAGAAGCAATTCGTTCTGCTCAACAAGGCGGCGTGAAAATCAACGGCGAAAAAGTAGATAACGTGAAAGACAATGCACCAAAAGGAACAAATGTTTACCAAGTGGGTAAACGAAAATTTGCACGTGTGACTGTGGAATAAAATAGATAAAAAAATACCGCACTTTGGCAATAAAAGTGCGGTATTTTTTATTGAAATTTTAATTTAGTTAAACATCGCAGAAATAGATTCTTCGTTGCTAATGCGACGAATGGCTTCTGCCAGCATGGAAGAAAGTGTTAATACACGAACTTTACCGATAGCTTTCATTTCTTCTGATAGAGGAATAGTATCGGTAACAACAACTTCATCAATGGCATCGCTAGCTAAGTTTTTGGCTGCTGCACCAGAGAAAACGGCGTGAGTTGCATAAGCAAAAACGCGTTTTGCACCACGTTCTTTTAATGCTTCAGCCGCTTTACAAAGTGTACCGCCAGTATCAATCATATCATCCACCAAAATACAATCACGGTCTGCAACATCACCGATAATATGCATTACTTGTGCTACGTTTGCACGAGGGCGACGTTTGTCAATAATAGCCATATCCGTATCGTTTAATAATTTAGCGACAGCGCGAGCACGTACAACACCGCCAATATCTGGGGAAACTACGATTGGGTTTTCAAGATCAGATTTTTTCAAAATATCGTGAATTAAAACTGGAGAACCAAATACGTTGTCCACTGGAACATCAAAGAAACCTTGGATTTGTTCTGCGTGTAGGTCGCAGGTTAATACGCGGTCAATACCAACAGTTGAAAGTAAATCTGCCACAACTTTAGCGGTAATTGGCACACGAGCAGAACGAACACGACGATCTTGGCGAGCATAGCCGAAATAAGGAATCACGGCAGTAATACGACCAGCAGATGCACGACGTAACGCATCAACCATCACAATCAATTCCATCAAGTTATCATTAGTCGGCGCACAAGTTGATTGGATGATAAATACATCCGCACCACGCACATTTTCATTGATTTGAACTTGGATTTCACCATCGCTGAAACGTGCGACCGTCGCATCGCTTAGTGAAATATATAAACGTTCAGAAATACGTTTTGCAAGTTCAGGTGTTGCATTACCCGCGAAGAGTTTAATGTCAGGCATTTTATAAAACCTCAGGTTTAGATTGTCGATGAATATGAATTGATGATAGCTGCTTCAACATTGCGTGCAAGGGAGAAACATTGAGTCCTTTCGCAACAAAGCCAAAAAATGCTTCTGGTTTTTGTCTCAATACCGCTTGCGCTTCTGCTTCATTATCAAATTCAGCAAAAACACAAGCTCCCGTTCCTGTTAGTCTTGCTGGCGCATATTGTAGCAACCAGTTTAACGCTTTTTCAACGTTTGAATAATGATTTACCACAACTTTTTCGCAATCGTTTTTATAAGATTCACTCAAAAGTTGTTCAAGGGATTTTTTCGGTGTATTACGTGGTAAATTTGGATCTTGAAAGATGGCAGCCGTCGATATCGAATCATCGGGTTTTAATACAACAAACCATTTTTCGGCAGGTTCACAATAAGTGATTTTTTCCCCAACGCCTTCAGCAAAAGCAGCCTGTCCGTGTACAAATATTGGCACATCCGCGCCTAGAGTTAATCCTAATTTTGCCAGTTCATCAATGGATAAATTGGCTTGCCATAAATAATTTAACGCGACCAATGCGGTTGCTGCATTGGATGAACCGCCACCAACACCTCCTCCCATTGGAAGAATTTTATCTAAATGAATATTTGCACCCAATTGAATATTAGCTTTTTCTTGTAAAAGTTTTGCAGCTCGATAAATCAAATTATCTTCCGTTTTTAGATTTGGAATTTCTGGGGTTAAAACAATTTGATTATCTTCTTCACGGATACTAATTTCCAACCAATCGCCGAAATCTAAAAATTGGAAAAGCGTTTGTAATTCATGATAGCCGTTCGGCAATTTTCCGTTGATATAAAGAAATAAATTCAGCTTGGCTGGGCTAGGGAAGCGCAATGACTTCCCATTTGATTGTTTTGTATTTTGACAAAGTGCGGTAGAAAATTGATGTGATTTCATTAATGTATTCATTAGTAAATCCACTCATCCACGCGAATTTTTAGAGTTTGTTTCGTGCTGTCATTTTTTAGCAGAATGTTTTCAGGCATCGAATTATTTGAGTGATAAGTGAGATAATCTGCTGTCCATTGAGAACCATCCACATGATAAGTAAATGCGCCAAGTAAATGGTTAGTACCGACTTGATAATCTGCATTTATTGCTGGTTCGCCTTTCAGCCAATAAGCTAAATGTTCTAATGGCACATCCATTCCAATAATCTCTTGTAATAAGAGTTTGGCATTGTCTGCAGATTGTTGATTGCCGTTGTTATCGGAAATTGTCATCCCACTTTGGTGCATTTGAATCCAAAGGGTAGATTTACTGATTAAAGAATAGAGTTTAAGCGTATAAGATTTTGGATTTTGGTATTGCCATTCAAAGCGGCTAGAAAAACGTTCTGTAGGACTGATATAACCAATTTGTCCTTTAGCTTGATAGGATTGAATTTTTTGAATCTGTTGTAAATGCTGTTGCCATATCGCATCTGTTTTATCAATATATTGCACATTTGTAGGTCGATCCATATCTAATGTACAAGCGGTTAGAATAGCAGTGGCAAAAAGTGCGGTAAGAAATTTAAACGTTTTCATATTATTCATTAAATCAATAAGCTCGCATATTTTAAGGATTTAGTTTAATTGAGTAAAGTTACTTTTATTTGTTAATTTTTTGGGTAATTTTCTTTTGTTTGTTTAACCGCTAAGATTCTTCGTTTCGTCAATTCATTTCTGATTTCTTGTTTCTCAAATCCATCTGCAATAACTTGCTGTACATCTACTTCATTTGCCGCTTGTAATAATTGATTAATGTAATCTATTTGTGGATAGTCTTTATTTTCAAAACCTGTTCTACCTCGAGTATCAGCTAGACAGACTTGTAGAAATTCTTGAAAGCGTTGTGGTTTTCTCCACACATCAAAACGATTAAACAGCGTTATGACGGTTTCAGCTCGAAGCTCAAAGGCTTTGTGAATATGCGTGTGAAATTCACAAGTCAGTTCTGCAAGTTCTTGAAAATAACTTGGAACCTTCAAGCGTTTGCACAAGGTTCTAGTTGGTTTTATGCCAGCTTGCTCGTGTCCGTAATGATGGGGCAGAATATTTTGAGGCGTAAGAGCTTTGCCTAGATCGTGACAAATGGCGGCAAAACGAACCGCACTTTTGTTTAGATTATGGTTATTTTCAGTTAAATGAACTGTTTGTTTTAATACCAACATGGTATGAATAAAACTGTCCACTTCGGGATGATGTTTTACAGGATTTGGCACCCCATAAAGAGCATCGATTTCAGGAAATAAAACGCTTAATGCGCCTGTTTTATGTAAGGTTTCAAAATAAATTTCAGGATTTTTTTCGTTTAAGGCTTTTTCTGTTTCTAGCCAAACTCGTTCCGCCGTGAGATGTTGTAATTCTCCCGATTGGGCAAGTTCTGCCATTAGGGATAGCGTTTCTGATGCGATTTTAAAACCGAGAGAATGATAACGGGCTGCAAAGCGTGCCACGCGTAATACTCGTAAAGGATCTTCTGAAAAAGCGGGAGAAATATGGCGTAAAATTCGATTTTCTAAATCTTGTTTTCCGTCATAAGGATCGATAATTTCACCGTCTTCGCTTTGAGCCATGGCGTTAATAGTGAGATCGCGTCGAATTAAATCTTGTTCTAATGTGATTGTTGGGGAGAAATCACAAATAAAGCCAGTGTAACCTGCGCTAGATTTACGTTCTGTTCGGGCAAGCGCATATTCTTCTTTTGTTTTAGGATTGAGAAAAACTGGAAAATCTTTGCCTACTTGTTGATAACCGAGAGAGAGTAGCGTAGAGGGGTCTGCGCCTACCAAAATCCAATCACGATCTTTTACTGGTAAACCCAATAATTGATCGCGAACAGCCCCACCAACTAAATAAATTTTCATTTGTGATTATGCCCAGCCATCACGACGGCGGCGTTTTGGTAAAACATAAGGAATAAGCAAGCCGAAGAGTAAGCCTACGCCCAATACTGAACCGCCATAAATAAACCATTGGATCGCAATTTCTCGTTTACCCACATCAAGTATCGCTTCTAAATCACGATTTTTATTTTTGGTCATTTCAAGTTCACGTTTCAATTGTGAATTTTGTTCTAAAAGATCCGCACTTTGTTGTTCCGCTTGTTTAGTTCGACGTTGCATTTCGACGGTACGTTGTTGCCAATCCCCGTCTAAACGACTAAGTTTTAAGGTTAATTCTTGGACTTGAGCTTTTAATTTTGGATTTTCTTCTTTACTACTTGGTGTACTGCTTAAGTCTGAATTTAAAATCCAAGCTTCACGATTTTTATTGTCACGAATGAGTGTGTATTTGCCTTGGCGATCTAATACATTCACGGCTTCGCCCGCTTGAATTGAACCTGCAATTTTAAATTGCTCCCCAGCACCGCGACGTAAAAACGTGCTTAGATTTTCAGTAACATATTGGGTTTCAGCATAAGCAACATTTATTGATGTGCTTAAAAGTAAAGATGAGATTAAGGCTTTATAGATCTTTTTCATTTTTTCCCCTTAAACATCACAACAAAAGTGCGGTTAAAATTAACCGCACTTTTTATTGAGATCAATTAATTAAAGATAGTTCTTAGCACATAGAAAATAATGATGGCGAAAAATGCACCAGCTGGTAATGTGACGATCCAAGAGCTAATGATATTTCGGATAACCGTTAAATTCAGTGCTGCGATACCACGAGCAAAACCGATACCTAAAATAGCTCCAACAAGTGTTTGTGTTGTTGAGATCGGCAAGCCTGTACCTGATGCCACTACAACAGTCATCGCAGTAGCAAATTGAGCGGCAAAGCCACGGCTTGGCGTTAAATCAGTAATCCCAGATCCAACAGTCGCCATTACTTTTTGCCCCATAGTGATTAATCCTACTGCAATACCTAATGCACCTAAGGGTAAAATCCACCATGCAAGAGTGCTATTAGAGGCAATTTTTCCGCCTTCATTTACAATAGAGACTACTGCAGAAAGAGGGCCAATTGCATTGGCTACGTCATTAGAACCGTGCGCAAATGCCATCGCACAAGCGGTTAATAACATTAATATACTGAAGACTTTTTCTACTGCACCAAAGGTGCCTTTACTTGCAGATTGAGTAAATGTTTTACTTTTGAAATAGAAATGGAAGAACAACATTCCGATAAGACTGATGACAAGTGAAATAATTAAAGTTTCACTATTTGAAAGATTTAAGCCTATGTGTTTTAAGCCTTTTTTCATCGTTACGATACAAAGTACAAACATGGTTATCCCCATATAATAAGGGCCATATTTTTGTGCATTTTTTAATGGCTGTTCAGTATCAAAAATAAGTTTTTGCGTACTTGCAAAGATTGCATAAGCCAAAATACCCGAGATGACAGGCGTGATAAACCAGCTACCAACGATGCTGCCAATATTTGACCAATCTACAGAACTAGGGCCAATCGTAATACAGGCAAATCCAATAATTGCACCAATAATAGTGTGTGTACCAGAAACTGGCCAACCCATTTTGGTTGCAATAAATAACCAAGCACCTGATGCAAATAAGGTTGAAAGCATACCTAAGGCTAAAATATCGGGTGTATCAACAAATTGCATTGGGTCGATTACGCCACTTTTTATGGTTTGTGTTACTTCGCCACCAGCTAAATATGCACCTGCAGATTCAAAAATTAACGCAATAATAATTGCTTGTTTGGCTGTTACAGTACCAGATCCTACGGATGTACCCATTGAGTTTGAGACATCATTTGCTCCAATTCCGAACGCCATAAAAAAGCCAAAGGCTGCTGTGATCCACACCAACCAAGAACCATATTGACTAATAATTTCCATAGTTAATTTCCTATGTTTTGTTGATTATGAACGCGCCAGCATTAATTCAATGCGCGAACCGACACGTTGTGCTTGGTCAGCCAAAACGCCAACCCATTCAATAATTTTATATAAGAACATTACATCAATTGGATTATAACGGCTTTCGATGGTGTAAAGCATTTTACGCAATTTGATCTGCATTTGGTCTGTATCATCTTCAATTGAATCAAGTTCTTGAATCATATCATTGACTAATTTGAGTTCACGACCTTTAAAACCCGTTTCTAATAGCTTATCCATTTCTTCGATTACTCGGTGGGCTTGATGAATTGCATCTAAACTACGTTTTACGTAATGTAAGAATTCTTCCTGCATTTCTTCAGGAATACCAAATTGACGACCAATCATACGGCCTGCAATATCTTTGGCATAATTGGCAAGTTTATCTTGTTGCGTGACTAATTCTAAAAGATCAGTACGATCGATAGGTAAGAATAAACCACGTGGCAATTTCAACCGAATTTCGCGTTTTAAACTATCTGCCTCACGTTCGCATTGAGAAATTTCTAAGCGTTTTTCTTCCGCTTGTTCCCAATTCTTTGAGAAAGTCGTTTGAAAAAAAGGAATCAAAAGATCGCTACATTCGGTCACTTTTTCAGAGTGTTTTTGTAACGGCTTGAGAGGCGAATGGGCAAATAATCCGAGAATATTATTCATTGCCATAAGTGATTTACTCCAAATTAAGGGGTTAAAAATTCGTGCGCATATTACCTGATTTTTGTTGATAGTTAAAATTTTTCAAAAAAATTTGTAAGAAACAAGGTTTATCTTCGACTAACTAAGTAACTGGGTAATATTTCCTAGTGTGGTAAGATAAGTAACTCAATACACTTTTCGCTTTAAAAGCGAGAAAATTTGAAAGGTAAAAAAATGAAGGATTGTAAGATGCAAGGTATCGGCAGTGGCGTAAGTTTATTGATTTTACGCTTTTTTCTCGCGTGGGAGTTTTTTGAATCAGGATTAGAAAAATGGAATGGACAAAATTGGTTCGCTGAAATACAAGATCGTTTTCCTTTTCCATTTAATCTTATTCCTGCCGATATTAATTGGCACGTTGCAATGGGATCAGAATTAATTTTCCCATTCTTGCTGATATTTGGGGTGCTAACACGTTTTAGTGCATTAAGTTTAACGATTTTAATCTCTGTCGCGTGGTATAGCATTCACGCCGATTCAGGTTATAACGTATGTGATAATGGTTATAAATTACCATTAATTTATGTGGTGACTTTATTAATCTTAATTACACAGGGAGCGGGGAAACTCTCTTTAGACACGCTTATTAAGAAGGTTTATCCAACTAAAAGCTGGTTGAAATTTCTCTAATTATTTATTCAAAACTCAAACTTTAGGAGATTATTCAAATGAAAAAATTAGCAACCTTAACAGCATTAGCAGGTGCATTAACGATGGCAGTAGCGACAGCAGCACAGGCTGAATCAAAGTCAAGCAATACTGATAATACAGCAACACCTTGTGTGGGCGATAAATGTGTCAAAACGAAAGCTGCAGAAGGTAAATGTGGTGAAGGCAAATGCGGTGCAGACAAAGCTAAATCTGCTGAAGGTAAATGTGGCGAGGGTAAATGTGGTGCGAGCAAACCGAAAGCTGCTGAAGGCAAATGTGGCGAAGGTAAATGCGGTTCTAAATAAGAATAATAATTATGCTGGCGTAACAATTTATGCCAGCTTTTATTAAAAAGGAGTTAATTATGAAATTACAAGGCGCTGGACTAGGTTATCGTCGGAATTTAGCTGAGGATTTTTTACAACTTCCCTCAAATAACGCTATTCAATTTATTGAAGTCGCACCAGAAAATTGGAGTAAAATGGGTGGAATGGCACGTTATCAATTTGATCAAGCAGCAGAAAGATTTCCATTAGCAGTACACGGTCTTTCACTTTCTTTAGGTGGGCAAGCACCACTTGATCGCGAATTACTCCGTAATACGAAAGCATTAATTAATCAATATAATTCGTCTTTCTTTTCTGAACATTTAAGTTATTGTGAATGTGAAGGGCATTTATATGATTTATTACCTATGCCATTTACAGAAGAAGCAGTAAAACACGTTGCACAACGAATACGTGATGTGCAAGATTTCTTAGGATTACAAATTTCATTAGAAAATACTTCTTATTATTTGCATTCTCCTACTAGCACAATGAATGAAGTGGAATTTTTAAATGCTATCGCACAAGAGGCTGATTGTGGCATTCATTTAGATGTGAATAATATTTATGTTAATGGTGTTAATCACGGATTACTTGATCCTTATATCTTTTTAGATCAAGTTGATGTTAAACGTGTTAATTACATTCATATTGCAGGGCACGATGAAGAACATTCTGCTGCACAAGTTGTAGAGAATTCAGCAAATGAATCATTTAATAAAGTAAAAGGAGCATATCGCCATTTACCTGAATTATTAATTGATACACACGGTGAAGCTGTAAAAGGCACTGTATGGGATTTACTCGAATATGCCTATCAACGATTACCTACGATTCCCCCAACATTATTGGAACGTGATTTCAACTTCCCACCATTTGCAGAACTTTACGCCGAAGTTGAGCATATTGCACAATTACAGCAAAAATACGCTCACACAGAGGTAATGTCTTATGCAGCCTAAGTCATCATTGAAAGAAACTCAGCAAGCATTGGCAAATGCTATTCGGTTAGGTAATGCAGATCCTTTAAATGGTTATGCTGCAAGCCGTTTAGCGGTATATACACGTTTAGTTCGTAATAATGCTTTTGGTTTTATTGATCGTTGTTTTGTTGAAGCACCATTGCATATTGAGCCAGAGTATTGGAAAAATGCTAAAGAAAATTTTGTGCAAAATGGTAATCCGCATTCTCCTTATTTCCAAGATATTGCAGGAGAATTTCTCTTGTTTTGTCAAGAAAAAGAGATATTTGATGCAAATATATTGGCATTGATGGATTTTGAAAATACACAATTACTTGCAGAAGTTTCTTTAGCCAAAGTGCCTGAAAAATTTGAGTGGGATAGACATAGCGTAATGCAATTATCTGGTGCAGCTTATTTAAAAAGTTATGAAGTTGATTTTTTATCAAGTGACTTTAAACAATTTGATGATACGCCAATTCAAGTTATTATATGGCGTGATAGTGATTTTAGGATTCAGCAACAAATCCTTTCAGAGTTAGATTACTGGTTGTTAAGTTATCTACAAGAACAACCAAATTCATTAGAAAATGTTTTGTCTGCACTTAATACAATGGTTGAAGACAGTACTTCAATAATCCCATTATTAGAGCAAGTATGGATGAAATGGGTTACATCTGAAGTAATTTACCCCGAACAAAGATAAAATTTTTGAAAATGCTGAGTAAGATGAAAATATTCATATTTTCATCTTATTTTTTATTGACATTTCGCAATTATTGCTAATTTAGATTAGCAAATATTCACATTTTAGTTTGGCTTTGTTATTTAAAATTATCAATTTTATCCGATGAAATTTGTTGTATGTTTTTCGGATTATTTTGTATTTTTAGTCGCAATATTTTAATCACAATAAATAAAAATTCATTTATAGCTGTTTAATATGTAAAGTAAAACACCACAAAAATCTTGATTTATTTCTATTGTATTGTATATTCAAACAGTTAATTTGAGTAAGGAATATTATGCTACAAGAAATTGAATTAAAATTGGCGATTTCGCCACAAATAGGTATTGAATTGCCACAATATCTCGCAAAATTTACGATTTTAGAACATCAAAATTTATTTTTGGGCAACACCTATTATGATTATCCCGATTATTTTCTTGCTAAACAAAAAATGGGATTACGTATTCGTCAAGAAGATCAGGAACTTACATTAACGCTTAAAACTAACGGTAAAGTTGTTGGTGGATTGCATAGTCGCTCAGAATATAATTTATCATTAACCGAAAAAGAAACGCCAACTAATGCTCAATTAAGAGAGCTTTATCCTTTTGAACAATTACCTCGTTCTACACTACAACCTATTTTCTTCACAGATTTTAACCGCACTTTTTGGTTAGTTGAATTTCAACAATCCAAAATTGAAGTGGCGTTCGATCAAGGCAAAATTATTGCAGGCGAATCTGAGCAACCTATTTGTGAAATTGAGTTTGAATTGAAATCTGGTAATGTGCAGGATCTTTTTGATTTTGTAGAAACCTTGCCTTTCGAAAGAGATATTTATTTTAGTAGTGCAAGTAAAGCAAAGCGTGGTTATTTGTTAGGTTCAAAACAATTTTTGACGGATTGGTTAAATAAATGGCGTGATTTCTTAAAAGAAGAACGAGAAGAAAGTGCGGTAGATTTTTGTGTAAAATTTAATTCCGTATTGAAAATGGAACAGAAACTTTTGGAAGAAACCTTATCCTTTTCTCCCGCACTTTTTAGTCAAGATTTTATGAAAACAGTGGAGCGAGTTGGGGCATTTTTTAATCTTTATCATTATTATGATGAAAATGGAAAAATCCTAGAAACAGTGGCAATAGAGAAACAAAAAGAAACGCTATTACCAGATCTGTTAGAAAGCAATCAGAAAATCTTTGCTGAAATTCGTGACTTGATTCGTTTTCATAGTGAAACGAAAGACAATGAAAAAACTATTGAAAAATTGACCGCACTTTTGAAAAGTAGAGTTTATTTTGAGCGAATGATCAAATTAATGGAATTATCTTATGACCTAGGGTAGGTATACCTAGGCTAATCTCAGTGCTACTCCGTTGGAGTAGTTAGATGTTCCCCAAAGGGGGCTAGTATAACCATAATTAACTGAGGGGATTTAATGTAACCTAGGGTAGGTATACCCTAGGCTAGTCTCAGTGCTACCCCGTTGGGGTAGTTTGATGTTTCCCAAAAGGGAACCACTATAAACATAAATTAACTGTGGGTATACTTACCCACGGCAAATACGGAGAATGAAATGGCTAAAGCCCCGAAAACAGCTTATGTATGTAACGATTGTGGTGCAGAGTTTTCTCGTTGGCAAGGGCAATGTTCGGCTTGTAAAGCGTGGAATACCATTACGGAAGTGCGGTTAATTTCCACGGCAAAATCAAAAAATGATCGTTTTAGTGGCTATGCGGGGGAAACTCAGGCAAAAATTCAAACCCTTTCTGAAATTAGTTTGCAAGAAACACCACGTTTTTCCAGTGGCTTTAATGAACTAGATCGGGTATTGGGCGGCGGGATCGTACCGGGCAGTGCGATTTTAATTGGTGGGCATCCTGGTGCAGGGAAAAGTACCTTGTTATTACAAGTTATGTGTGGTTTGGCGAAAAATATGACCGCACTTTATGTGACGGGAGAGGAATCGTTACAACAGGTTGCGATGCGTGCTAGTCGATTGGGATTGCCAAACGATCAATTAAAAATGTTGTCAGAAACCTCTGTGGAACAGATTTGTAATTTGGCGGATCAATTAAAACCGCAAATTATCGTGGTGGATTCCATCCAAGTAATGCATTTGGCAGATATTCAATCATCGCCAGGCAGTGTAGCTCAAGTGCGTGAATGTGCTTCTTTCCTCACTCGTTATGCGAAAACCCGCCAAGTTGCCATTATTATGGTGGGGCATGTAACGAAAGACGGAACCCTTGCAGGGCCGAAAGTGTTAGAGCATGCGATTGACTGTTCATTACTATTAGAAGGCGAAGCCGATTCTCGCTATCGTACTTTACGCAGTCATAAAAACCGTTTTGGTGCGGTGAATGAATTAGGTGTATTTGGTATGACTGAACAAGGTTTGCGAGAAGTGAAAAATCCATCGGCGATCTTTTTAAGTCGTGGGGATGAGATTACATCGGGCAGTTCCGTGATGGTGCTTTGGGAAGGCACCCGCCCTCTTTTAGTTGAAATTCAAGCTTTAGTAGATCATTCAATGTTGGCGAATCCTCGCCGTGTTGCGGTGGGATTAGAGCAAAATCGTTTGTCGTTGTTATTGGCGGTTTTACATAGACACGGAGGTTTGCAAATGGCGGATCAAGATGTCTTTGTAAATGTCGTTGGTGGTGTAAAAGTTAGTGAAACAAGTGCGGATTTAGCCTTATTGCTTGCGTTAATTTCTAGTTTCCGTAATCGCCCTTTGCCGCAAGATTTAGTGATTTTTGGCGAAGTTGGATTAGCGGGAGAAATTCGTCCTGTGCCAAGTGGACAGGAACGTATTAGCGAGGCTGCAAAACACGGTTTTAAACGTGCTATTGTTCCTTTTGGTAATAAGCCGAAAAGTGCGGTCGAAAATATGCAGGTTTTTACTGTAAAAAAACTCACGGATGCGCTCGCTGTGTTAGATAATTTATAAAAAAATCATTGCCTACTGAAAATGAAAATGAAAATGAAAATGAAAATGAAAATGAAAATGAAAATGAAAATGAAAGTGAAATTCTGTAGAATAGTTGTTCCTTTTTATGTGTAAAGAAATAAAGAAAATGGAAAAAAAACGAAATAAAGCATTGGATGCGATAGATATAAAAATTCTGAATGAATTACAACGCAATGGTAAAATTTCCAATATCGATTTGTCGAGAAAAGTGGGGCTTTCGCCAACGCCTTGTTTAGAACGCGTTAAACGTTTGGAAAAACAAGGTGTGATTATGGGGTATCGCGCGCTGTTAAATCCAGAATTATTGGATGCGCCATTGCTAGTAATTGTTGAAATTACATTAGTACGGGGTAAGCCCGATGTGTTTGAAGAATTTAATGCGGCGATTCAAGAGTTAGATGAAATTCAAGAATGCCATTTGGTATCGGGCGATTTTGATTATTTATTAAAAACTCGTGTGGCAGATATGGCTGAATACCGAAAATTGCTGGGGACGACATTATTGCGTTTACCAGGTGTAAATGACACTCGCACTTATGTTGTGATGGAAGAAGTAAAACAAACTAATTTCCTTGTATTGAAATGATATGATTAAACAAATTACAGAACGATTTACGCCAAGACAGTATTTAGCTGAATTTTTGCTAGGATTGACCGCACTTTTTGGACTTTATTTGATTGTTGCTTGGTCAAGTTATACGCCTCTTGATAATTCTTGGGCTACAGCCAGCGCGTATGGAAACACAATTAATAAAGTGGGGACATTTGGAGCGTGGATAATCGATCTTTTTTTTGTTTTTTTTGGCTATGTCGCCCATATTATTCCTTTCACCGCTTTTCTCGTGCCTATTTATTTATTGAAAACAAAAGCAGTTAAACATCTTTCCTGCACTCGAATTATTCTGCGTAGTTTCGGATTTATTATGCTGATTATTGGGCTTTGTGTAGTGAGTATGTTGCTTTTATCAAGTAATACTTTTTATTTGAGTGGCGGCGTATTGGGTGGATCGCTTGTTGTAAATTGGTTTTATCCTGTATTAGGTAAATTCGGTTCAATTTTAATTGGTTTTGTGTTTGCTTTAATTGGCTTTATTTTTTGTTCTGGCGCATCATTAATTCGATTAATTGTTGCATTTTATTATTGGCTAACAATGAAGAATGAGCAATCAGAAAATGCTGAACAAGAAAAATCAACAGAAGAATTAGAGCAAATCGTGATTGTAAAATCAGATCGTTCAGAAACAGAAAATCTAGATCAAAATCCTCTCAATGTAGAACAAAACAGTGAAATAGAAACAGTAAAGCCATCATTAGAAGCAGAAAATATTTCAATTGACGCATCTTCATCACATTTAATTAATATTAGCGGGTTAAATCCAGAGGTTTCTATAAAATCAGAATATGAACTCGCTAACGAAGATAGTGAAAAACCGCAATTTTCTTTTGGGTTTGATTCTGAAAGCTTGCCTAGTGTGAATTTATCGAGTGATTCAGATGAACAAAGAGTAAGTAAAAATGATTTTGTAGCAGTTTGGAATAAGCCTGTAAAAACAGTTGTTCAAGAAGATCTAGCAATTAATCAAAGTGCGGATGATTTTACGCAAGTTTCTTTGCTGACAAATGATGAAATGCCAACAGTTTCATTAAAATCAACGTCTGATACTGAAATGGCAGATAATCATTTTGCTGCTCAAGTTGATGAAAAGGTAGATTTAGAAAAAGATGAAGTGAAATTTAGCGTATCTTTACAGAATAATGTGGGCGCAATTGAATTAGACAAAAATCAAGAGCCTAATTATAAAGGTTACAGTGGTAGTTTGATTCATCCTGCATTTCAACAGCAAACAACAAAACGTGAAAAACCGAGTACGCCATTACCTAGTTTGAACTTGCTTTCAAAACATCCGCCAAGTGAACAACGTATTACACCAGATGAAATAATGGAAACCTCACAGCGTATTGAACAACAATTACGCAATTTTAATGTAAAAGCCAGCGTAAAAGATGTGCTTGTTGGCCCTGTTGTTACGCGTTATGAATTAGAATTACAGCCCGGTGTGAAAGCATCAAAAGTTACGAGCATCGATACCGATTTAGCAAGAGCATTGATGTTTCGTTCTATTCGCGTGGCAGAGGTTATTCCGGGTAAACCTTATATTGGTATTGAAACCCCAAATCTTCATCGTCAAATGGTGCCATTACGTGATGTGTTAGATAGCAATGAATTCTGTGATAGCAAGGCAACTTTACCTATTGCTTTAGGGAAAGATATTAGTGGAAAACCAGTCATTGTTGATTTAGCGAAAATGCCACATTTATTAGTGGCAGGTTCCACGGGATCAGGTAAGTCTGTTGGTGTGAATACGATGATTTTAAGTTTACTTTATCGTGTTCAGCCAGAAGATGTGAAATTCATCATGATCGATCCTAAAGTTGTCGAACTTTCTGTTTATAATGATATTCCGCATTTACTGACACCAGTTGTAACGGATATGAAAAAAGCCGCTAATGCGTTGCGTTGGTGCGTAGATGAAATGGAACGTCGTTATCAGTTGCTTTCAGCTCTACGAGTACGCAATATTGAAGGTTTTAACGAAAAAATTGATGAATATGACGCAATGGGAATGCCAGTGCCGAATCCAATTTGGCGACAGGGCGATACAATGGATGCAATGCCCCCCGCATTGAAAAAATTGAGTTATATTGTGGTTATTGTCGATGAGTTTGCTGATTTAATGATGGTGGCGGGTAAGCAAATCGAAGAACTCATTGCACGGTTGGCACAAAAAGCCCGAGCCATTGGTATCCATTTAATTTTAGCCACACAACGCCCCTCTGTGGATGTGATTACTGGTTTAATTAAAGCAAATATTCCAAGTCGCATTGCTTTTACCGTTGCAAGTAAAATTGATTCACGCACTATCCTTGATCAAGGTGGCGCAGAGGCTCTTTTGGGGCGTGGAGATATGCTTTATTCTGGACAAGGTTCATCTGATTTAATTCGCGTACACGGAGCCTATATGAGTGATGATGAAGTTATCAATATTGCGGATGATTGGCGAGCGCGCGGTAAGCCTGATTATATCGATGGCATTTTAGAAAGCGAAGACGATGAAGATAATGCAGAAAAAGGAATATCAAGTGGTGGAGAATTAGATCCACTTTTTGATGAAGTAATGGATTTTGTTATTAATACTGGTACAACTTCAGTATCTTCTATTCAACGTAAATTCAGCGTAGGTTTTAACCGAGCCGCTCGCATTATGGACCAAATGGAAGAACAAGGGATTGTCAGCCCAATGCAAAATGGTAAGCGTGAAATTTTATCACATCGTCCAGAATACTAATTTAAAAGGAAAGTAAAATGAAAAAAACAACTCTAAAATTTACCGCACTTGCATTGCTTGGTCTGAGTAATTTTGCATTGGCTGATGCGGCAAGTGAATTGCAAATGCGTTTGGCTAAAGTCGATGTTTTAAGCGCAGAATTTGTGCAAACAGTGACTTCTAGAAGTGGCAAAAATGTTCAACAAGGAAGTGGCAAACTTCAAATTAAACGCCCAAATTTATTCCGCATGGAGACTAAAACCCCTCAAGAAACCCAGATTATTTCTGATGGTAAAACCTTATGGTTCTACGATCCATTTGTGCAACAAGTAACAGCACAATGGGTGAAAGATGCAGTGAATAATACGCCCTTTGTTTTACTTACCAGCAATGATAATAGCCATTGGCATCAATATACGGTAACACAACAAGCGGATACCTTTGTGTTAAAACCAACCTTATCAACAAGCAACATCAAGCAATTTGATATTCGTGTTGATGTTAATGGAATATTGCGAAATTTCAGTACGACAGAGAAAGATGGTCAAACCAATCTTTATGTTTTACGTAATATTACTAATCAAGCCTTGTCTGATAGCTTGTTCCAATTCAAGCCAGAAAAAGGCGTTGAAGTGGATGATCAACGTAAAAAATAACAAATGATCATTTTAAATAAGGGCGTAGAAATACGCCCTTCAATCTTGTGAGAAATAAACATGTCGAACTTCAATTTTGATTTTGCCGAAAATGATTTTCGTCCACTGGCGGCAAGAATGCGTCCAACGAGTCTAGAACAGTATTTTGGGCAAAGCCATTTAATTGGCGAGGGCAAACCACTGCGAAAAGCGATTCAAGCTGGACATATTCATTCTATGATTTTCTGGGGGCCACCAGGTACGGGGAAAACAACACTCGCAGAAATTATTGCTCAGCGTATTAATGCGGAAGTTGAACGAATTTCTGCGGTAACGAGTGGTATCAAAGAAATTCGTGAAGCCATTGATCGTGCAAAACAAAATCGTCTTGCGGATCGTAAAACTATCTTATTTGTGGATGAAGTGCATCGTTTTAATAAAAGCCAGCAAGATGCATTTTTACCGCATATTGAAGACGGAACTGTTATTTTCATTGGGGCGACAACAGAAAATCCCTCTTTTGAGCTAAATAATGCGTTGCTTTCTCGTGCCCGAGTGTATGTGCTGAAATCACTTACAACGGCTGAAATTGAACAAGTTTTGCAGCAAGCTGTAGAAGATCCTGAACGAGGATTGGGTAAAGAGCGGTTAATTTTAGAAGAGAATTTACTGCAAGTACTTGCCGAATATGTTAATGGGGATGCTCGATTAGCCTTGAATTGCCTCGAATTAATGGTGGATATGGCGGATGAAACGGAAAATGGAAAGAAAATTGACCGCACTTTATTAAAAGAAGTCCTGGGCGAACGTCAAGCGAGATTTGATAAACAAGGCGATCGTTTCTATGATTTAATTTCTGCGCTACATAAATCTGTCCGAGGTTCTGCTCCAGATGCTGCGTTGTATTGGTATGCAAGAATTTTAACGGCAGGTGGCGATCCTCTATATGTCGCGCGCCGATTACTTGCCATTGCTTCAGAAGATGTGGGAAATGCAGATCCTCGCGCTATGCAAGTCGCATTGGCTGCATGGGACTGCTTTACTAGAGTGGGGGCTTATGAAGGGGAGCGTGCCATTGCCCAAGCCATCATTTATCTTGCGGTTGCTCCAAAAAGCAATGCAATTTATACGGCGTTTAACACTGCGAAACAGCAGGCTAAAGATTTGCCCGATTATGATGTTCCCCCACATTTACGCAATGCGCCGACTAATTTAATGAAAGAGCTTGGCTATGGTGCTGAATATCGTTATGCCCACGATGAACCTAACGCTTATGCAGCTGGTGAAAATTATTTCCCGCCTGAATTAAAAGACACTCAATATTATTTTCCGATGAATAGAGGTATGGAAATTCAGATTAAGGAAAAACTAGAACGTTTACATGAGCAAGATAAAAGTGCGGTAAAAAAACGGTATAAATAATCTCAACTTGGGATTTGTTTTTAAGAATGGAATGAAAGTGCGGTCAATTTTGAAAACTTTTTTGAAATTGACCGCACTTTTTTAATTTAACCTCTTAAGCAGATTTTCTCAAATTCACTAAAGAATGTTGGGAAGGTTTTGGCAGTACATTTAGGATCTAAAATTGTCACTGGTGTGTTTGATAGTGCGATTAGAGAAAAACACATTGCCATACGGTGATCGTTATAAGTTTCAATATTGGCATGTTTAAATTGATTGAGTGCAAGCGGTTGAATACGAATAAAATCTTCGCCTTCTTCGACTTCTGCACCGACTTTACGTAGTTCAGTTGCCATAGCCGTTAAACGATCTGTTTCTTTCACACGCCAGTTATAAATATTGCGAATGACGGTTTCGCCGTTGGCAAAAAGTGCGGTGGTTGCAATCGTCATTGCGGCATCTGGAATGTGGTTCATATCCATATCAATGCCATTTAATTCAGCGTGTTCGGCTTGGATAAAATCCTCTCCCCAAGTGATTTTTGCCCCCATTTTCTCTAATACATCAGCAAATAAACGATCGCCCTGAATTGAGTTTTTGCCAATGCCTGTTACTTTCACTTTTCCTTTAATTGCTCCAGCTGCGAGAAAGTAAGAGGCTGATGAGGCATCCCCTTCTACCAAATATTTATTAGGCGAAATATAGGATTGATTGCCCTTAACTTGAAATTTTTGGTAGTGATGATTTTCAACCTTAACACCAAAATCTCGCATCATTGCAAGGGTAATGTCAATATAGGGTTTAGAGACTAGTTCACCGATAATTTCTATTTCTGTGTCATTTTCTGCAAGTGGCGCAGACATTAAAAGTGCGGTCAAAAATTGAGATGAAATTGAACCATCAATTTTGACTTTTCCACCTTTTATCCCTTTGTTGCGAATTGCGAGCGGAGGATAACCTTCATTTTCTAAGTAGCGAATATTAGCCCCCGCTTGGCGTAAAGCATCGACTAAATGAAGAATAGGCCGTTCTTTCATACGAGGCTCGCCAGTTAAGATGATTTTGCTTTCGGTTTCTCCTTTTAAGCAAAGTGCAGCGGTTAATGGGCGCATTGCCGTCCCCGCATTGCCAAGAAAGAGTGAAAGATTATTCTGCATATTGAATGCTCCGCCTAATCCTTCTACTTCACAAATAGTTTTATCATCAGACAGTTGATAGCGTACGCCTAATGCTTTGAGGGCGTTAAGCATATGTCGAATATCATCGCTATCTAATAAATTGGTTACTTTTGTTGTGCCTTTAGCTAAGGCGGCTAAAAGTAATGCGCGATTCGATAAACTTTTAGAACCTGGTAAATTAATTGTTCCTTCAACCGCACTTATTGGTGCAAGAGTAATTTTTTCCATTACAACACCACCGTTTTATTTTTATAAACAAAAATTCTATCGTGTAAAGCGAGATCAAGGGCGCGACTTAACACGGTTTTTTCCACATCACGACCAGCACGCATCATCGCTTCTGCATTATAAGTATGATCCACATTAATCACATTTTGCATAATGATTGGGCCTTGATCTAATTCGTTATTAATAAAATGTGCCGTTGCACCAATAATTTTTACACCGCGTTCATAGGCTTGTTGATAAGGCTTGGCACCAATAAAAGCAGGCAAGAATGAATGATGGATATTAATCACTCGATTTGGATAACGCGCGACAAATTCAGGGTTTAGCACACGCATATATTTAGCGAGAACAATATAATCTGGCGTATATTCATCAATTTTTTCTGCCAGTAATTTGTCGTGTTCTACACGGGTTAAGTTTTCGTGGCTAACTAAATGAAATGGAATATTAAAACGTTCAACAAGTTCACGTAAATTATAGTGATTGCCGATTACGGCTGCAATTTCTACATCAAGCGCACCATAATAATTTTTCATTAAAATATCGCCGAGGCAGTGAGCTTCTTTGGTGACTAAAATTACAATTCGCTTACGTTGGGTGCGAATTAATCGACAATTCGTTTCTTCGGGTAAGCTATATTTTAGATCTTCTAATAAAGTAGCTTCGTTAAAAATACCTTCCAATTCTGTGCGCATAAAGAAATGTTTGGTTTCAAAATCTACAAATTCATTATTATGAAGAATATTTAGTTGATGTTTGTAACAAATATTAGTTATTTTTGCGATTAAGCCTTTATCATCAGGGCAATCAGTGAGTAATATTTTTTTTTCGATCATAATGTTGTGTGCTATGTTTAGATAAAAAAATAGAACCCATAAAAATGAGTTCTAGTTTCAAATAGAAAAATTAAATTTCGAAATCAGATAATGATTTACCTTTGTTCAATGCATTTTGAATTGGACGTGGTGTGCGACCTTGACCCGTCCAAGTTTTATGCTCGCCATTTTCATCAATAAAGGCATATTTTGCAGGGCGTGGAGCACGTTTTGCTCGAGTGGATACAGTTGTTGTGCCAAAAATTTCGCGTAATTCTTCAGGCGTAATACCTTCTTTTTCCATTAATTCTTTATATTTAACTAAACGTTCTTTACGTTCAGTTTCTGCTTTAATTAATTCTGCTTCATTAGTGCGTTTTTCTTCGATAGCTGTTTGTAATTTTTCTAGGGCATTTTCTGCTTGTTCTAACGTTAATTCACGTACAGCTGCGCGTAAACTACGAAGATTTGTTAAACCTCTTACTAATTCGTTCATAATAAACCTCAATAAATAACATTAAATGTGGGGAAATTTATTTAATAATAGAGAAAATAAAATTTATTGTAAATATCTATTATTAAATAAATGGTCGGAACAGATATATATTTATATTTTTTTGTGTTTATTTTCTTTATATTTTTATTCGAGTTTATAAATTTTTTACAAAATCTGTTGGCATTTTGTTTGTTTTACGGTAATCTCTCGAATTACTGCAAAAGTAGAGGTGCAATTATTATAAGTATTTTTTCAGAGTGGATAACGAAGAAGAAAAAAGAAAGGAATAGTTGCCGAAATCAAATAAAAGTCATTTTGTTTGGTTGGTGGCGTACTCGAAAGGGGCGGCACTGTCATAGTTTTTCTGATTAACTATGGAGCGCTACGGTTGTTCTGGTCTTATTCTGTCCTGTGCTTTCCGTTCTCTCCATTAATTATAGGTATTATTTAATGGAACTTATTGATTTTTCATCATCTGTTTGGTCAATCGTCCCTGCCTTGTTGGCGATAATTTTGGCGATAGCAACTCGCCGTGTTTTGGTTTCCCTTAGTGCGGGGATTATTATTGGATCATTAATGTTAAGCGATTGGCAAATCGGCAGTACATTTAATTATTTGGTAAAAAATGTGGTTTCTTTGGTTTATGCTGATGGTGAAATCAATTCAAATATGAATATTGTTTTGTTCTTATTATTGCTTGGTGTTTTAACCGCACTTTTAACCGTATCAGGCAGTAATCGTGCCTTTGCTGAATGGGCGCAAAGCCGTATTAAAGGTCGTCGCGGTGCTAAATTATTAGCGGCATCATTGGTTTTTGTTACTTTTATTGATGATTATTTCCATAGTCTCGCTGTAGGTGCAATTGCTCGTCCTGTGACAGATCGTTTTAAAGTTTCTCGTGCGAAACTTGCTTATATTTTAGATTCAACGGCAGCACCGATGTGTGTAATGATGCCTGTTTCAAGTTGGGGCGCATATATTATTACCTTAGTAGGCGGTTTATTAGCGACTTATTCCATTACTGAATATACGCCAATTGGTGCATTCGTGGCGATGAGTTCAATGAACTTCTATGCAATTTTTTCCATTATTATGGTGTTTTTTGTGGCATACTTTTCTTTTGATATTGCTTCAATGGTGCGTCACGAAAAATTAGCTTTGGAAAATGCTGAAGATCAGTTGGAAGAAGAAACGGGTGCAAAAGGTCACGTGCGTAATCTTATATTACCTATTTTAGTTTTAATTATTGCTACAGTTTCAATGATGATTTACACGGGAGCTGAGGCATTGGCTGCGGATGGCAAAGTGTTTAGTGTTTTAGGTGCATTTGAAAACACAGTAGTAGGAACATCTTTGGTTGTAGGCGGATTCTGTTCAATTATTATTTCTACTTTATTAATTATCCTTGATCGTCAAGTGAGTGTTCCTGAATATGCACGTTCTTGGATTGTGGGAATTAAATCAATGTCAGGCGCAATCGCAATTTTATTCTTTGCTTGGACAATTAATAAAATCGTAGGCGATATGCAAACAGGTAAATATCTATCTTCTCTTGTGTCTGGTAATATTCCAATGCAATTTTTGCCTGTTATACTTTTTGTTCTTGGTGCAGCGATGGCGTTCTCAACAGGTACTAGCTGGGGGACATTTGGCATTATGTTACCAATTGCCGCAGCAATGGCAGCGAATGCGGCACCAGAATTATTGCTTCCTTGTTTATCTGCAGTAATGGCTGGGGCTGTATGTGGTGATCATTGCTCGCCAGTGTCGGATACAACAATTTTGTCTTCAACGGGAGCAAAATGTAATCATATTGATCACGTTACTACTCAGCTTCCTTATGCTGCCACAGTTGCAACAGCGACTTCTATTGGTTATATTGTGGTAGGGTTTACTTATTCAGGTTTAGCTGGTTTTGCAGCAACGGCAGTTTCATTGATTGTCATTGTATTTGCAGTTAAAAAACGCTAAAAGTGTGATCCAATTCAAAAATTTGAATAAAAAATAATATTTTTACTATTTTATAAAATGCGGCATTTTGTCGCATTTTTTTATTTTTATTGATGGAAGATTTTATAAAAAACTAAATTTTCATTTATCTTTGGTTTTTTATATTTTTTTTAATTGATTTTTTATTGTTTTAGTGGCTAGACAAATTTTTTTTACTTTGTATGATGTGAAACATTGACATAACCTGTTCGTATTTTTAAAAGTGCGGTAAATTTAAGGAGTAAAAGATGAAGAAGTTATCTGGCGCAGAGATGGTGGTTCAATCTTTACGCGATGAAGGCGTAGAGTACGTATTTGGTTATCCTGGTGGGGCGGTATTAGATATTTATGATGCAATTCATACGCTAGGTGGCATTGAACATATTTTAGTTCGTCACGAACAAGCTGCGGTGCATATGGCGGATGGTTATGCACGTTCAACAGGTAAAGTTGGATGTGTGTTAGTGACTTCAGGACCAGGAGCAACAAATGCAATCACTGGAATTTTAACGGCTTACACCGATTCTGTGCCTATGGTTATTATTTCGGGTCAGGTTATGAGTAATTTAATTGGCAGTGATGCTTTCCAAGAATGCGATATGCTAGGTATTTCTCGTCCCGTTGTGAAGCATAGCTTTATTGTAAAAAAGGCGGAAGATATTCCATCTACTTTGAAAAAAGCCTTTTATATTGCGTCTACAGGTCGCCCTGGCCCTGTTGTTGTGGATATTCCAAAAGACACTGTAAATCCTAATTTTAAATATCCTTATGAATACCCAGAATCTGTCGAGTTACGCTCTTATAATCCCACAGTCAATGGGCATAAAGGTCAAATTAAAAAAGCGTTAAAAGCACTTTTAGTGGCGAAGAAACCGATACTTTTCGTCGGTGGTGGCGCAATCACTGCTGAATGTAGTGAGCAGTTAATTCAGTTTGCACAACGCTTAAATTTGCCAGTGACTTCATCGTTAATGGGATTAGGGGCTTATCCAAGTACAGATAAACAATTCTTAGGTATGTTGGGTATGCACGGTACTTTAGAAGCTAATACGGCAATGCACGAAAGTGATCTTATTTTGGGGATTGGCGTTCGTTTTGATGATCGAACAACAAATAATTTAGAAAAATATTGCCCAAATGCAAAAGTGATTCATATTGATATTGATCCAACCTCGATTTCTAAAAATGTGCCAGCCGCGATTCCAATTGTCGGAAATGCGAAAAATGTATTGGAAGAATTTTTGAGTTTATTGAATGAAGAAGGCTTGAGATCGCAAACAGATCTTGAAAGTTGGTGGCAAGAAATCAACCAATGGAAAGCAAAAAAATGTTTGGAATTTGACCGCACTTCTGGTGTGATTAAACCACAACAAGTAATAGAAGCCGTATATCGCCTCACGAAAGGACAAGCCTATGTCGCTTCTGATGTAGGTCAGCACCAAATGTTTGCTGCGTTACATTATCCATTTGATGAACCTCGTCATTGGATTAATTCTGGCGGTGCTGGCACAATGGGTTTTGGTTTTCCTGCGGCACTAGGTGTGAAATTAGCTCATCCTGAAGGAACTGTTGTTTGTGTTACTGGTGATGGCAGTATTCAAATGAATATTCAAGAGCTTTCTACCGCAACCCAATATGGCATTCCAGTTGTTATTATTTGTTTGAATAATCATTTCTTGGGAATGGTAAAACAATGGCAAGACTTGATTTATTCTGGTCGTCATTCACAAACCTATATGAATTCCTTGCCTGATTTTGTGAAATTGGCTGAATCTTACGGTCACGTAGGAATAAAAATTGCTACCCCCGATGAACTTGAAAGCAAATTGCAAGAAGCATTCAGTATTAAAAATAAATTAGTCTTTGTAGATATTAATGTAGATGAATCTGAACACGTTTATCCAATGCAAATTCGTGGTGGCGCAATGAATGAAATGATTTTAAGTAAACCTCAAGAGGAGACAAACTAATGCGTAGAATTTTATCTGTTTTACTCGAAAATGAATCGGGAGCATTATCGCGTGTTGTTGGTTTATTCTCTCAACGTGCCTTTAATATTGAAAGTTTGACGGTGGCGCCAACGGATGATCCAACGCTTTCTCGAATGACTATTGAAGCAGTGGGCGATACTCAAGCATTGGAGCAAATCGAAAAACAACTCCATAAATTAGTGGATGTGTTTAAAGTGGTTAATTTAAGTGAACAGGAACATATAGAACGAGAAATTGTTTTAGCGAAAGTAAGAGCAGTGGGGTCATCTCGCGATGAAATTAAACGATTAGCGGATATTTTCCGCGGTCAAATTGTAGATGTCACGCCAAAGTCTTACACAATTCAATTAAGCGGTACAAATGATAAAGTTGATGCGTTTATTTCTGCATTGAAAGAAGAAACTACATTGTTAGAAATTGTTCGTTCTGGCTTGATTAGTGTATCTCGTGGAGAAAAGAATATTCTCTAAGTTAAAGCAGAAAGTGCGGAAATATTTTTATAGAATTTTACCGCACTTTATTAAAAATATATTTGTTTTTAGTTTTTTTATAAAAAAATCGTGACCAAGTTCACAAATCTAAAAATATGTATTTGCATAACTGATCGGATTTCTTTATTCTGAACCCACTAAAAACAAGTGCTATCTTAAATAGCCGACATCTATTTTGCTTTCCGAGTAGTGCCCCAATGGGGCACTTTTTTTATGCTTATTTACAGAATAAAAAATCCCTTTCGTAAGAAAGGGATTTAATTATCGAAATTACATTTTTTCTACGGTTTTAATACCGAGTAACGCTAAACCTTGTTTCAAGGTTTTTTCCGTTAATAATGCTAATTTCAAACGACTTAATTTTACGGCCTCATCTTCAGCATTTAAAATTGGGCAATGTTCATAGAATGATGAGAATATGCCAGCAAGTTCGTATAAATAAGCACAAAGCACGTGTGGTGTGCCTTCTTTTCCGACAGTTTGCACGGCTTCTTCAAATTGTAGAAGTTTGATTGCAAGCGTTCTTTCTTTATCATCTTTAATAGTTAAAGGTGCAGCCAAAAGTGCGGTTGAATTTATCTCTGTTTTATTAAAGATCGAACGAATACGGGTGTAAGCATATTGCATATAAGGCGCAGTGTTGCCTTCGAAACTTAACATATTATCCCAATCAAAAACATAATCCGTGGTGCGGTTTTTGGATAGATCTGCATATTTTACCGATCCAATACCAATAGCCTCAATCACAGCTTGTTTTTCATCATTAGATAAATTGGTATTTTTTTCATTAATTAATACAGTAGCGCGTTCGATGGCTTCATCTAATAGATCGGCTAATTTTACCGTGCCACCAGTACGAGTTTTAAATGGCTTACCATCTTTACCAAGCATCATCCCAAAGTTTTTATGCTCTAACGAGAAACTGTCTGGTACATAACCTGCTTTACGAGTAATTAACCAAGCTTGTTGCATATGTTGGCTTTGG
Source organism: Haemophilus influenzae (assembly GCF_900475755.1). NCBI lineage: Bacteria > Pseudomonadati > Pseudomonadota > Gammaproteobacteria > Pasteurellales > Pasteurellaceae > Haemophilus > Haemophilus influenzae. Next base: position 1,210,456 of record NZ_LS483411.1, read on the forward strand.
CGAGTATCTGAAAAAACAAGTGCGCGATTAGCTTTTAATGTTTCATAACGATATTTTGCGGCAGCAATATCGGTTGTAGTGTAAAGGAAACCGCCGTCTTTTTTCTGAACGATCACGCCCATTGGGTCGCCATCTTTATTTTTAAATTCATCTAAATAAACAACCAATGCACCATCATTTTCTACAGCTAAACCTTGTTTTTTAAGATCTTCTACAATGCTTGGTAACATAGGATTATAAAGACTTTCGCCCATTACATCTTTTTCGGTTAAAGTGACGTTTAAGCGATCATAGTTGTGCTGATTTTGTTGCATAGTAATATCGACTAAACGTTTCCACATCGCTCGACAATATTCATCTCCACTTTGTAATTTCACGACGTAATTACGCGCTTTTTCTGCGAATACTTCATCTTCATCGTAATGTTTTTTGGCTTCGCGATAAAAGGCTTCAAGATCTTGCAATTCCATTTCACTGGCGTGTTCGTTTTGCATTTTTTCAAGATAAGCAATAAGCATTCCGAACTGAGTTCCCCAGTCGCCTACGTGGTTAGCGCGGATGACATTGTGACCTAAAAACTCAAGGGTTCTGGCTACAGCATCGCCGATTATCGTAGAGCGTAAATGACCTACGTGCATTTCTTTTGCTACGTTTGGAGAGGAATAATCAATCACAACTGTTTGTTTATTGGTAGCTTGAATACCTAAATTTTTGTGGGAAAGTGCAGCTGAAATTTCAGTTGTTAGCCAAGTTGGATTTAAGAAAATATTGATAAAACCTGGGCCTGCGATTTCTAATTTTTCTGCAATATCAGATAGTTGAAGATTATCTAAAACTTTTTGAGCAAATTCTCGTGGATTTAAACCTAATTTTTTTGCTGCAGCCATAATACCGTTGGCTTGATAATCGCCAAATTGTGGTTTGCCTGATTGACGAACAAGCGCATCACAAGATTGATCAGCGCCTGCAATAACCATTGCTTGTTTAATTTTATCGGATAGAATAGATTGAATATTCACGTTTTTTCCTATGTTCAAATTGAATAATAAAAATAATCGGTTATGATACCGTTCTTTGTATATTTCTCAAAGGGACAAAATGACAAATTTACAGGAAAATTTGACCGCACTTTCAGCAGATTTAGCAACATTTGAAAGAAAAATTCAGCATTTAGCCAAAGAAATGACAATAGATCTGTCTCACTATGAAATCGATCATCTTGCATTACGGGTAAATAGTGAGCAAACTGCTAAAAATTGGCTGATACTTTTATTAAAGTGCGGTAGAATTTTATCTGATAATATTGTTAATGGTCGTAAGATTTATCTTATTGAATTAGAAAAACCAGTTAAATTTGCCAATCAATTTGTGGATATTATTGAACTTCCACTTCCTAAAAATAAAAAATATCCAATTGAAGGTTGGGAACATATTGAGATTGTAGTGCCATTTTTACCGAATGAATCGATAAATGAATGGATTGACCGTGTCAATATGTATTTTTTATGGGACAAATTAACTCACTTAACCATTAAAGTGAGCGATCCTAAGGTGGATGGGGAAAGATTACCAAATCCATCTATTGCAGTAAGTTTTACGGATAAAACAGTAAATCATACTTGCATTAAGGTTCATCCTTATTCTATTAAAAAAATACTTGAGGTTTAGTAATAATGAATAAATTATCACTTGCATTCGTTGTTTTAGCAACAGTAGGCTTGAGTGCTTGTTCTTCTTTTCAAAAAGATGAAAATGCTTTATAAAGGTCAAATCGTTTTTAGCCAAATGGAAGGCGAAAATCTTAAATTAACTATTCGTAAAAATGATTGTTCTGGTAACCAGCAGAAAGGAGAGGAAGTTATTATTGTGCATAAGTATGATTCAACTCTTGCTATTGGGGCTTGTGTGACGGTGTCTAATAATAGCCAAGTAAAGAATATTTCATCATTTTCGCCAAGAAATCCATTTTAATTCTTAAATTAAGGGTATAGATATGAAAAAGAAAACACTAGCATTAGCTATCTTAACTATTTTTAGTGTGGCTGGATGTACGAATACAGATATTTTTAGTGGCGATGTGTATAGTGCATCTCAAGCAAAGGAAGCTCGTTCAATTACTTATGGTACGATTGTTTCTGTGCGTCCTGTTAAGATCCAAGCTGATAATCAAGGCGTAATTGGTACGCTTGGTGGCGGTGCGTTAGGTGGTATTGCGGGTAGTGCAATTGGCGGTGGTCGTGGTCAAGTTATCGCAGCAGTAGTTGGTGCGATTGGTGGTGCAGTAGCTGGAAGCAAAATCGAAGAGAAAGTAAGTCAAGTAAACGGTGCTGAACTTGTAATTAAAAAAGATGATGGTCAAGAGATCGTTGTTGTTCAAAAGGCTGACAGCAGTTTTGTAGCTGGTCGCCGAGTTCGTATTGTTGGTGGCGGCTCGAACTTAAATGTTTCTGTGCTATAACTAATAGCATTAAAGTCTAATATGATTAATCAGTGCCTTAACTTAGTAAGGCACTGATTTTTTATAATTAAACTCATTTAAAATATATATTTATCGTTTATCTAAGATAAATTTAAAGGACTAAATTAGAATTTAGTCCTTAGATAAACTTGGAATTATTCAAATCTAAATAATTAACGCCATACTTTAAATTGATTAATTAATCCATTTGTTGAACTATCGTGGCTTACGACTTTTTCAGAATCTGTTAATTCAGGAAGAATTCTGTTTGCAAGTTGTTTGCCTAGTTCGACACCCCATTGATCGAAGCTAAAGATATTAAAAATCACACCTTGTACGAAGATTTTGTGTTCATACATAGCAATTAATGCACCCAAGGTAAATGGCGTGATTTTTTGAACGAGAATGGAATTAGTTGGCTTATTACCCGTAAATACTTTAAATGGAACGATATTTTTTACATCATCCAAAGATTTACCCGCTTTTATAAATTCAGCCTCGACTTCCTCTTTTGTTTTTCCGAATGCTAATGCTTCTGTTTGTGCGAAGAAGTTTGAAAGCAATTTATTGTGATGATCTGCCAATGGGTTATGGCTTTGAGCGGGTGCGATAAAATCACAAGGAATTAAAGTAGTGCCTTGATGAATTAATTGATAGAACGCATGTTGTCCGTTTGTACCAGGTTCTCCCCAAATGATAGGGCCAGTTTGGTAATTGTTAATGACATTGCCATCACGATCCACATATTTCCCATTTGATTCCATATTACCTTGTTGGAAATAGGCTGCGAAGCGATGTAAATATTGATCATAAGGTAAGATCGCTTCTGTTTGCGCACCAAGGAAATTGGTATTCCATAAACCAACTAAGGCTAAAGTAGTTGGAATATTTTGTTCGATTGGAGCAGAGCGGAAATGTTTATCCATTTCATGCGCACCATTTAATAACGCTTCAAAGTTTTCAAAGCCAATTGATAGTGCAATTGAAAGACCAATAGCTGACCATAAAGAGTAACGACCGCCAACCCAATCCCAAAATTCAAACATATTATTGGTATCAATACCAAATTTTTCTACATCTTTAGCATTGGTTGATAATGCTGCAAAATGTTTTGCAACCGCACTTTCATCTTTCGATGCTTTTAGTAACCAATCACGCGCACTTTGCGCATTTGTCATGGTTTCTTGGGTTGTAAAAGTTTTCGATGCTACTAAGAAAAGTGTTGTTTCTGGATTGACTTTTTTTAAGGTTTCCGCAATATGTGTACCATCGACATTTGAAACAAAGTGCATATTTAGATGATTTTTATACGGGCGAAGTGCTTCGGTTACCATATAAGGGCCTAAGTCAGAGCCACCAATACCAATATTCACGACATCAGTAATCGCTTTGCCTGTATAGCCTTTCCATTCGCCAGAAATAATACGCTGACAGAAATCTTTCATTTTAGCTAGCACCGCATTGACTTCAGGCATAACATCTTTACCATCAACAAGTACTGGAGTATTAGCGCGATTACGGAGTGCAGTATGTAGCACGGCACGATTTTCAGTACGATTGATTTTTTCACCGGTAAACATTGCTTCTTTTGCACTATCAAGAGCGCATTCTTGAGTAAGTTGGCGAAGATGTGAAAGGGTGGTTTGATTGATGTTGTTTTTGGAAAAATCTACAAGAATTTGGTTATTGAATGTTAAAGAATAATCGTCAAAACGATTTTTTTCTTGTTTAAATAAATCTTGGATGGTGGTGTTTGACAATTCAGCTTTATGAGCTTCAAGAGATTTCCACGCATGGGTGTTAGTCGGGTTAATGTTTTTCATGGTATTTCCTTTCATTAAAAATAATTGAAATTTTAACCGCACTTTCTGGAATTTTATTAGGGAGAATGACTCTCTCTGTTCAAAAAATGCAGTGATTAATCAACATATTCAGTTATAACACGCGGTGTTAATTTTGTAATTAGCTCGTAGCTTAAAATGCCTGTGAATTTAGCTACGGTTTCAATAGGTAATTCCTTGCCCCATAGAATTACTTCATCGCCTACCAAATCTTGGCTATCTGCGCCTAAATCAACAGTGAGCATATCCATTGACACACGCCCAACAATTGGTACAAGACGGCCATTTAAATAAACAGGCGTACCTTCTGGCACATCGCGCGGATAACCATCGCCATAACCCATTGCGACCACGCCAATTTTGGTATCTCGTGGGCTTGTCCAAATACCGCCGTAACCTACAGGATCGCCTTGTTTATGATGGCGAACGGCAATTAATGACGAGGTTAAATTCATTACAGGCGTTAAGCCAAACTCTTTACCGATAGTATCAGTTGGAGAAATGCCGTACATAATAATGCCCGGGCGGATACATTCTAAGTGAGATTTTGGCCAGAAAAGAATGCCGCCAGAAGCGGCGATAGTGCGTTCACCTTGTTTATCTTTTGTGGCGGATAAAAAACGATTGATTTGGAGCTGAGTGTAATCTGATTCTAGTTCATCGGCTCGGCTGAAATGGCTGACAAAGCCTAAGTTCGGTTGAATTTGAGGGAGTTTTTTCAGTTCTTGATAAAAATAATCCACTTCATCAAGAGCAACGCCCAAGCGATGCATTCCCGTATCTATTTTTAACCAAACCTTAATTGGACTTGGTAAATTCGCACGTTTTAATGCTTCTAATTGTTCACGATTATGTACAATAGTTTCGATATTATTGACCGCTAAGATGGGCAAATCTTGTTCATTGAAAAAGCCTTCAAGCAATAAAATTGGTTTGGTAATGCCATTGGAGCGTAATGCCAAAGCCTCTTCTAAACGCGCTACGCCAAAGCAATCGACACTTTGTTCTAAGGTTGAAGCAACGAACACAACGCCGTGACCATAAGCATTTGCTTTAACCACAGCAATAATTTTGCTATTTGGTGCTTTTTGTTTAATTATTTCTAAATTCTGTTTTAAGGCGTGCGAACTGATTTTCGCTGTCGCCGGTTTTACGTTCATTATTTTTCCTTAATAATCATCTCGATATTCACGTTGTTCAGCGAGATTGTCGAAGCGTGAAAATTGTCCATTAAATTTTAACCGCACTCGACCAATTGGACCGTTACGCTGCTTACCAATAATAATTTCTGCAACCCCTTTATCTTCCGAGTTATCGTTATAGACTTCATCACGGTAAATAAACATAATCAAGTCAGCATCTTGTTCGATAGAGCCTGATTCACGTAAATCTGAGTTTACAGGGCGTTTGTCTGCACGTTGTTCTAAAGTACGATTTAACTGAGAAAGGGCGACCACTGGCACTTGTAATTCTTTGGCGAGTGCTTTGAGGGAGCGAGAAATTTCTGCGATTTCTAGTGTTCGGTTATCTGAAAATGCGGGTGCGCGCATTAATTGTAAGTAATCCACCATAATCATACTTAATCCACCATTTTCACGATAAACTCGGCGTGCGCGCGAACGAACGTCGGTAGGGGTTAAACCTGAAGAATCATCGATAAAAAGATTATTTTTTTGTTTGAACATTCCCACTACGCTGGCAATTTTGTTCCATTCAATTTCATCTAAATTTTGACCTGTGCGGATTTTGGTTTGATCAACGCGAGCAAGGGAAGCGATCATACGCATCATAATTTGTTCTGCGGGCATTTCTAAACTAAATACTAAAACAGGTTTTTCACTTGCCATTGCAGCATTTTCGCAAAGGTTCATGGCGAAAGTGGTTTTACCCATTGACGGACGTGCCGCAACGATAATTAAGTCAGAAGGCTGTAAACCTGCCGTTTTTTTATCAAGATCAGTAAAGCCAGTTGTAACACCAGTCACACCCGAATGATTTTCAAGCTTGCTTAAAATATCGATTTTTTCAATAGTACTTTCCAATACATTGATCACATTCTGCGGGCCTTCGCTAGAAGTTGTCCGTTTTTCTGCAATCGCAAATACTTCACGCTCAGCTTCATCAAGAATTAACTTAATGTCTTGCCCTTTGGGAGAATAACTATTTTCAGCAATACGATTTCCTACCGAAATAAGTTCTCGTAATATGGCTTTCTCTCTCACAATATCCGCATAAGCCAAAATATTAATTGCGTTCGGGGTATTATTGGAAAGCTCTGCAAGATAGGCAAACCCCCCCACTTCATCGCTTACACCACGGCTTCTTAAGGCTTGATCTAGCGTAATTAAATCAATAGGCGATTGATTACGCATTAGATGTTCCATTTCTGTAAAAATCAGACGGTGTTGAAAAGTATAAAAATCGTCAGCAATAACACGTTCAGCAATGCTATCCCAATGTTGATTACTCAGCAGAATGCCACCCAATACAGCTTGTTCAGCTTCAATTGAGTGCGGGGGAATACTTACTTGTGCCGTTTTTTTGTCAGAAGATTTGATTTGAGGTTGTGATGCCATAGGACTTATTTCGATACTAGAATGTCGCCTATAATACCGCAAATATCTATTGGGTTTAAGTGAAAAGTGCGGTAAAAAAAGGAAATAAAAAACGGTGGAAAATCCACCGCTCTTTATTTAAAGTATTCAGATTATTGATTATTCAACAATTAATGTGCGACAAACGTTAGTTTCTGTCGCACCTTGTCCACCCTGCGTTAGAAGCACTAAATCGCCTACAGATAAATAACCTTTTTCTTTTAATGATTGTAGTGCAGCTTTTGCACCAGCTTCAGTACGGCTATCTTCACCATAGAAAACAGGGGTTACACCGCGGTATAATGCACAAAGATTTAAGGTTTCTTGATGACGAGATAATGCAAAGATTGGTAAACCAGAACTAATACGAGACATTAATAAAGGTGTACGGCCTGAGCTTGTTAATGTAACGATAGCAGCAACACCTTTCATATGGTTTGCTGCATACATTGCAGACATAGCAACAGATTCTTCAATGGCTTCAAATTCTTTATCCATACGGTGACGAGAAACATTAATGCTTGGCATTTTTTCTGCCCCTAAACATACGCCCGCCATTGCCACTACTGTTTCAGAAGGATACTGACCTGCTGCTGTTTCAGCAGAAAGCATAACCGCATCAGTACCATCTAATACTGCGTTTGCAACGTCCATCACTTCAGCACGAGTTGGCATTGGGTTGCTAATCATTGATTCCATCATTTGAGTTGCTGTAATTACTGCACGATTTAATTGACGTGAACGACGGATTAATTTTTTCTGCACGCCAACTAATTCAGGATCGCCAATTTCCACACCTAAATCACCACGAGCAACCATAATTACATCAGATGCTAAAATAATATCGTCCATTGCCTCATCATTAGCAACAGTTTCTGCACGTTCAACTTTAGCAACGATTTTTGCATTTAAACCAGCTTGTTGAGCAAGTTCACGCGCATAATTTAGGTCAGCACTTGAACGAGGGAAAGAAACAGCTAAGAAATCAACGCCAATGCGTGCAGCGGTAATAATGTCTGCTTTATCTTTTTCTGTTAATGCATCTGCAGATAAACCGCCACCTAATTTGTTGATACCTTTATTATTTGATAATGGACCGCCAACAGTGACTTCGGTGAAAACTTTTGCACCATCAGTTGATAATACTTTTAATTGAACACGACCATCATCTAATAAAAGAATATCGCCTGGTACAACATCTTGTGGAAGCGTTTTATAGTCTAAACCAACAGATTCTTGTGTACCTTCGCCTTTTGGCAATTCCGCATCAAGAATGAATTTATCGCCAACTCTTAAGAAAATTTTACCGTCTTTAAAGGTAGAAACACGAATTTTAGGACCTTGTAAATCACCTAAGATTGCCACGGTTTTACCTAATTTTTTCGCGATAGAACGTACACGTTCTGCTCGTTCGATATGATCTTCAGGTGTACCGTGAGAGAAGTTCATACGAACTACGTTTGCGCCCGCTGCGATAATTTTTTCAAGATTGTTATCACGGTCAGTTGATGGGCCCATAGTACATACAATCTTCGTTCTTCTTAGTCTTCTAGACATTATTTACTCCGTCAATAATTACAAAATTTTAAAGGTATTATTTTATTTCGCTACATCTTAGCCAGATAAAAAATCGGTGCAGATTATACGCTTAAAAATTTGGGAAATCAAAAACAGCCCTGTTAGTTAAGGCAAGACGGTTTACTTTTTTGCCAGTTATATCGAGTTTTAAGAAAAATACTTGTTTTCAGATTAAAAATATCTATAATTCCAAACACTTTATACAGTGCGACTATAGCTCAGTTGGTTAGAGCACCACCTTGACATGGTGGGGGTCACTGGTTCGAGTCCAGCTAGTCGCACCAAATTTATTCTTCTTTATTCCCCAATCTTCAGAGAAAAATATAATAAAAACAATATCTTATATAATTTCACATGCTTAAATCCCCCGCAATCTCTTCCGCTTGTTTAATCACATAAGTTACCGCTTCTTCCTGTTTATTGGGTGGATATTTATATTTTTGTAAGGCACGTCGAACGAGTAATCGAATTCTTGCCCGCACTGCTTCTTTGTGTTGCCAATCAATACTGACTGAGCAGCGTAAAATATCGGTAATCTCTTTAGCGAGTTTAGAAAGCACTTCATCGTTCATCAATTCTTTGGCACTCTCGTTTTGAGAAAGGGCATCGTAAAACGCTAATTCTGCCGTGCTTAAACCGAGTTTTTCGCCCCGCGATAAGCGTTCGGAGAAATCCCGCCCCATCTGCACAAGTGCATCAAGAATTTCCACCACGCTCAAATTGTGATTGTGATATTGCGTGAGGGCTTCTTGCAAACGTTGCTCAAAATCTTTTTGTTCGGTCAGATTTCTGCTGGCTTTGGCTTTAATTTCCTGCTTTAAATAACGCTCCATCGCTAACACCCACAGGCTTTTGGTCTCGCTGTTTTTGATCGCTTGCAAAAATTCGTCGGAAAGCAAATTAATCTGCGTTTGTTCTTTGCCCAACAAATCAAATAAATCAATGGTACCTTCAGATACAATACTTTGATTGATTAAGGCTTTAAGCTGAATTAAGCGTTCAGTTATCCCTTTTCCATTTTGTTCACGTTTGGCAAGCACAGCACGTACAGCATCATAAAAAGCCACTTCTTGACTATATGGTTCGATTTCAGGTAATGCCCCGCATAAAGCGTAACCTTTTTTCAAGCTTCCTGCCGTTTTCAAAAAGGCTTTTTTACGTGGCTCAATATCGTCCGCATTGTGCCAATGTTGATCGTATGCTTTGCCTTCGTTTGGTAATTGATCCAGCGTAGCAATATGGTTTGCTGCTGTCGCTATAGCTTTTAGCAACAATGCAGGTTCTTGTTCAGAAATTACCATCTGAACATCAAATGCTTCGCCTTCAATTGGTGTCGCAAACAAAGTTCGGATAAATTCAAGCTGTTCTTTCATTTTAAAGAACACGTTTTGCACATCTTCCGCTAATTGACCTTTGCCAGTAGAGTTGGTGTATTGCTGTGTGGCTGCTCGTAATTCTTCTGCTAAACCAACATAATCCACGATAAGTCCACCGTTTTCGCGACTTTTGTTAGCGAATACACGGTTTACTCGTGCGATGGCTTGCATTAGGTTATGTCCCTTCATTGGCTTATCAAGATACATAGTGTTACAGCACGGTGCATCAAAGCCTGTCAGCCACATATCACGCACAATTACTACTTTCAGCGGATCGGTAGGATCTTTAAAACGGCGTTCTAACGTTTGCTTTTCCAGCTTACTGTAAATATGTTTTTGCATTTCAGGCGTATCGCTTGCTGAACCCGTCATCACAATTTTAATTGCCCCCTCATTGATATTATCCGAATGCCATTCAGGGTGCAGAGCGATGATCTGATTATACAAATCCACGCAAATTTGACGGCTGGAAACAACAATCATCGCCTTGCCGTCTTGTTGCTGATTGCGTTTTGCAAAATGTTGCACAAAATCGACCGCTAAATCGTGCAATCGTGCTTCTGAGCCGAGTAATTTTTCTCGCAAGCGTAATTTCGGGTTTTCTTCGCCTTCCAGTAGCTCATCAATTTCTGCAAATAATTCATCGTGATTAGCATTCTCCGCTAGCTTGATTTGGCGAGCTTCGTAAATAATCGGCACGGTTGCACCATCTTCCACCGCATCTTGCAAATCGTAAATAGATACATACTGACCGAAAACATCTTGTGTATCGCGATCTTCAAGGCTAATTGGCGTACCCGTAAAACCAATAAACGAAGCATTAGGCAGTGCATCACGCAAATGGCGAGCATAACCTGCTTGGAATTTGCCGTTATGTAGTTTTTGGGTAAAACCGTATTGACTACGGTGTGCCTCATCGCTGATCACAATAATATTGCTGCGGTCATTTAAGACAGGGAAGCGGCTTTCTTCCTCATTCAAGGCGAATTTTTGAATGGTAGTAAAAAACACGCCTCCCACTTCATTTTGTGCGAGCAGTTGGCGTAGTTGTTCTCGGTCTTCTACTTGTTGCGGTGTTTGTTTGATTAACTCTTTGCCTGAAGAAAAGGTTTGGAAAAGCTGACCGTCCAAATCATTGCGATCGGTGACGACTAAAATCGTCGGGTTTTTCAATTCAGGTTGGGAGAGCAATTTGCCTGCATAAAACAGCATTGAAATGGATTTGCCCGAACCCTGCGTATGCCACATCACGCCAATGCGTTTATCGCCTTGCTCGCTTGTGGCAAAAATCGTGGATTCTACCGCTTCATTCACACCGTAATACTGATGATACGCTGCGATTTTCTTGATTAACGCTCCATTAGAACCGAGTTCAAACAGCACAAAATAACGTACATAATCCAGCAGTTTTTGCGGTGTCATCAAGCCGTTTAACAGATTTTGCAATTCATCGCCAAAATCCAACCGCTTACTTTTTGCCTTTTCGTCCACGACTTTCCAAGGTGTAAAGCGTTGGAAATCTGCCGACAGCGAGCCCAAACGGGCGGCAATGCCGTCTGAAATAATTAGGGTTTGGTTGTAAACAAACAGCTCGGCAATTTCATCTTTATAGGTTTCAAACTGATTAAACGCCTGCAACAAATCCGCCGATTCACGCAACGGATTTTTGAGCTCAAATACCACTAAGGGAAGACCATTTACAAAGCCGATAATATCAGGAATCCGCTTGCCCCCTTTACGGCTTCGGATTTCCAATTGATTGACGGCGACAAAACGGTTGTTTTCCCAATGCTCGAAATCTACCAAACGCGCCATCTCAATTTTCTGTTCGCCGTTTTGCGTATATTCCACTCGTACACCATCACGCAACAGTTTATAAAACGCCTGATTACGCACCACTAAGTTGCCAATATCGCTTTTTGTCGCCGATTTGACCACAGAATCCACCGCGCTTTCAGGCAGCTGCGGATTAAGTTTACGCACCGCCTCACGCAGTTGCTCAATAAAAACTACGCCGCTCAAATCGCCACGGGCAAACTCGCCTTCATGAACAAGCAAGTCTTTACCATAGCGATATTCCCAACCGAGGGATTGCAGACGTTGAAGGGTGAGTTGTTCGATGTCGTTTTCGTTGAGCATTTTATTGTTCTCCATCATTTAATAATTCCAGCAAGGCTTCAATGCTTTCATCATGATCGCCATCATACCAAATTGGAAAAATATTGGATTTTTGAAGTGCTTTTCTGCGAGCTGTTCGTTCTTCCTCGGATAAATTTTCACAAGATAAAAAAGCATAGTGTTTAGGTAGATTATCTTTGCCGCGTTCTTCGACAATTTCTGCCATACATTGCAATGTTCGATCTTTATCTAGACTACAACCTAAAAATAGCAAAGATTGAGAAAATAATGATTCCATTACACAGGTTTTGAGAATATTGTGTTCAGAATAATGTCTTTTATAATCATCTTGGGTGAGTACTCTTTTGTTTTTACTTATAAATGTTCCGTGTAACTTTAAAAGAATTCGATAGCCTTCTCCAAATAATTTTTTAAACTCTTCAGCATCAATACCAAATACTTCTTGATCAAAATGAATATCTTGATTTGCATATATTTTTTTAATCAAATCATCGTAATTTGTTGTAATTATGGTTTCTTTAAAAAATTCAGGTAGCCTACATATAATT